>NZ_JAZGQK010000020.1:0-173171 GCF_036422035.1 Plantactinospora sonchi
GGGCCCCGGCCCCCCCCCCCCCGGGCCGGGGGGGGGGGGGGGCGGGGGGCCCCCGGGGGGGGGGGGGGGGCCCCCCCCGGCGCGGTGACGATCAGCCGGCGTGGTACGCCCGGATGATCGTCTGCTCGATACCGCTGCCGCCGTTTCCGTCGGCCTTCACCCGCAGCGAGACGGCCTGCCCGGCGGTGACCTTCGGCAACTCGACCCGGTAGTTGTCACCGTCGCGGACGACCCGGGCGGTACGCCAGCTGGTGCCGTCGTCGGTCGACGTCCAGACCTGGAACGACGTCACCTTCTGGGTCGGTACACCCTTCGTCTGCCGGACGGTGAGGCTGGCCGTCCCGCCGGTCGCCCGGTTGCCGGTGCTCAACGGCAGTACGTAGTCGACCGCGAGCAGCGGCAGCGGCACACTTTCCACCCCGGTCGGCCCGGCGGACCGGAACGTCCAGTCGGTGCTGACCCGGGTCGAGACCGGCAGGATCAGACTCGTGTCGACGTCCAGGGTCAGCCGGTAGTCGGCGGCCGGCTGCGGCACGGTGAAATCAGCGCTGGAAGCGTCCCGCTCGTCGACCAGTTTCCCGTTCCGGCGCAGCGACAGGGTGCGCTTGACGCCGATCGTCCCGGGCTGCAGGCAGTCGGCCCGCTGGTGCCGGTCGGTGAGCATGACCAGGTCCACGTGCAGGTTGCCCCGGGTGCGGGACGGCGCGGTGGCGCAGGGAACTCCCGCGTTCTCGACGATGTCGTCGACCCAGTCGGAGTGCAGTGGCTGCCGGGCCCAGACCTCGGTCTGCCGGCTGCCGGGCCGGTAGCCGTGCGCCTGTTCCTGGGCGACCAGGCCGCCGTAGATCCCCTCGTGCACGTAGAGGTAGCCGGGCGAGACGAAGTCGGTCCGGGTCGCCGGCAGGTCGTACGTGCGGCCCAGGCCGACGAAGAGCCCGTCCTCGGCGTACGCGGTGCGGCGCAGCGAGGTGACCATCTCCGGCGAGTCCATCTGGTGGAAGCGTTCGTCGATCCGGGCGAGCCCGGCCCGCTCGGCGGCGGTCACCCGGTACGTCGGGTCGGCCGGCGCCCCGTGGGCGTACTCGTGGACCAGGTCGTAGCGGTACGGGGCGGCCGCCCCGGCCGGCGAGTCCAGCCCGAAATACCCGTACGTCCGCACCGAACCGATTCCCGGCTCCGGCAGGGCCGACACCGAGATCGTCGCCGACTCGCCGTAGCTGGAGATCTGGTCCCACCAGGAAAGGCCGTTGCGGCTGGTCTGCACATAGGTGAAGAAGGCGTCGGTCTGCTTCGTGGCGACCCCGTCGACCGTCGCGGTGACCGGTTTCGCCTTCGCCGGGTCGAGGGTCATGGTCCGGGCGCCGGTGACCGTCACGTCGGTCTCGCCGACGAGCGCCGCCTTCTGCCGATCGGCCTCGACGTCGTAGGCGGTGAACGCGCCGGTGACCGCGTACCGGCCGGCCGGCACCCGCAGGGTGACGGTGCCGGCGGCGGTCTGGAACGCGCCGCCCGCGTACAGCATCGGGTCGTCGAGGTTGGTGACCAGGACGTTGATCCAGGTCTCCACACCCTCGGCCGCGTCCGGCACCGGCTTCGTCCGGACCGTCAGGTCGTAGCTGCGCGGTTCGACGCGGAAGCTGACCGGAGTGGTCGAGACGAGGCGGTGCCCGGCGCCCCGGGCGGTGACGGTGGCGGTGTAGAAGCCGGGCTTCGCGGCCATCGCCGCGCGGTTCAGCCGCAGCGTCGTACCGGCCGGCGCACCTCGCTTGAGGGTCAGCCGGTTCGTGCTGAGCGACGCCGTGCCGGGTGGGGCCGGGGTGCCGTCGTACTTGGCGACCGTGACGTCGAGGTCCAGGTTGACCGTGGCCGGGGTGTTCTCGCCGGTCCAGCTCAGCTTCGTCTCGCTGGTGCCGGACTGCGGGTACCGGAACGTCCCGAGGTTGACCACGGACTGGTCGCTGACCGGGCCGGACAGCGCCCGGGCCGCGTTGAGTCGTCCCGCGCCGACCGTGTACGGGTCGGTGCCGGGCAGTGGGTCGCTGGCACCGACGAGCGCGGCCTTGAGCTGCTCCGGCGTCCACTCCGGGTGCCGTTGGACGAGCAGGGCGGCGGCACCGGCGGCGTGCGGGCTGGCCATCGAGGTGCCGGTGGAAGCCTCGTAGTACTCGTCGATCGGGTCCTGCAGGTCCGTGCCGGCGGCCCGTCCGGCGACGATGTCCACGCCGGGCGCGACCAGTTCCGGCTTGGCCGCGTAGCTGTCGACCAGCGGTCCGCGGCTGGAGAAGTAGGCCAGCCTGTCGTCGCGGTCGACCGCCCCGACGGTGAGTGCGGTGGCGGCCGAGCCGGGCGACGAGATGGGTCCACCGCTGTTGCCGGCGGCGACGACAAAGAGCGTGCCCTGCTGCCTGCTCAGGTTGTCGAGGGCGAGCGAGAGCGGGTCGCTGCCGTCGTCCGGCTCCTCGCCGCCGAGGCTCATGTTGATGACGTCGGCCCGCTCGGCGGCCCACTCCATGCCGGTGATGATCTGCGAGTCGCTGCCGTAGCCGTGGTCGTCCAGCACCTTGCCGATCACCAGCTGGGCGTCCGGCGCGACACCGCGCCGCTGACCGTGGGCGGCGGCGCCGGTTCCGGCGATGGTCGTCGCCACGTGCGTACCGTGTCCGTTGTGGTCGACGGCGTCACCGCCCTCGACGGTGAAGTCGGCGCGGTCGACGATCCGGCCGACCAGGTCCGGGTGGGTGAAGTCGGCACCGCTGTCGAGCACCGCGACCCGCGCGCCCTTGCCGGTGTAGCCGGCGTTCCAGGCCTGCGGCGCGCTGATCTGGTCCAGGTTGCGGTCCAGATCGCTCCCACCGTGCTGACCGCTGCCGTGCCGGTCCTCGGTCAGGGTCCTGCTCTGGACCGGGTTGCCGGTCCGGACCAGGTCGCTGGCCAGGCCGGTGGCCCGCACCCTGCGGTCGAGCCAGACCTTCGCGGCCCCGGCGAGCAGCGAGTCCGTCGCCAGCTTCGCCGTGGCCGGGCTCTTCTTGGGTACGTGGCCGGCCACCGAACCGATGCTCGGCAGCTGTCGTACGCCGGTCAGGGTGGTGACCCGGGCCGCCGTGTTGGCGGGCTGCACGATCACCGGCAGTTCGGTGGTGCTGGCGTCGTCGTAGCCGTCCGCGATCAGCGCGGTGACGTCGAAGAGGTCCGGGTCGAGGACCGGGCCGACCTGTGCCGCGATCCGGGCCGGCACGACGTGCAGGTGCCCGTCCGGGCCACAGTTCTGCCGGATCACCGCGTTGGTCTCGACCGGCTGCACCATCGCCTGTGGACATCCCGCCCCGGTGCTGCGTACGGTCACCACGTCCCCGGTGAGCAGGGTGACGGTGTACGTCCGCCCGCTGTCGTGGGCTTCCGACCCACTCCCGGTCGGGGCGTTCACGGGCCCGGCCGTGGCCGGGCCACCCGGCACGGCGGTCAGCGTCGTGGCCGTGACGGCGACGGCCAGCAGCCATCGCGTTCTTCTGAGCATCGTGCTCCCTACCTCAGCTGTATGCCGCGCTGCTGTGCGACACGAAGCAAGATCATATTTGTCCTGAGCTGGAGATATGTCTCGCCTGTACAACTGTTTGCAAGGTTCGGGAGCGGTACTGTTCGTTGAGTTGTGGCTCAGACGACGGTCAGTGTCGGAATGTGTCGTGGTCGGATCGGCCCGAAGTCCGGCCGGTTACGGCGTCGGCCGCCGCGCCGGTCGACCCTGCCCCGGTCGCTGTCGACGAGCGCCCTCCGGCAGCCGGAGGGGTACGCGCCGGGCGGCATGCCGGTCGACATCGGGCGGCCCGGCCCGCCGGCGTGGGGATAGCGTGCCGGGGCAACCGGCCGGCGGGCGGTGGGGCAGGGCCGGGTGCCGCCGGGTACGACGGACGGGAGTGGGGACGCGGTGGGTGGCTGCGAGGTGTGCGGGGATGCGCCGGTCACCTGCACGGTCGGCACCGACGACGGTGAACTGGAACTCTGCGCGGGTTGCGCCGACCTGCTCGGGGAGAGCGAGGGATGGCGGCTCACCGCGCCCCCGGACAACTCGACCCCGCAGTCCCCGCCACCGTCGGCGCCTGACTGAGCCGCACCGGCGGTACCGACAGGTCAGAGGTCGCCGGCCACGACGTGCCGCTCCGCCACCGACCCGCTGGACGACTGGTCCGGGACCAGCGCGCCGAAGCCGTCGTCCGGAACCTGGCGGGGGCCTCGGCAGGCGAGCACCGCGCCGATCAGCAGGGCGATCGCGGCGAGGTAGATCAGGGTGTTCAACCCGCCGATCGCCGTCGTGACGATCACAAGGTGGGACACCTCGAACGAATCGCGCCCGATGACAGTGGGCAGCAGCAGCCCCCACCCGAGGTGGAACAGAGGTGCGGTGAGTAGCAGCCCGCAACCGACGACAGCGAGGACAACCGCGACTTCGCGGTCAGCGGTGGTGCAGGGCCCGGGCCAGCGCCAACGCGGCCTGCGCGGTGACCGACTGCGCGGCCTGGGTGCCGGCCAGCGAGTCGAGCATCGCCATGTCGTGGATGATCCCCTGGTAACGCACCTGGGTGACCGGGACGCCCGCCTGGCGCAACTTCGACGCGTACGCCTCGCCCTCGTCGCGCAGCACGTCCGCCTCGTTCGTGGTGATCAGCGTGGGCGGCATGTCCCGGAGCTGCTCGGGGCTGGCGTTCAACGGGCTGGCCAGCGGATTCGACCGTTCCACCTGGTTCGGCAGGTACTGGTCCCAGAACCACATCATCGACTCGCGGCTCAGGTGGTAGCCGCTGGCGAACTCGCGGTAGGAGGCGGTGTCGAAGTTGGCGTCGGTCACCGGATAGAGCAGCACCTGCTGGCGGAAACGCGGTCCGTTGCGCTGCCTGGCCAGCATCGTCAACGCCGTCGCCAGGTTGCCGCCCGCCGAGTCGCCGGCGATCGCGATCCGGGTCGGGTCGAGGCCGTACTCGGCGCCCTGCGCGGCGATCCACTGCGCCACCGCGTAACACTCCTCGAGCGCGATCGGGTAGCGCGCCTCGGGTGCGCGGCTGTACTCCGGGAAGACGACGGCCGAGTCCGACTGCACGGCCAGTTCCCGGATCAGTCGGTCGTGGGTGAGGGAGTCGCCGAAGACCCATCCCGCGCCGTGCAGGTAGAGCACCACCGGAATCATCCCGCCGGTCCCCTTCGGCTGGATGATCTCCTGCGCGGCGGCCCGTACCCGGTCGCGCAGCGTTCCGCCGATTCCGCCGCCGGAGATCCCGGCGGCGCCCTTCGGTCGGACGATCCGGACCGGAACCTGCCCGGAGGGCCCGCCCGGGACGGTGATGTCCTCGATGTCGACCTCCGGACGCGCAATGTTGGTCGACTGCAGCTTGGCCAGGTTCTCCCGGCCCTTCTCCGGACCGAGTTGATACGGGAACGGCGGATTCGCGGTCATCCGGGCCACTTCCTGCGCTGCCGGTTCCAGGACCACCGTGCTCACGGACTGGGCCATGACGGCTCCTCCTCCCACAGCGTCCGCTGCGGTAGCGACTCGTTGCGTCGCTCGGGTACCCGGCCCCGGCCCGGATATGACGCGTGCCCGGCCGTACCGCTCCGGCTGGGCGGCCGGCCGACGGCCCGGTCCGAGCCGGTCGGACACACCGATGGCGGCCGTCGCCAGTGCCCGGTTTCCCCAGCAATGACCGACTTTTCATAGCAGATCAATACGGCTTCGGGAGGTTTTCCACAGCCGGGACGGTTATCCACAGCGCCGGATTCCGTGCACCCGGACGGACCGGCCCGGCGGCCAGGGTTGCGGGGTAACCGGAATCCACCGCAGGAGGACCTGATGTCACCCCGTACGCCGGTCCCGGCCGGGCCACGGCTGCCCCTGGTCATGACCTCGGACAACAACCTGCTCGACGATCTGCTCCGGCTCGCCGCCGCCGGCGGGACCGAGGTCGAGGTGGCCCCCGATCCGGCGGCGGCCCGCTCCCGGTGGGCGGCCGCACCGCTGGTGGCGGTCGGCACCGACCAGGCCCAGGCGTGCCTGCGGGCCAGGCTGCCGCGTCGCCCCCGGGTCGTCCTGGTTGGCCGGCACGACCAGGCAGACGCCGGTTGGGACGTCGCCGAACTGATCGGGGCCGAGCATGTCGCCCTGCTGCCGGCCGCCGAGCCGTGGCTGGTCGACCGGTTCGGCGAGGGCCTCGCGGCCGGCCTGAGCGGGGTGGGTGGTCCGGCCAGGATCGTCGCGGTGATCGGCGGCCGGGGCGGCGCCGGGGCCAGCGTGCTGGCCGGTGGACTCGCGGTCACCGCCGCCCGGCTCGGCCTCCGTACGCTGCTCGTCGACGCCGATCCGCTCGGCGGTGGCCTGGACCTGGTGCTCGGCTGGGAGCAGCTCGACGGGCTGCGCTGGCCGGCGCTGACCGAGGCGGACGGCCGGGTCGACGCCCCGGCGCTGGTCCGGGCCCTGCCGAGCCGGGGCGACCTGGTGATGCTCTCCTGGGACCGGGGTGACCCGCTCGCCCTGCCGGCCGAGGCGATGGCGGCCACCATGGACGCCGGCCGGCGTGGCCGGGACGTGGTCGTCGTCGACCTGCCCCGTCAGCTCGACGATCCGGCAGTGATCGCGCTGCAGTCCGCCGACCAGGCGTTCATTGTGGTGCCGGCCGAGTTGCGGGCGACCGCCGCGGCCGCCCGGGTGGCCGCGGTCGCCGGACTGCACTGCGCCAACCTCTCGGCCATCGTCCGTGGTCCGGCACCCGGTCGGCTCAAGCCCAGAGAGGTCGCCCAGGCGCTCGACCTGCCACTGGTCGGCACGCTCCGGCCGGAGCCGGGGCTGTGCCGGAACCTGGAGCGGGGCGAGGCGCCGACGAGCGACGGCCGAGGTCCCCTGGCGTCGCTGTGTCTGCGGATCATCACCGACCTCACCGGCGCCGCCCGGACCGGGACGGGGGCCCGATGACCGCCCGCCCGGGTGCCACCCGCCACCGGGACGACATCCCCGGATCCGGCAACGGCGGTGGGGCTGACGACGTGGGTGGTGCCGCCCGCCGGCCGGGCGTTCGTGGCGGTGCGACCCGCCGGCCCGGCGGTGCCCGGGGCGGGGCGCGGCGATGAGCAACGAACTCGCGGCCCGGGTCCGTCGACGGTTCGCCGCCGACGGTACGACCGTCACCCCCGCCGCCGTTGTCGCCGCGGTCCGCGCCGAGCCGACCGCCGCCGTGCTCGGCGACACCACCGTGCTGCGGATGGCCACCCGGGTGCACCACGATCTGGTCGGTGCCGGTCCACTGACCCCGCTACTGGCCGACACCGAGGTCACCGACGTGTTGGTGAACGGTGCGAAGGTCTGGGTCGACCGGGGAGCAGGGCTCTGCCCGGTACGGGTTCCGCTCGGCGGCCCGGACGACGTACGCCGGCTGGCGCAGCGGCTCGCCGCCGCCTGCGGTCGCCGGTTGGACGAGGCCAGCCCCTACGTCGACGCCCGCCTGCCGGACGGCACCCGACTGCACGCCGTCCTGCCGCCGGTCGCCACCACCGGGCCCTACCTGTCGTTGCGAACCTTCCGGCAGCGACCGTTCACCCTCGACGAGCTGGTCCGGCACGGCACGCTGCACCGCCCGGCCGCCGAGCTGTTGGGCGCGGTGGTCGCCGCCCGGCTGGCCTACCTGGTGACCGGCGGGACCGGCTCCGGTAAGACCACCCTGTTGAACACGCTGCTCGGGCTGGTGCCGCCGTCCGAACGGATCGTGCTGGTCGAGGACGCGGCCGAACTGCGTCCGGTCCACCCGCACGTGGTCGGCCTGCAGGCCCGCACCTCCAACGTGGAGGGCGCGGGTGCGGTCGGCCTGAGCGACCTGGTCCGACAGGCACTGCGGATGCGTCCCGACCGGCTGGTGATCGGAGAGTGTCGGGGGGCCGAGGTCGTCGACCTGCTCTGCGCCCTGAACACCGGACACGAGGGCGGGGCCGGCACCCTGCACGCCAACACCCCGGCGGACGTACCGGCCCGGCTGGAGGCGCTGGGCCTGCTCGGCGGACTGCCCCGGGCGGCTCTGCACGCCCAGGTCACCGCCGCGTTGCAGGTGCTGCTCCAGGTCCGGCGAGGTGTCGGCGGCCGGGTGCTGGAGGCGGTCTGCCTGCTGCTGCCGGCCGGTCCCGACCGGCTCGTCACCGTCGTACCGGCATGGAGCCGGGAGCGTGGACTCGGGCCGGCGGCGCCAGCGCTGGCGACCCTGATCGGCGAACGGGGCGTACCGGTTCCGCCGCTGCTCGCCAGCGCCGCCGACTCGGGGGCGGCAACGGGACGGCGAGGCATCACCCGAGGATCACCATGACCGACCGCTGGCTCGCCGCCGCCTGTGTGGCCGGCGTCGCGTTCCTGGTCGCCTGGTCGGGTGGACGGGTGAGAGCCCGGTACCGGACCCTTGTCGCCGCCGGTCGTCGGTCCGCTGCGGCCGTACCGTCCGGCGCTATCGCCGGGCGAGGTGACATCACCAGCGGTGCGGCAACCGGGCCCACCCGGTGGCGGGCGCTTGACGGCTGGTTCGCCGCGGTGGCGCCCTGGCGACTCATCCTGGTCGGGGTCGTCCTCGGCGGGACGACCGGAGCGCTGGTCGCCGGCCCGGTCGCCGCCGTGCTGCTCGCCGCCTACACCGGGCTGGCGGTACGTGCGGCGGTCCGGCGTCGGTCCAACCGCCGCGCCGAGCGGGCCCGTCGGGACCAGCTTGACGGGTTGTGCGCGCTCGCCGCAGACCTGCGGGCCGGGCTGGCCCCGTTTGTACTGCCGCCGCCGACCACCGCTCAGTCCAGGCTGAACTCCCGCTCGGAGTCGGCCCGGCCGGCGACCGGGCTGGCCGACCCGGCCTGGCCGGCGACGCGGTTGACCGAACTGGCCCGGTCCGCCGTGCGGCTGGCCGAGCAGACCGGTGCACCCCTTGCCGACCTGGTGGAACGGATCGAGGCTGACGCGCGGGCGATGGACCGGGGCCTGGCGGCGGCCCACGCGCAGGCCGCCGGGGCACGGGCGACCGGCTGGCTGCTCGCCGTGCTGCCACTCGGCGGGATCGCCCTGGGGTACGGCATCGGGGTCGACCCGTTGCGCATCCTGTTGCACACCCCGGTCGGTGCCGCCTGCGCGGTGGCCGCCGTCGTCCTGCAACTCGCCGGTCTGCTCTGGACGGACCGGCTCAGCAACTCGACCCGGGCGACACCATGACCACAATCCAGGCGTACGGGCTGCTGGCCCTGGCCGGCGTCGTCCTGCTGACCGCCGTAGTGGCGAAGCCGGCCCGCCGGTCGGCGCGGCATCGTCTCGGCGTACTCGGCCGGCCGACGCCGTCCACGGATCCGACGTCGTCCCGCCACGGTCGGCCCCGCCCGGTGGATCTGATCCGGCTCGTCAGCGGGCTGGCTGGACTGGCGGCCGGGGTGCTGCTGGGCGGATGGCCCGGCGTACCGGCCGGCGTGGTGACCGCCGTGCTGCTCGACCGGTCACTGCGCCGGCTCGAAACGGCGGCGACACGGCGACACCGGTTGCGGGAGGCTGCCGATCTTCCGCTCGCCGCAGACCTGCTGGCTGCGGCACTGCGGGCCGGCGCACCGGTCGACCGGGCGGTCTCGGCGGTCGCGGAGGCCCTCGACGGCCCACTGGGCGGGCGACTCACCCAGGTCGGGCGGACCCTGCGGCTCGGCGGCGACCCTGCGGAGGCCTGGTCGGAGCTTGTCGCCGTGCCCGGTGGTGAGCGGTTGACCAGGGCGGCCGTCCGTTCCGCCGCCAGCGGTGCGGCGCTGGCCGGGGCACTGACCCGGCTCGCCGACGACCTCCGGGCAGACCGGGCGACCGCGGCCGAGGCGGCGGCACGCCGAGCCGGCGTGCTGATCGTGCTGCCGCTCGGCCTCTGCTTCCTGCCCGCCTTCATTCTCGCCGGCCTGGTGCCGGTGATCGTCGCCGTGCTCGGTGACGTGCTGTGACCATCGTGGACAGAGAGGAAAGGCACCACATGCTGCGCAAGTTGAGAACCCGCCTGCGGGGAGACGCCGGGATGAACACCGCCGAGTACGCCGTGGGGACCCTGGCGGCGGTCGCCTTCGCCGGGCTGCTGCTCAAGGTCCTGACCTCGGGCAACGTCCAGGCAGCGTTGACCGCCGTGATCGACCGGGCGTTGAAGTGACCGGGCGCCGGCTGGTCGACCGCGACCGGGGCTCGTTCACCGCCGAGTTGGCGGCCGGCCTGCCGGCGCTGCTGTTGCTGCTGCTCGCCGGCCTCACCGCGGTCAACGCGGTGCTGACGAAGGGCCAGTGCGTGGACGCGGCCCGGGAGGCGGCGCTGGCCGCCTCCCGGGGCGCGCCCGGCACGCCCGCCGGGCTCGCCGCCGCACCGCCCGGTTCCGTCGTGTCGATCGCCGTCCAGGGCGACCGGGTGGTCGCGACCGTACGGGCTCCGGTCCGCACCCTCGGTGCCCGACTGCCCCGACTGACCGTCAGCGCCACAGCGGTGGCGGCGGTCGAACCCGGCGCACCGGAGCCGGTGTCATGACCGGTGTCGGTGCCACTCCGGGACACGGATCGGACAGACCGGCCGGCCGGAACCGGTCGAAGGACCCGGCCCGGTCGCGACGACCGCCCCGGGCCTCCGTCCGCCGGTCCGTTCCGTCCGGTGATCGTCGTGCCGGTCGGGGTTTCGACTGGAGCCGGCGTGCGAAGGTCGAGCGGGGTAGCGCCAGTCTGTGGTTGTTGGCGATCGGGTTGGTGCTGGTACTGGTCAGCCTCGGTGCGTCGGCGGTCGGCGCTGCCCGGGTGGCCCGGCACCAGGCCCGGGTCGCCGCCGACCTGGGCGCACTCGCCGGGGCCGCCCATGCGTTGGACGGGCAAGCCGCGGCCTGTGCCCGGGCCGCCACGATCGCCGCCGCGAACAGTGCCCGGATCGCCACATGTTCGCTCGACGGACTCGACCTGCGACTCGGTGTCGAAGTGCCGGTCGAACCGCTGCCCGGACTGCGACGGGTTGCCACCGCGACCGCACGCGCCGGCCCGGTCCAAGGCGCGGCGCCGTAACCCCGGCGGCAGCACCACAGACCCTGGGGGCACGGGCAGACTCGGGGGCACACGGCAGACCCGGATCACCCCGTGGGTGGCACCGGCGGCGATGCCGGGCAGCAGCCGGGGCCACCAGCGGATCAGCACCTCCCGCCACGGCTCCTCGGCCAGTTCCCGGACGAAGTAGTCCAGCCAGTCACCGGTACGCGTCGGATCGCCGAGCGGGTCACGCCACTGGTCGGAGGCGATCGGTGCGATGCCGCGCGGTCGCGTTTCCAACCAGTCCGCGTAGGAGTCGAGCCACCGGGGTACGTCGTCGGCGTGGCCGTGCCGGACCAACGCCTCCACCGCCATCGGCGCATGGTTGGACAGCCAGCCGTCCCGCTCCGGGCCGGTGTCCCGTAGTCGTTCGTAGGTCTCGTCGAGAATCGAATCCGCCATGCTCACGAGCTAACGACGTGAAGTTCACTTCAAGTCAAGCCGCGGCCGGAGCACGCGACCCTACTCCGGTCCAGCGCCTCGGCCACCGCCGGCCACGAATCGGGATCGGGGCAGTAGCCGGTCGACTGGTTGCCGACCTCGCTCACCGGACCGTGGACGGCAGCCTGACCCGTCCCCGACGGTCACCGGCCGGGCGGTGGTGCGGTGACGGTGGGCGGTGTCGGCGGAACCGTCGGCGGTAGGAGCGACACCGACGGACTGGAGCTGGAGTTCCAGGAGGCGTCGTACGCGACGACCCGGACCGTCTGGTGCCCGCCGCGCGGCACGATGATCGCGGAGTTGGTGGCGACCTTGGCCACCACCCGGACCTCGTCGAGATTGAACGTGTGCAGAACGTGGTATTCGCGCACGCCCTCGTCGTCTGTCGCCGGTTCCCAGCTGAGGACCAGGCCGCCGTCCGGCGCGGAGCCGGTCACCCTCGGTGTTCCTGGTGGACTGGGCGCAACGGTGTTGTCGCCGCTGCGGGGGAAGCTCGGCGGCTGGGGGACGAAGACCCGGACGGAGACCTGCGAGGTGTTGCCGGCCGCGTCGCGGGCGGCGACGGAGAAGTGGGTACGGGCCGCTGTCGGGTCGAGGCCCAGGGTGATCGGTGTGTTGTCCGGGACGGTCCGGGCCAGGTACTGCGAGTAGAACTGGTCGCCCTGGTAGACGTGGTACTGGGTCACTGCGACATTGTCGGTCGAGGCCGGCCAGGTGATGGTGGCCGTGCCCGGCGCCACGGCGAGCACCTGGGGTTGACCGGGGACGCTGGGCGGCTGGGTGTCCGGTGCCGGCGGCGCGGGCGGTTCGACGAGTACGTCGTCGAACGCCCCGGCCGCGTGACCGGTGACCAGCCCGATCCGTCCACGGGTGAACCGGGTGTCGGTGGCGGTGACCGATGTCGTACCGAGGCGTCCGACAAGATCGTCTCCGTGTACCGCCAGCCGTAGCGGGTGCCAGGTGTCGATGGTGGCGCTCGCCGCGACCGAGCCGAGGACGGTGGGTCGTCCGTTCACCACCTTGCCCAGTTCGAGTCGCCCCTCGGCGCGCAGCAGCAGGTAGTAGTGGTCGCTGTTCGACTGCATCCGGGCGAGGACTCCGACCGAGGCGCGGCCGGACCAGGAACCCGTCGGCCTGACCCGGACGCTGACCGTGTAGTCGGTCCAGCCCGGGTCCCCGGCCCGGGCTCGGGCACCGGCACCGTTGCCGCGCTGCCGGTACACACGCGACGTGTCGGTGCCGATCGACCACTGTCCGCCCGAGGTGGTCCAGCCCAGGGCGTCACCGTCCTCGAAGTCGTCCGCGAAGAGCGGCGCGAGCGCGATGGTGGGATCGGACCGGGTGGACGTGGCGGTGCCCTGGCCGACAGGACCGGGGGACTCCGCGACGGCCACCGTCGGGACCAGCCCGACGGTGGCGGCGGCGAGGACGACAGCGGTGACGAACCGGCCGTACGACACGGCGGGTCGGCGCCGGTCGTCGATCACGGGTACGGGTGTGGGCACGGCGACGACCTGCCTTCGGGAAGGCCATGGCGGCGGATGACCATGGCGGCGGCGCGGGAGCGGGCGGGGCCGAGGGGATCTCACCCTAGAAATCGACGTTCGGGCACGTCAATGGGATGTCGGCAGTCGCCGCTTCGGTCGAATCCGATCGGACTACATCTATTGACTTAGTTTGGCTACCAAACTAAATTACGAAGCGGAGTTTTCCCGCGCGCGCACTCGAATCAACCGAAGTCGGCGTCCCGGCCGTCCCGCCGTGGTCCGACGAAGGAGGTCATCGTGCCGCGTACCGTCCGCATGCCGTTCGGCGCCCTTGTGCTCGCGATCGTGCTGGTCCTCACCGCCGCCCCCGCCCCGGCCCAGGCCGCGGTCTGGAGTTCCAGCGACCGCTGGGGCACCTGGTCCAGCGGTGGATACACGCTCTACAACAACATCTGGGGATCCGGTTACGGGTCGCAGACCATCTGGGCCAACTCGCCGAGCAACTGGGGGGTCTGGGCCGACCATCCCAACACCGGGGGCATCAAGTCGTACCCCAACGCGACCCGGCACATCGGCCGACGGGTCAGTCAACTGGGGAACGTCACCACCAGGTTCAACGTCACCGTGCCGACCAGTGGCGTCGCCTTCACCACCTCGTACGACATCTGGTCGGCCGACCACGCCCACGAGATCATGCTCTGGGTGAACCGGTATGGCCCGGTCGGTCCGCTCGGCACCCTGCAGGTGACGGCGAGTGTCGGCGGCCACACCTGGAACGTCTACCGTGGCTCGAACGGGTCCAACCAGGTGTACTCGTTCATCCGTACCAGCAACACCAACGCCGGCACGATCGACATCCGGGCGGTCGTCACCTGGATCCGTGACCGTGGCTGGTTCGGCGACGTCACCATCGGCGACGTCCAACTCGGTTACGAGATCACCTCGTCGGCCGGTGGCCGGGAGTTCGTCACCAACAGCTTCTCGGTTTCCGGCTGACCTCCTGTCGCGCCGGGCCGGTCGTACCGCCGGTCCGGCGCGGCGTCACGCCATCGGCTCGGCACGGCGTCCCGCCGCTGGTCCGGCGCGGTCTCCAACTGCCGGCCCGGCACGGTTTCCGACCGCCCGGGGATCCGTCGCGCCGACTCAGCACTTGCCGCCCTCGGTCGCCCGTCTGACCACCCAGGTGTTCAGCACCTGGTGGATGCTGTGCAGCATCTGGTGGATCTGGTCCAGGCGTTCGGCCTGGGCCAGCGCCGCGTACGCCTGAGAGAGCGCGATCTGCTGATCGACCGTGAGACGGGTCTGGTCGATGGTGTACAGAATCTCGACGGTCTCGGCGATGGTGTCGGCCACGACGTCCTCCTCAGGCGGATCCGTGGAAGCGCTCCCAGCGTAACTTAACCAGATCCTCAGAGATTCATGCGTGCGAATACCGACTATCCGCGATCAGTGTTCGCCGGGGTCCCCGGCAGGCGTCGGGTCGGCCGTGTCCGCCGGTCCGACGGGCGTCGGTTCGGCGCCGTCCCCCGGGGCCCGGACCGCCGCGCCAGCGGCGGCGGCCAGGTTCCCCAACACCACGTCGAGCACCCGTACCGCGTCCGGCTTGGACAGTGGGTTGTTGCCGTTACCGCACTTCGGGGACTGTACGCAGGACGGGCAGCCGGTCTCGCAACCGCACTCGGCGATGGCGTCCCGGGTCGCGCCCAACCACTCCGACGCCACCCCGTACGCCCGCTCGGCGAAGCCCGCCCCACCCGGATGACCGTCGTAGACGAAGACCGTCGGCGCCTCGGTGTCCGGGTGGTTCGCGGTCGACAGGCCACCGATGTCCCACCGGTCGCAGGTGGCGATCAGCGGCAGCAGCCCGATGGCGGCGTGTTCGGCGGCGTGCAGTCCACCCGGTACGTCGGGGCCGTCCACCCCGGCCCCGGCCAGTGCCTCCGGCGAGACGGTGAACCAGACCGCGACGGTACGCAGCTCCCGGGTCGGCAGGTCCAGCGGCCGGGTGTCCAGCACCTCGCCGGAGGCGATCCGCCGCCGCTGGTACGACACCACCTGGCTGGTCACGTCGACCTCACCGAGGAACATCCCCACCGGCCCCGCGTCGACGTAGGAGCGGACCGAGACCACCGAGAGCGAGGTGACGTCCCGGGGATGGGTGGACCAGTCCGGCTCCTCGGCGTGCACCAGCGCGCAGCCGTCGGCCAGGTCCAACTCGTCCACCAGGTACGACACCCCCTGGTGCAGGTAGACCGCACCGGGGTGGACCAGGAAGTGCGACGATCCGGGGTCCACCGTGCCGAGCAGCCGGCCGGTCGCCGTCTCCACCACGTCGACCGGGCTGCCGCCGGTGCCCCGCAGGTCCACCTCGGGGCGTCCGGTGTGCCGCCAGTACCACCCGGTGGGGCGCTGCCGCAGCGCACCGGACGCCACCAGCGCCTCCACCGCCTCCTTCGACCCGGGACCGAACAGCGCCAGGTCCGCCGGGGTCAGCGGGGACTCGGCCGCCGCGCAGCACAGTTGCGGCCCCAGCACGTACGGGTTGGCGGGGTCCAGCACGGTCGCCTCGACGGGCCGGCCGAACAGCGCCTCGGGATGGTGCACCAGGTACGTGTCCAGCGGATCGTCCCGGGCCACCAGTACGGCCAGTGCCTCCCGACCGGAACGGCCGGCCCGGCCGGCCTGCTGCCACAGCGAGGCCCGGGTACCGGGGTAGCCGCAGATCAGCACCGCGTCCAGGCCGACCAGGTCGACGCCGAGTTCCAGGGCACTGGTCGAGGCGAGTCCGAGCAGGTCTCCGCTGAGCAACGCCTGCTCCAGGGCCCGCCGCTCCTCCCGCAGGTAGCCCGCCCGGTAGGCGGCGACCCGGGCGCCCAGGCCCGGCACCGCCTCGTCCAGGGCGCGCCGAGCGGTGGTGGCGATCACCTCCGCACCCCGTCGGGAGCGGACGAAGGCGAGGGTCCGTACGCCGGCCGCGACGGCGTCACTGAGCAGGTCGGCGGTTTCCCGCAGCGCCGAGCGGCGTACCGGTGCGGCGTCTCCGCCCCGGGCACCCCGGTCCACCGGGTCCTCCCGCCCCGGGAGATCTCCCGGCCCGGCGGTGGTGTCATCCGGCCCGCCGGTGGCGTCGACCGGCCCGCCGGTCCCGTCACCCGGTCCGGCGACGTCGACCTGTCCGTCGACCTCGACCGGGCCGCTGGCCGGGCCGCTGGCCGGGTCGTCCGGATCGGCGACGGTGCCGACCGGGCCGACCGGGGCCGGCATCAGGGGTGGCTCCCAGAGCGCGAAGGTCAGGCCGCCGCGCGGCGAGGCGTCCTCGGTGACGGCGATGACGGGCACGCCGGTCAGTCGCTCGGCCACCGTCGCCGGATCCCCCGAGGTCGCCGAGGCGAGGACGAACACCGGGCCACCGGCGCCCGGGTCCGGCAGGGCGGCGCGCTGGCCGGGCAGGCGCCGCGGGCCGGCCCCCGGAGACGACGACGTCGTACCGGGATAGCGGGCGACCTGGCGGCGCAGGCGGCGCAGTACGTGTGCCACGTGGGAGCCGAAGACCCCCCGGTAGGTGTGGCACTCGTCCACCACCACGAACGACAGTCGGCGCAGGAACGGACCCCATCTGGCGTGCCCCGGCAGGATGCCGTGGTGCAGCATGTCCGGATTCGTCAGGACGAACCGGGAGTGCTGCCGGATCCAGTCCCGTTCGGCACGGGGGGTGTCGCCGTCGTAACAGGCGGGGCGTACCCCGTCGAGGTCGAGGCTGGCGACGGCGCGCAGCTGGTCGGCGGCGAGCGCCTTGGTCGGTGCCAGGTAGAGCACCGTGGCCCGGGGGTCCGCGAGCAGGGTGGCGAGCGCGGGCAACTGGTACGCGAGCGACTTGCCGGAGGCGGTGCCGGTGGCGATCACCACATGCCGGCCCTGGTACGCGTGCTCGGCCGCCTCGGCCTGGTGACGCCAGGGCGCGCCGACTCCCTGCCGGGCGAGCGCGTCCCGCAGCGGCTCGGGCACCCAGGTCGGCCAGGGGGCCACCTCGCCGGCGCGGGCGGGGACCCGCTCGACGTGGGTGACCGGGTCGCCGTCGGCACCACCCGTGGTCCGGGCACGCAGCCGGCGCAACAGTTGGCCGGGGTCCCCGCTCCCGGCCGGGTGCGGGCGGGCGCCACCCGGACCTGCCGATACTGTTGCGGGGAACGTCACGCCCTGCACTCTCGCAAATGTGGGTGGGAACCGGAAAGCCGGGTGACGCTCGGCACGGCGGCCCGGAGAGCGGGGTGACGCGCGGCACGGTCGCGGCAGGTGGCCCGGCCCCGGCAAGCCAGGCCCGCGACGCGGGGAGTGTCGGTGGTCGATGGTGTGGCGTCACCGACGGCAGTGTCGGGTCTGGGACAGGTCGGGGATGGGTACCACGCGGGCGGGTCCGCCGCCGGTGCGCGACCCGCCTGTCGATGGTTAGATGCCCAGGAGCGTTCCTGGTGGTCAGAGGAGGACTGATGGAACTGTCGCTGACGACCCGCACCATCGGTGAGTACACGGTGTTGGATGTCGGCGGCGAGGTGGACGTCTACACCGCCCCCCGGCTGCGGGAACGTCTCGTCGAGCTGATCGACGGCGGGGCCCGCAGGGTCGTGGTGGATCTGGGGCGGGTGGATTTCCTTGACTCGACCGGCCTCGGCGTGCTGGTCGGCGCGTTGAAGCGGCTGCGGACCGTCAGCGGCAGCTTCGGGCTGGTCTGCGACAAGGAACCCCTCCTCAAGATCTTCCGGATCACCGCTCTCGACCAGGTGTTTCCGATACACCCCACGGTTGACGCCGCGCTGGCCGCGGACACGGGTTCCGGTGCGTGATGGCGACGGTCGCCGCGTGATGTCGAGAGTCAAGCTGTCGTTCACCCCGGCGCCGGTGCACGTCCGCACCGCCCGGCTGGTGGGGGTCGCGGTGGCCCGCCGGGCCGGGGTCGCGGAGGAACTTCTCGACGAGGTACGCCTGGCCATCGGTGAGGCGTGTGCCCGGGCGGTCGCCCTGCACCGCCAGTACGGGCTGGACGACCTGGTGCTGGTGGAGATGTCCGACGCTCCGGCGTACACGGTCCGGGTGATCGACCGTGCCCCGATCGAGGCCGGACTCGGGCTCGCCGCGTTGCCGCCGGACGAACTGGCCGACGAGTCGCTGACCGACGAGGCGCTGACCGTCGGCGTGGGCTTCGCCCTGCTCGCCGGCTTTGTCGAGGACCTGCAGGTCCGGCCGGTGGACGAGGGGATCGGCACCGAGGTCCGGATGGCCTGGCCCGTCGGTCGCTGACCGGGACCCCGGTCGCCGGGTGAACCGTGCCCGACTGATCCCCCGAGACCCGCCGGTCGCCGGCGGCCCCCACTGATCCCCGAGGCCCCCCGACGAAACCGTGCCCGGTTGATCCCTGAGCCGCCCGGTCGCCCGACGAGCCGCGCCCGTCGCCCGGTGAGCCGTGCCCCGTCTCCGGGTGAGCCCTGCCCCGTCTCCGGGTGAGCCGTGCCCCGTTTCCGGCTGAGCCGTGCCCCGTCCCCGGGGTGATGGCCGCCGGTCGCCGGACGAACCGTGCCGGTCGCGATCCGAACTTTGTCGACCACAGTCGATCGAGGGTGCCCTGCGCCCCTAGCAGACTTCTCCGGCTAACACAGCGATGAAGATCATCATAACCGGGTGGGTCCTCTGTGTGACCTCCAACACGGCAGGCGACTAGAGTACCCGGGGTTATCAGCATGTGCGCTGGTCCCGCCCGTGGGGGACAGGCCATCACCCGGCTCCGACCGTCCAGGGCCGACGGCGTATGTGCGAAGTCGCTCCACGCGTGGAGACGTCGGGCCGGTTCGTCCGCCGGCCCGGCGCGAGTGTTCGGTACAGGAGGACATAGATGTCCGTACTCTGGGCCGCCGACAACGGCGGGCTGTCCCTTGAAGGCGAAAACCTGTCGTACGTCGTCGTCGCCGCCGTGATCGCGTTGGTGGCGCTCGGCTTCGCCGGTGCCCTGACCAAGGCCGTGCTGTCGACCGACAGGGGCACCGCCAAAATGCAGCAGATCGCCGGTGCCGTCCAGGAGGGCGCCTCGGCATATCTGCTCCGCCAGTTCAGAACCCTCGGCATATTCGTGATCGTCGCCGTGGTGCTGCTCTTCCTGCTGCCGGTGCACGAGACCGACGGCAACGAGACGCTGGTGAAGATCGGCCGTTCCGCCTTCTTCGTGGTCGGTGCCGCGTTCAGCGCGTTCATCGGCGGCGCCGGCATGGCGCTGGCCACCCGGGCGAACCTGCGGGTCGCGGCGGCTGCCCGCGAGCATCAGGGAGGCCGGGAGACGGCGATGCAGATCGCCTTCCGTACCGGTGGCGTCGTCGGCTTCCTCACCGTGGGCCTCGGCCTGATCGGCGCGGCGGCGGTCGTACTCATCTACCGGGGCGACGCGCCGACCGTGCTGGAGGGCTTCGGCTTCGGTGCCGCGCTGCTCGCGATGTTCATGCGGGTCGGCGGCGGCATCTTCACCAAGGCCGCGGACGTCGGGGCCGACCTGGTCGGCAAGGTCGAGCAGGGCATCCCCGAGGACGACCCACGCAACGCGGCGACCATCGCCGACAACGTGGGCGACAACGTCGGTGACTGCGCCGGCATGGCGGCCGACCTCTTCGAGTCGTACGCCGTGACCCTGGTCGCCGCGCTGATCCTCGGTCGGGCCGCCTTCGGCGAGCAGGGCCTGGTCTTCCCGTTGATCGTCTCGACGATCGGCGTGCTGATCGCCATTTTGGGCGTCTTCATCACCCGGCTGCGGGCCAGCGACCGTTCGGGGATGAGCGCGATCAACCGTGCCTTCTACGCCTCGGCCGTGGTCTCGGCGATCCTGGTCGCGGTGATGTCCTTCCTCTACCTGCCGGCGACCTGGGCCGACCTGCTCGGCGCCGACTGGCGGGAACGGCTGGGCCTGGCGCCCGGTGCGGCCGAGCCGCTGAACCCGCAGGTCGTGGCGATCGGCGCGGTGGTGATCGGCATCGTGCTGGCCGCCGCCATCCAGGCGCTGACCGGCTACTTCACCGAGACCAACCGGCGACCGGTGCAGGACATCGGCAAGTCGTCGCTGACCGGCCCGGCCACCGTGGTCCTCGCCGGGATCAGCGTCGGCCTGGAGTCGGCGGTCTACTCCGCGCTGCTGATCGGTGCCGGCGTGTTCGGCGCGTTCCTGCTCGGCGGCAGTTCCCTGACGCTCGCGCTGTTCGCCGTCGCGCTCGCCGGTACGGGCCTGCTCACCACGGTCGGCGTGATCGTCGCGATGGACACCTTCGGCCCGATCTCCGACAACGCGCAGGGCATCGCCGAGATGTCCGGCGACATCGACGAGCAGGGCGCGCGGACCCTCACCGAACTGGACGCGGTCGGTAACACCACCAAGGCGATCACCAAGGGCATCGCGATCGCGACGGCGGTGCTCGCCGCGACCGCGCTGTTCGGGTCGTACACCGACACGCTCGGCACGGCGCTGCGGGACGCGGGTTCCACGCTCTCCATCGACGGGCTGCTCAACGTCGCCAACCCGCGCAACCTGGTCGGTCTGATCATCGGCGCGGCGGTGGTGTTCCTCTTCTCCGGTCTGGCCATCAACGCGGTCTCCCGCTCGGCCGGCGCCGTGGTGATGGAGGTACGCCGACAGTTCCGCGAACTGCCCGGGATCATGGACGGCACCCAGCGGCCGGAGTACGGCAAGGTCGTGGACATCTGCACCCGGGACGCACAGCGGGAGCTGATCACCCCCGGTCTGCTCGCCATCATGGCGCCGATCGCGGTCGGGTTCGGGCTCGGCCCGGGCGCGCTGGCCGCGTACCTGGCGGGTGCGATCGGCGCCGGCACCCTGATGGCGGTCTTCCTGGCCAACTCCGGTGGTGCCTGGGACAACGCCAAGAAGCTGGTCGAGGACGGCGCGTTCGGCGGCAAGGGCTCCGACGCGCACGCGGCCACGGTGATCGGTGACACCGTCGGTGACCCGTTCAAGGACACCGCCGGCCCGGCGATCAACCCGCTGCTCAAGGTGATGAACCTGGTTTCGCTGCTCATCGCGCCGGCCGTGGTCGCGTGGAGTGTGGGCGACAGCCAGAACGACCCGCTGCGGATCGCGGTCGCGGTGGGCGCGGCCCTGGTCATCGTCGTCGCGGTGGTGATCAGCAAGCGCAAGCCGGTGTCCGTTTCGGAGTCCGGATCGGACTCGGACGGGACCGCGGGTGGCAGCGCCGCGAAGGAACCGCAGACGGTCGAGGCCTGACCGACGGGCTCCGCCCGGCAACTCCGGACCTGGTCCGACACTCGCCGAGGGTGTCGGACCAGGTCCGTTCCGTGTCCGGGCGGCGGACCCGGCCCCGGCGGATGGCGCAGTGGACCCGGCCCGCCCCGTGTCGGGCAGTGGGCTCGGCCCGGGCGGTAGACCCGGCCCTGCGGGCGGTGGCAGACGGCAGCGGTCGGGTCCGTGCTGATTTGGCCGGCTTCGGGGGTACTCCGGAGCGCGGCCGGCGGACCGGGAGTACGGCGGCCGGCGGGGCCGGCGAACTGCCTCCGCACGAAGTCGGATGGAAGCCGTACGCTGCAACGCATGCGTACGCCCCGCGCGGCAGCCGCCGGACGCTTCACGGTGGTCCTGTGCACGATCGCCCTTCTTGTCGGGGCCTGCGGCGGCGGGCCGACCCCACAGGTCTGGGCGGCGGCGGTCTGCAAGGCACTGGCGCCGTGGCGGTCCGAGATCGGCTCCCTGACCCGGAGCACCCAGCAGCAGATGACCGCGAAGACCAGCCCGGCGCAGGCGAAGGAGAACCTCGTCCGGCTGCTGCGCGGCGCGGAGAAGGCGAGCGAGACCGCGCGGAAGAAGGTGGCGGAGGCCGGCGTACCGGACACGGACAAGGGTGAGGCGGTCTCCCGAGGGTTCCTCACGTCGCTGACCGCGGTCCGGGACGCCTACGGCAAGGCCAGTGTCTCCATCGCCGAGCTCGACACCGGGCAGCCCGCCGAGTTCTACCAGGGTGTCCGGGCCGCGGTCGACACGCTCAACAAGGAGTACGACGCCAGTTCGCTGGACACCACCGAACTGGACTCGGTGGAGTTGCAACAGGCCTTCGACGAGGTCCCGGAGTGTCGCTGACGCCGCCTGACGATCCGGACCAGCGGCCGGCTGGTGAACCGGACCCGCGTCCGGCTGACGGGCGTGCGGCTGACGGGGAGCTGGCCGGTGGGCATCCGGCTGACGGGCATCCGGTCGACGGGCATCTGGTCAACGGGCGTCCGGCCGGCGAGCCGCCGGATCAGCGACCCGCCCGACAGCTCTCCCTGTTCGGCGTCGAGGCGGCCGAGCCCTCGCCTGGTGACCTCGCCGGTCTGCTGGCCGGCCCGGGTGAGGTGGTCCGGATGGGCGGTACCGCGCGGGTGTCGATCGTGGTGGATGCGGCCTGGCGGGTGCACGTGCTGGTCGCGGAGCTGGCCCGGCGTGGCCTGGACGCCAGCTGGATCGGTCGGGTGGAGGAGCAGCACGGGGTGCGGACCTCCTACACCACCCGGCTCGCCCCGCTGGCCGCGAGCTGGTTGCGCGGCACGGTGAAGCGTCCACCGCCGGGCTTCTTCCTGACCGGTCCACGACTGCGGCTCTGGGCGGCGGCGGCCGGCCATCCTGACCAGGTCGGGTTCCGGCTCCGGCTCGGTGCCGCCGACGAGGTCTGTTGGGAGCCGGTCGGTGCCGCACTGGCGGCGGTCGGGCTGCCGGCGGTGCTGCTCGATCCGGGGGCGGGCGGCCCGGCGTACCGGATCACCGGGCGGCGCCGGCTGGCCCGGCTGGCGGAGCTGGTCGGTGACCGCCCGCCGGCCGCACCGCCGGACCGGTGGCCGGGCGTGGCCGGTTGACGCGTCCGGCGGGCCGTCCGGTGACCGGGTGGGTCCGGCCGGCGATACCGGTCGACCGGTCGGCGGAGTCGACGTAGGGTGGATCGACGGCTGTCGTATCCCGGACAAGGGATGTCGGATTTGTTCGCTTCCGCCTGCCGTGAGCGTGGTGTCTCGGGCTGGATCCATCCGGTTGGCCACGCGGGGATCAACCGTGGGTGTACGGTGTCGCCGTCCGGCATGACCGGGCACCCGGCGTTGTCGCACCCGACGTCACCGCAGCGTAGCGGGGCAGTTCGGCGCCCGCGCAACCCTGGAGTCGGGGAGCGCGTTACGTTGGACGTCTGGCCACCGGCGGGTGGATCCGGCGCCGGAGGCGAAGCGCGGACAGGGCGGTCTGCGGCGCGGAGATCGTGAGTGAGGGCAGGGGACGAAGTGCCGAGCAACGCCAGGAGTACCCGTCTGGTCATCGTCGAGTCACCGGCGAAGGCCAAGACGATCTCGGGCTATCTCGGCCCGGGGTACGTCGTCGAGGCGAGCCTGGGTCACGTCCGTGACCTGCCGCGCAACGCCGACGACGTGCCGGCGAAGTACAAGGGCGAGTCCTGGGCGCGACTGGGTGTCGACGTCGACAACGGCTTCGCCGCGCTCTACGTCGTCTCGCCCGACCGCAAGCAGCAGATCACCAAGCTGACCAAACTGGCCAAGGAGGTCGACGAGGTCTTCCTCGCGACCGACGAGGACCGCGAGGGCGAGGCGATCGCCTGGCACCTGGTCGAGACGCTCAAGCCCCGGGTGCCGGTCAAGCGGATGGTCTTCCACGAGATCACCCGGCAGGCCATCCAGGCGGCGGTGGCGAACCCCCGGGAGATCGACCGCGACCTGGTCGACGCCCAGGAGGCCCGGCGGATCCTGGACCGGCTCTACGGCTACGAGGTTTCCCCGGTGCTGTGGCGCAAGGTCCGTTCCGGCCTCTCCGCCGGCCGGGTCCAGTCGGTGGCGACCCGGATCGTCGTCGAACGCGAGCGGCAGCGGATGGCGTTCCGCACCGCCGAGTACTGGGACATCCTCGCCACGCTGGCGGTACGCGACGCCGGCGACGGGCCGCGTACCTTCGGCGCCACCCTGATCGCGTTGAACGGGGACCGGATCGCCGCCGGTCGCGACTTCGAGCCGACCACCGGCCGGGTACGACCCGAAGCCGGGGTCATGCACCTCGACGCGGACGGCGCGCGGGGACTGGCCGCCCGGCTCGACGGGCGGCCGTTCACCGTCACCCGGGTCGACGAGAAGCCGTACCGGCGCCGGCCGTACGCGCCGTTCATCACCTCCACGCTCCAGCAGGAGGCGGCCCGCAAGCTCCGCTTCTCGTCGCAGCAGACGATGCGTACCGCGCAGCGCCTGTACGAGAACGGCTACATCACCTATATGCGTACCGACTCGGTGAACCTCTCCGAGACGGCGATCGCCGCCGCCCGTCGCCAGATCGCCGAACTGTACGGCGAGCGCAACGTGCCGCCGGAGCCCCGCCGCTACACCGGCAAGGTCAAGAACGCCCAGGAGGCGCACGAGGCGATCCGGCCGGCCGGCGACAACTTCCGCACCCCGGGCGAGGTGGCGAACGAGCTCTCCGCCGAGGAGTTCAAGCTCTACGAGCTGATCTGGCGGCGGACCATCGCCTCCCAGATGACCGACGCGGTCGGTTCCAGCGTCTCGGTCCGGATCCGGGCGGTCTCCAGCGCCGGGGAGGAGGCCGACTTCGGCGCCACCGGCAAGACCATCACCGAGCCGGGCTTCCTGCGGGCGTACGTGGAGTCCTCCGACGACGAGAACGCCGAGGCCGAGGACGCCGAGCGGCGGCTGCCGAACCTGGTCAAGGACCAGCCGCTGACCGCCGACGAACTCGCCGCCCAGGAGCACCACACCCAGCCGCCGTCCCGCTACACGGAGGCGTCGCTGGTCAAGGCGCTGGAGGAACTCGGCATCGGCCGGCCGTCGACGTACGCGTCGATCATGCAGACCATCCAGGACCGGGGGTACGTCTCCAAGCGCGGACAGGCGCTGGTCCCGTCCTTCCTCGCCTTCGCCGTGGTCGGGCTGCTGGAACGGCACTATCCGAGGCTGGTCGACTACAACTTCACCGCGGCGATGGAGAACGAGCTGGACGAGATCGCCGGCGGTGACCACGCCGCGATCGACTTCCTCACCGCGTTCTACTTCGGCAGCGGCGACGGCGCCGGTGACCAGTCGATCGCCCGGGCCGGCGGTCTGAAGAAGATGGTCACCGAGAACCTCAGCGAGATCGACGCGCGCAGCGTCAACTCGATCCCGCTCTTCACCGACGAGGAGGGGCGCGAGGTCGTGGCCCGGGTCGGCCGGTACGGGCCGTACCTGGAGCGGCATCTGCCCGGCGCCGAGCCGGCCCAGCAGGCCGAGGGTGAGGACGGCGGCGCGCACGGCGAACGGGCCACCATCCCGGACGGGGTCGCCCCGGACGAACTGACCCCGGAGAAGGTGCACGAGCTCTTCCTCGGCGGCGGTGGGGAACGCAAACTCGGCGAGCACCCGGAGACCGGCGAGCCGATCGTGCTCAAGTCCGGCCGCTACGGCCCGTACGTCTCCAGTGGCGAGCGGACCTCGTCGCTGCTCCGGACCCAGTCGCCGGAGTCGCTGACCATGGCGGAGGCGTTGAAGCTGCTCTCCCTGCCCCGGGTGGTCGGTGCCGACCCGGAGGGCGCCGAGATCATCGCCAACAACGGCCGCTACGGCCCGTACGTCAAGCGTGGCGACGACTTCCGGTCGTTGGAGTCCGAGGACCAACTCTTCACGGTCACCCTCGACCAGGCGCTGGCCCTGCTGGCGGCACCGAAGACCCGGCAGCGCCGGGCCGCCGCCCCGCCGCTGCGGGAGATGGGCGCGGACCCGCTGACCGAGAAACCGCTGGTGATCAAGGACGGCCGGTTCGGCCCGTACGTCACCGACGGCGAGACCAACGCGTCACTGCGGCGCGGCCAGACTCCGGAGGCGCTGACCCTGGAGGAGGCGTCGGAGATGCTGGCCGAGAAGCGGGCCAAGGGGCCGGCGCCGCGCAAGAAGGCGACCAAGAAGGCGGCCGCGAAGAAGGCCGGCGCCGAGGCGGGCACGGCCGCCAAGAAGACGGCCGCCAAGAAGACGACGGCCGCGAAGAAGACCGCGGCGAAGAAGACGACGACCGCGGCGAAGAAGACGGCCGCGAAGGCTCCGGCGAAGAAGGCGGCGCCGAGGAAGGCGGCCGCGGGGACGGGGTCGGCGGACGGTTCAGCCTGACGCTTGCGGCTCGGGTGCGTCCGTTCGGGCTTTGGGGCCGTGCGGGGGCTTGGGCCGTGCGGGGTGGCGGGGGGGGGGGGGGGCGCCCCCCCCCCGGGGGGGGGCGGGGGCCCCCCCCCCGGGGGGGGGCCCCGGGTGGGGGGGGGGCCCGGGGGGGGGGGGCCCCCCCCCGACCGCTGACCTGGGCGCGGTGGGGTGCGGCAGGTTCCGGCGCCGTGGCTGAATCCAGATGCTGACCCTGGACGCGGCGGGGTCAGTTGTGGGCCGTGGGCCGGGGGCGGCGGAAGCCGTACGTCTGGTAGCGCTTCTGGAAGCCGATCGAGGCGTACAGGCGGTGCGCCGGCAGATTGTCTGCGTTGTAGTGGACGCTGACCGTGGTCATGCCGGCCGTCCGCATCCGGCGCATCGCCGCCAGCATCGCCGCCCGGGCCAGTCCCCGTCGCTGGAAGTCGGGGTGGGTGCCGACCGGCTCGAAGTGGCCGCGCCGGTTGCGTTCGTCGAGCCAGTAGACGGTGAAGGCGGCGATCCGGCCGTCCGGCGCCTCGACCACGATCTCCCGTGCCGGGTCGTAGCCGGGCTTGGTCATCACCGCCGACCGGTACAGCTCACCGGTCCAGTCGGTGTCGAAGGCGCGGTTGCGGGCCTCGGCGAGCTGGTCGGCGTCGGTGAGCCGGGCTGAGCGGAGCACGAACCCGTCCGGCGTCGTCGGCTCGGGGAGCGGGTCGCCGAGGTCGCGTTCGGTGACGTCGTCCCAGGTGCGGAACTGGGTGAAGCCGAGTTCGGTGAGGAGTCGGATCCGGGTGACGTCCCGGTCGAAGACGTCGGTGAGGACGTACTCCTCGGCGTCGGCGAGGTGTCGGGCGGTCGTCTCGTAGGCGACCCGGAGCATCTCGTGTTCGGTGGGGCCGCCGCGCAGGGCGGGCGCGGTGAACACGTCGAAGGCCGCGCCGAACCGCAGGTTGATCGCGAGGCCGACGGTCGTGTCGGCCAGTTCCCAGACGTGCACGAGGTCACCGACCGGGTGGTGGCCGCGCAGGTTCTCGTAGATGCGGTGCGGCAGTTCGCCGATGTGGTCGTATCCGCAGGACCCCGCCTCGGCGATCCAGGTCGCGACGGTGGCCTGGAGGTGGGGGAGGTCGGCGTCGGTGTAGGGGCGCATCCGCAGGGAACCAGGGGGCACGGTTCGGCAGCGTATGTCCGGCGCGCCCGACGCGCGATCGGTTAACCGGTCCGTTGTGGCCGGCGTGGGCCCGGGGTCAGCGGCCGAGGACCCGCTCGGTGTAGGAGTTGGCGAAGACCCGGTCCGGGTCGAGCCGGTCCCGGACCGCCAGGAAGTCGGCGAACCGGGGGTACGCCGGAGCGAGCGACTCCGCGTCCCGGTAGTGCAGTTTGCCCCAGTGCGGTCGACCGCCCAGTGCCGTCGCCACCTGCTCGAAGGCCCGGAAGTACGGCTCGGCGGGCACTCCGACGTACTGATGGACGGCGATGTACGCCGACTCGCGTCCGTAGCCGTGGGAGAGCCAGATGTCGTCCGGGGCGGTGAACCGGACCTCGACCGGGAAGAGCACCCGGGTCGGGAGGTTGTCGACGACGCGGCGCAGTCCGGCCAGCGCCTCGGGGAGGGCGGCCCGGGGCAGGGCGTACTCCATCTCCTCGAAGCGGACCCGGCGGGGGGTGCAGAAGACCCGGTCGGAGCGGGCGGTGTAGGTGCGGGCGGTGAGTGCCCGGGCGGAGACCGCGTGGATGGTCGGGACCAGGGCGGGTGCGGCCCGGCCGAGCCGGCAGGCGCCGGCGAAGACCGAGTTGGCGAGGAACTCGTCGTCCAGCCAGCCCCGGAAGCGGGGCAACGGCCGGTCGTCGGTCGGCACCCGATTGTTGATCTTCACCTGGACCCGGTCGGTGTACGGAAACCAGTAGAACTCGAAGTGGTCGTTCCCGGCGATCAGGGCGGGCAGGTCGGCGAGGGTCGCGGCGAGCGGGGCCGGACGTTCCTCGGCCCGGAGCACGAAGGCGTCGACGCAGCGGAGGGTGACCTCGACGATGACCCCGAGGGCGCCGAGTCCGACCCGCGCGGCGGCGAAGATTTCGGGTTCCACCTCCTCGGAGCAGGTCAGCAGCTCGCCGGTGCCGGTGACCAGGGTCAGCCCGGTGACGAAGGTACTCAGGCAGCCGTAGCCGGCGCCGGTCCCGTGGGTGCCGGTGGAGATCGCCCCCGCCACCGTCTGGACGTCGATGTCGCCGAGGTTGGCCAGTGCGAGCCCGTGTTCGGCGAGCAGGTCGTTGAGGGTGTGCAGGGCCATCCCGGCGGGGACCGTGACGAGTCGCCGCTCGGTGTCGACGTGGATCCGGCCGGTCAGGGCGGCGAGGTCGAGCCACTGGTCGTCGGCGCGGGCGATGTCGGTGAAGGAGTGTCCGCTGCCGACCGGTTTGAGTCGGCGGGCGGCCGTCCGGGCGGCCCGGACCGTGTCGACGACCTCGTCCACGGTCGACGGTCGCCGCGCCTCGCCGCTGGTGCGCTGGTTGCCCGCCCAGTTGGCCCAGACGGCCGGAGTAGTGCCGGAGGGGGTGGTACGCCCGCGCATCTGACCTCCCCGGTCATGGCAGCCGATGCCATGGACGAATATGAATTACTCTCGCATCATGCCGTGAGTGAGAGTGAGTAAATCAGGATCGTCACGGCGAGTAAATACCACATTTCGCCTGGCTCGTTAGTCCCGGTAGCGTTTCGAAAACCGCGACGCCTAGCAACCTTCATCCCGTCGAAAGGGAGTGGCGACGAGTGTCAACGTCAACCGCCACATCCGGTCCACTGCGCCGCGTACCGGTGCAGGGCCGTAGCGTCGCTCGGGTCCAGCGCATGCTCGACGCCTGCGCCGAGATAGTCGACGAGGTCGGCTACGAAGGGCTGACCACCACCCTGCTCGCCGAGCGGGCCGGAGTGGCCATCGGGTCGGTCTACCAGTTCTTCCCGGACAAGCGAGCGATCGTGCAGGCGCTGACCCTGCGTAACATGGAGGCGTACCTGGAGCGGTTGGCCGACCGGTTCTCCCGGGGCGACCTGACCCACTGGTGGGACGGTGTCGACGCCGCGATCGACGAATACATCACCATGCACCGCGAGGTGCCCGGGTTCCGTACCCTGCACTTCGGCGACGTGGTCGACGTCCATCTGCTGGACGAGGACCGCGACAACAACGGCGTCATCGCGGAACAGTTGGCCCGGGTGCTGGTCGAGCAGTTCGGTACCACCGACGCGCCCCGGCTGCGCTTCGCGCTGGAGATCGCGGTGGAGGCCGCCGACGCGCTGATCAAGCTGGCGTTCCGCCGTGCCTCGGACGGCGACGAGCGGGTACTGGCCGAGGCGACCGCCCTGATCCGGGAGTACCTGCACCGGCACGTCGACGCGGCGCCGTCGGCCGGCTGACCTCGGCCGGCGAGAGTCAGAGGAAGGTCCGGCTCTCGCCGCGGTACGTCGGCGCGCTGCCCACCACCTGGTCCCCCTCGACCAGGTGGAGTTCCCCGACCCGCTCGGCCAACTCGCCGGCCTTGGCGTGCCGGAACCAGACCCGGTCACCGACCCGCAGCCCATCCGCGCTGGTCCCGGTCACCGGGGTCTGCACCTCGCCGGCACCCTCGGTGCCGGTCAACCGCAACCCGGACGGCAGCCACGGCACGGGCAGCCGGCTGCGGTCGGCGGCTCCGGAGGCGATCCAACCGCCGCCGAGCAGGGTCGCCACCTTGTGGCCGGGGCGGCGGACCACGGAGAGCGCGAAGAAGGCGGCCGGGGTGGGTCGCCAGGCGCGGTAGGCGTCGAACAGTGTCGGCCCGTACAGGCCCGATCCGGCGGTGAGTTCGGTCACCGCCGGATCGGCCGTGGTCAACGCGATGCTGCCGGTGCCGCCGGCGTTCACGAACTCGAGATCGGCGTGCTGACGTACGGCGGCCACCGCTGCCGCCCGTCGGTTCAGCAGTTCCCGGTACGACCGACGCTGGAGCAGCCGGATCGTCGCCCCGCGTAACGCCTGCCCGGGTGGGGCGTCGCCGAGCCCGGCGATGTGCGCCTCGTACGACATCACGCCGACCAGGCGGAAGCCTGGCCGGTCGGCGATGGCGGCGGCGAGCGTGCCGGCGTCGGCGGCCGAGTGCACCGGTGACCGGCGGGTGCCGACGTGCACCCGGGCGCCGAGGTCGCCGGGGAGCGGGCGCCAGGAGGCGTCCAGTTCGAGGCAGATCCGTAGTTCGGCCCGCCGGCCCGGCGTGGCGACCGCGTCGATCAGGTCGAGCTGCTCGGTGCTGTCCACCATGAGGCAGATCGCGGCGGCGAGTTCCGCGTCGTCGGCGAGTTGGGCGAGGGCCGCCCGGTCGGCGGTGGGGTATCCGACCAGCGCGTCGGCGGTCACGCCGCTGCGGACCAGCCAGATCGCCTCGCCGAGCGTGTACGCCATCACGCCCTGCCAGCCGGGTCGGCCGAGTGCCCGGTCGAGCAGCGGACGGCAGCGCAGCGACTTGCTGGCGATCCGGATCGGCTTCCCGGCGGCCCGACCGGTGAGGGCGGCGGCGTTGGCGTCGAAGGCGGTGAGATCGACCACGGCGAAGGGCGGTTCGAGGTGCGCGGTCGCCCGGTCCAGGCGCTGGCGCAGCGTGTCGCGTTCGGTGGCCATTCGAGCACGCTAGCCCCCTTGACCGAAATGCGAAACTGTCTCGCGTATTTCGGGACTTCGGGAGGTCCCTGAGTCCGCCCGGGGCGACGGCTCCGGGGAATGTCGGGGTCAGCGCCGCCGCGCGCCGGGATTAGAGTGTGCTGCGGGGGAGCCCAGCGATGGGCCGGCACGCGAGGGGGACGGCCATCGACACCAATCACAGCGGCGCCGAGCGCGGAGCGGCCGAGTCGTCGGCCGGTACGCCCGCCACGGCCACCCCGTCGGGCAAGTCCGGAGGCAGCAACCCGGTCGACCGGACCGGTTACCAGGCGCTCCGCTCCGTTCTGCGGATCCGCCCGTTCCGCCGGCTCTGGCTGGTGCTCGGTGCGGCGTCGTTCGGCGACTGGCTCGGTCTGCTGGCCACCTCGCTCTTCGCCGCCTCCCAGGTCACCGGCGACACCGCCAAGGGGCTGGCCTTCGGTGGGGTGATCGCGGTCCGGCTTCTGCCGGCCCTGGTGCTCGGCCCGATCGCCGGAGTGCTGGCCGACCGGTTCGACCGGCGCTACACGATGGTCATCTGCGACCTGCTGCGCTTCGTGCTCTTCGCCTCGATCCCGCTGGCCGCGCTCCTGAACGTCGGCGGCGGCCTGGTGGTCGGCTGGGCGGCGGTCGCCACCTTCCTGATCGAGGCGATCACCCTGATCTGGATCCCGGCCAAGGAGGCCGCGGTCCCGAACCTGATCCCGCGCAGCAAGCTGGAGACCGCCAACCAGCTCACGCTGATCACCACCTACGGGGTCACCCCGATCCTGGCCGCGGTGGTCGCCGCCGGGCTCGACCGGAGCATCCGGGCGGCTGCCGGCGGGCCGCCGCCCGGCTGGGCCGAGCCGGCCCAGCTCGCCCTCTACTTCAACTCGCTCACCCGGCTCGCCACCGCGCTGGTGGTGCTCTTCGGAATCCGGGAGATCAGCGGCCGGAGCGGCGTCCGGGACCGGGCCGGGCAGGCCGAGCAGAGCGCGCTGCGCCAGTTCGTCGACGGCTGGAAGTTCATCGGCAAGACCCCGCTGGTCCGGGGCCTGGTGCTGGGCATCTTCGGCGCGTTCGCCGGCGGCGGCGTGGTGATCGGCACCGCGAACTTCTTCACCAAGTCGCTGGCCGCCGGTGAGGCGGCGTTCTCGCTGCTCTTCGGCTCGATCTTCCTCGGCCTGTCGCTCGGCATCGGGCTCGGTCCGATGGTCGTCCGGGAGATGTCCCGCCGCCGCTGGTTCGGGCTGAGCATCGTGTTGGCCAGCGCCTCGGTGCTGGTGCTGGCCGGCTCCATCCACCTGTCGATGGCGATCCTCGGCGCGCTGCTGGTCGGCGCCGGCGCCGGGATGGCCTTCCTCGCCGGCACCACCCTGCTCGGCGGCGAGATCGCCGACGAGGTACGTGGCCGGGTCTTCGCCGTGGTGCAGACCGGTACCCGGCTGGTGCTGATCCTGGCCATCTCGGTCAGCAGCCTGCTGGTCGGTCTCGGCGGCTCGTGGCAGCTGCGGATCGCCGACCTCGGTATCTCGGTCTCGTCGACCCGGGTGCTGCTGCTGGTCGCCGGACTCGCCGGGATCTTCACCGGAATCAAGGCGTTCCGCCAGATGGACGACAAGCCGGGCGTACCGGTACTGGCCGACCTCTGGGGTTCGATCCGGGGCCGGCCGCTCTTCCCGGCGGAGCCGTTCGCCGCGAGCGGGATGTTCGTGGTCTTCGAGGGCGGTGAGGGAGCCGGCAAGTCGACCCAGCTCAGCCGGCTCGCCGAGGCGCTCCGGGAGCAGCACCGCGAGGTGGTGGTGACCCGGGAGCCCGGCGCGACCGCGGCCGGCGAGCGGATCCGCCGGCTGGTGCTGGAACGGACCGAGGGCCAGGAGCCGCTGGCACCCCGGGCGGAGGCGTTGCTCTACGCCGCCGACCGGGCGCACCACGTGGCCACCGTGGTCCGGCCGGCGCTGGCCCGGGGCGCGGTGGTGATCAGCGACCGGTACGTCGACTCCTCTCTCGCCTACCAGGGCGCCGGCCGGACCCTGCCGGTCGAGGAAATCTCCTGGCTCTCCTCCTGGGCCACCGGCGGCCTCAAGCCCGACCTGGTCGTGCTGCTCGACGTGGAACCCCGGACCGGTCTGGCCCGGGTGGCGTCCCGAGGAGGTGAGGCGGATCTGCTGGAGAGTGAGTCCCTCAACTTCCACGACCGGGTCCGGTACGCCTTCCTCGATCTCGCCTCCGACGACCCCAAGCGCTACCTGGTGCTGGACGCCGCCCGACCAGCGGACGAGCTGGCTGTGCAGATCGCCGAGCGGGTCCTCGGCATGCTCAGTGACCCGGAGGCGACGGCCGAACCCCGGTCGGTGGAGTCGGTGGATCCGCCGGAGTTGTCCAACCCGGGTTCCCACCCGGACGCCGACGTCCGCCCAGGCGGCGGGTCCGCGGACGGGCGCCAGCACGCTGAGCCCGCGGACAGGCAGCAGCACGCTGAGTCCGTGGACGGCGGCGCGGACGACCGTTCGGGCGCTGGGTCCGGGGACGGCGGCCAGGGTGAGCACGGGCGTCCGGACGCCGGGGCGGCGGAGAGTCGCTCCGCCGGTGTCACGGGCGGATTCGAGCTCGAACGGCGGGCCTGATGCCGGACGTCTTCGCCGACCTGGTCGGCCAGCCGGAGGCGGTCGACACGCTGCGCCGGGCCGCCCTCGCCGCCGCGGAGACGGTCCGGGCCGCCGCCGCGCTCCGGGACGGTGGTACGGCGGAGGCGACGCCGGCTGGCGGTGATCCGTCCGCTGGCGGTGATCCTGCGGGTGGCGGTGATCCTGCCCTGGGGGCCGGCAGCGCGATGACCCACGCCTGGATCTTCACCGGCCCGCCCGGATCGGGCCGGTCGGTCGCGGCCCGGGCGTTCGCGGCGGCGTTGCAGTGCCTGCGGGGCACCGGCTGCGGCGAATGCGCCGGCTGTCACACCACGCTCACCGGCACCAACGCCGACGTACGGTTCGTGGTGCCCGAAGGGCTCTCGATCGGGGTCTCCGAGATGCGGGCCCTGGTGCTGCGGGCAGCGAGTACGCCGACCGGCGGCCGATGGCAGGTACTGGTGATCGAGGACGCCGACCGGCTCACCGAGGCGGCCGGCAACGCACTGTTGAAGGCGATCGAGGAGCCGCCACCGCGTACCGTCTTCCTGCTCTGCACCCCGTCGACCCACCCGGACGACATCTCGGTGACGATCCGGTCCCGATGCCGGCTCGTGGCGTTGGTGCAGCCGCCGGCGGAGGCGGTGGCGGCCGTACTCCGGGACCGGGACGGCATCGCGCCGGACGTGGCGGCCTGGGCGGCGGCGGCGTCGCAGGGGCATGTCGGGCGGGCCCGTCGGCTGGCCCGGGACCCGGACGCGCGTAAGCGGCGTGAGGCGGTGCTGGCCGTACCGCGCCGGCTGACCAGCGTCGGTGCCTGCTTCGACGCCGCGTCCACCCTGATCGAGGCGGCCGAGGCGGAGGCAGCGGCGGCGGTCGCGGAGGCGGACACGACCGAGCGGTCCGCGTTGGAGACCGCGCTGGGCGCCGGAGGTACCGGGCGAGGGGCGGCCGGGGCGATCCGGGGTGCCGCCGGACAGCTCAAGGATCTCGAACGACGGCAGAAGTCCCGGGCCACCCGGGCGCAGCGGGACGCGCTCGACCGGGCGCTGGTGGACCTGGCCGGTTTCTATCGGGACGTGCTGACCGTGGCGATGCGCGCCCCGGTCACCCCGGTGCACACCGACGTGGCGACGATGACCGCCTCCGCCGCCGGGAAGTGGACGGCCGAGAGCACCCTGCGCCGGTTGGAGGCGGTGCTCAGCTGCCGTACGGCGATCGAGACCAACGTCAAACCCCGGATCGCCGTCGAGGCGATGATGCTCGCCCTCTGGCGCGGCTGACCGTCCTCTGTCCTGTGCGGCGCCTGATCGTCGCTGTGCCCGGACGTTGCCGTCCGGCAACGCTCGGTGGGTCTTCCGTTCGGGCGGGCCGACCAGTACGGTCCAGTCCCGTAACGTATCGAAGACGACATATTCGATCGTCAGCCTCCGTCCGCTCGGCGAACGTGGTGGCCAGCGGACATCCGGGCGACGGGAGAGGACCGGCCGATGGGGCGGGAGATTGACGAGGCCTGGGTCGAGGAGGCGATCGAGCGTTACCGTCGCATCGAGGCGCTCCAGGCCGAGTTCGACCAGGCCGTGCGGCGGGTCGAGGTCAGCGTCCAGTCTCCGGACGGCCTGGTCGAACTGATCGTGACCGCGGACGGGGCGATCAGCGACGTACGTTTTCTGGGCCCGTTGCACACCCGCAGCGGCGTGGAGGTGGCCCGGTCCGTCCGGTCCGCGATCGCCGCCGCGCAGGACGCCGCCGAGTGGGCCCGGGAGAAACTGCACTCCGAGACGTACGGCGAGTACCGACGGCTCGCGGAGGCATGAGTGGACAGTCTTCGTGACCTGGCCGGTCGGCTCGACGACGCGACCGAGACGCTGGCCGAGTGTGCCCGCCGGCTGCCGTACGTCGGGGCGGCGGGGGACGCGCTCCACGTCGACGGCCCCGGACGGCCGGGCGAGATCGGCCGGGCGTTGCGGCGTCAGTGGGGGATGCTCCTCGACGACCGGATCCGTGAGTTGACCGGCACCGTCGAGCGGTTGACCGACACCGCCGCCGCGCTGCGGACCGCCGCCCAGCGGTACGCCGACACCGATGATGCCGCCGAACAGCGCTTCCGCCCGGTCATCGCCGGCATCGCGCACCTCACTGGCGACGATGTCGGCGCGGCCCGGACCGGTGACCATGGCGGTGCGGGTTGGGCCGGTGCGGGTGGCGGGCGTGGGGCGGGCGGGGAGGGCTGATGGACGCGCTCGACCACCTCGCCGTCCCCGGCGCCGATCTGCTGGCTCGGGTCGACACGCTGCTCGGCACCGCCGGCGCCCCTGCCGGGCATCCGGTCTGGCCGTTGCTCCGTCGGCTCCGGGTGCTGCCCGGGGACGCGCTGGACGCGGTGCTCGCGTGTCGTCCGGCCCCGCTGGTCGCCGCCGGTGCCGCGACCCGTACGGCCGGTCGGGCGTACGACGACGTGCGTGTGGCGTTGGCCGAGCCGGTTGGCTGGCGGGGGCCGGCGGCCGAGGCGTACGCGGCGCAGCGGCGGGCACTGGTGACGTACCTGGGGGACGGGCCGGGGAGCCTGGCCGGACGGATGGCGGCCACCGCCGGGTACGCGGAGGCGGTCGCCGACTGGATCGGGCGTACCCGTGCCGCGCTGGCCCGTACGCTCGCCGAGGTGCTCGGGTCGGCGGAGGCGGTGACCGTGGTCACCACACCCGCCGCCGGTCAGGTCCCCGGTACGGTGGCGGCCGCGGAGATCGGGGTCCGGGTGCTGGCCACGGTCGCCGAGGCGTACGACGAGGTGGAGGCGTTGTCGGGACGGTGGGCGGCGGAACTCGCCGGGCCTGGTCAGCGGCCGGCCGTCGGGTCGGTGTCGGGTGCGGACCGCGACAGTGGCAGTGACGGTGACGGTGACGGCCCGGTCGGTGCCGGACCGGTCCGGGTCTGACCCTTGCGACGCCGACCGGGTGACGGGTGGGGACGGTGACCGTTCGGCGAGTTGTCGGATCCGTCGTAGGGTGTGCGCATGGGCATGCTGTGCGCGGTCAGTTTCAACCGTTACGGCCGCCTCTACTACCTCGACCCGGGCGAGCTGCGCCCGGTCGTGGGGGACCGGGTCCTGGTCCCCACCGACGAGGGCACCGAGGTTGCCGAGTGCGTCTGGGCCGCGCAGTGGGTCTCCGACGACACCAGCGGTTTTCCCCGGCTGGCCGGGATCGCGACCGAGGCGGACCTGCGCCGTGACGAGGCGCAGCGTCGGCGTAAGGCCGAGGCGAAGGTGGCGGCGAAGCGGCTGATCCGCGAGCATGGGCTGCCGATGAAGGTGGTCGCCGTGGACCACGTGATCGATGCGGGCTCGGTCGGGTCGAGCGGTGCGCGGACCACGATCTACTTCACCGCGCCGCACCGGGTCGACTTCCGGTCCCTGGTCCGTGACCTGGGCGCCACCCTGCACTGCCGGGTCGAGCTGCGCCAGCTCTCAGCCCGGGACTCGGCCCGCGTCCAGGGCGGCATCGGCTCCTGCGGGCGGGACCTCTGCTGCGCGACCTTCCTGAACGACTTCGAGCCGGTGACCATCCGGATGGCGAAGGACCAGGACCTGCCGCTCAACCCGCTGCGGATCTCCGGCGCGTGTGGGCGGTTGATGTGCTGCCTGAAGTACGAGCATCCGCTCTATGCCGGCAGCGCCAACTATCCGACGCCTGGTCAGCGGGTCGAGACACCAGAGGGGCCGGGTCGGGTCGTGTCCCGGCACCCGCCGAGCGAGACGGTCGCCGTCCGCCAGGCGTCCGACGGTTCGGTCAGCCGGTGCGCGCTGTCCGACGTCTGCGGACCACGCCGGGCCTACGACGAGCGCTGACCTGGCGACTCGCCGGGCGGGAATGCGCGGGCGGCTTCGGCGTAGGCCCGGAGCAGCAGTGCCCGGCGGATCATCCGGTTGACCGGTACCCAGGCCATGAAGCGGGCGTGCAGTTCGACCGGGTCGGGTCCGGGGTTCGGGTGCAGTTCGTGGAGATCCTCGGTCGCCTCGTGGAGACACAGGCCGAGATATATGAACAGGGCCAGGGGATCGAGCCGGTATTCCACCCGCAGTGTCGCCTTGGCGGTTCCGCAGGGCCAGTCGGCTTCGCACAGTCGGCATTTCCAGGACGGCCGTCGAGGGATGTGTTCGCCGGGATTGGTGAATGCCGTGCCGTTCCGCATCACCACGGTGCCCATCAGACGGGTTTGTCGCTGGTACGGGAGCGCTGGGCCGGGGTGAGTCCGCCCGCCCGGCCGACCCGGTGACCGAAGCCGGTCGGCCCGTTCCAGGCTGGTCGCTGGTTCCGCCGGTCGGGTCCGGTCGGGCCGTGCCATGCCGGGCTCTGATTCCGGGTACGGGGCCAGGCGGTCGGGTCGGGGTTGAACGGCATGGGTACCAGTGGTGTCGCGTCCGGGCACTTCCAGCGGAATCCGCACCAGCAGTAGCGCCAGAGCCGTCGCCAGTTCCTCCGATGTTCTCGCACGATTCCACCTCGCAGAAATGGGTTCAGGGATGTGAGGTGCGGGGACCGCCCGCGCCCGTACAGGCGCTGCCGGCGGGCGGTCCCCGTCGACGGAGTGCGGCCCACGGGGGCGCGTGAGGGGAACGCGACCACCCGACGCGTTGGACCGAATCAGCTCCGCCGACATCCACCCTGGACTATTCGCATAGGGTGCTGGAAGATGGGGCCGCGACTGTATGTCTGTCTACAGTGAGCCGATCCGTATTCGGGAGTACTACGTGAACAAACTCCGGGAAATTCTCAGAATGCAACGTTCCAGAATGGGATTGACACAGGATCAGGCCGGGGCGGCGATCAGGGTGAGTGGATCACTGATTGCCGCGATCGAGAATGGTCGACTGGTTCCTCAGCCGGATACCGCTGCTCAGTTGGACGAGCTTTTCGGCACCGGGGACGAGGTGCAGCGGGCCGCCGAGGAGGCTCGGGAGGACGCCCGCCCGCCGTGGCTGCGGCCGTGGACCGAGCATGAGCAGCGGGCGGTGCTGTTGCGCACCTTCGAGCCGATGCTGATTCCCGGCCTGCTCCAGACCGAGGCGTACGCCCGCGCCGTCCTGGCCGGTGGTCGGCTGTCGCCGGCGGAGGTCGACCGAACGGTGCAGGTCCGCCGGGAGCGCCAGGCCGCGACCGTCGACCGGGACGACCCGCCGATGCTGTCCGCCGTGATCGGTGAGTTCGCGCTGGCCTCCGGACCGCCGGAGGTGATGCGTGACCAGCTCAAGCATCTGCTGGACATGTCCCAGCGGCCGAAGGTCCAGGTCCTGGTGGTGCCGCGCAGCGCCGGCCTGCACGCCGGCCTGGCGGGCGCGTTCGTGCTGGCGACCCTTCCGGGCCGAGGCCGGGCCGGCTATGTGGACGACCAGCTACGGGGTCGGCTGGTGACGGACGGAGGAGACCTGGACCGCCTGGAAGTATCGTGGGAGATTGTCACCGGGTTGGCACTGCCGGTGAACCTGTCGAGGGACCTGATAGCGAAGGCGATCAACGATCATGACTGACGTGGCGCCGATCTGGCGCAAGAGCACCCGTAGTAGCTCCAACCAGGGGAACTGCGTCGAGGTGGCCGACAACCTGCCTGGGCGGGTGCTGGTCCGGGACAGCAAGGACCAGGCTGGCCCGGTGCTGTCCTTCGGGCCGGCGGCCTGGCGCAGCTTTGTCGGCTCGGCCAAACGCGGCTGATCCGCCTCCCCGAAGGCCCGGTGTCGCGCCGTGAAGGCGTCGCACGCCCGTACGGGTCCGGCTTCCAGACCCGCGCTCTACTGCCAGGTCGCGGTGTCGGGGTCGATGCCGTGGGAACGCGCACTGGCGTCGACGATTCGACGGAACCACGTGGCCAGGCCGGCGCGGATGCCGTCGTAGTGGGCGGCGAAGCCCGGATCGGCCGCGAACATCCGGCCCAGACAGACCTGCATCTGCCTGGTCAGGGGAAAGTACGAAGCGAAAACCTCGCGGTGCCACTCGACGAGTTGATTCGCTTCCGGGCTACCAGGTGTGACGCCGGCATCCATCGCATCGCCGAGCGCGCGGTCGAGGTCGGCGACAGCGTCGGCGATGGCCTGCCACTCCTCCGGATCACGAAAGGCTGAGCGCTCGGCGTACTGCTGCCACTGTGTCGTGTCTCCGTAGCGCTGCCGGGCTTCGGCAGGCCAGGCCGGATTCCACTGCGGGCCGAAGATCGCGGCCTGCTGCTCGACGGTCAGCAGCAGGCCGCGCTCGTGGGCGTCGATCATCCGGTCCAGCCCGGCACTGAGCCGCTGGAGGCGGTCGATCCGTTCAGCGACCTGGGCGCGCTGCGCGCGCAACGCACCGGGTACGTCCGCGCTCGAGTCGTCCAGGATGACCCGGATCCTGTCCAGGCCGAGACCGATCTCGCGGTAGACGACGATGCGGTGGAGGCGTTCCAGATCAGCAGCGGTGTAGAGCCGGTATCCGGCAGCCGTGCGCAGCGACGGCCGGGCCAGACCGATCTCGTCCCAGTGGTGCAGCGCGCGCACTGTCACGCCCAGCCGCGTCGAGACCTGACCGACGGTCAGGCCGTCGGCGTCAGTGGCATCAGACATGCTCCGCATTGTCGTCGCGACCGACACCTGGTGGGCTGATCCCGATGGCGGCAAGGTTCCGCGCCTCCTGACTGGCCGGATCAAAGGGCTTCGCCGCGGTGAAAATGATCCGTACGTTCTCGGGGGTGATCACCTCCACGTCGCGGGTGTTCCAGGGCGTGTCCCGTGGGCCGTCGACCGAGTTCGGGCGCACCGCACGACATGCCTCGACAAGGGCGTCGACCTGACTGAGCACGCACGAGAAACTGAGGCTCATCGCCGGTGCCCGTTCCGGAACGCTCGCCGCCGGGACGAGGAGCACGTCCTGGAACGCCCACCGGCGCAGGTGCACAAGCCTGCCGGGGATGCTGAACAGTTCGAAGAACCCGAACCCCCGAACCCAGAAGTCCACCGACTCCGCCAGGTCGCTCGTGGGGATCGTCGCGAACGCGGGCATTCCGTAGATGCCACGGAACAGCTCCGGCGGCACCGCGTCCGGGCCGGGAGCGGGCACGGGGCTGATCTCGAACGCGTTGTAGTAGTCACTCATGCGCCCCACCCTCCAGCCTCACGCGACGTGAGGGTCAAGCCGGTTCCGTGAACCTCGCCCTACCCGACGGCAGTCGGGGCGGAGTCGCCGGTCAGCGGATCGTGGCGAGGAGGCGTTGCAGTGCGGCGTGGGCGGGCGGGCCCCAGGTGGGTTTGCCGCCGGGGCGGCCGTGGACGCCGGCATCGCCGATGAGAATGCCAGCGAGGGCGCGTCCCAACGCCCAGCCGCGAGCACGTCGCAGCGTCCCGGTGTCCGGGGTCGGCTGGTAGGCCGCGTGGAAGCGGTCGGTGGCGCCATCCGGTAGCAGGATCCAGGCGGCGGCAAGGTCACATGCCGGGTCACCGGCGCAGAGATCACCGAAGTCGATCACGCCGCAGAGGGAGCCGTCGGCGGTGAGGACGTTGGCCGGGTGCAGATCAGCATGGATCCACAGCGCTGGACCAGTCCATGGAGGCGCGGTGACCGCGTCGTGCCAGACGGCGTGGACGGCGTCCAGGTCATGGATCAGCCCTCGCTGGACAGCGGAGTCGAGAAGCTTGGCGAACCCCTCGGTGCGGTCGGCCAGCGGGCCGCCACGGTCCCGGCCGGCGGGCGCGCCGTCGGGGGCGGGTTGGTGCAGCGCCGTCAGGAAAGTGGCCAAGGACCCGGCCGCGTCCGCTGCGCGGATGACAGGGGCACGGTCGGCGGGTGTGCCCGGAACCCAGGTGGTGATGAGCCAGGGCCGGGGAAACCGTTCGGAGGGTTCGCCGAATCGTCGCGGGACGGGAACCGGCAGCGGAAGATGCGGTGCCAGCCGGGGTACCCAGGTGTGCTCCTTGCGCAGCAGGGCGTCCGCGTCCGGGGTCGCCCAGGGCAGCCGGACGGCGAGGTCGTCGCCGATCCGCCACAGTTGGTTGTCCCAGCCGCGCGCGCCCAGCCGGACCGGGTGATCGGCGAGGTCGGGATGCTGGTCACGCACCAGGTCTCGGACCAGTTCCGCAGTGATCTCGATCTCGGCGTGGGGCATGCGGACGAACCTTAGTTACCTGGGCAGTCGCGGCTTCGCGGCCTTGAAGATGGCGATGGCGAAGTCCTTGTAGTCGATGTCCAGCGCCCTGGCCTCGACCCGCACCGTGAACACGCCGTCCGGCAACTCCACGTCGAGGACCCCAAAGTCGCTGTGCTCGAACCACCATGCGGTGACGCCGAGGCCGGATACCGGCGGCGGGAACTGGAACTCCGGCTTGCCGTCCGGCTTCCAGGTCGTGATCACCCGGGTCGCGTCGTAGTCCACGGTGTACGTACAGCGGTTCTGGTTCCCGGCCATGTTCTGCACCGGCTTGTCCACGTGGGCCAGGTCGTTCACGATCTCGGTCAGCTCGTCACCCTTGACGAACCGGCAGCCCGCCGGCTTCGACGGCGCGGCCGACGTCGCCGGGGCGGACGGCAGGGCCGGGGCCGACGGGGTCGGGCTGGGCGCGGCCGACGGAGACCTGCTCGCCAGGATCGCCGGCAGCTTCGACAGCTCGAAGCTGGCCGAGCACGAGTACGGGGCACGGTTGTCGGCGACCTGTACACCGTCCACCGTGATCGTGCAGGTCAGCCGGTACGAGAGGTCCGAGCTGTTCGCCTGCCCGGTGAGAGACAGGAAGGTGAGGCCGGGCTTCGTGGTGACCTCGGTGCCCCAGCTCGGTACGGAGCCCGGTGACGTCGTCTCGACGTTGCTGCCGTCCGGGCCGACGTACGTGATGTTCAGGCTCTCGTTGGCCGTGCCGGAGGCGCTGATCGAGTACGAAACCTTGTGTGAAGGCTCCTCCTGCGGTCCGGGTATCTCGGGGTCTCCGCACCCGCTGAGCACCGTGAGAAGCCCGACCAGCACCAGCGCACACCTTGATCGCACGCGGGCACTCTAGCGGAGCGCACAGCAACGCGTCAGGGGCCCGCTCGGAAGCCCGGTGGTCGGCCTCCGGGGTTACGACGGTTGCGACACATCCGCCCGCAGGCCCACGCAGTCCAGCGCCCAGAAGACGTCGGAGTACACGAAGGTGCCGGTCATCCATTCCTCATAGGAGGACAGTTTGGCAACCTGGAAGGCGCCGGGCGGGTAGCGCAGGGTGGGCGGACGAAAGCCCGACTCGGTGGCGTCGGCGAAACCACGCTTACCGTAGTAGTGCGGTGAGCCTTCCAGGAACACCAGAGGTACGCCCCGACTGTCGGCATCCGCGAGGGCGCGTGCCACAAGGCGACTACCGATTCCCTGACGCTGGAACTCCGGCAGCACCCCCAGCGGCGACAGCGACAGCACGTCCACGAGACGGGGCAGGGCGTCCAACCGGCAGGCACTGAGCATCACATGGCCGACCACCCGCTCGCCGACGGTCGCGACCAGCGACAACGGCGCAAGCGCCGGCTGGGCGGCGCGCAGCGCCTCGACGAGCGCGGGAACCCGCTCGCCGTCCCCGAACGCCAAGGTGTGAACCTCCCGCACGGCCTCGTGATCGTCGACCCGCTCGTGCCGGACCACCAGCTCGACAGGGCCGCGTCGAAGGTCGTCACTTGAGTTCACGGCGCCAGGCTAGCCCTGTGACCGTCGGCGCGCGACGCCATTAACGCAGCACGTGCCCCCTGACGACGCCCGGCCGCCGCGGCCTGGCCAGATCCGGGTCCGCCACCCTGGCGGACGGCTCAGCGGAGGGTGAACGGGGGCTCGGCGAGGCGTACCCGGAGGGGTTGTTCGGGGCTGATCCAGGCGGCGTCCGGCGGTGCGTCGGGTTCGGCCCGCCAACGGCGACAGATCCGGTCCACCGCGATCGGGTAGCCGGTCAGCGTGCCGTCGGCGGCGAAGTGCAGCCGTAGGAAGATCTTGGCGTCCTCGATGCCCTGTGCGGCGTACAACTCGTTGAGGTTGACCCCGAACGCGCCGGCGACCAGCAGGTACAGCGCGGTCAGCTGGCTTGCGACCAGGCCGGCGACCGGCCCGTAGACGACCACGGCGGCGACCGCCGGCAGTGGCCACGGCGCGTCCCAGAACGGCAGTTGCAACCAGACCCAGGCGCCGACGGCGGCCAGCCCGATGTGCGCGAAGCCGTGGCCGAGCCCGAGCAGCCAGTGCCGGACGTGCCGTTTGCCGCTCGCGCTCGGCGGTTTGGCGAAGAACGCGGCGCCGAGCAGCGTCACCGTCAGCATGATCACCAGCGGGATGCTGAACAGGCGCTGGGCGTTCGCCTCCGCCCTCGGCAGCGCCACCCCGGCCATGGTGAGCATCAGCATCGTCTGCAGGATGCCGAGCAGGGTGGCGAAGCCGGGGTTGCGCAGCGGCAGGCGGGCGAAGATGCCCCAGCCGTAGCGCCGGGACACCGCCGGTTCCGGATAGCGGCCGACCAGGTCGTACGGCTCGCTGTGGCTGGTCCGCCGCATCAGGGTGTCCCGGGGCGGCACCTCGATCCGCTCCGGCAGTTTGTGCGTGGGGTAGAGGTAGGCGCCGCCGCCGCCACACGTGATCAACTCGCGGTCCGGGTGGGAGTAGCGGGCGTAGTGGTGCAGGTCACCGGAGAGCATCAGCCGGACCTGGGCACCGCGCGGCGCGACCACGGTACGGAGGAAGTACTCGACGGTGTCGTACTCGCCGGGCCGGTCCACGGCCTTGACCCAGGACGGCTCCGGCACCGAGATGATCACCTTTGACTCCGGGGTTAGCCGGGTGGCCGCCTCCTCGAAGTAGCGCAACTGCGGATCGTCGAGGTACGCCCCGGACTGCCCGTCGAGCCCGTAGAGCCACCAGCCGCCGGGCAGTTCGACCGCGAAGTAGGAGCGGGCCTGCGGGGTCTGCCAGCCGCCGATGTTGGCGTCCCGGGAGGCGGCGAAGACCCGCAGGAAGGCGGTCAGGCCGTCGTACCAGTCGTGGTTGCCGGGGACGGCGTAGAGCGTCGGCGCGGGACCGTCGGCCGGCGGCTGCGGCAGGGCCGCCTCGTAGGGCCCCTTGGAGCGGTTCTCGTACGCCTCGCCGCTGGCGGTCGGATAGACCTGGTCGCCGCCCATCAGCAGCATCTGACCCCGGGGCAGCCGCTGCCCGTCGACCTCCAGTTCCGGCCGGGACAGCAACCAGGCGACCGAGTAGGTGGCGTGGAAGCCGTCGCCGAGGTCGGCGACGAAGTCGAGCCAGAGGTCCCCGTCCGGGCCGACCTGCCGGTGCACCCGGTTCGGCAGCGCGTTCTGCAGCTCCCGTTTGTCCAGGTACGCCCCGAAGAGCAGGGCCAGCAGCGTACGCAGCCCGGTGCTGATCAGGAGCAGCGGCGCCAGCCAGGGCACCGGCCGCTGCGGGGTGAAGCCGAGTTCCTTGGGATCGAGGCTGTGTGGCCGGGACGATCCGAGGGGCTCGGTTGACGGATCGGGCTGCTCGGTCGGCCGGGGCGGGTGCTCGGTCATCGATGAAAGCCTAGTCGGATCGGACACCGGGGTACTGTCCGGACGTTGACGGTCTGCCACTCTTCCGTCGTCTCCGGCCCGGCCGTCGGCGAAACCCCTGCGGCGGGTCGGCGGGCGGTGTCGTACACTTGCCGACGTTGCCGCCTTAGCTCAGTCGGTCAGAGCGACGCACTCGTAATGCGTAGGTCGACGGTTCGATTCCGTCAGGCGGCTCGGCGCAGAAGCCCAGGTCAACGGCCTGGGCTTCGCCATTTCTCAAGGTCGACAACCCCGCCGCCGGCGGTGCCGGTCCGCAGAAGGTCCGCATCCCCGCGCGGCGACTGCTTCGTCCAGTCGGTTGGCGACCGCGTCCAGGTCGTCACCGAACAGCCCCGCGTACACGTCCAGCGTCATCGACGCCGAGGCGTGCCCGAGCATCCGCTGTACCGCCTTGACGTTGACGCCCGCCGCCACGGCCAGACTCGCCGCCGTGTAGCCGGCTCGGAGAAGATGCCCGCAGACTGATCGTTCGTGGAGCCCAGGATCTCCGGAACTAGGCATGGCAGCACTGCCCAATCGACCTCTTGAGGATCAAGTCCCTCTCAAAGGCGTAGGGTTGTCGACTCTTGTCAACGCTGTGCAGGCTTTGTGCAGCGACGGTTATCCGAAATCCCCAATAAATGCGGGTTCCGAATAAGCGCGCCACATCCGCTGTACCTTGACATGACAGCGGGGGCGATTATCGCGTGTACTCCGCCTGTGCGCTGAATATACGCAGGCGGTCGTAGCATCGGTGGAACAACCGCCGAGGTCCTGGCGTCGCTCCGAGGCTGGACTTCGGATACGGTCCGGATCAAGGCGACTCCGAGTCGTCGTGACGAGTGATGCAGACTGATGATGACAATTACTGTGAGCGGGCGCGGTGGGTTGCGTGCCGCTCTGCTCGCACTCGTGTGGCTTTTGCTGTTCACAATGGGTGAACCAGCATTCGCCCACTGCGTGGGCAGATCGACGAACACTCGATCGCTCCCCGGTCGCCGCCGGGGACGGGTACCACGTGACCGTGACAGTCCAAGGCACGAACGGCATCTCCTGGGTGGTCCGGAGGGCCGACGAATCCGCCCGGGTAACGGGATGACTCTGCGGTTCACGGTGCTTGGTCCGGTCGCCGCAACCGCGGACGGTGAGCCGGTCGGTGTGGCCCGGCCCCGCCGCCGGGCAGTGCTCGCCTACCTCCTGCTGAACGCCAATCGTGTGGTGTCGGTCGACCAGCTGACCACGGCGATCTGGGAAAGCACGCCGCCGGCCACGGCGCGGGCGCAGGTGCAGTCCGAGATCTCGGCGCTGCGCTGGACGTTCCAGCGAACCGGCGACGCGACGCTCCCGCTGCTCACCAAGCCCGGCGGCTACGTGCTGGACCTCGCCTCGCACGAACTCGACCTGGCGGCCTACACCGAGCTTGTCGAGTTGGCGCGGGCCGAGCGTGACCGCGGCCGACTTCCGGACGCCCGCAAACTCATGCGCGACGCGCTGGCGCTCTGGGGCGGCCCGGCACTGGCAGGCGCCGTCGCCGGGTTCGTCGCCCCGGCCCGTCATCGGCTGGAGGAGACCCGGCTCGCCGACCTGGAATGGCTGATCGATATTGAGCTCCAGCTCGGTCTGCACCGCGGCCTCATTCCGGCGTTGAAGCAGTACGTCGCCGAACATCCGTTTCGGGAACGACTACGCGGCCAGCTCATGGTGGCGCTCTATCGAAGTGACCGGCAACCGGAGGCGCTCGAGGTGGCCCGGCACGGCCGGCAGATGCTGGTGGACGAGCACGGGCTCGACCCGGGCCCGCTCCTGCGCGAGTTGGAGTACGCCGTGCTCCGGCAGGATCCGGGCCTCGACGTCGTCGGCGCACCCGATTCCGACCAACCCACCGTCGGCGACCCGCCGGCCTATCGCGTCGCCGACCAGCCACGGCCAGCCCAACTACCGCCCGCGCCGCCGTTCTTCGCGGGGCGCCAGACCGAGCTGGCGGATCTGGTCAGGCGCCTGGGCAGCGACCCGAACCGACCCGGGGACGCCGGGCCGCGGGTCGCGCTACTGCACGGCATGCCCGGGGTCGGCAAGTCCGCCCTGGCGCTCCAGGTCGCCCATGCCGTCGCCGCCGCCTATCCCGACGGCCAGTTGTACGTCGACCTCGCCGGCAGCGGTCAGCCGCGAGACCCGGAGCAGGTGCTCGACGGATTCCTCCGCGCGTTGGGCGTCACCGATGCGGCAATCCCGGTTGAGCTGGCCGAACGGGCCGCGCTCTTGCGCAGCCTCTTCGCGGAGCGGCGCTGCCTGCTGCTGCTCGACGATGCCGGCGGGGCCGACCAGGTGCTGCCGCTGCTGCCGGCCGGGGCTGGCTGCACAGTGCTGGTCACCACCCGCTGGCAGCCCGACCTCCCGGGGGCGTACCGGCACCAGGTGGCGCCGGTGTCGCACGCGCAGGGACTCGACATCCTCGCCGGTCATCTCGGCCCTGATCGGCTCGCGGCGGAACCAGCCGCCGTCCGGGCGCTCTGCAACCTCTGCGACGGCCTGCCGCTGGCCCTGTGGTTCGCCGCCCGCCGGATGTACCGGGGCCGGTGGGCCGCCGACCTGGTGGCGCTGCTGCGTGACCCGCAGCACCGGCTTGACGAACTGGGCAGCGACGACGGTTCGATGCGCGACATCCTCGCACCGTCGTTCCGCAGGCTCAGCGCGACGGCGGGCCTGGCACTGCGCCGGGTCGCCGTACTCCCGACCGCCACCATCCCGGACTGGGCGCCCACGGTCTGCGCCGGCCTGGCACCCCGCGAGGCGATGCAGGCCCTGGACGAACTGGTCGGCGCCCACCTGCTGACGCCGGTGCCGCGCCAGAGCTTCGGCCCGCACCGCTACGTGCTCTCCGAGCTGGTCCGGGCCTATGCGCTCAGCACCGCCGCGAACGAACCGCCGCACAGCGTCGTATCCGCCGACCAGGCACTGGCACGCGCGGTCGACGGCTGGAGCGTCCTGGCACGGGAGGCTGCGTACCGGCTGGCGCCAGCGCGCGCGCGGCGGATGCTTCCCCGGCAGTCGTCGTCGCGTAGCTGGTCCCGGCCGCTGTTCCCACCGGCGGAGCTGGACCGGCTGCTCGCCGCGCCGCGTGACTGGCTCCACGAGGAGCAGGCAAACCTGGCGACGGTGGTGGCGGTGGCGAACGGGCAGGGTTGGACCCGGCCGGCGTCGGCGATCGCCGGTGCCGTGATCCGGGCCGCCCGACACACTCATCCCGGCGACGAGCCGAGCACCGCCCGGTACGCCCGGACACTGTCCGAGGTGGCCCGGGACAGCAGCTCCGGTTGACGCCGGTGGGTGCCGCGCAGCGCGGTGACCACGGCCGCCAGCCAGGTCCTGACCTCGGCTGTGGTCATCCGGACCCGGTAGCCGTCGCCGCACTTCGGCGGTTCGAGGCAGACCCCTCCGACACCGACCGCCTCCGGCAGCCCGCCGACCCGGGTGGCCACCACCGGCACGCCGTGGATCACGGCTTCGCGGGCGACCATCCCGAAACTCTCCTGCCACAGGCTCGGTACGAGCAGCAGGTCGGCCTCGGCGTAGAGCGCGCAGATGTCGGCGCGGTATCCCACTATCTCCACCCCGGGCAGGTTCGCCGGGTCGATGCCGAGCCGGGCGAGGTGGGCCGCGGTCCACCGCCCCTCCACGAACCGGAACGTGAACGGCAGCTTCGCCCCGGCGGCGGCCGCCACGAGGTGCAGCACGATCCCAAGGCCCTTGGCCGGCTCCGGGTTGATGAACGTCAACCGGTACGGCCCGGTACGCGGCAGGTCACGGGGCGGCTCCGCGGCGCAGTCGCAGCCACGCAGGCACGGTGCGATGGCCCGAGCCGGGCGGCCGGTCTGCGACACGAACAGCCGCCGGGCGAACTCGGACGGGACCACCACCTCGTCGATCAGCCGCAGTGTCTCCGGCACGGGCTGGAGGTCGGCGGCCGGATGCTCCAGCACGGTCGGCACGTCGGCCGCCGCCAGCCGCCGCGCCAGCTCGGTCTCCTCGCCCCGATGCCCCCAGAGCAGGGCGGCATCGGGCCGGTCCCGGGCCAGCAGGGTGCCCAGTCGCTCGGCGAGCGACCGCAATCCGACCTCGTGGCCGGTGTCGGCCCCACCCGGCTCCACCGGACCATCGAGCACGGTCACCCGCTCGCCGGCGGCCCGCAGGGCCTCGGTGAGCTGGCGCAGGTGGACAGCCTCCCCGGACCGGCCGGCGTGGATTCGGTGGACGCTGGTGACCAGAACGTGGCTCATCGGTCACCCCGTACCGCGCCGGACCGGTAGGCCGGGACGGCGAACCCGTCGCGGAGCCGGACGACGGCGGCCACCCGACGCCGCAGCAGCGCGACGCTGTCCGGGTCGTCCTTGCGGTAGACGAGAGGCGCCAGCCAGACCAACGCCCGGGAGTCGAGCGGGCGCAGGGTCCAGGGGACGTCCGCCAGCATCGGGTCCGCCCGCACGGCACGGGCGAACGCGGCGACAACCGACGGGGCGAACGGCAGCGCCGCGGTGTGCCATTCCAGCCCCTGCGACAGTTGGCCGACCGCCTCCGGATGGTCCCGGTTACCGCCGAGGATGCCCAGGTCGTCGTAGTTTCCGCCGAGTCGGGCGGCCAGTCGCTGCCCGTGCTCGCGGGCCAGCCGCTGCACGTCGGCGGTCTTGGCCCGCAGCATCGCGGGCGAACCGGCGGTGACATACAGGTCGAGGACGAGCCCGTCGTGGCTGCCGGTGATGCCCTGGGCGCGGCGGCGGGCCGGCGAGGCGAGAACGGTGGAGGTCACCAGCTCGTCCAGGAGCATGTCCCGCCAACAACGCAGCAGATCCTCGGTCAGCTCGGCACCGGCGAGCAGCACCGGGGCGGCCGTCAGTACGGTCGCCACCGGCAGCACGTGCGTCAGCTCCACCACCACCGGCCCGTGTCCGGCGGTCTGGAACAGTGACCCCTGGAGATGCGGGCCGGGTGGATAGGGCAGCGCCCGGCGAACCCGGTCGTCGGCGGCGTCCTCCCAGCCCAGGCGCGTGAGTTCGCCGTCGCGGCTCAGGACGAGAAAGTCTCGACAGTGGCGTTCCCGCTCACCCAGGCCGGCGAGCAGGCCACGCTCCAGGGCGTTGCCCAGCACCGAGGTGTGCGGGCCGGAGCCCGGCTCGGGCAGCTGGAAACGAGCCTCGGCCTGCCGCAACGCCGCGTTGAGCTGCGCGAAGGTAACCCCGGGTTGCACCGTGGCGAGGCCGAGCTCGACATCGAGGTCCAACCGGTCCATCCGAGCCAGCCGGACGATCAGCCCGGGGACGCGGACGCGGGTGTCGTCGTACCCCCAGTTGCGACCGCGGGCGTCCACCCGCCAGGCCACGCCGTCCTCGTGCAGGATCCTGACCAGCGCGGTGAGCTGCGCCAACGACTCCGGCTCCAGCACCCAGGCCGGAACATGCCCGCCAAGTACGGTCGATCCGGCAGGGCGGGCCAGCCCGGCACCGGTGTTCGCCAGCCGATCGAGCAACTCGGTCGAGATCATGTCCGCTCCAGCAGTGCGCGCACCCGGTCCGGGGCGACCCCGTACTCGTCCCGGAGCGTGTGGGTGACCGACACGTACGCGGCGAACAGGTGCTCGGCCGGGGCTCCTCGCTTGAGGTTCCACAGGTGGCCGAAGCGCGGTGGGTCGGTGAGCCAGCGCAGCGTCCGTGCGCACCACAGCGCGTTGAACAGGTTCACCACCGGCTGCCCGGCGACCGTGGTCAGATGGGTGGCGAGCACCTGCTCGGCGACTGTCATGTGCAGGTGAAGGTCGCGGCCGGGGGTGGTCGGATTGCCGGCCAGAAAGCTGAGCCCGGCGTGGCTGATCCGGCGTGCCAGGTGCGGGCTGGCCGCCCGGAACAGCGAGGTGTTACCGATCGTCGACGGCGAGTCCGGCAGCTCCACCCCGGCGGGATTGCGTAGCTCCCGCAGCCGGGAGTAGAAGTCGGCGTCACCGCGCTCCAAATGCGCGAAGATCGATCCGTTGGCGGGCAGACGTAGCTGGGTGCGCAGGTAGGCATCGGTGTCCACCAGGACCGCGTCCGGGTACCGCTCCAGCGCGAGCAGCTTCGGCAACGCGAAGCATGCGACCCGGTCGTAGCGCTGGTCGAGATCCCGGTCGTCCAGCGTCTCGGTCTGGTCGTAGCGGTCGAGCCAGCCGAGCCGGTCGAGCCACTCCATGGTCGGCGGGTCGGCGTAGAGCGTGATCGGGCCGGCGTACCGCTGCCACGAGAGGACGCTCAGCAGCCAGGTCACCCGGGACAGCTGCTGGTATGCCCGGGGCAGCCGGCGGGGTAGCTGCCAGTAGGCGTGCACACCACGTACTCCCTCAGCCACCGACGACCGCCACGCCCGCCGTCGGCTCGAGCCGGGACACGCCGGTAGCGTCACGCACGATCCGGACGTGCCGGCTGTCGAGGTGCTCACCGACCGGGCGATGGCTGATCACGATCAGCGTCTCCACCCGCCGCTTCGCCTCGACGAGCAGCCGCAGTTCCAGCTCCCGGTCCAGCGAGTTGGTCGCCTCGTCGAGGATCAACAGCGACGGTCGACGCAGCAGCGCCCGGGCCAACGCGAACCGCTGCACCTCTCCCGCGCTGAAGGTCGAGGCGTTTATCCGCATCTTGGTACGCAGCCCGAGTCGCAACGGGCGCATCACCTCGGTCAGCTCCATCTCGGCGAGCAGGTCGTTGATCTCCTGGTCGGTCACGTCGGCTGCCCCGCTGGACAGGCTGTCCCGGATCGTCGTGTGCAGGAAGTCGGACCGGGGCGGGACGTAACACACCAGCGGGCGGAGCCGATCCGGGTCCCAGTCCGCCATCGGCACCCCGTAGACGGTCACCTGCCCGGCCGGCACCGGGTCCAGGCCGCTGATGATCTGAGCCATGGTGGACTTGCCGACCCCGCTGACACCGCTGACGGTCACCGTCTCGCCCCGCTCCACCCGCAGGTCCAGCCGCAGGTCGAAGTGCTCTCTCGGGCGATGCACGCGAACCCCCTCCAGCAGCACCGCCGACGCCTCGGGCACCGGCTCGGTGCGGGCGCCCCGTTCCATCACCGGCAACGCGAAGAGACTCGTCACGTAACGCAGTTGCCGCTCCAGCGAGGCGGCGTTGGTGAGGCTCTGCGCGATCGCGGTGATCGAGAACAGTACGGTGCCCCCCAGGGTGAGGAACCCGAACAGCTCGCCGGTGCTGACCAGACCTGCCGACAGCAGCACCGAGCCGACCACGAGGATCACGTACAGGCCGGCGAACCGCAGGGCGCTGCTCGGCCCGTACACCCAGGCCAGCTTGTATTCGAGCCCGCGGACCGACTGATGCAGCCGGTCCAGCCGCCGGGAATGCTCGGCCTCCAGGTGGGAGACCGCCCCGAGCCCCCGATAGGTGGTCAACCCCTCGGAGATGCTGATCAGGAGATCCTGGAGCTCCCCGTCGAGTCGCAGTTGCTCCTCGAAACGGCGGTTGATCGGCATCCGCCCGAGGAACGTGAGGACGATGTGGAGTACGGCGACACCGGCCACCACGCCGGTCAGTGGCAGCGACATCGTCGCCATGAACGTCAGCAGGATCACCACGGCGACCGCGTCGGTGAACAGCGACAGCGCCAGGCCGGTGCCGGCCTCCCGGACGGCGCGGGCGCTCTGCACCCGGTTCAGCACATCGCCCGAGGTCATCTCGGTCCGCGCCGACGTACGGGTCAACCGGTCGACCAGCTCGCGCAGCATGGCCCGGTCGAACGACAGTCCAAGGGAGGTCAGCTGTCGATGTCGGATCCAGAACAGTGCGCTGACCGCGACGCTGAACGCCACCAACGCGGTGACCAGGGTGGGCGTGGCGACCGTGCCGCCGACAGCGACCTCGTTCAGGTACGGCAGCAGGATCATGTTGAGCAGGGTCAGGCCGGTGTAGAGCAGCAGGCTCATCGCGAGGACGGGCACAACCTGCCGAAACCTGACCTGGCCGGAGCGCAGCATCGGCCAAAGCCACTCGGCCCGAGCCGCCGCCCTCGGGCGGCGAGGCGCCCCGGCCGCCGGCTCCGGCGTGGCCGGCGACAGTACCCAGCCGCTGGCCTGCTCCTGGTAGGCGGGCTCGGTCAGCCACCCGTACCCGACCGAAGGGTCGAAGATCCGCACCCGCCGGCCGCGCCGCCGCTCGACGGTGATGAAGTGGTCGGCGCGAAGGTGGACGATCGTGCCCGGGGTGAGTTCGGCGAACGGGAAGTCCCGCCGGCCGCGGTATCGCACGCCGACCACCGCGGCGCAGGTGTCCCGCAGGTCCTGTAGCGACAACGCCCCCCGCGTCGCCAGCGCGTCCCGCAACGCCGACTCGGAGAACTGAAACCCCTGCACGCGCAGGCTGGCGATCAGTGCCCACACACCGCAGTCGTTGTCCTCGGTCTGTAATGTCACCGTCATTGACTGCTCCCCATCGTCGCGGCGGCGGACCCGTCACCCAGGCTCACGCAGACTCCCCACCACGGCCGCGACGTGGCCTCGGTCTCCGCCAGCGCCAGTGCCACCCCGAGCGTCCCCTCGATCAGCGACATCTTGAGCGGCGTGTCGAAGACGGCGGTGACGGTTCGGTCGTCGGTCCGGTCGAGGTGACGGGCGAGCCGGGCCGCCAACCGGGCCCGGCGGCCCGGGCCGACCAGGTCCCGCCACCCGGGGGCGAGCCTGGTCGCCAGGCTCAGCCCGGCCAGGCCGTGGCAGACCGTGACGTCGGAGCCGGGGTCGGCCAGCAGTTCGTCGAGCCGTTGGACGGCGGGGCCGGTGATCGGGGCGTCGATGAGCCCCGCCAGCACTCCCTGGTCGACCCCCGGCCCCAGCGCGGTCAGCATCCCGGGCTGGCCGTAGCACATGGTGACGCCGCCGACGCCCAGCCAGCCGCGGTCGAGCACGTCGGGGGTCAACCGCTCCAGATCGCGGATCAGCGCGTCGACCGCCGTGGTCATCGGCCGGTCCTGGCCGTAGCGGCGGCCCAGCATCCGTAGCAGCAGGATTCCGCCGCTGCGGCCGTGGTAGAGACCGGGCGACCCCTGCTCCATGATGGACATCGCGATCTCGGCCACGGACGGTGCCGTCCTGGCGCGGGCCGGCTCGTCAGCGAGGTCCCACAGAATCATCGCCACCCCTCCGGCGCCGTTGATCAGATCGTGGTCACCGTTCTCCAGGTAGTGCCGATAGAAGGCGTCGGCCACTTCCACCGCCTCCGCCCTGCCCCGGACCAGCCTCTCGGCCTGGCCGGGGCCCGGCGGAAGGCACTCACCCACCAGCCGGTGGCGCAGCCAGCTGACCCGAAAGTCGGGCACCTGTCCGCCCCGGAAGGCCAGCTCGGTCAGGGACGCCGCCAGCCCCTGCTGACCCAGCCGGGACGCGAGCAGGGCGAGGGCGGTCAACGCCTCCGGACTCGCGTGCCCCCGCTGCCGTAGCTCGGCGACGAGCCGACGCAGCAGCCGCCGGGCCGCATCGGACTCAGCCATCGGCTGCTCTGCCGTGGGCTGCCCGCGCCTGCCGACCCTTCAACAATCGCGCCGCCGCCAGTACGAGTTCCGGCTCGCGACTCACCGCCCGTCCCAGCGGCAGCCCACGGTTGACGCTCATGTGGATGAGGGCGCTCAGCGCCGTGGCGTAGGCGTCCCGGTCCAGGTCGTCCAGGTAGTCCAAGGCGGGCTCCGGCTCGGCGAGTGCGACGTCGAGGGCCTGCTCCAGGTCCGGCCGAGCAGCCCGGAAGGTCGCCATCCACTCCCGCTGGGCCCGCGAGCTGGGCAGCCGGGGGTCCAGGCCGCGCAGGTCGCAGAGCAGGGTCAGGGCACGCTCCTCGCCCACCAGCTGCTGACACCAGGCGGCGATCCGGGAAACCGCCAGGCTGTACCGGCCCGCCTGGTCCGGACCGGCCGCGAGTCGTTGCGCCCACCAGGCTGAGTCGGCGCAGAACAGCGTCACGGCGTCGTGCCTGGCCGCTGCGCCGCCGTACCGGTGGTCCTCCGGTGTCCAGGCCCGGAGGTCGACCTCGCAGGGCTGCTGCGGCACCATCGTGGACAGGTGGGCGCGCAGGCCGGCCAGGAGCGGCTCGGTATCGACGGCGCGGTGCACCCGTACCCGCAGATGTGGCCGCTCGTCGTGGTAGCGGATGTAGAACAGGTGTGACCGGCGCATCAACGTCACGATCTCGGGACGGCCCAGCCAGAGCTCCACCACCCGCTCCGGTGCGTAGACGTACCAGCTCGTCCACTCCGGGTCGGCGACCGGTTGCCGGTCCACCAGCCGGGTCCGCGCCATCGGCCGGACCGGTTCCGGATCAGGCCCCCGCCACGGCACCCACACGTCGTGGAGGTGCCCGCCCAGCTCCGAGTCGACAAGCGTCGCCACCGGCAGGGCCTCGTGCAGCATCAGCCGGCTCTCGCGACGGAGGCGTCGGACGAACCACCACCGCTGGGTGGCGTCGGTGAGATCCAGACGCATGGTCACATCCGGTCCCTCGCTCGCGTCCAGCTGCGGCCCGAGCCCCACCTCCGTGAGCACGTCGCACAACCGCGCCGGGTCCTCGGCCAGCGCCAGGAGATCGGCGCGGTGCTGCGCGTCCAGGACCACGCTGCGCCGGGCCACCAGGCAACGGCCGGCGGTGATCCGAGGAGCCATCCCACCCGGCGGCGCCCACAGGCTCGGGTCGGCGGTCAGCGCCGGGCCGTTGGCCTCGTCCAGCAGCAACCCAAGGAGCTGCACCAACCACGGGTTGAACCGGTTACTCAACGTCAACGGGCTGTCCCACCGCAACTGCACATATCGCCCGTCAGACCGGTGAACCAACTGAAGCCGCCCCGCATGTACGGTCACGGCCAGATCCGCCAGTCGCAGGTCATCGCCACGGGGTGGCAGGTTGACGTTGAGCCGGGGCAACCCACTCTCCGGCCGCCGCACCAGCGGCGCCCGCCGGTCCGGCGAGACCCATCCGATCTCCACCGGAAGCCAGCCGGGGCCCGCCGCACCGAGGTCGAGCTTCGGAATCCCCAGCTGTTCACCGAGCCGGGCGCCGGGCCCGCCCCAGAAACCCGGCAGGACCATCTTGATCCAGGCGTCCGTTCCCGCCACCGGTTCGGCCAGCAGCGCGCCGTTGACCATCCCGAATTGCGGCCGGGTGAACCCGGCGCCGTCCCCCGCGCGCGACCGCTCACGGGCCCGCCACTGGTCCAGCGTGAGCGCTTCCTGCCACCACTGCACCGCGCCGCTGTCGCGGCGGGCCCGCGGCACGAACAGCCGTCGCGCTGGGTCCGGACGGTCGCCCTCGACATCGGTTTCCTGCCGCCGCCAGCTTCCCAGCGGATGGTCCACCGGAGCGGTCAGCAGCCACACCAGCGGCACCGCCCCGCCGCTGTAGCCGCCGGCCACATGGTCCCGCACCCGGTCGAGCCGCCGGGGTCGCCACTGCGCCCCCAGGAGCTGGGTGGCCCCGTCGAGCAGCGCCGCCGCGCCCGCCCTGGGCAGTCGCGCCCGGACCTCGCTGAACGCGTCCACGAACTGGTCGTCCCGGAACGGCCGATCGGTGGCCAGCGCCGCCTTGACCGCCTCGGTGGGCGCGGCCGGCTCGGCCAGGTCGACCAGCATCGGTGGCGTGTGCTCCGGCAGCAGCAACTGCCGTTCCACACACAGGTCGAACTGGGTCTCGCCGCCGAGCACGGCCGCCCACTCCTCCGCCGACCGGGGTGCGGCGGCGAGCTGTGCGGCGAGCCGCTCGGCGAGCTGGCGCACGCTCGGTGCGTCTGATATCGAGGTGACTCCGCCCTTGTCCGGGTGCAGGTACGACCACCGGCCGTGCTCGGCGGCCAGGGAGGGATTGACGAACCACTCGCCGGTCCGCCGGGGCAGGTCGAGGCGGCGCAGCCGCACGTCGGTTCCGAGTTCCAGCCGGGTGGCCGGTGCGCCGGCACCCTCGTCGCCGAGGTCGGCGAGCAGGCTGAAGCTGAACACGCCGAACGGGGTCGGGCGGTATGTCGCCCGGCTGCCGTAGACCGCCTGGCGCGTCGCCGGATCCTGCCAGTCCCGGTCCTCCTCCGCCGCGCGCTGGAACACGGTCGCGTAGTCGATGGCCAACTCCAGTAGCTGCCGCGCCAAGCCCTCCGGAGCAGCGGCATCCGGCACCGCAGGCAGCACCGGAACTCGAAGCAGGCACCAACCCGGCGTCGACAGCGGTGGCGGTGAGGTCATCGGGACATCCATTCCGGGGCCGGTGAACCCGGCTGGCCGCTGACCAACCTGGACGGTCGCATCGCGCCGTGCGGCCGCATGATCGCGATGTCGACGCGTGCCTGCTCCAGCTGCTGCCGGACCTCCGGGTCCGTCGAGTCGCAGCGCTCCGCCAGCGCGAGCGCGGCATCCAGACCAACGTGGTAACTGGCGCTCAGCATCAGCAGAAACTCCTGCCGCAACGCCGGCGAGAACAGCGCGAGCTGCCCGGCTCGGGCCAACGCGTCGAAGCTGTGCAGCATCCCGGTCAGGCCGCGTCGGGCGAGGATGCTCCGGGCGACCGCGTCGGCGTAGGTGGCCTGCCACGCACCGGGCACCGGGCTTGGGCCGAGCAGCGCCAGTAGCCGTTCGGCGAGCCCGATCGCCACCCCGGGCATGTTCGCCAGAAAGAGGTCCGGATCAGCGTAGATACCGACCGGTCTACCGGCCGGGACGTCGGTCATGTCGACGATGTCCGGGGGCGACACGCGTACGCCGCTGGCCCGCAGAGTGTGGCTGGCGGTCGCGAGCAGCCCCGGCCCCTCCCACGGATGCACCACCTCCAGCCGGTCCCGGTCGACGAGGACGGTGGTGCGGCGCCCCGCCACGGGCTCGCACCCCATCGCCATGACCGCAGCCCGGTGAGACCCGGAGCCGAACCGCCAGGACCCGTCAAGCACCAGTCCGCCATCCGTGCCGGTGCGCAGCCGGCCGACCGGGGCGACCACGCCGTACAGCTCGTTGTCGCCGACGTACCACCTCGACAGCAGCTCTGACGACGCATAGGTGGACAGGTAGTGCGCGGTGCCGTTGGCAATCATGCACAGCCACGCGTGGCTGGCGTCCTTGTGGGCGGCGGTCCGAACGAGGTCCAGGCCCGCTGCCAGGCTCTGGACCTCCTCCGGACCGTCTCGCAGCCACAGCAACGGAGAGCTGAGCTGTTTCACCGGTTGTAAACCAACCTCACGGAACGTCGTGTACCAGGCTCACGGAATTCAGTAGCTGCCACCGGGCGGCGGCCCGCTGCAGTCGATCGAGCCGCAAACAGCCCTGGTGGCGATGGTGATCGTGCGGGTGACGCACGCGATGGTGGTGCCGCCCGCGGTCTTGTCCCAGGTGTCGACGTCAACCCCGGCCAGGTCGAGGTCGTCGAGGTCGACGAAGTACTCGGCCTGGTCAGCCACGGTGAAACCCGTGGCGATGTTCTCGGCCATACCAGTCCCTTCTCGGATCCGTTAGGGCTCGATGCCACGCGGAGGTTCCGCGCACGCCCTGATTGGCGGCCAGTGTGATCAAGGGATTTATGCGTCGGCTACGCGTTCGCTCTTCGGTTCAGCCGCCTCGCTGCTCATCCACGGCGCGGTGGCTGGTCAGGGCGACCCCGGCAGGTCCCGTCGGCCGGGCCGCCCGGCCACGCTTCCGGTTGGCAGGAGCCGAAGACGTCGGCGGCCGTCCAGGATCACGATCCGCCCGTTCGATCAGGTGGTGATCACCGGGTTGCCCGACTGCGCGGTCTCTACGGTTGCCCCGTCCCCGCCCGGGCGGGCCGGACGGTCCACGACCGCCCGCCGGGGGAGATCCGCCGCCAGGCACCAGCGGCGGCGGCGCGGAACGCGGTGACTAGCCCGGCCAGCCGATCGCGTCGAGGAACTCCTCCACGGCGACCACGACCCGGCTGAGCACCGCGATCGACTCGGTGAGCGGGCCGGGTACGTACATGCCGTGGTCCGCGCCTTCCACCTCCAGCACGTGGGGAGACAGCCGGCGGGCGACGTCGCCGTCCCACAGCCTGTCGGCGGTGCCACCCACGAGCAGGAACGGCGCGGTTGCGCGGCCCAGCGCGTCAGCCACCCACGGCAGGGTGAGCAGGGGCGTGAGCCACACGGCGGGCAAGGATCTCTCGGCGGCGATCGCTGCCGCGTTCGTACCGAGCGACTTGCCGATCAGCAGTGGGCGACCCTCGATGGTGTCGAGCAGTGGAACGATCTCACCGCCGACCCAGCTCTCGATCTCCGGCTGATCCGGCTTCGGAAACTCCGTGGACCACGAGTGTCGATGTACCGTCGCGCCCCGCTGCTCTGCCACGTCGCCGGCATACATCAGCAGGGGAGCGCCCGGCCCGAACCAGGCGCCGGGAATCACGACAGCGTCAGCCACGCGGACGACCCTACTCAGGACAGGTCCAGGTTCCGTACCGCTACGGCCCGGTACGTCGCTGCGGCTGGCCGAGCTTGGCGCGCATGTCGTCGGCGTCCGGATGACCCAGCTCCTGCAGGATGACCAGCGATTGCCGCCAGCTGACGCGGGCGGCGGCGTGGTCGCCGGCCGCCTGCTGGGTGTCACCGAGTTTGCCGAGGGTGGTGGCTTCGACGTACCGGGCGCCGAGGTCCCGGCGCAGCGTGAGGGCCCGCCGGTAACAGCCGGCGGCCTCGGCGTAGTCGCCGAGGTGGTGGTGGGCGTAGCCGAGGCTGTCCCAGGTGGCGGCCTCGCCCGACCGGTCACCGAGCCGCTGCAGGAGCGCGAGCGCCCGTTCGCAGTACACCCGGGCCTGGGTGTGGTCGCCGAGCAGGGCGTGGTGCCAGCCGAGCCCGTTGAGGGCGTACGCCTGGCCCCGGTCGTCACCGGCCGCCTGGTGCAGGGCGAGGGCCCGCTGGGCGTGGTCGAGGGCATCTTCGAGGTGGCCCTGTCGGTCCCGCAGGTAGGCGAGGTCGGCGTGGGTGTCGGCTCGACCGGCCACGTCGTCCACCTGGCCGTACAGGTGCAGGGCCCGGCGGAGGTGGATGTGCGCGTCGCCGTGGCGGCCGAGCCGGGCGTCACAACGACCGAGGATGCGGTGCGCGTCGCCCTGCGCGGCCGGGTCACCCAGCCGGCGGGCGGCGGACAACGCGACCCGCCAGGCGGCGTGCTGGTCGTGCCAGTGCCCCTGGCGGTACAGGAACGTGGTGAGCGCCCAGGCCAGCTGCCAGGCGTGGGTGTCGAGCCCGACCTCGGAGGCCTGCCGGAGGACGGCGATCAGTACGCGGTGTTCGCTGGTCAACCACGCCATCGCCGCGTGGTGGTCCGCCAGGGGTTCGGGGCGGCTGCCGGGCGGGAGCGGGGCGAGGGGCAGGCGGATCGGGTCCCGGTACGGGCTCAGCAGCCGGTCGGCGGCGTTGGCGGTGTGCACGTAGTGGTCGAACATCCGGTTCCCGGCAGCCGGGTGGTCGTCGCCGGCCCGGTGGCTGTGCGCGAGTTCGGTGGCGTAGGTCCGCAGCAGGTCGTGGAAGGTGTAACGGCCGGGTACGTGTTCGGCGAGCAGGTTGGCGCGGACCAGTTCGGTCAGCAGTTGACGGCACCGGGCCAGGGAGCGGCCGCTGAGGCTGGCCACCGCCGGTACCGAGATGTCCGGGCCGGGGTGCAGGCTCAGCAGCCGGAACAGCCAGGCGGCGGACGGGGTGAGGGACGTGTACGACCACGAGAAGACCGCCCGCACCTGACTGGCCGCGTCACCGCCGTCGAGCGCGTTCAGCCGCTGTCCGGCCTCGTCGAGTTCGGCCGCGTGGGCGGCGAGCGGGAAACTCGTCTGCTGGGCGTGGGCAGCCGCGACGGCAAGTGCGAGCGGTAGTCGTACGCAGGCGCCGATGATCTGCTCGACCGCCTCGGGTTCGGCCGCGATGCGGTCGGTGCCGAGCCGGTGGCCCAGCAGTTTCCGGGATTCCCCGACGGACAGGACGTCGAGCACGAGGGGATGGGCGCCGTCGACCGCGACCAGCGGTGTGAGCAGGTCGCGGCTGGTCACCACGACCACCGCGGTGGGCGTGCCGGGCAGCAACGGACGGACCTGTTCGGCGTCGCGGGCGTTGTCCAGCACGACCAACATCCGCCGGCCCGCCAGCAGGCTGCGGTACAGGGCGCCCTGGGCGTCGAGGGTCGGTGGGATCCGCCCGGGTGGCACGCCGAGGGTGTCGAGAAAGCCACGTACCGCCTCGGCCGGGGAGATCACCCGCTCACTGGGGCTGAACCCGCGCAGATCAACGTACAACTGTCCGTCGGGGAACCGTCCGGCGACGCGGTGGGCCCAGTGCACGGCCAGGGCGGTCTTGCCCACGCCCGCCGTCCCGGACAGCGCGCAGACCAGCGCCGCCGGCGTCCCGCCGGCGGTGACCGTGGCCGTGAGCAGGCTGTCGAGGCGGGCGAGCTGTTCGGTGCGGCCGACGAACCCGGGCACCTCGCGCGGTAGTTGCGCCGGGATCGCCACCACGTCCGACACACGCGGGCCGGGACTGGTCCCGGTCGGCCTCGGCGGAACCGACCCGGCGGGTTCCTCACGCAGGATCCGCTCGTGCAACAGACGTAGGTCCGCGCCGGGATCGATGCCGAGCTCATCAGCCAACTGCTGGCGGATCCTGGCGTAACATTCCAGCGCCTCGGCGGTCCGCCCGGTGGCGTGCAGGGCGCGGATCAGGGCCAGCGCGAGCGGCTCCGACAGCGGGTACTCGGCGAGCGCCTCGTACGTGTGGGTGATGACTTCCTCGTGGTTGCCCAGCCGCAACTCGGCCTGCGCCCAGGCCACGCTGGCGTCCAGCCGCTGCTGGTGGCAGCCGTCGCGGATCCGTGCCGCCCACGAGCCCGACAGGCCCGCCAACGGTAGGCCCTGCCACCGGTCGAGCGCCCGCCGCAGGAATGCGGCCCGCTCGCGGTCGCCGATGCCCGGAGCGCGGGCCTGTTCGATGAAACCACGGAAGCGGTGCAGGTCGATCAGATTCCGGTCGACGTCGAGCAGGTATCCGCCGGCGCGGCGGACCAGCCCGAACGGGCGGTTGTCCAACCGCGCGGCCTCGGCCAGCGTGCGCCGGATCCGCATGATGTGCGCGTAGAGCGCGTTGCGCGCCTCCGCCGGAGGCGCCTCGTCCCACACCCTGTCCACCAGGGTGCCGACCGGGACCGGCCGACCGGCGTCGACCGCCAGTGCCGCCAACACCGCTCGCTGCTTGGGCGGTCCGAGGGCGAGCACTCGCCCGCCCGCGAGCAGCTCCACTGGTCCGAGCAGCCGAAAGTCCGTGGTGCCTCCCCGTGAACGACCCAACCTACGGCTCGAACCGCTCCATTGTTACATGCAGAAGATTCGATCGCCCTGAGTGGCGATGATCATCTGGCGGGCTCCGGCCGGCCGTCACCGGACGGAACACCGTGTCGGCGTCTTACGCCCCGGCGCCCCGCCGCTAGGGAATTCGTAAGGCTGCCGACCAGGCCGCACCCAGATGCTGACAGGACGTCCGGCAATGGCCTGACCCCGGGATCACCTGCGGAACCCGGCCTGGTCGCGCCGTCGCACCCACGGGCGAGGTGAGCGCTGACGCCCGGCCGGGCGTCAGCCGGATCGAGAGAGAGGTGAACCATGCAGGCAAAGCTCGAAGGGCTCGGCGTCAGGCTGCTCGGCCTGTTCGTGCCCAAGGTCGACGCGTCGGCGGTCTGTCGTAGCCACAGCTACTGCACCCAGTGCGGCTGCGGCTGCTACGCCTGCTGCTCCGGAGCGCCGGGTGAGTGCCAGCTCATCATCTGCGACTGCTGAGTAGCGGCCACGTGTAGTCGGTTGGGGGACGCCACGGCCCGTACGCCGCCACTGTCGGCCGGCTCGGGTCAGGCGTTCCTCAGCCGGCTCCCGACACCGTGCGGGATCCGGTCGTCCCGCGGCATGGAGGGAATGTCAGTGGAGTATCTCGAGATCGCGATCCGCTGCCTGCTGGGGGTGGTGTTCCTCGCGTCGTCGCTGACCAAGGTGGCGGGCAGGGACGCGTTCGACGCCTTCGTCGGGTCGGTGCGCGAGCTACGGCTGCTGCCGCCCGGGCTGGGCCGGCCGGTCGCCCGGCTCGTCGTGGTCGCCGAGTTCGGTGTGTGGGTACTGCTCGCGTTGCCGACCTTCTGGACCTACCTGGTGGGCCTGGTGGTCGCCGAGGCCCTGCTCGTGGCGTTCGCCGTCGGCGTCGGCGTCTCGGTGCGCCGGGGAGTGCGCGCGCCCTGCCGGTGCTTCGGCGCCTCCGCGACCCCGCTCGGCCGCCGGCAGGTCATCCGCAACGTCGTACTCGCGGTCGTCCCGGCCGTCGGCGTGGTGGCCGGTCTCGGTGCCGGTCCGACGCGGGCCGGCGGGGTGGTCGCGGCACTGCTCGGCGGCCTGCTGTCGGGCGGTCTGGTGGTGGTGCTCGACGACATCCTCGATCTCTTCCAATCGGTCACGCCGGGCCCGGACCCGGTCCGTGGCCCCCGATGACCACAGGACGCGAGCCGCCGACACGGTGGCAGGACGAGAAGAGGTGGACCAAATGGCTGTACTGGCCGCGATCGTGGTGTTCGTGGGCGTGCTCTGCGTACTGGACCTGATCCTCACGGTCGGTGTGATCAAGCGGCTGCGGGAACACACCGAGATCCTCTCCAGGCAGAACACGATGGACAGTGCCGGCATCGCCGTCGGTGAGCAGGTCGGTGAGTTCGCCGTGCCCACCGTCGAAGGTGATCTCGTCGGTCGTGACTCGCTGACCGGCGAAACGCTTGTCGGGTTCTTCTCGCCCGGCTGCAAACCGTGTCAGGAGCGGCTGCCGAAGTTCGTGGAGTACGCCAGGGCGATGCCCGGCGGACGGGACCGGGTGCTGGCCACCGCTGTCGGTAGTGCCGAGTCGACCGCCGAGTTCGTCGCCGCCCTGACCCCGGTGGCCCGGGTCGTGGTCGAGACCGCGGACGGCCCGGTGGGTGCCGCCTTCCGGATCCAGGCCCTGCCGTCGGTGCTGATGGTCGCGCCGGACGGCGACGGGCGGCCGGTCGTGACCGACAACCGGGTGGATCTGAACCGGCCGGCCGTCGCCGTATGAGCCCGCCCGTCGCGACGCCGGACGACGCCGCGGCAGCGCCCGGGACGCGTACCGGTGGCCTCCCGGCGGCGGTACGGCGGATCATGCTCGCGGGCTCCCTCGTCGTCAGGGGAGCACCGTGGACGGCGCTGCCGTACGCGGTACTGACGCTGGCGGCGGGGGCGCTGCCTGTGGTGATCGCCTGGCTGACCAAGCTGGTCGTCGACGGCCTGGTGGCCGGGGTCGCACTGGGCACACTGCTCACCCACGCCGCGGGGCTGGCCCTGGCCGGTCTGCTCGTCGCGGTGACCGCACACGTCACGCAGTACCTGTCCACGGAGGTGGACCGGGCGGTGGGGCTGGCCGCCCAGGAGCGTCTGTTCACCGCCGTGGACCGGTTCATCGGGTTGGTGCGATTCGAGAATCCGCACTTCCTGGACCGGCTACGGCTGGCGCAGCAACCGGGCGGGATGTCCCCGTACCCGTGCCGGGCGGTGGACGGCGTGCTGGGTATCGGACGGACCGGGTTCACCATCATCGGATTCCTGGGCTCCCTGTTCCTGCTCAGCCCGGTGATGACCGGGCTGGTGGTGCTGGCCGGGCTGCCCACGCTGGCCGCGCAGCTGGCGCTCTCCCGCAGGCGGGCACGGATGATCTGGGAGATCGGCCCGGCCGAGCGACGGGAGTTCTTCTACAGCGGGCTGCTGTCGACGGTCGAGGCGGCCAAGGAGGTCCGGCTGTTCGGCATCGGGGCGTTCCTCCGAGACCGGATGCTGGCCAACCGCCGGGTCGCCGACGTCGCCAAGCGGGCGATGGACCGGCAACAGGTCAGGGTGCAGGCCGGCCTGGGTCTGCTGGCCGCCACGGTCTCCGGCGGCGGGCTGCTCTGGGCGGTCAGCTCCGCACACCAGGGCCGGCTCGCGGTCGGCGACATCATGATGTTCGCCGCCGCCGTCGCCGGGGTGCAGGGAGCCCTGACCACGCTCGCCGGCGACATCGCCCGTACCCACCAGGCGCTGTCGATGTTCGACCACTATGTCGCCGTCACCGCGGCCGGGCCGGACCTGCCGCTGGCGGCCGCGCCGCGGAAGGTTCCGCCGCTGCGGACCGGGATCGAGGTACGGGACGTCTGGTTCCGCTACTCCACCAGGCACGAGTGGGCGCTGCGGGGAGTCGACCTGCACATCCCACACGGTCAGGCGCTCGCCCTCGTCGGCCGCAACGGCGCGGGCAAGTCGACCCTGGTGAAGCTGTTGTGCCGGCTCTACGACCCGACCCGGGGCGCGATCCTGTGGGACGGGGTGGACATCCGGGAGTTCGACGTCGCCGAACTGCGCGTACGGATCGGCGCGGTGTTCCAGGACTACATGGAGTACGACATGACGGCGGCGGAGAACATCGCGTTGGGTGACCTGGAGTCGCTCGACGACCGGCGGCGGATCCGGGCGGCCGCTGAACAGGCCGGGATCGACGACACGTTGTCCGGGCTGCCCCACGGGTACGACACGCTGCTGTCCCGGCTGTTCTTCTCCGAAGACGACAGGCAGAACCCGGAAACCGGTGTGGTGCTCTCCGGCGGGCAGTGGCAGCGGCTGGCGCTGGCCCGGGCGTTCCTGCGGGACCGGCGCGACCTGATGATCCTCGACGAGCCCTCCTCGGGCATGGACGCCGAGGCCGAACACCGGATCCACGCCTCGCTCACCGCACACCGGGGTGGGCAGACCAGCCTGCTGATCTCGCACCGGCTCGGCGCGGTCCGCGACGCCGACCAGATCGTCGTACTCGCCGGCGGGCGGGTGGTCGAGCAGGGCGACCACCGTACGCTGGTCGCCGCCGGCGGCGACTACGCACACCTGTTCGCCCTGCAGGCCGCCGGCTACCAGCCCGAGACGGACCGGTCGCCGGCATTGACCGAGGGTGTGCGGTGACCGGCCGGTCCACGCCCGCCGGGTCAGCCCGCACCGTGGTCGTGTCGGCGCCGGCCGCGGCCCGGAGTCGGCGCCACCGGGCGCTGCTCGGTCGGGCCGCCGTGCTGGCCGTCGGCGCGGCGCTCGGCGTCGGAACGTTCGCCTTCCTGGGTGCCGGAGCGGCCGGCTGGGCGGCGATCTGCGGCGGGTTGGCGCTGCTGTGCGGAGTCGGCCTGTCCGGCTCCGCCCTCCTCGGTCGCCGGGTGGTCGCGGTGACCGTGCGCGGGGCCAGCATGCAACCCACCTACCAGCACGGCGACCGGGTGCTGGTCCGCCGCCGGGTCCGGCTCGCCCGGGGGCAGGTGGTGGTGGCGGAGCAGATTCCGGTGTCGGGGCAGTGGACCACCGCACCGCTGGACCCCACCGCCGGCGCGCTCGCGGTCTCCGGCCGGAGGTGGCTGATCAAGCGCGTCGTCGCCGTACCCGGGGACCCGGTCCCACGCGACCGGGCCGCGGCCCTGGCGGACGTTCCCGAGGATCGCGTGCCTCCCGGCAAGGTGGTCCTGCTCGGGGACAACGCCGAGGTGAGCTACGACTCCCGGCAGCTCGGGTACTTCCCGGCCGAACGCGTGCTGGGCGCGGTGCTGAACGGACGGTGACGCCCCGGGCGGGACGACGTCGACGCCCCGATCGTGGTCGACGGGGCCGGAGTGGGCCGGTGTCGAGGCGTCGCGACAACCGGCGACCTCCGAGATCGCCCACCCGACCGACCGGGATCCTGGCCGGGTGGAGGCCCGGTCGGTGGCCGGTTGTCGAGGGCGGACGACGTCGTAACCGTGGCCTACAGTCACCGGTCATGACCGATGATGACGACGACAACGCTGCCGGCTGGGACGCCATCGACGCCGCGCTGGAGCGGCTCTACCCCGGCGTCGAACCGCAGCACTACGGGACGGTCCACAAGTGGATGCTGGGTGGTCCCGACCCGCTCGACGGCATCAGCTTCTACCCGCGTCCCGACCACTGGCATCTCGTCAGCTACGGGATGTCGGAGCTGTACTCCAAGGAAACCGACAACCCGGAAGAGTCGGGCTGGGGCTTCGAGTTCACCTTCCGGATCGCCCGGACGGCCGACGAGAACGAGCCGCCGCTCTGGGCGGCGAACTTCCTGCAGAACCTCGGCCGGTACGTCTTCAACTCCGGCAACCCGTTCGGGCCCGGGCACCACCTCAACCTGAACGGGCCCATCTCGACCGAGCGGCTGGACACCCTGATCCGCGCGGCGGCCTTCGACACCGACCCCGAGCTCGGCGTCATCGACACCCCGCACGGGCAGTTGCGGTTCCTCCAGGTGGTCGGGCTCACCCTCGACGAGTACGCGGCGATCGAACGCTGGGACGCCCAGAAGCTGCTCGCCGCGATGACCCCGGACCTGCCGCTGCTCGTCACCGACCTCGCCCGGGGCGACCTCACTGACCGGCCCGGTGTCGCCGCCGCGATCGCCGAAGGCGTACGTCGGGACGGCTCCTCCACCGGCTCGCTCTTTGTCGAGGAGGCCGGCTGGCGTACGGAGCCGGGCGACCGGCCAGGGGAACCGGCGACCACCACGGTGAAGGTCGGGGCGAACGCGGCGGACCGGATCAGTCGGGTGCTGGCCGCCCGGTTGCCGTTCGACCGTGGGGTGATCCTCCAGTCGCGGGACAGTGCCGTCAGCTTCCGCCCCGGGGACCGGTTCGCCGTCACCGACACCGGGGACGGGCTCGTCGCGCTCGACGTTCCGCCGGCGGTGCTCGCCGAGCTGACCGACGTGCTGCGGCCGGTGGCCGGGACGTACCGGTTGGCGAGCGCCCCGGAACTGGTCGTCGAGATCGTCATGTCCCGGATCCGTGACCAGGAGGGCAACGTCGTCGCCGAGATCGGCTGAATTCGTCGCGGCGGCCCGGGGAACCTTCGACGGCCCTCGATAGTGGAAGAGGGCGAGGAGAGGGGCAGTGGGTGGGGGAGCCGAACACGATTGCCGAGGTGTACGCCGCGAGCTTCCGGCGGCTGATCGTCCATCTGTACGCCGTCACCGGGGATCTGAACGAGGCGCAGGAGGTGGTGCAGGAGGCGTTCGTCCGGGCGTTGAGCGCGCCCGGGCGCTTCGACCAGCTGGAGAACCCGGAGTCGTGGCTGCGCCGGGTCGCCCTCAACCTCGCCCACACCCGCTACCGACGGCGACGGACCTTGGACCGGTTGTTACGTCGGGTCGGTCCGCCTCCGGTGGTACCGGAATTCTCCTCCGAACACGTCGCGCTGATGGCCGCGCTCCGGCAACTGCCCGCCGGGCAACGCCACGCGATCGCCCTGCACTACCTGGTGGACCTGCCTGTCGAGGAGGTCGCCCGGACCCTGGAGGTCTCGGTGGGCACCGTCAAGTCGCGGCTGTCCCGTGGGCGTACCGCGCTCGCCGCTCTCCTCGCCGAACCAGCCGAACTCGTGGGCGCCGGGAGGAAGTGATGCCGAGGTACCCGTTCGACGCGGCCACGGTCGCCGAGACTGTCGTCCAGCCACCGCTGGCCGACCTGGCCGAACGGGCGGGCCGTCGGGTACGCCGCCGTCGGGCCGCCGTCTCCGTCACCGCGCTCGGCGTCGCGATGTTCATGACCCTGACCGCCGTGCCGCTGGTCCGGACCTGGTGGAACCTCCCGTCCCACTCGCCGGCCGCCGGTGCGGGGCCACTCGTCGCCAGCGCCGTACTGGCCCGGAAGACCGTGGTCACCGTGCGGTACAACCAGTGCGCGGTCCAGTTCAGCATCACCCGGAACTCGGGTGACACCTGGTCGTCGTACCGGGGGCCGGTCCGGTGGCGGACCTGCGGCACCCCGACGACCACCTCCTACGAACTGCTCGGCCCCGACCTGTACGTCGCGGTGGTCCAGGGGGTGCGGTACCTGACCCGGGACGCCGGCGAGAACTGGGAGAAGCAGGCCGAGAAGATCGCCGACGTGGCGGTGCTGCCGCTGGGCGCCATCCCCCGCGGCGACCAGGCCGGCCAGTTCGTCGATCCGGTCACCGGGGCGATCTACCGGATCGGCCCGCCGCTCCCGCTGCTCGGGTTCTGGTCGATCCGGCGGGCACCGGACGGCGTGCTGTGGGGGTGGGCGCCGCACGGCGCCCCGGAGGCGGTCCATCCGACCGCCCAGGCGGCGGTGGTCCGCAGCGACGACGGCGGTCGCAGTTGGCTGCCGACCGCCAGACTGCCGGTGCTCGACAACAATCCGATCCTGGTTCCGGCCAGCGGGCGGGAGGCGTACCTGCTGGGCAGCCGCGCCGGGCGGTCGCTGCTCTACCGGACGGACGACGGCGGCCAAAGCTGGACCAGCAACGACGCGCCATGGGCGGACGTGGTCGTCGGCACCGTGACCTACGGCGGTTATCTGCTGCTCTGCGAGTGGCGAACCGAAGACCGCGACTTCGTGCTGTGGCGCAGCAACGACGGCGGCCGGACGTTCCAGCAGGGGGAGGCGATCTCCGTCTCCGGGACGCCGGACTTCGGCGAACTCGACGGTCTGCTCTGGGTGGCGGGCGAGGGCCGTACGGCGACGAGTGTCGACGGCAACTGGACCGTGGCGAGGCCCCGCCAGGGCTGACCGGCGATCCGCGTCGACGACCGCCGGTCCGACCCCCGGCGCGGCGTCACCTCCGGCGGCGGACGGAGCGGACCACCCGCCGGGTGGTGCCGCGTCGGCTCCGGGCGCCACGTCGGCCCCGGAGGTTGAGCCAGACGCCGATGCCGAGGACCAGCAGTCCGAGCGGTACGCCGAGCAGTGTGATCAGTGCCGCCTCGTACAACTCCGCATCCCACTCGGCGGACATCTGCTCGGTGGCGGCGGGTACCGGCATCGCCGCACCGGCGAGCCGACCGTACGTCAGCACCAGCAGGGCGGCACCGGAGAGGATCAGTAACCAACCCAGCTCGCGGCGCCAGCCTGTCCAGCCGAGCCGCGCCCGCCACCGTCGAGCCGCCACCGAGCAATGATCAGCAACCCGGCGATCGCCGTCAAGGACGTGCGGGACGCCCGCTTGTCGGGCAACGTCGCGGTGACCTGGACCTCCGGCTGGGAGGCTGGACACCGGGGGCGGTCGAGGCGGTCCACCCGAGGGGCAGCGAACTCTGCTCCGCTCGCCGGCTGAGCGACACGCCGACCGGTGACCGACACGCCGACCGGGCTGGGGCCCGACACGCCCACCTGGCGGGCAACCTGTGGGCGCGTCGGCCCGTCGACCGGTGGTGGAGGTTTGCCGGCGGACAAATCGGGTACCGCCTCCCACAGTGTCAGAGCGCGGACGCCGACCGGACGAGAAGTCGGGCGGTGGGGCATCCGCCGAACCTGGGAGACGACCATGATGGAGAGCCGAGCCAAGGTGCTGGGGCACCCGGTGCATCCGATGTTGGTGATGTTCCCGATCGCGCTCTTCGTGGCTGCGGTGATCTTCGACGTGATCGACGTGGCCGGTGGACCGGGTTTCCTCGGTGAGCTGGCGTACTGGAACATCCTGGTCGGGCTGATCGGCGGCGTCCTCGCCGCGGTTGCCGGCGCGGTGGACCTGCTGGCGGTGCCCACCGGTACCCGGGCCAAGCGGGTCGGCGTCGCGCACGCCTCCATCAACCTGGCCGTGCTGCTGCTGTTCGCGGCGATCTGGGCGGTACGGATGGCCGCCGACAACCGGGCCGCCGGCGGAGCCCTGGTCGCCATCGAGGTGGTGGCGATCGCCGGTGCCGCGCTCGGCGCCTGGTTCGGCGGGGAACTCGTCGACCGGCTCGGCGTCGGGGTGGACCCGGACGCCGACCTGAACGCCTCCAGCTCGCTGCGACCCCACCCGGCCGACGGACACCTCGGCGACATCCGCTGAACGACCCGGCCGACCGACGACGACCGGACGAGGAGGTAACACGGCGCATGGCTGAGCCAGGACGTGAATCGGTGCGGGGTGGAACGGACCGGGGCTGGGATCCGATGGACCGGCTGCAGACGCTCCGGACGGAGCTGAGCCGTCTGATCGACTCCGCGCTGGCCGGCCGGGGCGGCGGTTCCGACATCGAACTGCGCTCCGCCGACGACGGCTGGACGGTGATCGCCCGACTGCCCGGGGTGGCCCCGGAGGAGGTGGCGCTGGAACTCGACGACCGGGAACTCTGCGTCCGGGCCCGCTCCGAGGCCGAGGTCAACGCCGACCTCGGGATCGACGCCGAGGGCTCGCGTACCCGCTCCTTCGAGCACCGGGTGCGGCTGCCGGAGCCGGTCGACGCCGACCAGATCGACGCGGTCATGGACCACGGGCTGCTCACCGTCACCCTGCCCCGGGCGCCCCGGCCGGGACGCCGGACGATCACCATCGGCAGTCGGAGCTACGACCCGGGCCGGCGCGGCCGGGGTACGACCGGTCCCGGCACCCCGTCCACCGTGGTCGACCCGGCCGCCGACCGGGAACTGCACCACCCGAACACCGCCGCCGGCACCCCCGCGCCCCGGTTCACCGGTTGACCGGCCGACGGGTGCCCGCCCGATGATCGGCAAGGTACGTGACCTCGTCGGCGACGTCGAGCGGATCGCCGTACTCCGGGCCAACGCGCTCGGCGACTTCATCTTCGCGTTGCCGGCCCTGGACGCGCTGCGGGCCTGCTACCCGGCCGCCGAACTGGTGCTGCTCGGCGCGCCCTGGCACGAACGGCTGCTCCGGGACCGGCCCGGACCGGTCGACCGGGTGCTGGTGGTGCCGCCGGCACCCGGCATCCGGACCGCCGGCCCGGACGAGGAACCGGACTCGATGGACCGGTTCCTCGCCGACGCCCGGCGGGAACGGTTCGACCTGGCCATCCAGATGCACGGCGGCGGGGCCAACTCGAACCCGCTGGTCACCGGGCTCGGCGCCCGGGTCACCGCAGGTCTGCGGGCCGAGGACGCCCCACCGCTGGACCGCTGGCTGCGGTACGTCTACTACCAGCCGGAGATCACCCGCTACCTGGAGGTGGTCAGCCTCGTCGGCGCCAGCCCGACCGGGCTGGTCCCCCGGCTCGCGGTCACCGACACGGACCTGGCCGAGGCCCGGGCGGTGCTCGGCGAACCGGACCGGCCCCGGGCCGCCCTGCACCCGGGCGCCAGCGACCCGCGACGGCGCTGGCCGCCGGAACGTTTCGCCGAGGTCGCCGACCACCTGACCGACCAGGGATACGAGGTGCTGGTCACCGGCACCCCCGAGGAGCGGGACGTGGTCGAGCGGGTGGTGGCGGCGGCCCGGCTGCCGCTGCGGCCGGTGGTCGGCGAGCTGTCGCTGGGCGGACTGATCGGCTGCTACCGCGACTGCCAGGTCGTGGTCGCCAACGACACCGGGCCGGTGCACGTGGCCGCCGCGATCGACACCCCGACCGTCGGCGTCTTCTGGGTCGGCAACCTGATCAACTGCGCGGTGCCGCTGCGTGCCCGGCACCGCCCGATCGCCTCGTGGACCATCCACTGCCCGGAGTGCGGGATCGACTGCTCCCGGGACATCTACCCGGCCCGCTCCGGCGGCGGGACCTGCCCGCACCGCAGCTCGTTCGTCACCGACGTACCGGTGGTGGAGGTGGTGGAGGCGGTGACGGACCTGATCCGGGACACCGGGCGGACCCGTCAGCCGACCGCGTCCCGTACCGCGTCGTAGACCCCGGTCGCCGCGCCCGCCACCGGGAGCAGCGAGACCAGTACGACGTACTCGAGGACGTCCAGCCAGCGGGCGTGGAACGGGGAGTTCAGGCGCCGAACCACCCGGTCGGCGTAGACCAGGCAGAGCGCCCCGGCCGAGGCGACCACCGCCGCGCCGGCGAACAGCCAGGCGCCGTCCAGCAGTGACGGCAGCCGCCAGCCGAGCCCGGCCAGCACGACCAGCCCGACGACCACCATGCAGACCCGCTGCGCGGCGCCCGCGTACGCCCGGGAGCGGAGCAGCCAGGCGACGCCGACCAGCCCGACCAGCAGCGCCGACCAGCCCGGTCCGGCACCCAGCAGCACCACGGCGCAGCCGGCCACCGCCACCCCCAGGCCGCCGACCAGGGCGGTCAGCAGGCCGGCCGCCGCCGAGGTGGCGTCGAGCACCTCCGAGCCGAGCGCCGGGCGCTCGTCGGCGCGGAACGAGTCCATGTCCTCCGGCACGTTCGGCAGCGGCAGCCGGGCCAGCCGCAGCGCGACCATCGGCGCGGCGGCGGTGAGCGCGGTCAGCAGGGTGACCGCGACCGCCGCGACGTCCGGCGGAGGTACGTCGAGCAGCAGCACCGTGGTGCAGACCAGGGCACCCGCCCCGGTGGCGACGAGCATGCCGACGAACCACGGCTGCCGGTGCACCACCGCCACCGTCAGCGCCGCGTAGCAGGTCACCGCCGCCAGCCCGAGCGCGAGCGTACCGGGGCCGGGCGGCCACCCCGCGTGTGGCGGCAACGCGGTCGCCCCGACGGCGAACGCGGTGACGGTGCCGGCGGCGGCACACGCGCCCGCCGCCCCGACGTCCCCGTACGCCCGGGCGAGCGCGCCGCCGGCGAGCAACAGCGCCACCGCCACCACCCCGGCGGCGATCGGGGTCTGCGGCGTTCCGGCGAGCCCGGCGAGGAGCAGCGCCGTCGCGCCGGTGAAGAGCACCGCGGCGGTGGCCAGGCCGAGCCGGCGGCCGACCCGGGGCCGCCAGGCGCCGCGCCGGGTCCGGGCGGCGCTGGCGATCGCGTCCACCACGTCGTCAAAGAGCAGCGGCGTCTGGTACGCCGGCCGGGTGCTCAGCTGCAGGACCTCGCCGTCGCTGAGGGAGGCGGCGGCGACGGTCAGCCCGGGGGAGAGCGGCGGCCCGCCGATCCGGGACAACGCCCAACCGGTGCCGTCCGGCCCCGGCTGCGCGCCGGCCCCGGCCAGCCGGACGAGCTGCGGGATCAGTTCGGCGAGTGTGCAGTGCACCGGCAGCCCGACGTCCATCCGGGCCCGGGGGGCGACCACGGTGACCCGGCGCAACCCGGAGACCGGCGCGGTCGGTGAGCCGGTCACACCGACGAGACCAGCCGGTCGGCGGCGGCGATCAGCGGCGCGAACCGTTCCTCGGTCGCCTTGGCCAGCCGGTCCTGGGCGTTGTTGACCGCCTCGGCGACCAGCGCCCCGACCTCGTGCGCGCCGTACCGACGCAGCGTCGCCGGGTCGATCGAGACCTCGGTGACCCGGCCGGTGCCGCGTACCGTCACCACCACCTCGTTGCCCCGGGAACTGCCCCGGACCGACAGTTGGTCCACCGCCTGCCGGATCCGCTCGGCCTCCTGCCGCTGCCGCTCCAACTGCGCCAGGCTCGCCGCGATCTCGGCCGGCAGGCCGTCGTCGGCCGGTGTTCCGTTCATCCGTGCACCTCCGGAACTCAGCGGCCGGCCGTGGTCAACTGGCCGGACGACGTCGCACTGGTCGCGAAGAGCGTGGCCAGGGTGTTGCTGAGCTGGTTGCGGGTCGCGTCCGACGCGGACTGGGCGGACTGCTTCGCGGAGAGGGCCGCCTGGACCGCCTTCAGGATCGCCAGCACCATCATGATCTTGTTCCACGGTGACGGCATGGCCCGGGCCCGGGCCAGCTCCTGGGCCATCGTCTGGATGACGCTGTTGGCCTGCTGGGCGAAACTCTGCCGTTGCTGTTCGACCGTGTTGGTGGCCTGGGTCAACGCGGTCGCCGCGCTGTCCAACCGTCGGCTCTCCTGTTCCAGCGCCACCCTCAGGACGTTGACCAGCAGGTTGTTCAGGTTCGTGGTGTCCTGGTCGGTCCGCTCGTACGCCTGCCCGAGCCAGGTCTGTCCCAACTGCCGCACGGTCCGGCGGGTGTCGCCGGCCGCGGTGTCCAGCTGGCCGGCGCACCGGGCGCACTCGGCCGCCCGGGCCCGCAGCGCGCCGGGGTCGCCCGTCACGTCCCTGGTCGCCTCGGCCAGCAACAGGAACCCGGCCTGGATAATCGCCGTCACCTGACCTGTGTCCATCGCCCCGCCTCCGTTTCCGGCGAGCGTAGCGACGATCCGGGGGTACGGCCGACGGCAAAATTACCCACCACGAGCCGCCCGGCTCGCCAGCAGACTGCGAGGGTGAGTTACCCGTCCCCACCGGCCGTCCGCCGGGTGGCCGCCCCGGAACCGCCGGGCGGCGAGATCGTCCTGGAGTCCCCGCCCGGCCTGGTCAGGGGCAGTCCGCAGGCGATGATGCAGCTGCTGTTCATGGTGCCGATGATGCTGGGCATGGGCGCCATGTCGTTCGTCTACATAGGACGGGCCGGCGGTCCGATGACGTTCCTGTTCGGCGGGCTGTTCGCGGTGGTGATGGTCGGCATGATCGTGATGGCGCTGGCCGGCGGCCGGCAGGCCACCAAGGCGAAGATCAACGAGGAACGCCGGGACTACCAGCGCTATCTCACCGGGCTCCGCCGCAAGGTGCACGACGTGGCCGAGCGGCAGCGCGCCGCGCTCGGCTTCGGCCACCTGGACCCCACCGACCTCTGGACCCTCGTCGACACGCCCCGGCTGTGGGAACGGCGCCGCTCCGACCCGGACTTCGGTCAGGTACGGCTCGGTGTCGGGCCGCAACGGCTGGCCACCCCGCTGCGCTCCCCGCAGACCGTACCGCTGGAGGACCTCGACCCGGTCTCCTCCACCGCGCTGCGGCACTTCATCCGCGCCTACTCGACCGTGCCCGAACTGCCGGTGGCGATCTCGCTGCGCGGCTTCGCCCGGCTCGGCGTCAGCGGCCCCCGGGCCCGGACCCTCGACCTGGTCCGGGCGCTGCTCGCCCAGGCGACGACGCTGCACTCCCCGGCCGACCTCCGGATCGGGCTCTGCCTCGCGGCGGACCGGCTCGTCGACTGGGACTGGGTCAAGTGGCTGCCGCACGCGCAGCACGGCACCGACAGCGACGCGGTCGGGCCCATCCGGCTGATCGCCGCCGACCTCGACGAACTCGCCGAACGGTTCGGCGCCGACCTCGGCACCCGGGCACCCTTCACCCGGCAGCCGGGAATGGGCTCCGACCTGCCGCACCTGCTGGTCGTCATCGACGCCGGGCGGACCGCCGGCACCATCCGGCTCGCCCCGGACACCGGCCTGCACGGCGTCACCCTCGTCGAGATCGTCGACGCGCCACCGGCCGAGCCGACCCCGGACGCGCTCCTGCTGCACCTGGCCGGCGAGAAGCTCGGCAGGCTGGTCGAGTCCGCCGCCGGGCCGCGACTGAGCTTCCTCGGTCGGCCGGACCGACTCGACCAGGCCGGCGCCGAGGCCCTGGCCAGGGCGCAGGCACCCCGCTACCACAGCGCCGCCCCGGCCCCGGAAACCCCGCTGAGCAGCACCTTCGGGCTGGCCGTACTGCTCGGGCTCGGCGACCCGCGCGACACCGACCCGGCGTTCACCTGGCGCCCCCGGCCACCCCGGGACCGACTGCGGGTGCCGCTCGGCCTCGACCCGTACGGCCGGCCCGTCGAACTCGACCTGAAGGAGTCGGCCGAGGGCGGGATGGGGCCGCACGGGCTGGTCATCGGGGCCACCGGCTCGGGCAAGAGCGAACTGCTGCGCACCCTGGTCACCGGGCTGGCGGTGACCCACTCCTCGGAGACCCTGAACCTCGCGCTGATCGACTTCAAGGGCGGCGCGACCTTCGCCGGGATGACCGAACTGCCACACACCTGCGCGGTGATCACCAACCTCTCCGACGACCTGGCCCTGGTCGACCGGATGGCCGACGCGATCAACGGGGAACTGGTCCGCCGGCAGGAACTGCTCCGCTCCGCCGGCAACTTCGCCTCGGTCCGGGACTACCAGCGGGCCCGGGAGACCGGTACCGACCTGCCGCCACTGCCGGTGCTGTTGGTGATCATCGACGAATTCAGCGAACTGCTCACCAGCCGGCCCGAGTTCATCGACCTGTTCGTGCAGATCGGCCGGCTCGGCCGCAGCCTCGCCGTACACCTGCTGCTCGCCTCGCAACGCCTGGAGGAGGGCCGGCTGCGCGGGCTGGAGGCACACCTGTCGTACCGGATCGGGCTGCGTACCTTCTCCGCCTCGGAGAGCCGGGCGGTGCTCGGCGCACCCGACGCGTACCACCTGCCGGCGGTGCCCGGCTCGGCGTACCTGAAGACCGACACCGACACGTTGCAGCGGTTCAAGAGCGCGTACGTCTCCGGCGAACTGCCGCCCCGGGTCAGCGGCCCGGTGCCGACCGCCGTACCCGGTCGCCAGGTGCTGCCGTTCACCCTGGTCCGGGTCGCGTCGGTGGCACCGCCCGTACCGCCGGTACCGGTCGGGGCGCCGGTCTCACCGACCCCGGTCGGCACCGGCGAGACCGCGATGGCGGCGATGCTGTCCCGGCTCGGCGGGGCCGGCCCGGCCGCACACCAGATCTGGCTGCCGCCGCTGGACGAACCGCCGACCCTCGACCGGTTGCTGCCGCCGCTGGGCGTCGACCCGCGGCGGGGGTTCTGCCCGGTCGGCTGGGCCGGCAACGGCGGGCTGGTGGTGCCGGTCGGGATCGTCGACAAGCCGTTCGAGCAGCGCCGCGATCCACTCTGGATCGACCTGGCCGGGGCGGGCGGCAACGTCCTGCTGATCGGTGCCCCGCAGAGCGGCAAGAGCACCCTGCTGCGCGGCCTGGTCGGCGCGCTGGCGCTCACCCACACCCCGGCTGAGGTGCAGTTCTTCCTACTGGATCTGGGTGGCGGCGCGCTCGGCCCGGTGGCCGGCCTGCCGCACGTCAGCGGCCACGCGGTACGCCGGGACGCCGAACGGTGCCGCCGGATGGTCGCCGAGGTCGGCACCCTGCTCAGCCAGCGGGAGCAGTTCTTCGCCGAACACAACGTCGACTCGGCCGCCACCTTCCGGCAGCGGCGTGCCGAGTTCACCGAGAGCACCGACGGCCGCGAGTTCGGCGACGTCTTCCTGGTCATCGACGACTGGGCCACGGTGCGTCAGGAGTACGAACACCTCGAAAGCCAGATCGTCCGGCTGGCCACCCGGGGACTCGGGTTCGGCATCCACGTGGTGGTGGCCACCACCTGGTGGCTGAACCTGCCCGCACCGCTGCGCGACAGCCTCGGTACCCGGGTGGAGCTGCGGCTCGGCGAGCCGGGCGACTCGATGCTGCACCGGCGTGCCGCGCAGAACGTGCCGGCCGACCGGCCGGGGCGTGGCATCACCCCGGAGGGGCTGCACCTGCTCTCCGCGCTGCCTCGGATCGACGGCGACCCGAGGGCCGGCACGCTCGGCGCCGGCACCCGGGAACTGGTCGGCCGGGTCATCGAGGCCTGGCCCCACCCGCCGGCCCCACCGGTACGACTGCTGCCCCGCCTGGTGCCGGTCGGACACCTCGAACCGGCGTACGCGGCACCGGGGCGGGCGGTCCCGCTCGGTCTCGCCGAGGCGGACCTGGCCCCGGTCAGCCTCGACTTCGACACCGAACCGCACTTCCTGGCCTTCGCCGACGTCGAGAGCGGCAAGACGGCCCTGCTCCGGGCGATCGCGTACGGCGTCACCCGGCGCTACACCCCGGCCGAGGCCCGGATCATCCTGGTCGACTACCGGCGCGGGCTGCTCGACGTCGTCGGCCCGGACCACCTGCTCGGCTACGCCGGCTCGGAACCGGTCCTGGAGGAGATGGTCCGGGACGTCGCCACCGCGATGGGGCAGCGAATGCCGGGCCCGGACGTCACGCCGGAGCGGCTGCGCCGCCGGGACTGGTGGACGGGGCGGGAACTGTTCCTGATCGTCGACGACTACGAACTGGTCGCGGTGCCGGGACGGCTCAACCACCCGCTGGGCCCGCTGCTGGAGTACCTGCCGCACGCCCGCGACATCGGCCTGCACCTGGTCGTCGCCCGGGGCAGCGGCGGCGCGTCCCGGGCGATGTTCGACCCGGTCGTGCAACGGATGCGGGAACTCGGCTCGCCGGGACTGGTGATGTCCGGCAGCCGCGACGAGGGCCCGCTGCTCGGTGACGTACGGCCCGGACCGCAGCCGCCCGGCCGGGGAGTGCTGGTCCGGCGCCGGTCCGGGCCGATGACCGTCCAGGTCGGCTGGGCGCCACCGGCCGAGTAGCCCGGCCGGGTCACCCAGGTGTGGGTAAAAGTGCCGTGGGGCGGCGCTCCGGTTGTCCCTAGCCTGGCGTACGACGAGGAGGAGCATCGATGGCTAACCAGGGTTTCCATCTCGACCAGGCGGTGATCACGACCACCGCCGCCAGGTTCGACGAGACGGCGACGAACATCCGGGGCCTGATGGGCCGGCTCAGCGCCGACCTGACCGGCCTGGTCGGGTCCGCGCAGAATTTCAACGGTGCCGCCCGGCTCGCCTTCGACACGAGCTACCAGGCGCTGAACGAGCGGATCATGCGGGCCCAGACGCAGCTCACCGCGATCGGCGAGGCGTTCAACAAGGTCATGAACGAGCACGACGCGCTCTCCAACACCCAGCAGGGCGACATCATGCGGGTGGCGCAGCTCTCGGTGCAGAGCCCGATCATCAGCGGGCTCAACAACTGACCCGCCGGTTCGAAAGGACGGAACGAGATGACGACGCAGGGCGGGGTGCCGTCGGCCGGCACCGTGGCGATGCGCTTCGAGGCGGTCAACGCCGCAGGCGGCAGCATGTTCACCTACTCGAAGGCGATCGACGAGGCACTTCAGGCGCTGCACACCGCGTTGCAGCCGGTCCGGGAGACCTGGTACCTCTCGGGCAGCGCGTCGGGACTGGAGGCGCAGATGGCCGAGGAGGCCCTGCGCGGCACGCTCGCCGAGATGAGCGAGATCATCGCGAGCCTCGGCGGCGTACTGCAGAACGCGGCCGCCCAGGCGGCGGTGCTGGACCGCGCCCTCGGCCAGCGGATACCCGGGGTGGCCGCCGGTGGGACGGGTCGCTGAGCCACGCCACGTGACCCGGTTCGGGTGTGGGCGCCTACGACACGAGGGGAAGAGATGGCCGCCGACTCCTTCGCGGTGGACCTGCGCTCGCTGACGGAATTCGCCGAGGAACTGGCCACCCAGCTCGCCGGCATGGTGCAGCCGCTCGGTCAGCTCGACGCGCTGACCGAGCGGGAACTGCGGCTCGGCGCCTTCGGCGAGGCACAGTCCCTCGGCCAGCACCACGGCGTCGCGGTCGCCGACCTGCACCACCTGGTCAGCCAGGCGCGGGACGCGATCGACTTCGCCAAAGAGGTGACCGTGATGGTCAACGACGCCTACCAGCGGTACGACGCCGGGGTGTCCGGCGCCGTGCACGCCGTCGGCGGCGTGATCCCGGGGGTGGGCGGGATCATCGCCGGCCTCACCGGACCGCCCGCCGGGCACGGACAGGTCTGACCGGCATGCGCCCCCGGACCGACTTCACGCCGTACAGCCACGGGCAGCTCTACCAGATGCTGCACCACGGTGACGAGGCGACCGCGCGTGCCGTGGCGGACTCCTGGGACGGGGTCGGCGCCCGGCTGCACGAGCAGGCGAACAACCTCGAACACAGACTCGCCCGGTTCCGCCGGCAGTGGCAGGGCGGTGCCGCCGAGCAGTACCAGACGATGATTGCCGACCTGAGCGCCGGACTGCGGCGGATCGGCGACGCCGCGTTCGCCATGCGCGACGTCGCGTACGACGTCGGCGACGCGCTGAAGCGGGCCAAGGCCCAGATGCCGCCGCCGGTCGAGGTGCCGGCGGTCTCCGCCGTGACGGTGGTACTGGCCACCACCCCGTTGCGCCCGGACTCGTTCGCCTCCGTGCGGGAGGTCGCCGAACTGCGCCAGCGCCAGACCGACGCGGCCACCGAACTGCACCGGTACGAGCAGGCGGCCCGGGCCGCCGACACCGCGCACGCCAAGGCGGTGGCGGTGATGAACGCCCTCGCCGTCGAGTACGTGGCCGCCGGCGACCGGATCCCGGTGCCGCCGGAGGGCGGCGCGGAGTCCTCCGAGGACGAGCCGGTGCCGGGCGGCCCGGCAGAGGCGGCCGGCGAACCGGGCGGCGGCAGGCCCGTCTTCGGGGCGATGTTCACCGCCGGGGTCGCGGCCGCGGCGGCGGCCGCCGCCGGACGGCTCGGTGCCCGGGCCACGCCGACCGTACCGGGCTGGGCGAAGAAGAAGGAGGGCGGCGGCCAGACGGACACCGCCGCGCCGCCGTCCGGGGCCGGTTCGGCCGGACCGGTTCGGGGCCTCGGCGGCGTCGGAGGCGGGGGCGGGGTTCCGGGCGGCGGGGGTGGCGGCGCGTCGGCACCGGTGCCGGCCGCACACGGCGGGTTCGCCGGTGCCGGTACGGCGGCAGCGGCGGCCGGGCTGCGTACGGCCGCGACCGGCGCCGCCGGGGTGGCCGGGCTGGGCGCCGGAATGATGCCGATGATGCCGATGATGCCGTTCGCCCCGACCGGCGGGGACGCGGGCGCCCGACGGGTGCCACCGTGGCTGACCGAGACCGAGGACGTCTGGGGCGAGTCGGCGGTGATCACCCCACCGGTGCTCGGCGAGGACCCGCCGGAGGAGACGTACCGGCCGGTGGACTTCCCGTACTAGCCGGACACCGGCAGCAGATCGAGGAACCGGTTCGAACCGGAGGTGGGCGATGAGTATCGAGGGTGCGGGCGGGCAGGTCTTCCAGGTGCGGTCCGCCGAACTGGGGCTGGCGGCGAGGGAGTCATCCAGATACCGAGTGGCCGGAACGCCGCCGGCGAGGTGCTGACCGGGCAGCTCGCGCACACCGGCCTGCTCGAGGCGTACTCGGACTCGTGGCTGAGCATCTACAACATCAACACCGGGGACGGGCCGGTGCCGGCGACCCCGATCCGCCCGGGCCGCTGATCGTGGTTAACAAGGGGCCCCACTACGACAGAAAACGATAGGACGGGGCCCTTCCTTACACACACGGAGGTAGCGCAATGGCTGTCGACGCGTCCGGTGGGCAGGTTGTCCAGGTGGAGTTCGCCGTCCTGCGGGCGGCGGCCGCGCAGGCACTGCCGCCGCAGGCCGCGGCGCTGCGCGAGGTGCACAGGGTGCTGCTCGCCACCCAGGTGCCCGCGGAGTGGCTCGGGCGGCTGGCGGGTTCCGGCCAGGCGGCCACGGCGCACGCCGGCACCATCGCCGAGAGTGCCCGCCAGCTCCAGTTGGCCGCGACCGAACTGGACCGGATCACCGGGCACGTCACCGCGACCGCGGACCGCAACCAGCAGCTCGACGACAACCACGCCCGGCAGCAGCAGGAACAGGGTCAGCAGGTCGTTGAGGCGGGGCAGCGGTGGCCGGAGGGCCAGCGGGACAAGGCGATGGCGGTGCTGAACGAGATCGAGGCGAAGAATCCGATCAGCAGCGCGGCGGTCGCCCGCAACATGCTCGACAAGGTGATGTGGGCGGTGGGCAACGTGGCGGCCGGCCAGATCGGCGACCACTACGACCAGGAGGTCCGGGAGCTGCTGAGCCAGCCGCCGACCAACGAGAACCTCCGGGCGCTGGCCGAGCGGGAGACGGAGTTCTGGAACTCGCCCCGGGGCAGCGACGCCGGCGCGATGATGGGCGCCGACACGCGGTACCAGCTACTGCTGCTGTCCCGGGCCGAGTGGGTCCGGGAACTTCCCTACGAGCTGCGTCAGCAGGGCATCGAGACGATCTTCCCGCGCCGGCCCTGACGGGGGCGGCGCCGACCTCGATTTCGTCGGACCTGCGGGACGCCGCCGGAGGCGGTGTCCCGGGTCAGCGCCGCCAGCCCCGGGCCCGGCCCCGCCCGACCACGGTCGCGGTCAGTCCGGCCAGGACCGCGCCGGCCAGGCCGAGCAGGGCGAGCACCCCGGGCAGCCGGGGGCGGGCCGGCGGCCGTTCCGGTCCGGCGGCGGGCGTCACCGAGCCCGGGACAGCGGCGGCCTGACCGACCGCCGCCGGCGGCAGTTCGGCGGTCACCGCCGCCGCCACGTCCAGCACACCCCAGCCCAGCCGGGGATCCCGGCCGTTCGGTGGCCGGTTCGCGGTGGCGGTGAGCCGGTCCCGCACCTGAGCCGGGGAGAGGCCCGGCCGGTACGCCCGGACCAGCGCCACCGTCCCGGCGACGTACGCGGCGGCGTACGCCGGATCGCTGACCCCCCAACGTTGGCCGACCCGGCCCTTCCCGCCGGCCGCGGTGCTGACCAGGTCCCCGCCCGGCGCCGCGAGGGTGACGTGCTCGCCGGCCTCGTCCTGCACCGCCGCGCCGGCCTGGTCGTGCGCGCCGACCCCGAGCACCCCGGGCAGGGCGGTCGGGTACGACCGCAGCCCCGGCCGGTCGGCGACCGCCGGGGCGACGACCACGATGTCGTCGGCGAGCGCGTCCCGGACCGCGTCCGCCAGCGCCCGACTGCTCCGGGCCGCCGGTACGACCACCAGGATCACCCCGGCGCCGGCCTCCGTCGCCCGACGGACCGCGTCGGCGAGTACGTCCGGGTCCGGCCCGTCGGCGGCACCGGCGCCCCCGTCGGTCGTCCCGGTGTAGCGCAGCGCCAGGAGCCGGGCCCCCGGAGCCACCCCGGCGAAGGTGGTGGCCGGATCGGGTCGGGCACCGACGATGCCGGCGGCGAAGGTGCCCCGCCCGTCGCAGTCGGTACGGTCCGAGCCGGCGACCACCTGTTCCGACCCGAACTGCGGATTGTCCACGTCGATTCCGGTGCCGAGCACCGCGACGAGTTGCCCGGCGCCGTCGGTCAACGGCCAGACCCGGCTCGGGTCGGTGAGCCGTTGTGCCCAACCGACGGCGTCCTGGTAGACCCCGGCCGGAGTGGCACACCGCGCCGCCGCGTCGACCGGTACGGCGGGTGCGGCCAGCGGCGCCAGCAGCCCGAGTACGGTCGCCGAGGCGAGCGGGAACCGGTCCGTCCTCATCGGGGCACCCAGACCGCGACCCGGGTACCCCAGCCGGCCCGGGACTCGATGTCGGCCCGCCCGCCGACCTCCGCCATCCGGGCCACGATCGACTCGCTGATCCCGAAGCCGCGCCGGGCCAGCGGGTCGAAGCCGACACCCTCGTCCCGGGTCACCACCGCGATCCCGCCGTCCCGTCGCTCCACCCGGACCGTCGCCCGCCGACTGCCACTGTGTCGCACCGTGTTCCGCAGCGCCTCCCGGGTGGCGTCCCGGAGCGCGGCGCGCCGCCGGGCCGGAAGTGACGCGGGACGGTCCACGATCACCAACTCGGTACGCAGTCCGGTCCGGGCCAGTTCGTCGACGAGCGCCCGGAGTTCCCGGTCCAGCGGGCCGGCGGCTCTCCAGCCGCCCGGGTCGGCGAGGCCACGACGCAGCGCGGCGGCCTCGGCCCGGGCCGCCCGGCGCAGCGCGGCGAGCCGGTCCGTGGCGGTGGCCGGGTCGGCCGCACCGGCCAACGCGAACGAGTCCAGGGCCGGCAGCACGGTGTCGTGCAGGTGCCGGCGGAGCGCCGCGCGTTCGCGGCGTACCCCGGCGCGGTGGCCGAGGCCGGCGGCGACCAGGGCCAGGCCGACGACGGCAGCGGCAGCCAACCCGATGCCGCCCGCCCCGAGGGTCATCGCCGGCCGCCGGTCAGGCGGAGAGCCGGTCGTCGGGCCGGCCGCAGGCGGTCACCCCGTGCTCGATGGCGTACCGGGTCAGGGCGGACCGGCGGCGCAGCCCGGTCTTGTCCCGGATCCGGTCCAGGTAGGACCGCACGGTCCGGACACTGATCCGCAAAGTCCGGGCGATGTCCTCGTCCCGCTCGCCGGCGGCCAGCCAGGACAGCACGTCCATCTCCCGGTCGGACAGGTCGGGGTGCCCGCCGGCACCGCCCCGGCTGTCGAGCCCGAGCGGCGCCACGGCCGGCGAGGCGTACCGGTGTCCGGCGGCGACCTGCCGGACGGCCCGGAGGATCTCCTCGGCGTCGGCGCTCTTGCACAGGTAGCCCGCCGCTCCGGCGGCCATCGTCGCCCGTACCTCGGTCCGGTCCACCTCGGCGGAGAGCACCAGGACCCGGTGGCCGAGGCCGGCCACCGTCCGGACCGCCGCCGCGCCCCGCACCCCGGGCAGGCCCGGATCCAGCAGGACGACGCAGTCCGGGCACCGCCGGGTGGTGACGAACTCCGCGACCGAGCCGGCCACCACACAGAGCCGGAGATCCGCCGCCTCGGTGATCAGCCCGGCGACCGCCGCCCGGTAGAGCGGATGGTCCTCGACGATCCCGACCGTGATGTCTGCTGCCGCCACCCCCGTGCTCCTCCCCGATCAGGACCGGCACAGTGTCGGGCGGCCACGCCCGGTCGCCCGGAAGATGCGTGGCGTCGGCCCGACAGACCGACGGTAGCGACCGTTCGATCCCGGTGGTGATGGTCGTTCGTCCACCACACGTCCGGTGCACGGGACCGGGGTCAGAGTTCGTCGGCCCGGACCAGGCCGTCCTGGATGGCCCGGGCGACCAACGCCGCCTTGGTCGGCGCCGACCGGCCGACGTTCGCGTACTTCACCCGGGCCCGTTCCAGGCAGGCGTTGACCCGGCGTACGGTCAGGCCGAGCCGTTTGGCGACCATCTCCTTGGACTCGCAGCGGAACCACTCCAACAGCACCTCGGTCTCCCGGGGCGACAGTCGCGGCCGGTCGGGCCGGGTGTCGGTGCCGAACGCGCCGGAGAGCATCGGCGGCAGGTACGGCGTGTGGGTCGCCGCCGCCTGTACCGCGGTGACCAGGTGGTCCTCGCCCTCGGCCTTGGTCAGGTAGGTGAACGCGCCGATGTCGAGGCAGTTCAACACGGTGTCCCGGTCGGCCCGCATGCTGTAGACGACCACCTGGCGCCCGGCGTCGACCAGCCGCTTGAGGTCGCCGTACGCCGGACCGGTGAGATCGAGTTGCAGGTCGAAGACCACCACGTCGGCGTCGCTGCCCGGCGGCAGCCAGGCGGCGGCCACCGTCGGCCCGGCGTCGAGCACCTCGATCGGCGGCTCGGCCAGGGCGCACCAGGCCCGGACCCCGGCGATCACCACGGGATGGTCGTCGACGACCACAACAGAGGTCACGTCTCCTCCTCGCTGCGCTCGTCGTCGTCGTGACCCGGGCTGCTGAGTTGGCTGGTGACCTCGCTGCGCTCGGTCACGTCTCCTCCTCGCTGCGCTCGTCGTCGTCGTGACCCGGGCTGCTGAGTTGGCTGGTGACCTCGCTGCGCTCGGTCACGTCTGCCCCCTGCCAGCTCGACTGGATCCACAGCCGGCCACCGTCCATGGTGGTCGACGTGTGCACCCCGTCCCCGTCGGCGAACGGTACGACCTCCGACCCGGCGGCGGCGACCACGCTGACCGTCACCGTGCCGTCCGCGCCCACCACGGTGAGGCGTACCTTGCCCTGGGCGGTGGCCAGCGCCCAGACCGACGCCTCGGTCAGCCGGCGCCGGACCTGGGTGGGCAGCGGCGGACGCTCGCCGAACTCGGCGAAGGCCACCGGGATCCCGTTGCGTTCGGCCAGTTCGATGCAGGCCCGCAGTTCGTGCAGGAGCGGGTCGGGCACCGTCTCGTCCTCGGCGAAGAGGCGGCGCATCCTGGCCGCCTCGACCGCGCAGGACCGGCGTACCGCCTGGTCGCCGGGGTCGAGCGTGCCGTCGGCCAGCCCGGACAGCAGCGGCACGATGGTCTCGGCGAGTGCCGCGTACCGGTCGACGCGGTCCTGGGCGAGTTGGACGGCGACCGCCTCGGCGGTCCGTACCTCCTCCTCGGCCCGGGCCACCCCGGCGGTGGAGACGGCGAGCTGGCGCAACAGGATCGCGATCATGCCGACCGCGAGCTGGAAGGCGAGCACGATCACGGTGGCGTTCACCGCAGCCGGGAAGGAGAGCGCCGCGTCGCCGCCGAGCGCGGTCTGGGCGAACGTCAGCAGGTAACTGGTGCCGAGCACCCCGACGAAGACCAGCGGCCGGGCGTCGAGTAGCAGCAGCACGACGGTCCAGCCGACGTTCCCCTCCGACCAGTGCGGGTACCCGAGCCGGTTCTGCGGCGGTACGCCGGCGGTGGCGAGCGCGGACAACCCGAGCACCAGTGTCACCAGCGGCCACCGCCACCGGCCGACGGCGCGGCCGCGCAGCGTGGTCACCGCGACGAAAGCGGTGACCAGGACGAAGCCGCCCATCGCCGCGTACTGTGCGGCGGGTGGGCGGTAGATCTCGTGGCTCGCCAGCAACTTCGGCAGGTCGAGCAGGCCGAGGATGACCAGGTTCATCACCACGGCCGCCCAGGCCAGACCCTGGTGGAACCGGGTCGCGATGATCGCCACGTTGTCGTCGGTCGGCGGCGGGACGTCCCGGGGGCACTCCATCCGGACCGTGGTGCCGTGCCCGGGGCTGCTCCGCACGGTGGCCCGCCCGCCGATCCGGGCCATCCGGCCGACCAGCGAGCCCGCCACGCCGTACCGGTGGGCGGAGACCTCCGCCGGGTCGAAGCCGCGACCCCGGTCGGTCACCTCCACCACCACGGTCCGGTCGTCGTCGCCGGCGAGCGAGACGGTCACCTCGGCGCGGTCGGTGCCCGCGTGCCGGACCACGTTGGTCAGCGCCTCCCGGGTCCCGTGACCCAGCATCACCGCGTCCACGGCCCGCATCCGCAGCGCCGGCGACCCGGACAGGTGTACCCGCAGCGGAGTGTGCCCGACGACCTCGCGCAGCAGCGCGACCAGGTCGGCCTCGCGGTCGGTGACCGCCGTCGGGCCGCCGAGCACCGTCAGGTCGCGTGCCGCCTGGTCGGCCAGCCACGACTCGGGCCGGCTCACCACCCCGGCGCCGACCATCATCAGGGTGGCCGAGGCGGTGTCGTGCAGGGCGGCGAGGTACTCCCGCTCGTCGGCCCGGCGGGCGGCGGCGATCGCGGCGTCGCGGCGGACCTGCGCGCCCCGCGCCACCAGTTGGTCGGCCCGTCGGGCGCTGCGCCGCACCAGCCGGTAGAGGCCCCAGGAGAGGGCGACCTCCGCCATCATCCACAGCCGGATCGGAATCGCCGCCGGCAGGTCGACCGCGGCCAGCCAGCCCTCCGGGCTGGCCACCGCCGTGCCGGCAATGTCGGCGAGGATCACCGCCAGGGTCAGCGCCACCAGACCGCAGGGGCCGACCAGCCAGGGGTACGTCACCACGATGATCGCCGCGGCGAGTGGTACCCAGCCGGTGTTCTCGATGCTCTGGTCGGCCGGAGCCGTCCAGACCTGGAGCAGGCTGAGCGCGCAGACCAGGGCCACGTCCACCGGCACCAGCCAGCGGGGTGCGCCGCGCAGGGTACGGAGGGCGAAGTAGCCGTTCCAGGCGAGGAAGAGCAGCACCAGTACGGTGGCCGGGCCCGGCTCCCGGGCGGTGCCGAGCAGCAGCGAGACGAGGCTGACCGTGGCGACCACCACGAGCCGCAGTACGAGGGAGTAGCGCAGGCCCTGCCGCAGCAGCCCCCGCTCGACCGGTCCCATCAGCCGGGTACGGTCTGTCGCGCCCCGGCCGGGTCCAGGGTCGCGCCGGTCGGGAACAGGGCGAGCACCGACGCCGGTACGCCGTACGGGCGGACCCGGCCGAACCCCAGCGAGCCGACCGTACCCTCGCCGGCGAGCGGGTACTTCCGACCGGTGTCCGTGATCAGGTACACCGTTCCGGACGGCGCGCCGGGCGCGGGTTCCTCGGCGACCAGGGCGCCCGCCCCGCCCGGCACGTACACCTCGGTGGCGGTGCCGACGGCGGCGGTCGCCCCGGTCATGATCGGTTGTCCGCCGGTCGGCGGCGGGGCGTCGCCGACGGTGACCCGGTCCGCCTCGACGCAGACGGTGGCGGCCGGCCCGATCGGCACCGGCACGGGCCGCAGCCGTGGATACCCGTCGGACCGGGTCGGGGAGCGGGGCGCGGCGGCGACGTCGGCGGCGGCGACCGGCAGCGGGCGGGGCAGCGCACCCGGGTACGCGGCGGCGCTGCCCGGTGAGCCGAGCGCGAGCCGGGCCTCGGTGTCGGTGACCACGGCGAGACCGTCGGCGCGGACCAGGTAGAACTCCTCCCCGCCGGTGGTCAGCACCTGACCGATCCGGGTGTCGGAGCCGCCGACCCGCGGGCCGGAACCACCGGCGCCGTCGACGTCGAAGGTGGCCAGGTCACGCCCGGCCGGAACGCTGTTCAACCAGGCCGGGGCGACCCGGACGGCGTCGGCCGAGGCGAGGCCGAGGGCGACCACCGCCGGCCCGTCCGGCACCCGGTGCCGGCGTCCGTCGACGATCAGGAACCGCTCCCCGGTCGGCAGCAGCGCCGACACGGCCTGGCCGGGACGCAGCAGTGCCCCGACCGGTTCCTGACCGAGCAGGACGGAGGAGATCGGCGCCTCGCCCGTCGGCCGGTCCGGGGAGTGCCGGGTGCAGCGGGTCCACGGACCGGTGAGGATCCGGGCGGCCGTCGGTAGCGAGTCGGGTGCGCCGACGATGCCGACGCCGGCACCCCGGGCGACGCCGCTGAGCGTCTTCGCCGGCACGGTCACCGTCCGGGTGCCGTCGCCACCGGCGAGCAGCCGGGCCGACGCGTAGTTGAGCACCGGATGCAGCGCGCCGTCGGCGCCGAGGACGAACCTCGCCCCGGTCTCCTTCTCGACGATCACCTGTCCGCCCTGCCGCCATGCCTGCTGGCGGGCCGGCGTGAGCAGGCCGACGACCCCGAACACCGCGGCGACCAGTACGGTGACCGCCAGCCCGATCGCGGTGCCGAGCAGGAGCCGTTTCGACGGCGGGACCGGATCGTCCGCGTCGGCGGAGACCAGTGCGGAGACCAGTCGACGGCGGAGGAACTGGTACGCCTGGATCCGGTCCTTCTGCGTCCACACTCGACGGCCCCCGCGCGGTGTTGGCTAAACGTCAGGCAGCGGCGATAATACCGAGAGTGTTGATCGTGTTGTCCATCGATCGACCACATCGTGCGTCTGGTGGTATTCGTCGATGAGTGTCGCGGCCGGTCCGACCCCTGGTGGGGTGTCGCGTCGGTTGGCCGGGTTCCGGTCACCCGCCGCCGGTTCCGGGCGGCCGTCACCGTTCCACCAGGAACCGGGGGCCGGCGGCCTGCCGGGTGTCGGCCGGATCCTGACGTGGCAGCTCGCCCTGCTTGTCGTGGTCACCGTCGGGGTGCCGGCCGGTGCGCCGACCGTCGCGTTGCTGCTGACCGCCGGGCTGCTGGTGGCCGTGAGCACGGTCCGGGTCGGCGGACGGTACCCGCACCGGTGGGCGGCGACCCTGCTACGGCACCGACGGCGGCGAGGGACCCCGGCCGAGCCGGCCCCGACCGCCGTACACGGACTGCTGCCCCGACTGCTGGTGCAGACCCAGGTGGACCGCGCCGGAAACCGGGTCGGGGTCGCGGCGGTGGGCGCGGACGCCGGCCACGTCGCCGTGGTCCAGCTCGCGCCGGCCGGTGAGGCCGATCCGGCCACCCTGGTGGCGGCGCTGCACCGGGCGTTCGATGATCCCGACCATCCGATCAGCGAGGCCCGGCTGGTGGTCTGGGTCGCGCCCGGCGGCCCGGTACCGATCCGCGTGCACTGGCTGGCCCTGCGCTACCGGTACGCCGACGCGCCCTGGGCGGCGCTCGCCAGGGGCGGTGGCGCGACGGGTGCCCGGCGGGCGGCGGCGAGCGCGGCGCAACGGCTGGCCGGTGACCTGACCGGGGCCGGCCATCCGGGTACGGTGCTGGACACGCCGGACCTGTACCACGCCCTGTCCCTCGCCATCGGTGCCGACGCCACTCCGGGACACGGCGGCGGCTACCACGCGGTGGAGCACTGGCGGGACTGGACGATCGGCGGCTCGCGTCAGGTCTGCTTCGTCCCGCGATCGGCCGCCGACCGGATCCCGCTGCTCGGCCGGTACGTCCCAGAGGCGTCGTTCACCTGCACGTCGTACGCGCTGCGGCGGGGCTGGGACGGCCGGACCACCGCGACGGCGACGGCGCGGGCCGTGCTGTCGCCCGGCGGCTCCCTCAGTGCCCGGCAGGCGTCGGCCGCGCTCGGGGTACGGCTGTCGGCCGCCGACGGCCGGCACGGTGACGGGGTGCTGGCCACCCTCCCGCTCGCCTGACCGTTCCCCCTGGCGGTCGGTCACATCGTCGGCCGGTGGGCTGCCGCCACGCCGGTCGGTCAACTGTGCGGCTGGTCGGTCAGCTGTCCGGTTCGTCGGTCGGTTGCTTCGGCCGGCGCCGGGTCGGGATGGTCGGCGAGCACCACCTCCCAGGCCTCCACGGTGCGCTCGGTGACCGTGGTCGGCGCCTCCAGGTGGTAGGCCCCGCTGGGCAGCACGCCGGCACCGGCGTACCGGCTCATCACCGCGAGTTGCGCGGCCACGTCCTCGCCCTGGTGTCCGGGATCCAACTGGCGCCAGAAGTCGAAGCCGCCGACCGCGCGCAGCCGTTCCCGGTGGTAGAGCACGCAACCGCCGATCCAGGAGATCTTGTACGCCCGCCACTGCCCCGGCGACAGCCGGCGGGCCGCCGTGACGTGCAGCAGGTTGGCGGCGGAATGGATCTGTGCCCGGTCCCATTCCGGGGTGCCCGGCCGGGGCCGCTCCGGCACCGGTCGCCCGCCCCACTCCTGGTAGTGCCGATGGGTCTCCGGCCGCACGTCCTCCAGATAGGACAGTCCGTGCACGGCATTGCCGACGAAGCCGCAGTCGAGTTCCTGGACGGCGGTGAGCAGCCGGTCGACGGTGCCCGGTTCGAGCCAGACGTCGTCGTCGAGGAAGAGGACATAGCGTGCGGCCGAGGCGTCGAGCAGGTAGGCGCGGTGTTCGGCCAACCCGCGTCGGGGCAGGCGCCGGGTGAGCAGCACCGGATGGTCCCGGTGCCGGAGCACCCGCACCATGGCCGCGGCGGCCGGCTCCGCCCAGGCCGGTTCCGGACCGTCCGACTGGTCACTGACCACCACCCCGAAGCCGCCCTGGCCCTCGTCCGCGCCGGGGCGGCTCCGGTCCGCCCCGCCGGCCGGTCCGGGCCGCTGGGCGGCCAGGCCGGCCAGGGTCACCGCGAGTTCGGCCGGGCGGTTGCGGGTCGGGACCAGTACGTCCAACAGCCGGGCCCGGCGGAACACCGACGGGTCGCCCGGCTCGATCGGCCGGGTGATCCGGGCCGGCCGGTTCACGCCCGGTGGCTCCGGGCGGCAACGGTCTCGGTGGCCGTCTCGGCCGCTGCCGGCTGCCGGTTGTCGCCGTACGACCGGATCCGTTCGATCACCGCCGAGGTGGACCGGTCCGGTACGTAGCCGAGGGTGCGCACCTGCCCGCCGAGTCGACGTACCAGGGGTGCCTCGGGGACCATCTCCGGCGGGTAGTCGCCGCCCTTGACGTACACGTCGGGGCGGATCGCCTCGATCAACGCGGTCGGCGAGTCCTCCGCGAAGACCACCACGTGGTCCACACAGGAGAGCGCGGCGAGCACGGCGACCCGGTCGTCCACCGGGTTCACCGGCCGGTCCTCGCCCTTGAGCCGTCGTACGCTGTCGTCGGAGTTGACCGCCACCACCAGCAGGTCGCCGAGGCCGCGCGCCTGGTCCAGGTAGCGGACGTGCCCGTGGTGCAGGACGTCGAAGCAGCCGTTGGTGAAGACCACGCTGCGACCCTCCGCCCGGTGCCGCTCGACGACCGCCACCAGGGCGTCGTGGTCGAGCACGGTCCGGGCCGGCGCCTGCTCCGCCGCGCCGAGCGCGGTGAGCAGGTCGTCCCGGTGGCAGACGCAGGTGCCGGTGTCCGCGACGGTGGTCGTCGCGGCGAGTTGGGCGAGCTGCGCCGCGGTCGGCAACGGGGCGTCGGCGGCCAGCGCCAACGTCATCGCCGCCAGGTACGCGTCACCGGCCCCGACCGCGTAGCTGGCCGGCACCGGCGTGGCGTGGCTGCGCCGGGACCGCCCGTCGGCGCCACCGACCACCGCGCCCTCGGCGTCCAGGGTGATCGCGACGACGTCGGCGCCGGTACGTTCCCGCAGCTCGGCGAGGCGGGCCTGGGCGACCACCGCCCGACTCGCCCCACCGGCGGCGACCGGACGGCCACCGGCGGCGCTCGCCGTCTCGTCGCCGGCCACCACGATGTCGTCCCCGGCGACCCCGATCTCGTCACTGGTCACGGTGATGCCGTCCCCGCCGGCCGGGCCGCCCCGGTCGTCGGCCGGCGCGCCGCCGTCCCCCTCGGCCGGCGGCGTACCCTCCCCGCCGCTGTTCCCGCTGCCGTTGGCGGTGATCGTCGTGGTCGGCGCGCTGTCGCCACGCCGGGTGCCGGTGGCCGTGGTGGTGCCGTCCGCAGCGACACTCACCCGGGTACCGGCGACCGCCGTCGACCTCGGATCCGTACCGGCCGACGACGGGGCACTGAGCAGCCGGGTCGCCTCGGCGAAGCTCGGGGTCACCACGGTCGGCGCCAGACCGCGCCAGTACGCCAGATCGTGGGCGTCCAGGGCCACCGTCGCGTACCGGTCGCGGTTCTCCACCAGCCAGCGGCGTACCGGCTCGGGCAGCGCGCCGAGACCGTAGTCGCAGACCACCAGGGTCGGCGCCTGACCGTCGCGGTCGGCGCGCAACTCCTCGGTCGCGTGCGAGAGCGCCTGCAGCATCCGTTGTACGCCGTCGTCCGGCAGCGTCTCGTCCGCGTCGCCCTCGTCCTCCCGGAGCAGGATCTGGTCGGCGGCGAGCAGCCGGCGCTTGACCGGGGTCGGCCGGCCCGGCTGGCTGATCGTCCGGTCCCACACCCCGGCCCGGTCCAGGCAGTCGTGCAGTTCGTCACCGGCGACGTCGGCACCGACCGGGGCGACCAGCGCGGCCACACCGCCGAGCGCGGTCAGGTTGACGGCGGTGTTGGCGGCGCCACCGGCCGCACAGAGTCGACGACGCAAGGTGAGCACGGGTGCCGGTGCCTCCCGGCAGAGCCGGTCGGATTCAGCGAACCGCCACTCGTCGAGCATCGCGTCACCGACCACCAGCACGCCACGTCCGAGCCAGCTCTCCACCACCGAGGCCAGGCGGCGCCGTTCCGCTGCGTCTCTCACCATGCAGCGCGGGTCCCCGGTGCCGACCAGGCCAAACCTGACGCGACCGCCGGCCGGACCCGGGCGTACGGCGGTGGTGTCGAACCTCACCTGGTCGGTCCGGCGCCGGCGTCTTCCGGGGGCGGACCGACCCTTCGGGCGGGCCGGGGTGTTTCGGCGGGACCGTACCGGGAACGACTTTTCTCGGGAGGCGGTGAATCGGAACGCCGCCACACAGCCCACATCCACCCCTCGGAAAGGAGACACGAGATGGCATCCGAGTTGCAGGGCAAGCGGATCGCGTTCCTGGCCACCGATGGCGTGGAGGAGGTCGAGTATGTCCGACCCCGGGAGGCCGTCGAGGCGGCCGGCGGCCGGGCCGAACTGGTCTCGCTGAAGCCTGGTGCGATCCAGGCCTTCAACCACCTGGACAAGTCCGACCGGTACGACGTCGACGTCACCGTCGCCGAGGCCGACCCGTCGGCGTACGACGGTCTGGTGCTGCCCGGCGGGGTGGCCAACCCGGACGCGCTGCGGGCCGATCCGGACGCGGTCCGGTTCGTCCGGGCGTTCTTCGACGCGGGTAAGCCGGTCGCGGCGATCTGCCACGCGCCGTGGACGATGATCGACGCGGACGTGGTGAAGGGACGGACGCTGACCTCCTGGCCGAGCCTCCGTACCGACCTGGCGAATGCCGGGGCGCACTGGGTCGACGAGGAGTGTCACGTCGACAACGGACTGGTGACGAGCCGTAAGCCGGACGACCTGCCGGCGTTCTGCGCCAAGCTGGTGGAGGAGTTCGCCGGGGGACGGCACTGACGATCGGGCTGCTCCGGGCCGGGCGCGGTGACGCTGGTTCGTGGGTGGCGCCGGGTTGTGTGGCGGCGCTGGTCCGCGGGTGGCGCCGGGTTGTCTGTTGGCGCCGGGTTTGGGGTGGGGCCGGGTGCCCGCTCTGGGCGGTCAGGCTTGATCCCGTCGCGGGTCACCCGGCCCCACCCCCACCGTGTGGCCCGGTTGGCACGGGTGAGGCCGTCGTGGGGGCCGGCTGACCGGGGTACGGGTCAGCAGTCGTAGTTGTGTTCGCGGAGCAGTCGCCGCACGGTGTCCGGGTTCGGGCTGTCGGCTCCCCAGCCGCTGACGTTCTGGCCGTTGACCTCGTCGATGTGCCAGTGGTTGCCGCGCAGGTCACCGGAGTCGCCCGGATGCTCCAACTCGACCGTGCAGGTGTTCGGATCGTCGTCGGTGCTCACGACCCAGTCGAAGTCGTACGCGACGACCTGCTTCTTCCGCTTCTTCCGGGTGCCCTTGGTCTCCTCGTCGGCCTGCACGGTGACCGAGGTGAAGCCGGCCTTGGTGAGCTTGTCCCGGTACGCCTGCGCGGGGTCGCGCCCGCCACATCCGCCGACCGCCAGGGCGGCGGTCACCGCCGCGACCGTGAGCAGTGCGACTCTCCCCGTGTTCACGTGGCCTCCTCGGCACAGGTCCAGCTGTTCCCGCTTGCCGGAGACGTCGGTGCACCGTCTGGTGACGGGCTGTCCCGCCGGCTCCGGGAGCGTCGACGGTAGAGGATCCGGGCAACCGGTCGCTCCGGACATTCGGCATGAGAAGCGGCAGAGCGACCGGTGCAGGTCAACGACGTCCGGTCGGCTGATGACCGGTGTCACACCGGGGCCGCGCCCGGCGGCCGGCGCACGGGGGCGGGTCAAGACTTCTCCCGACGCATCATTCGTGCCGACGGGGGGAGAAGGCACTATGACCACCGCTGAGGACGCTCGACCACGGTTGAGCCACCGGCAGATCAGGCTGCTGATGACCGGTCTGATGACCGGCATGCTGCTGGCCGCACTGGACCAGACCATCGTGGGAACCGCGCTGCCGACCATCGTCGGTGAGCTGGGCGGCATCAACCACTACTCGTGGGTGGTCACCGCGTACCTGCTGGCCTCGACCGCCTCGACGCCGCTGTACGGCAAGATGGCCGACCTGCTCGGACGCCGTCCGGTTTTCCTCTTCTCGATCGGGACCTTCCTGGTCGGCTCGTTGCTGGCCGGGCTGTCCCAGAACATGACCCAGCTGATCATCACCAGGGGCATCCAGGGCATCGGCGCCGGTGGTCTGATGACGCTGGCGTTCACCATCATCTCGGACGTGGTCACTCCCCGGGAGCGCGGTCGCTACCAGGGACTCTTCGGTGCGGTCTTCGGGGTCTCCTCGGTGGCCGGACCACTGGTCGGCGGCTACTTCGCCGAGCACAACTGGCGGTGGATCTTCTACATCAACGTGCCGCTGGCGATCGTCGCGATCATCGTCTGCTACCACGTGATGCGGCTGATCCCGTTCAAGCGCCGGAAGCACGCGATCGACTGGATCGGGGCCGCGCTGCTGGTGGCCGCGGTGAGTTCGTTGCTGCTCGCGCTGAGCTGGGGCGGCAACGAGTACGCCTGGGGCTCCGGCGTCATCATCGGACTCTTCGTCGCCGGTGCCGTCCTCGGCGTCGTCTTCCTGCTCCAGGAGGCCCGGGTCGCCGAGCCCATCCTGCCGCTGAAGCTGTTCCGCCGGCCCACCTTCGCGCTGGCCAACACCGCTGGTTTTGTGCTCGGCCTGGTGATGTTCGGCTCGATCATCTTCATCCCGCTCTACCTGCAGATCGTCAAGGGTGCGTCGCCGACCGACAGCGGTCTGCTGATGCTGCCGATGATGGCGGGCGTGATCGTCACCTCGGTGCTCTCCGGACAGGCGATCAGTCGGATCGGTCGGTACAAGTGGTTCCCGGTCGCCGGGGCGGCCGTCCTGGTGCTGGGCATGCTGCTCTTCACCCGGCTGGAGGTCGACTCGCCGCTCTGGATGGCCTTCATCTACATGGTGATCATCGGCATCGGGCTCGGCCTCTGCATGCAGTCGCTGGTCCTCGCGGTACAGAACGCGGTGGAGGTCCGGGACCTCGGCGCCGGTACGTCCGCCGCCACCTTCTTCCGCTCCCTCGGCGGCTCGTTCGGGGTGGCGATCCTCGGCGCGGTGCTCTCCGCCCAGCTCGCCGCCGGTCTCGGTGACCGGCTGCCGGCGGCGATCGCCCAACTACCGCCGGAGCAGCAGGGTCAGTTCGCCGGCGCCAGTCACGAGATCTCGATCAACGAGCCGGCGAAGATCCTGGCGCTGCCCACGCCGGTCCGCGACGCCATCCAGGAGTCGTTCGTCGGCGCGCTGCACATCGTCTTCCTGGTCGCGGGTTTGATCGCGATCCTGGCGGTGGTGGTGACCCTGGCCATGCCGAACCGGGAACTGCGTGGTGGCCCGCCGTCGGCCACGAGCGACCGCTACCGCCGGGAGGGGCACGACGACGCCGCCGCCGACATGGAGGCCAACGCCCAGACGCTGCTCTGATCAGCTGAGGTGCAAGGAAGGGGCCCTTTTACCACCGAAAGCGGTAACAGGGGCCCTTCCTTGCACTACTTCAGGATGAACTGGTTGGTGCGTTCGAAGGCGGTCAGGTCGGCCAGGAGTTCCGGCACGTTGGCGGAGAGTGGTTCGGGCAGGGCCCGGTCCGGGGGGAAGAAGCCGGCGTTGGTGGTCTCGTCGGTGGCGGTCAGCAGTTCGCCCGACCAGGCGTCGACCCGGAAGGCCACCACGAAGAGCTGGTACGTGTCGCCGAACATGTTGGTGAAGGTGCGGTCCGGGCCGGTGTACATGGCGAACGGGGTGACCGCCGTCGCGGTCAGCCCGGTCTCCTCCCACACCTCGCGGACCGCGCACCCGGCGATCGACTCGCCCAGTTCCATCGCGCCGGCCGGCAGCGCCCAGTGACCGTTGTCGGAGCGCTCGATCAGCAGCACCCGGCCGTCGGCGTCCCGGACCACGGCCCGGGCGCCGACGAACATCAACGTGCGGTCTCCGGCGAGCGCGCGGAGCTGACCGAGGTACGACTCGGCCCACGGGACACTGCTCATCTTGTTCCGCTCCAGGGGTCGGCGGTTGATCGGGTCACGACCACGATCGCGCGATCTGATCTCAACCGTCGAGCCTTTCCCGCAACCACGGCAGCAGCGCGTCGGCGTGCGCACGCTGGAAGGCCCGTACCGTCGGCAGCCCCGGTGGTGCCGGCAGCCGCGCCGCGTCGACGAAGAACCCGGTGATCCCGGCGAGTACGGCGGTCAGCTGCGCCGGCTCGGCACCGGTGTCGAGGGCGTACCGGTCGAGCAGCGGATACCGACCGTTGTGCAGGCGTACGTTGGCCAGCAGGCACAACGTGTCGAGCCAGGCCGGGCCCCGGCAGGCGTGCGGCCAGTCGACCACCGTCACCCGTCCGTCGGCGTCGAGCAGCAGGTTGTCGGCCCGGATGTCCACGTGCGCCAGGGTGTCGCCGGCCAGCGCGGCCAGCCCCCGTTCGGCGAGGGTCACCAGCCCGTCGAGCCGTCCGGTGGCCCACGGGTCCAGGTCGGCGGGCGGGTCCGCCGCGATCCGACGCCAGCCGCTGAAGTCGTCTCCGAGCAGGTCGGCGGCGCTTGGCGCGTCGGGGACCGGCGCCGGGGTCAACAGGTCGGCCATCCGGCCGAGGGTGCCGAGCACCGTGGCGAGTTCGTCCTCCCGCCAGGGGGTCGTCGGGTGGCGACCCTCGACGTCCGTCAGGACCAGGGCGACCCAGTCCCCGTCGTCGTGCCAGCCGATCAGCCGCGGCGCCGGTGCGTCGGCCGGCAGCGCGGCGGTGTTCCGGGCCTCCCGGCGGTGCAGTTCGGGCGTGACGGGGTTCAGCGCGGCGCCGGCGGCCTTGACGAAGGCACGGCGCCCGCCGGCGGTGCGTACCCGGTCGGCGGTGCCGGGCGAGAAGCCGCCGGCCTGGGAGACCGCCGCGACCACCCGGTCGCCGAGGATCTCCTCGACCGCCGCCCGGACCGATGCCGGCAGGTCGGCCCAGCCGATCCGTACTCCGACCGCACTCGTCATGTGTTGATGATGTCAGTACGACGCGCGGCATTTTCTCGAATCCTGAGACATCTGTACCACTATGCAGGAAGGAGAGTAGCTTCGGGCGAGATCGCCGGAGCCGGAAGAGGACGACGTGGAGCTGCTGGACTGGGACGCGCGGACGTACGACACGCTGCCGCTGCCGCACCGGCACTGGGGGGAGAACCTGCTGGCCCGGCTGCCGCTGGTCGGCACCGAGGCGGTGCTCGACCTGGGGTGCGGAACCGGGCGGGACACCGAACGGCTGCTCGACCGACTGCCCGCCGGCCGGGTCGTCGCGGTCGACGGCTCCGCCCGGATGCTCGCCGAACTGCGGGCCCGACTGCCCCGGGCCGGCGACCGGCTGACCGTACGCCAGGCCGACCTTCGGGAGCCGTTGCGGCTGGCCGAGCCGGTCGACGCGGCGTTCAGCGTGGCGACCCTGCACTGGCTGCCCGACCACGACACCCTGTTCCACAGCGTGGCGGCCGCACTGCGTCCCGGCGGGCGGTTCGTCGCGGAGGGTGGCGGACGGGGCAACGTGGCCGGCGTACTGCGCGCCCTCGCCGAGGTGACCGGCCGGGACGACGAGGACCGGTTCTGGAACTTCCCGGACGTCGACGAGACGGTACGCCTGCTGCGTCGGGCCGGCTTCCCGGACCCCGAGGTGGAGTTGGTGCCGGACCCGGCCCGGCTGACCGCCGGCGAACCGCTGGAGGCGTTCCTCGGCACGGTGGTCCTCGGGGCACACCTGCGGGAGCTGCCGGCCGATCAGCGGCGTCCCTTCGTGCGGGCGGTCGCCGAACGGTTGCCCGAGCCGGTCGTCGACTACGTACGCCTGCGGATCCACGCCGTCCGTCGCTGAATCCCTTGCGTCGGAGCCGATCCAGACCGTCCCGCTGACGAATCCGTTGCGCCGGCCCCTTTTCCGGGACGGCTCGGACGGCGAGGATGTGGGGCGACGCGGGAGGAGTGATCACGTGCGGGTGGTGGCGGCGACGGCGGTGGGCGGTCCCGAGGTGCTGCGGGTGGTCGAGTGGCCGGATCCGGTGGCGGGGCCCGGACAGGTGCTGGTCCGGGTGGGCGCGGCCGGCGTCAACCCCGCCGACCTGGGTGCCCGGAGCGGGTTCATCCCCGGCGGGCCGGTCGAGCCGCCGATCGCGCTCGGCTGGGACTTCGCCGGGGAGATCGCCGAGGTCGGCGACGACGTCACCGACCTGCGGCCCGGCGACCGGGTCGCCGGGATGATCCCGTGGTACCAGGCCCGGGGCGGCGTCGGTGCGTACGCCGAACTCGTCGCGGCCGACCGGGACTGGGTGGTCCCGATCCCCGACACGCTCGACCTGGCCGCCGCCGCGACGATCGGACTGAACGCGCTCACCGCGCGGCAGGCACTGGACCTGATGTCCCTCGACCCGGGCACGTCGGTGCTGGTCACCGGGGCGAGCGGCGGGGTGGGCGGGTTCGCGGCCGAGTTGGCGGTCCGGGCCGGACACCGGGTGGTCGCGGTCGCCAGCCACGAGGACGAGGAGTGGGTACGCGGGCTCGGTGTCGCCGAGGTGCTGCCCCGGTCGGTCGACCTGGCCGAGGTCGGCCCGTTCCCCGCCGTACTGGACGCGGTCCCGCTCGGCCCGCCGGCCGCTGTCGCGGTCGCCGACGGCGGCACGCTGGTGACCACCCGCCCGACCCCGCCGGTGGATCCGTCCCGTGGGGTACACCAGCACGTGATCATGATCCGGCTCGACCCACCGACGCTGGCCGAGCTGGTGGCCGAGGTGGCCGCCGGCCGACTGCGTACCCGGGTGGCGACGACGTTGCCGCTGGCCGAGGCGGCTCAGGCGCACCGGCTGGCCGAGGCCGGCGGGTTGCGCGGCAAGGTCGTCCTCGTCCCGTAGCGGAGCCGGGTCGGTCCCGCTCCGATCCGGATGTCACCGGACATCCCTGTCGCTGGTCGTACTGGTGAAAACGATCAGCGGGCAGGGGACGGTGTGGACGGGCAGCAGGCAGTTCGAGAGGTGTACGCCGCCTCGGCGGCGCGCCTGGTGGCGCAGCTCTACGGGGTCACCGGCGACTATGCCGAGGCCCAGGACGCGGTGCACGAGGCGTTCGTCCGGGCGTTGGCCCGACCCGGCCGGTTCCGGCAGGTCGCGAACCCGGAGGCGTGGCTGCGTACGGTCGCGTTGAACGTGGCCCGCTCCCGGTACCGCCGGCGGATGGTCTTCGACCGCCTGCTCCGGTCCGGGCGGCTGACCAACCCGGACTCCGGTCGGGCGGAGCTGTCGCCGGACCATGTCGCGCTGGTCGCCGCCCTGCAACGGCTGCCCCGGGCGACCCGGGAATCCGTGGTCCTGCACCACATCGGCGACCTGTCGGTGGCCGAGGTCGCCGCGACGCAGAACTGCTCGGTGGAGGCCGTCAAGACCCGGCTGTTACGCGGTCGACGGGCGCTCGCCGCGCACCTCGGCGAGCCGGACAGCGGCCTTCCCGGACCCACGACCGCCGCCAGGGCCAAAGCCGCCGCGGGATCCGCGGCCGCCGGAGACCCGGCTGCCGCCCAGCCACCGCTGCGCCGCCGGTGACCGCGCCGGATCCGTCATCGACCAGTCCGCACCACCATCGGAGAACCCACATGCCGACACTCGACTTCACCGACCTCGAACGTGCTGCCCGGGACGCCTACAAGCCGCAGTTCGCGGAGCTGGAACGCCGGGCCCGGCACCGCCGCCGGCGTACCAGGGTCGCGGGGGCGACACTGCTGGCCGCGGCCGTCACGGTCGGGTCCGGTACGGCGCTGAACGGACTCTCCCGGGACGACGGCACGTCGTACGGCACGGCGCTGTCCGGCGTCCGGCTCGACGCCACACCCGAGTTCATCCCGACGCCGGACCCGAGCGGCAGCCCGGACGCCGGTACGCCGAGCCGGCAGATCGGCGGGGTGATGGTGGCCGGCGACCTGGACCACCTGTACGTCCGCTACCGCGACTGCCAGGGACAGACCTGCCAGATCCGGGTCGCGGCAACGGCCGACCAGGGCGGGACCTGGCGGACCTGGCCACTGCCGGTCCCGCCGGACAGCATGGTCGACCTGCGGACGGCCGGCCCACAGACCCTGGTGGCCTGGGTCCAGGATCCCTTCGGTGACGGCGACCTGCCCCGGCAGTACTGGTTGTCCAGCCTCGACGGCGGGCAGACCTGGCGGGAGGTGCCGGTCCGGGAGGTGCCGGCCCTGCCCCCGGACGCCCGCCCGCTGATGGCGGACCCCGCGCTGAACCTGTTCACGGTCCTGGCCGTCGACCCAACCACCGGGGAGGTGTTGAGACTGGCCGAGCCGGTCCGAATGGGCGCGCCCGAACTGTTCGACGGCGGGCCGGTCGGCGGCGGACTCTGGGTGACCGGATACGCCGACCGGACCGTGGGCCAGGTCCACGAACCCGACGGCAGCATCTCGTTCAGCAAGGTGACGTACCTGGACCCCACGGTCGAGGTCAGCCGCGACGGCGGGCGTACCTGGCGGCGGACCGTACTGCCGGAGGAGGTCCGGGCCGAGGGGTCAAACGAGTTCGCGCTGGCGGTGCACGGCGACACGGCGTACGTCGTCCTCCGGGACGACGGTGAGCTGCGGATCTTCCGCAGCACCGACCAGGGGCGGAGCTGGCGGCGCGCGGCGGGTACCGCCCGGGTCGGCGAGCGGATCATCGAGGCCGGCGTACGCCCCGACGGGGTGCTGCTGATCCAGGCCGGTGTGCTGGCCGGCGAGGACCCGGTGATGTACGCCAGCGCCGACGGGGGTGAGACGCTGCGCCCGGTGCGGCTCGGTCCGGGCGCCTCGGCGGTCGCCGTACCCGGCGGTTACGTCCAGGCCGAATACCAGGACCGTACCGGTGCGTGGCTCTCCACCGACGGCACCACCTGGTCCTACGTACCCGCTCCGACGACCTCCTGACGGACCCGGGACGAGCGGGGTGACCCGCCGCCCGGTACGGCGGCCGGTCACTGCTCGCTGGTGACCACCAGAACCTTGCCGACCGCGGAGTTCTGCACCGCCGCGTGCGCCTCGGCGATGTCGGCCAGCGGGTAGTAGTGCAGTGGCAGGCCGGCGTCGGTACCGACCCGGAGCACCCCGGCGGCCGCCCCCGCCGCGACGTCCTCGACAGCCTGTGCCTTGGCCACTGCGGGCAGCGTGTAGACCAGGACACCCTGCCACCGTACGTTCGAGATCATCATCGGTCGGACGGGCAGGGTGAGCGGTGCCCCGTCGTCGTCGGCGTAGCAGGCGACCGCCCCGGTGGAGCCGATCACCTGGCGGTCGATCTCGGCGTTGCGGGCGGCGGCGACCTCGACGATCGCGTCCACCCCGTCCGGCGCGATCTTCCGGATCTCGGCCACCACGTCCTCGTCCCGGTAGTTGATCACGTACGACGCGCCGGCCGCGACCGCGAGCTGGGCCTTCTCCGCGCTGCTGACCGTGGCGACGACGGTGGCGTCGGCCCAGCGGGCCAACTGGATCGCCGCGTTGCCGACCGCGCCCGCACCGCCCTGCACCAGGACCGTCCGCCCGGTGAGGGCGCCGACGTCGAGCCGGTTCGGCATGGTCTCGCCGACGGTGAGGCAGCGGTGCGCGGTCAGGAACGGGATGCCGAGGCTCGCCCCCAGGTCGAACGAGGCCGCGCCGAGGCGTACCACCTGGCGGACCGGGACCAGGGTGTACTCGGCCGCCGTCCCCCAGGGCCGCTGCCAGGCCGCCTCCCAGATCCAGACCCGCTCGCCGAGCAGTTTCGCGTCGACACCGGTGCCGACCGCCTCGATCACGCCCGCGCCGTCCTGGTTCGGGATCTGCCAGCCGCCCTTCGGCGGCGCCCCGGACCCGTCACCCTGGCGGGCCTTCCAGTCGGTCGGATTGATGCCGGAGACCGCCACCCGGACCAGCACCTCGCCCGGGCCGGGTTCGGGCACCGGCTGGTCGACCACCTCGAGCACCGACGGGTCTCCGGTACGGCGGTAGACGGCTGCCTTCATCCTCGACTCCTCACCCGGCGCTGCCAATCTGGATCACCTTCTCATCCCCGCCCGGCGGGCGCTCGGTCTCCGGGTGGCCGATCTCCCATTCCGCCCCTGTTCCCGTTCCATCCTGCTCCCGGGCGGGCGACAAAAGACACGGATCTGAAACCCAGTCAGGGATTGTTCAGGTTTGTCGGGTAGGACTGGTGGGCAAGGGTCGTTCGGGGCAAACCGCCCGTGGAGCGTGGAGAGAGGCCGATGACACCGTCACCTGACACCGCGGTCGCGGCTCCGGCCCGGTCCACGGCTGAGGGCGACGCGCCCGCCACGCCCCCGACCGACGAGACGCCCGCCGAGCGGTCCCCGGCCGGGGGACGGGAGCGCTACCTCGACATGTGGCGGGCCGCCGCGCTCGTCCGGGTGGTGACGTACCACGTCCTCGGCTGGCTCTGGCTGACCGTGCTGTTCCCCGCGATGGGACTGATGTTCGCCCTCGCCGGGTCACTGATGGCCAACTCGCTGGACCGGACCGGGAACAGCGCGGTACGCCGCCGACTGCGCCGACTGCTGCCGCCGTTGTGGGGATTCGGCGCGGTGGCGGTGACCCTGCTGATGGTGGCCGGTTGGCGTACGGCTCCGGGCGCCCAGCTCGGCTGGGGCGAACTCGTCTGGTGGATCTTCCCCGCCCGTACGCCGCCGGTCAGTGACCAGTCCTGGGCGTGGGCGTACAACACCGTGCTCTGGTACATCGTCACGTACCTGTGGCTGGTGCTGCTCTCGCCGGTGCTGTGGCCGGCGTTCCGGCGCTGGCCCTGGCAGACCCTGGCGGTCGCGGCCGCGCTGCCGATCGCCTTCAGGTTCAACGTGGTGAACGTGGGTGGCTACTTCAACGAGCAGGCCACCAACGTCAGCTCGTACCTGGCCTGCTGGCTGCTCGGTTTCGCGCACCACGACGGGCTGCTGCGCCGGATCCCGGCCCGGCGGTACGCACTCGCGGTCGCCGCGCTCGCCCTGACCGGTGCCACCTGGGTGCTCTACCTCGGCTGGTCGACCGGCAACTACGACCTGAACCGGATGCAGGGCGCCAACACCCTCTGGTCGCTCGCCTTCATCGCGGCGGTGTTCCGGTTCCGCCCCCGGCTCGACTGGCTGGGGCGGATCCGCCCGCTGGACCGCCTGGTCGAGTTGTTGAACGCCCGCGCGGTGACGATCTACCTGTGGCACCTGCCGGCCGGTGTGCTCGCCGGATCGCTGATCGCGCCGGTCGCGCTCTCCGGCGGGTGGCTGACGAACATCGTCTTCCGACTGGCCGTGGTCTGGGCGCTGGTCGCCGTCGCGGTGGTGTTGTTCGGCTGGATCGAGGACCTCGCGGCCCGGCGCCGGCCCGCGCTGGTTCCGGCCCGGGTCAGCCCGGCCCGGCCCCGTCCGGTCCGGGCCGGCGCCGGGGTGCCGGTCAGCCCCGCCCCGGCCGCGGCGGTTGTGGCCGGTGCCGTTCCGGTCGGCGCGTCACCGGTCGCTCCCGTTCCGGCAGACCCGGATCCGGTCGGCCGGTCGGCGACGGTACGGGCGGCGACCGGGGGAGCTGCCGTGCCGACCGCCCGCCGCCCGGTCCGGTCCGGCACCTCCGGGACCCGTTGGCACGGGGCGATGGTCTCCACGGTGGGCCTGCTCGCCGCCGGCCTGGCGGTGATGGCCTTCAACCTGTGGCCGGGGGTGACGACCCGCGCCCCGCAGGCGGTCCGGCAGGAGGTCACCTACCACCTGTCGGATCTCCCGATGCTGGTCGACGGGGCGTCCCCGCAGGCGGCGAAGGCGGTGCTGCCCGCGACGGCGGACACCCCGACCGCGACCCCGGGCAGCGTGACCCTGCACGGCGAGGTCTTTCCGCGAGCGGTCCTCACCGCCGCGCCCAGCCGGGTCCGGGTCCAGCCGCCGGCCGGTTGCGAACGTCTCCAGGCGGTGATCGACGTCAGCGCCGACAACGCCCAGGTCACCTTCGCGGTCCGGGCCGACGACGTGACCGTCTTCGAGTCCGGGGCACGCGGCCCGACGGACGGTTCGGAGCGGATCGACGTCGACGTCGCCCGGGCCAGCTATGTCGATCTGGTCACCAGCAGCCCGTCCGGTGGTGCCGTCGGGGTCTGGGCGGACCCCCGCTTCGTCTGCGCCACCTGACCCTCACCGGTGCGCCGCCGGCCAGCCGGTACCGGCCGTCGGCGCACCGGTGCCCGGGTCAGCGGGACCGGAGCACCACGTCCTTGCCGAGGTCGCCCCAGCCGGTCTCGCGGGCCCGGGCCACGGCGTCCCGGAGCTGTGCCTCGTCCACCGGCTGTTCGACGCCGCCGCGTTGCAGCGCCACGCGGAAGTGCGTGGCGAGGTAACCGAGCAGGTCGTCGTCGGCGTGCAGTACCTCGCAGATCCCGGCGACCCGGCGGCCGTGGAACAGGCGGGTCATCCCCTCCAGCGCGGCCTGCTCGTGACCCTCCACATCGATCTTGAACAGTACGGTGTCGTCGGACTGCGGCCGGATCCGCTCGTCCAACCGGAAGCACTCCACCTCCACGCCCCGGCTGTTCGGCACCCGCAGGGACGCCACTCCGGTGTGTTGGTGCAGGTAGAGCTGGGCGGTCGCGGAACGGTCGCTGGCCGCCCCGGCGTGCAGCACGGTGCCGGGGTAGTCGGCCGCGGCCATCGCGACGGTTTTCCGCAACCACGGCAGCACGGCCGGATTCGGTTCGACAAGATGCAGTTCCCGGAGCCCGTAGTACGAGGTGCTGAACGCCACCTCGCCGTAGTTGGCGCCCACGTCGATGGCGACGGTCGGGCGTAGCTCGGTCACCAGGCGGCGCCAGGCGGCGACCGCGTTGCGGTCCAGGTTTCCCTTGTAGACGGCGAGTTCGGTGCCGCGACTGTCGGTGTGGTCGGCGTGCAGGACGACGCCGATCTCGTTGCGGAAGGCTCCGTCCCGGGTCCGGAGGGCGATTCGATGGGCGGCTCGACGGACGTGGTGCGCGCCGGACTGGTGGAAGGCGCGGCGGAGCGTCGATCGAAAAGTTGGCATACCGTTGACCGTTCTCGCTGCTCATGAAGGTACTGACGGGCCGATGACCGGCAGGCCGAGTTGGCCAGCTACCTCCTCCGGTAGGTCTGCTCCGACGGGCATCGTAAGCAGATAACTACCTAGAGCAACAGATTTGACGCCGAGGTAAGTGATATGTGGAAATATCTCGGATTATTCGTACGTCGAACCCGCGGGACGGGCGCCGACCGGCCCGCAGCCGTACCGGGCGCCGGTGCCGGACCGCGATCCGCCTGCCCGGCACGCCTGTCCGACCCCGGATCCGCAGGGTCGGACGGGCCGAGCTGACCCCCCGGGAAGTCGTACCCAGGGTGGGCCGGGACGACCCTGACGGATAGCCGACAGCCGCCCGCCCGGGACGCGGCGGGTCGACCGGCCGGCCGGAGGCGGACCGGTCAGCCCGGCAGGTGGGCGGCGGTGAGCTCGCCGAGGACGCCGTACAACCGCTGCGCGCTGTGCGGGTCGAAACCGGGCCGGGCCAGATCGACCGGACTGCCCCGGCGCAGGGCGGTCAGGGGCCGGGTGGGCGGCTCGGCCAACAGGTCGAGCAGCGGCGGAACCGCCTGCTCGACCCGGGCGGCGAAAAGCCTCGCCATGACCCTGACCAGGGTCCGGACCGGTTGCCGGAACGGCTCGGCCAGTCCGGTGTCGACAAAGAGCGGGTTGTAGAGCACGTACCGGATGGTGGTGTGCGCGTACCGGGCGGCGAAGGCGACGCCGAGCAGGTCGTTCGCCCGGGCGCCCTGCATGGTGGCCCGGAGGCCGCCGTACCGCCGTCGCAGTTGAAGATCGTCCCAGTGGATCCGGCCGGCCGGCGGACCACCCGTCCCGCAGAGGTTCAGGATCACCGGCCGGGTCGCCCGGGCCAGCGGCTCCCGCAGCAACTCGGGCAGGAGAAACCGGTTCAGGACGTAGAGCGCGAAGGTCCGTTCGAAACCCTCGCCGGTCTCGGTCCGGCCGGGGTGGTAACGAAAGGCGCCGAGGACCAGGGCGTCGACGACGTCGTACCGGCGGCGCAGCTCCTCGGCGAACCCCCTCGTCGCGGCCACCGAACCCAGGTCGACCTGGTGGAGGTCGAGCCGATCCTCGGCCGCCAGTCGGGCCGCGTCGGCCCGCAGGGCGGCACCCCGGGCGGCGCCGCTGCCCACCGCGACCACCCGGTCGCCGGAGGCGAGCAGCCGCCGGGCCAGCTCCCGACCGATGCCACCGGTACCACCCGTGATCACCACGGTTCTCATCCGTCGTCCCCTCCGCCGCACTGTGGATACGCTGATCCTTCGGCGAGACGGCGGACGGCGAAAGAAGGCACATCAATGTCCCCTGAGCACGGCGACTCCCCGGGTACGGCGACAGCGGCGGGTGTCGCGATCCGGGTTCCGGTCACCCCTGCCGACCGGGCGGCCTGCTCGGCGAAGGACGTCCTGCAGCGGGTCGGCGACAAGTGGAGCCTGCTGGTGCTCGCCCTGCTCAGCCAGCGCCCGTACGGCTTCAACGAGCTGGACCGCGCGGTGCCCGGGCTGAGCCGGCGGATGTTGACCCGTACGCTGCGGAACCTGGTCCGGGACGGGCTGGCCAGCCGGACCGCCCGCCCCGGCGTCGCCGCCCGGGTGGAGTACGCCCCGACCGACCTGGCGCGTTCGCTGTTGCCGCTGGTGCTCGCGCTCGGCGAGTGGGCGGTGGCCCACCAGCCCGTCATCGAGGCGGCCCGGGCCCAGCACGACGCGGGGTCGCCCGCCCCCTGATCCGGTGCTGATCGCCGGAAAGCCGGTGCGGAGGTGACCCGGCGGCGAGGATGGGCCCATGCGGGCAGTGCTGATGCGACGGAACGGCGGACCGGAGGTCCTGGAGGTCGTGGAGGTCCCCGATCCGGAGCCCGGTCCCGGCCAGCTCCTGGTCGACGTCAGCGCCGCCGGGGTCAACTTCGCCGACGTCTACCAACGCCAGGGAACCCCGCCGTACGGCGGCGAGTTGCCGGCGGTGCCCGGCCAGGAGGGCGTTGGCACGGTACTGGCGGTCGGGCCGGACGTGGAGGGCTTCGCCGAGGGGGACCGGGTCGCCTGGGCCGACGTACCGGGCAGTTACGCCACCCGGATCGCCGTGCCGGCCGACCGGGCGGTGCCGGTGCCGCCGCAGGTCGATCCCAGGAACGCGGCGGCGGTGATGCTGCAGGGGATGACCGCGCACTACCTGTCGCACACCAGCTACCCGGTGGCGAGCGGCGATCCGGTGGTCGTGCACGCGGCGGCCGGTGGGGTCGGGCTGCTCCTGACCCAGTTGGTCAAGCTGCGCGGCGGCACCGTGATCGGCACGACCTCGACCGACAGGAAGGGCGATCTGGCCCGCCAGGCCGGCGCCGACCACGTCGCCCGGTACGACACCTTCCTCGACGTGGTCCGCGAGGTCACCGGGGGAGCCGGCGCGGCGGTGGTGTACGACGGCGTCGGCCGGACCACCTTCGACCACAGCCTGGCCGCGTTGCGTCGCCGGGGCCTGCTGGTCTTCTACGGCGCGTCCAGTGGGGACGTGCCACCGTTCGACACCGCGCGGCTCGCCGCCGGCGGGTCGCTCTATCTGACCCGGCCGAGTCTGCCGGCGCACATCGCCACCCGGGACGAGCTGCTCAAGCGGGCCGCCGACGTGTTCGGCTGGGTCGCCGAGGGGCGGCTGACCGTACGGGTCGGCGGGACGTACCCGCTCAGCGACGTGTCCCGGGCACACGCCGACCTGGAGGGGCGGCGTACCACCGGCAAGGTGCTGCTGCTGCCGGAGTGAGGCCGGGCCGGTTCAACAGGTGGAGTGGATGAGCGCGCCGACGGGTTCCGCCGCGACGGCCAGGGTGTGGTAGATCTCGACCGCCTGGTCGGTCCGGGCGACCTGCACCTCGACGCCGCGTTCCGCCAGGAAGCGCAGGGTGGCCGGGTCGACCCGCAGCTGTCCCTCGAAGCCCTCGGCGAGCACCACCCGGGTGGCCCCGTTGGCGAGCAGTTCCTCGACGTCGGCGGGCTGGATGCCCGGCTCGTGCCGGGTGCCGGTCTCGGTCCAGTCCCACGGCCGGCCGCCGCCCGGCCAGAGCTTGAAGTCCTTGCCCTCGCCGACCTCGTCGACCACCATCCGGCCCCAGGAGATCTCGACGATCCGGGGCGACCGGGCCGGCGGCACGTTCTCCTCGGTCAGTTCGGTGATGTCGCCGATGATCAGCGCGGCGAGCTGTTCGGCATCCGGGTCCAGCGGGTACGACCCGTGCGGCACCGCCACCACCCGCATCCCGGCGGCGGCGGCCGACCGTACCCCGTTGCTGGAGTCCTCGACCGCGACGCACCGGCCGGCCGGTACGCCGAGCCGCCCGGCGACCGTGAGGTAGACGTCCGGGGCCGGTTTGCCCCGGGGCACCTCCTCGGTGGAGAGGGTCACCCGGAACGCGTCGGTCAGTCCGGTGGCGGCCAGCGCGACCTCGATCAGCCGGGTCGGTGAGGAACTGGCCAGGCCGAGCGGCCAGTGGCCGGCGAGTCGACGGACCACCTCGACGGCACCGTCGATGACCGGCAGGTGCTGCCGGTACTCGTCGGCCATCTCCTCGACCACGTCGGTGGCGATCTGCTCCGGCGGGCCGGCCACGCCCAGCTCGTCGTGCAGGTAGGCGGCCCATTCGCCGGTGCTCATCCCCATCAGCCGGCGCTGGGTGTCGGGCTGCCACCGGCCGCCCCGGGTGTCGACGTACCGTCGGCGGACGCGTTCCCAGACCGGCTCGGAGTCCACCAGCACGCCGTCCAGGTCAAAGATCACCGCGTCCACCACGGTTCCATCCTGCCTCATCGGCCGGTGCGGTTCAGGGCGCCGGCCCGACCCGCGTCGCGACACCTCCCGGCCGGTCAGGCGTCCGGCAGGAGGCGGTCCACCATGGTCCCGATCAGTTCGTCGAGCGGGTACGGCGCCAGCAGGTCGGGCACGGTGAGGTCGTCGATGATCAGCCCGAGCATGGCGAGGTAGAGCAGCACCACCCCGGTACGCCCACCGGGCAGCCCGGCGTCGAGGTGGAACCGTACGTTGCTCTCCAACTCCTCGGCGGAGAAGCGGGCCAGCTCGGTGTGCAGTTCGGGGCGTCGGGTCGCCTCCAGGCGCAGTTCCAACATGGCCAGGTGGACACTGCGCTCCCGGCGCATCCGCTCGACGAGCTGCCGCATCAGCGTACGGACCAGGGCGTGGTCGGGCGGGGCGGCCATGGTTTCGGCCATGTCGGCCGGGTCCGGGGTGAGTCGTTCGCGGGTCCGCCCCAGCACCTGCCCCAGCAGCTGTGCCCGGTTGGCGAAGTAGTTGGACGCGGTGCCGGTGGGTACGCCCGCCTCGGTGTCGACGGCCCGCAGGGTCAGCCCGCGTGACCCCTCCCGGGCGAGGACCTCGATGGCGGCGTCGAGCAGCGCGGTGCGGCGGGCAGGGTTCTGGCGCATGGCGGTCTCCAGGTAGGTCACTTGACACCACTGCAAGTACAGTACTAACTTCAAATCACTGCAAGTACAGTACTTCATCCGGAGTGCTAAGCCTGATGATCGGAACCGCATGCGAAAACTGACCTACTACGTCGCGGTCACCCTGGACGGCTTCATCGCCGGCCCAAACGGGGAGTTCGACTTCTTCCCGTTCGAGGGGGAGTTCGCGGCGGAGATCCTCACCGAATTCCCCGAGACGATTCCCGGGCACGCCCGGGAGCCGCTGGGCCTGACCGGGGTGCCCAACAAGCGGTTCGACACCCTGGTGATGGGGCGCGGGACGTACGAGCCCGCACTGGAGATCGGTGTCACCAGCCCGTACCCGCAACTGCGCCAGTACGTCTTCTCGACCACCCTGACCTCGACCGATCCTGAGGTGGAGATCGTCGCCAGCGATCCCGCCGGCTTCGTCCGGGACCTGAAGCGGCGTGACGGCGGCGGCATCTGGCTGGTCGGCGGCGGAAAGCTCGCCGGCGCGCTGCTGGACCAGATCGACGAACTGATCGTCAAGCGGAGCCCGATCGTCGCCGGCGCCGGCATCCCGATGTTCGACGCCGCCTTCGGACCGGTCCGGTTCGCGCCGACCGACAGCCGCAGCTTCGCCGAGGGCGTCACCATCAGCACCTACACCCGGATGTGAACCGGAGTCGGGCCGGCCGCCGGTGCCGGACTCAGTCGGGTATCGGACCAAGATTACTGACTGTTCACTCAGGTCCGAGATGATGTTCGACATTGGTGTCGATCATTGTCAACAGGGGGCTGAGATGCGAAGACTGATCGGGATCCGAGCTCTGGTGGCGGCCGCGTCGGCAACGGTCGGCGTCGTCGCGGTCGCCCCACCCGGGTACGCCGACCCGTCTCCCACGCCGTCGTCGGCGTCGGTGGTCCGGGCCGTCGAGGTACCGGAGACCTGCCCGGAGGGCGGCGCCGAGTGTGTCGACGGCACCATCAGCGAGCTGGGCGAACGGTTCGCCGGCCTCGGCCGGGCCTGCGCCCACCACACCACCTTCACCCTGGCGTACCTGCGTACCACCCAGGGCTTCAAGTGGGGACGCGACCAGGGGATCTTCACCGACAACCGGTGGGTCAACCGGGAAGGCGCGCTCTTCGCCGAGTACTACTACCGGGCGTACGACGACTGGGCCGCCGGCCGGCGTTCGGCGGTACCGGCAGCCTGGCTCGCCGCCCTCGACGCGGCCCGGGACCGCCGGCTCACCGGCGCCGGCGACCTGATGCTGGGCATGAGCGCGCACATCAACCGCGACCTGCCGTACGTCCTGGCGCAGGTCGGCCTGACCAGGCCGGACGGCACCAGCCGCAAGCCCGACCACGACCGGGTCAACCAGATCCTCGCCGAACTGGTGGACCCGCTGCTCGCCGAACTGATCGCCCGGTACGACCCGGACGGCTTCGACGTCGGCATCCCACCGGAGGTGGTTCTCGGGTTGCTCGTCAGCTGGCGTGAGCAGGCCTGGCGGAACGCGGTACGACTGACCAACGCCCGCAACCCGTTCACCCGGGCGATCGTGGAGTTCGACATCGAGTCCAGCGCGGTGGCGACCGCCGCCGGACTGGCGACGCTGACCAGCTACCTGCCGCCACTCACCGGCCCGGGCCCCCGGGCCGCCCACTGCGCGGCGCACCACGCCGACCCGCCGCCGGTGGCGTACCCGTTCGGGGTGCCGCCGGCGTACTGAGCCCTCCCCGACCGAACGGTTGGCGCCGTGACCCGGCACCGGGCACGGCGACAACCCGGCCTCGTTGACCGGCGGCTACGCCGGACCGTGGGTGGCAGCCGGCGACGCCGGACCGCAGCGGGTCAGGCCGACTTGCGGGCGGTCTTCTTCGCGGCGGTGCTCTTCTTCGCCGGGGCGGCCTTCTTGGCACCGGACTTCGCCGCGCCCCCCGACTTCGCCGCAGCGCCGGTCTTCTTCGCGGCGGTCTTCTTCGCCGCGCCGCCTCCACCGCCGGACTCGCCGACCGCCTTCTTCGCCGGCGCCTTCTTCTCCCCGGCCTTCTTCGCAGCGGCGGCCTGCTTCGCCGACTTCGCCGCCGAGATCGGGGTCGGTTTGCCGGCCCCGCCGCCGGCCGGCGCCTCGCCCCTGGCCGCCCGGGCCCGGTCCACCGAGGCGCGCAGCGCGGCCATCAGGTCGATCGCGGCCGCCGGCGCCTCCTCGACCTCCTCCGGCTGCACCACCTGCCGCCCCTCCACCTTGGCGTCGATGACCTCCTGCAGCGCGGCCCGGTAGTCGTCGGTGAAGACGTCCGGCTCGAACTCGCCGGCCATCGAGTCGATCAGTGAACTCGCCATCGCCAGCTCCGGCGGCCGTACGGTGATCTTCTCGTCGAGGAAGCCGAAGCCCGGCTGGCGGATCTCGTCGGGCCAGAGCATCGTGTTGAGCAGCAGCACACCCTCGCGGACCCGCAACGTGGCGAGCTGTTCACGCTGCCGCAGCGCCACCTTGACGATGGCCACCCGCTCCGAGTCGGTCAGCGCGTCCCGCAACAGCACGTACGGCTTGGTCGCGGCGCTCTCCGGCTCCAGGAAGTACGCCTTGTTGTAGAGGATCGGGTCGACCTGCTCCGCCGGCACGAACTCCAGTACGTCGATCGCGTGCGAGGTGCTCAACGGCAGCTCGGCGAAGTCCTCGTCGGTGAGGATGACCATCTCGCCACCGCCGATGTCGTACCCCTTGGCGATGTCGTCGTAGCTGACCTCCTCGCCGTCGACCGAGCAGACCCGCTTGTACTTGATCCGGCCGCCGTCGGTGCGGTGCACCTGGTGGAAGCGGATGTCCTTCTCCTCGGTCGCCGAGTAGACCCGGACCCCGATGGAGACCAGCCCGAACGAGACCGCGCCGCGCCAGATAGCCCGCATGACCGCACCTACCCCCATCCGGGCGCCAGATTCACCCGACCGAGTGAAAGAACCCCCTTGACCAGCCGGTACTACCCGTCCACGGCGTACCGAACACTGCCGTTGTGGACCAGAATCGCATCGATCGAATCGCCACGCGAGGCTTTCGGTGTGGTCCTAGAGTGAGGATCGTGCCCGGCCCGCCGGTCAAGCCGATGCTCGCCAGCACCGGGGAGCTGCCCACAGGCCCCGGCTGGGGGCATGAGTTCAAGTGGGACGGGGTCCGGGCGATCGGCGACTTCGCGGGCCCCGGCGAACTGCGGCTGTACGCCCGCTCCGGGGTCCAGATCACCGCCGCGTATCCCGAACTCGCGCCGCTCGGCGCGCAGCTCACCGAACGGGGACTGGCCGGGGCGGTACTCGACGGCGAGGTGGTGGTGCTGACCGAGAGCGGGCAGCCGTCGTTCACCGCCCTCGCCGAGCGGATGCACGTGCGGGAGCCGAACCGGGCCGCCCGGCTGGCGGCGAGCCTGCCGGTGACGTACATGATCTTCGACCTGTTGCGCCGGGACGGGGAGGATCTGACCGGGTGGCCGTACCGGCGACGGCGGGCGGCGCTGGAGGAACTCGGGCTCGCCGGGAGCCGCTGGGCGGTGCCGCCGGTCTTTCCCGACGGCGTCGCCACCTACCAGGCCGCCAGTGAGCACGGCCTGGAGGGCGTGGTCGCCAAACGGTTCGACTCGGCCTACCGCCCCGGCGTCCGGTCACCGGACTGGGTCAAGGTGAAACTGGAGATCACCGCCGACTTCGTGGTGGGTGGCTGGCGTCCCGGCGTACGCCGGATCGGTGGCCTGCTGGTCGGGGTGCCGGCGCCGGACGGCGGCCTGGTCTACCGGGGCCGGGTCGGCGGCGGGATCGGCGCGGCGATCGAGCGGGAGTTGCTGGCCGTCCTGGAGCCGCTGCGGGCGGCGGCGTCCCCGTTCGTCGATCGGGTACCCCGGGAGGATGCCCGGGGCGCGATCTGGGTACGACCTGAGGTCGTGGTGGAGGTGAAGTACGGCCAGCGGACCCCGGACGGCCGGCTGCGGTTTCCCCGGATCCGCCGGTTGCGTACCGACAAGACGGCGGCGGAGGTCGACGATGCCGGTTGAGCGCACCGTGTTCCCTGCCGGACGGGAGGTCAGCGATGCCGGCTGAGCGGCGGGTGGTCCGGGTCGAGGTCGACGGACGTGACCTGGAGCTGTCCAATCTGGACAAGGTGCTGTACCCGGCGTCCGGGTTCACCAAGGGTGAGGTGATCGACTACTACACCCGGATCTCGAACGCGCTGCTGCCGCACCTGCGGAACCGGCCGCTGACCCGGATCCGCTACCCGAACGGCGTCGACGGCAACTCCTTCTTCGAGAAGAACGCCCCGGCCGGCACCCCGGACTGGGTACGCCTGGAGACCCTGCCCGCGCCCGGCTCCACCAAGGGCCGGGAGATGCTCGACTACGTCGTCTGTGACGACCTGCCGACCCTGGTCTGGCTGGCCAACCTCGCCGCCCTGGAGTTGCACACCCCGCAGTGGCAGGTCGGCGCCGACCCGGACCTGATGGTGATGGACCTGGACCCGGGTGCCCCGGCCGGGCTGGTCGAGTGCTGCGGGGTGGCGCTGCTGCTCCGGGAACGCCTCGCCGCCGACGGCATCGCCAGCTATCCGAAGACCTCCGGCAAGAAGGGGATGCAGCTCTGCTGCCCGGTCTCCGGACGGCAGTCGGCGGATGTCGTCTCCGGCTACGCCCACCGGGTCGCCGAGGAACTCGCCCGCGAGGCACCGAAGTTGATCACCGCTCAGATGGCGAAACGGCTCCGCCCCGGCAAGATCTTCATCGACTGGAGCCAGAACAACGCGGCGAAGACGACGGTGACGGCGTACTCGCTGCGGGCCCAGCCGAACCCGTCGGTCTCCACCCCGGTCACCTGGGCCGAGGTGGAGGCCGCGGCCGACGGGGAGGCGGGCGCCGTCCGCCAGTTCCCCGCCGCCGAGGTGCTGGACCGGATCGAGGAGTACGGCGACCTGCTGATCGACCTCCTCGACCACGGCCCGGAACTCCCGTCCCGCTGAGCCGGCCCGCTCTCGCCCGCCAGCCCGCTCTCGCCCCGCCGACCGGGGTGACCCTGGTCAGTCGACGCTCGGCAGCGGCGGCCCGAGTACGTCGTCGGCGTCGACGATCGTGTACGCGTATCCCTGCTCGGCGAGGAAGCGCTGCCGGTGGGCGGCGTACTCGGTGTCGATGGTGTCCCGGGAGACCACGGTGTAGAAGTGCGCCTGCCGGCGGTCCGCCTTGGGCCGGAGCACCCGGCCGAGCCGCTGCGCCTCCTCCTGCCGGGAGCCGAAGGTGCCGGAGACCTGGATCGCCACCGCCGCCTCCGGCAGGTCGATGGAGAAGTTGCCGACCTTGGAGATGACCAGGGTACGCAGCTCACCGGCGCGGAACGCGTCGAAGAGCCGTTCCCGCTCCTTGTTCGTCGTCGAACCCTGCACGATCGGCGCGTCGAGGGTCTCGCCCAACTCGTGCAGCTGGTCGATGTAGCCGCCGATGACCAGCACCTGGTCGCCGGCGTGCCGCCGCACCAGGGCCCGGACCACCGGCAGTTTGGTCCGGGCCGTCGCGGCCACCCGGTAGCGCTCCTCCGGCTCGGCGACCGCGTACGTCATCCGTTCGGCGTCGGTCAGGGTGACCCGTACCTCGACACACTCGGCCGGGGCGATCCAGCCCTGCGCCTCGATGTCCTTCCACGGCGCGTCGTACCGCTTCGGGCCGATCAGCGAGAAGACGTCGCCCTCCCGGCCGTCCTCCCGGACCAGGGTGGCGGTCAGGCCGAGCCGGCGGCGGGCCTGCAGGTCGGCGGTGAACCGGAAGATCGGCGCCGGCAGTAGGTGCACCTCGTCGTAGATCACCAGTCCCCAGTCCCGGGCGTTGAACAGGTCCAGGTGGGTGAAGGCGCCGCCGCGCCGGGCGGTCAGCACCTGGTACGTCGCGATGGTGACCGGCCGGATCTCCTTACGTTCTCCGGAGTACTCGCCGATCTCCTCCTCGGTCAGCGAGGTGCGGGCGACAAGTTCCCGCTTCCACTGCCGGCCGGCGACGGTGTTGGTGACCAGGATCAGGGTGGTCGCCTTCGCCTCCGCCATCGCGGCGGCACCGACAAGCGTCTTGCCCGCACCGCAGGGCAGCACCACCACGCCCGACCCGCCGGCCCAGAACTGCTCCACCGCCTCCCGCTGGTACGACCGCAGCTCCCAGCCGGGTCGTCCGTCGGTGGCGGCGGTGTCGAGGTCGATCGCGTGCGCCTCGCCGTCGACGTACCCGGCCAGGTCCTCGGCCGGCCAGCCGAGCTTGAGCAGCGCCTGCTTGAGCCGGCCGCGCTCGGACGGGTGCACGATCATCGTGTCGTCGTCGACCTTGCCGCCGAGCATGCCGGCGAGCTTCTTGCTCTTGGCGACCTCGATCAGCACCAGCCGGTCCAGGGCGTGCAGCACCAAGCCGTGGGTCGGGTGGGCGACGAGTTGCAGCCGCCCGTACCGGTCCATGGTCTCGGCGACGTCGACCAGCAGGGCGTGCGGCACCGGGTAGCGGGAGAACTTCAGCAGGGCGTCGACCACGCCCTCGGCGTCGTGCCCGGCGGCCCGCGCGTTCCAGAGCCCGAGCGGGGTCAGCCGGTAGGTGTGCACGTGCTCCGGCGAGCGTTCCAGCTCGGCGAAGGGGGCGATGGCCATCCGGCAGTCCTTCGCGTCGGGGTGGTCGATCTCCAGCAGCAGGGTCTTGTCCGATTGCACGATCAGTGGTCCGCCGCTCACATCGACATCCTTCCGTCGCAGGTCGGACGCCCCCGCGCCGACCCTCCAGTGTTGCACTCGGAAAACAGGGCGGAAAATTTCTTCACCCGGCGCAACCGAACCGGTACTCCCGTGCGTCTAGCTCTCGACGGCTTCTGGGGAGGACCAGATGGTATCCGCACATTTCGGCACCCGTCTTGTCGCTCTGGTGGCGGTCACCCTGTTCGGCGTCGGTGCGTGCGCGTTTGATCCGCAGACCGACCAGTCGGGAGCCGGCGGGCTCCGGCCGGCCGGTGACGTGGAGGACGCAACGGGGGCGAGCGCGCCGCCCACGCCGGACCGGAAGAAGGACGACTCGGACCAGGAGAAGAACGACTCGGACCGGAAGAAGGGCGAGCCTTCGCCGACCGCGACGACCACCCGGCCACCGGCCCCGACCCGGACCCCGACCTCGAAGCCGCCGTCCGGCTGCCCGCAGGGCGAGCGGCAGCGCGAGGTCGAGCGGCACCTCGCCCAACTCGGCGGTTTCGGCAGGGTCACCGTCGACGGCCGGCAGTCGGCCGCCGACTGCGAGGCGATCAAGAGGTTCCAGCGCCGGTACGACATCCGGCCTGCGCACGGCCGGGCCGGCCCGACCACCGCCGACGTCGCCCGCCGACTGGCCGAGACCGACACCGACCGGTGCCGGGCCGGTTCCGGTACGACGTTCTGCGTCGACCTGACCCGGCAGACCGTCTGGGCGATCCGGGACGGTCGGGTGGTCGTCCCGCCGACGGTCACCCGTACCGGCATGTCGGGGTACGCGACCCCGTCCGGGACGTACAGAATCAACTTCCGGAACGTGAAGGAGTGGTCGGACCCGTACGAGGTGTGGCTGCCGTACTGGCAGCGTTTCGTCGGCGGGATCGGCTTCCATCAGACCACCACCTACCTGCACGACAAGTCGATCGGCTCGCACGGCTGCGTCAACCTGCTCCCGAGCGACGCCCGCCGGCTCTGGGAACTCGGCAAGGTCGGCACCCGGGTCCACGTCATCGGCCGCCGCCCCGGCACCTGACCCGGCCGCCCGTTCCCGGGGCACCCGGGCCGGCCGCCCGTTGCCTCCCCTGGCACCTCTGGGCCGGCGGCCCGTTCCCGGGGGACCCGGGCCGGCGACCCGTTCCCAGGCACCTGGGCCGGCGGCCCCGGCACGCGGGCACTATTACCCGCCATGCCCTGTCGCAACCGGCGGGTGGATGCGAGTCTGGACGGGGAACGAACCGGTGGGAGGGCGCCAGATGACGGTTGACGGCGAGGTGCGACCCGAGACAGATCCTCCGGCCGCCCCTCCGGTCGATCCGTCGACCGCAGGCACGCTGCCCCCGGCCGCCGTCCCGTCCACCGACCCCGTCACGCCGCCGGAACCGGTGTCGCTGGTCACGGTGCTGGCGTACGCCACGGTCGCGGTGCTGCTGGCGATCTGGGTGCTCTTCGGCTGGCTGGTGCAGCAGCAGGGGTTCGTCGAATCGCTCGGCGAGGGGCTCGGCGCCGCCTTCACCCTGCTGCTGATCGTCTCCGTGATCGGCACGGTACGACGCAACCGCCGCCCCTGAGCCGTTAGGAAGGGCCCCTTCCTATCGCTTCTTGTATGGGAAGGGGCCCTTCCTAACAGCTGCTGTCACTCGTCGAGGACCGCGGCGGTGATCCGGTGCAGGGCGAAGGTGTGCAGCATCTCGGTGCGTTCGTCCTCGGCCCGCAGGTAACCGGCGCCGATCGAGACCGGCCGGACCAGCCGGGACGCGGTCGCGCCGTGCGCGTCGACGTACCCGACCCAGACCAGGGCCTTGTCCCGGACCGCCTGCTGCAGCACCGCCAGCGCCTGGCTGTGGGCATGCGCCGAGGGCAGCGCCGGCCCGGTGCCGCCCGGCCGACCGGCACCCCGGACGGTGGTCGGGGCACGGCGGGCGGCCCGGGCGGCGGCGTCGCCCCGGCGGACCTGCTCGACGATGCCGAGCAGCCGGGGCGTGGTCAGCCGGGGAGTGGCCAGCGGATCGGTGACCCGGTTCGCCACCGAGCCCCGGGCCGGTGCCCGCCGCACCTTCACCCGGGTCAGTACGGTCGCGCCGCTGGCGTCCTCGGACACCGGGGCGTACCCGGCCTCGCGCAGCGCGGTCAGCAGCCGCCCGACCAGGTGCGGGGTGGTGAGCACGGTCGGCGCCAGTCGACGCAGTCCCATCACGGCGAGTCGGCGGTCGGCGAGCACCTCGGTCAACAGCGCCTCGTCGTCGCTGCGCAGGTACGCCCCGGCGGAGCCGACCCGCAGCCCGCCGTGCCGCCGGGCGATGTCGTCGATCAGGTACGTCAACCCCTGCGGTACGGGGGTCCGGGACCGGCGCCGGAAGAGCGCCTGCAGGTCCTCGCCGGCGTACCCGGCGTCCAAGGCGCGCCGGACACTCGCCGCGGTGACCCGGTGCACGCTGGCCCCGCCGGCCGACTCCGGCTCGGCGACCACCGCGAGTTCGGCGGCCAGGCCCGGTTCCGGCGGCCCGGGTACCACCACGGTCAGGTCTGCCTGGACCAGGAAGTGGTCGACCGGGGCCGGCAGCAGCGCGTCCAGCGCCCGGACCGCGGGTGACCCGCCACCGGCCGCGCCGTCGGCGTCCGGCCGTACGCCGAGCGGGTCGTCACCGGCCTCGGTGAGTCGGGTGTCGCCGGCCGCCCACTGGGCGAGCAGCAGCTTGCCGTACGAGGTGAGGGCGCCGAGCCCGGTGACGCCGAGCAGCGCCGCCTCGGTCAGCACCTCCCGCTGTCCCGCCTCCCGGCCGAGGCTGCGTCGGGGGGCCCGCCAGGCGAGCAGCCCGACCACGTCGTCCGGGGCCGGCGCGGTCCCCGGGTTCAGGTCGTCGAGGACCCCGAGCACCGCCCGCCGGACGGCGGGGGCACCGGCCCGCTCCGCCTCGGGGGAGAGCAGGGTGATCACCCGGTCGCGGTCGTCGCGCTGGCCGACCAGCCCCACCTGGCGGGTCATCGTCAGCCACGCCCGGGCCAGGTGTTCCCAGCGGTGGGCCAGCGAGCCGTCCCGCCAGCCCTCGTAGCCGGCGGCGGGAAGGACCTGCTGGTCGGCGCCGGTACGGGTGGTGGCGGCGCCGGGCAGGTCCGCCTCACCGAGCAGCCCGGCGGCGTACGCCACCTCCAGCAGCAGCGCGGCGGTCGGCTCGTCGAGTCCGCTGGCCTTGGCGAGCCGACGCAGGTCGCGTACCCCGAGTCCGCCGGAACGCAGCAGCGGGGCGGGCTCGCCGGCGAGCTGTTCGAGCAGTGCCTCGGTGTGCCGTACCGCCTCCATCGCCTGCCCGGCACCGGCCGAGTCGACGGCTTTCGGCTCCCGTTCCGGGCCGGTCACCGTCGGGGGCTGGGCCCGGAGTGGTCCGAGTGGGCCGGCGTCGCGGCGCAGCAGCAGCCCGATCTCCCGGGGCAGCTCGACCGCGGCCGGCCGGGCCGGACCGCCACCGGTCTCGGGGACCGGTACCAGCAGTTTCTGTTCGACCAGCCAGGAGGCCGGGCTCACCGGTTCGGTGCCGGGCGCCGGGGCGGCGGGCAGGGTGCCGACCGGGGGTCCGGCGGCGAGCCGGTCCAGGATCGCCCGGGCCGGCGGCGGGGCGGCGAGCAGGGTGCGGCGCAGTCGGGCCGGGTCCGCGACCAGGGCCGCCGTCTCCGGGTCCAGTTCCGCCGCCGGTCGGCCCAACCCGGCCGGGTACGGCGAGCAGACCTCGTCCACCCCGGCGGTGACCCGCAGTGCGTCCTCCGGCCCGTACAGCAGGAAAAGCGCGCGGAGCCGGTCGATCGCGGTACGGGCGGCGGCCCGCTCGGCGCGGCGCCGGTTGCCGGTGGTGTCCCCGAGCACGAGTGTGACGATCGCCTCGACCGAGGTCTCGGCGTCGTCCCCGGCCCGGGTCAGCCGGGCCGCGTCGAGGATCCGCAGGGTGAACTCGTCGAGCCCGTCCAGGGCACGGGCGACCGACACCCGGGACTGGGCTCGGACCGCCAGAGCGGACAGATCGGTCGGTACCGGTACGACGAGGTCCGGACGCAGCCGGAACAGGGCGGCGAGCGCCTCGTCGGGCAGGGCCCGCAGGTGGTCGGCGAGTGTGGTCATCGTCTTCCCACGCTATCCGGCCGGGGGCCGGTGATGCTCGTCGGTCGTCCGGCTCGTTCCACCTGGTTGATCAGCGCCGTACCCGGTCCGGCCGGACTGATCGGCCGGGTGGCAGCATGGCCGGGGTGAGCACGCCCGCCGCCGTCGGCTTCGATCTTGACATGACCCTGCTCGACACCCGCCCGGGCATCGCCGCCGCCTACCGGAGGCTCTCCGAGCTGACCGGGGTGCACGTTGACGCCGACCTGGTGGTGAGCCGGCTCGGCCCACCGCTGCGGGAGGAGATCAGCCGGTGGTTCCCGGCCGAGCGGGTCGAGGAGGCGGTCCGGACCTACCGGGCGCTCTATCCGGAGTACGCGGTCACCACCGCACGGCCGCTGCCCGGCGCGTTGGACGCGGTGGCGGCGGTCCGGGACCACGGGCTGCGGGTGGTGGTGGTGACCTCGAAGCTCGGCCGACTCGCCCGGCTGCACCTGGAGCATGTCGGACTGGAGGTCGACGAGCTGGCCGGTGACCTCTTCGCCGAGGGCAAGGCGACCGCGTTGACCGAACACGGCGTACGCCTCTACGTCGGTGACCACGTCGGCGACATGGTGGCGGCGCGGACCGCCGGCATACCCGGGATCGGGGTCACCACCGGCCCCTGCGACGCCGACGAGCTGCGTACCGCCGGCGCCGAACTGGTGCTCGCCGACCTGACCGGATTCCCGCAGGCGCTCGGGCGGTTGATGCCGCTAGCCTTGTGAGGACAGTTATCTCAGGGGAGTCGAGGTCTACAGGTGCCGACGGGTCGAGTGAAGTGGTACGACGCGGCCAAGGGATACGGGTTCGTCACCAGTGACGAGGGTGGCGACGTGTTCCTGCCGAAGGGCGCGCTGCCCGCTGGTGTCACCGACCTGAAGGGCGGCCAGCGGATCGAGTTCGGTGTGGTCGACAGCCGTCGCGGCGCGCAGGCACTCGGCGTGAAGTTGCTGGACGCGCCACCGTCCATGGCGGAGCTTCGCCGCCGCCCGGCGGAGGAGCTGCACGGCCTGGTCGAAGACATGATCAAGGTGCTGGAGGCCAAGGTGCAGCCCGCGCTGTCGCGGGGCCGGTTCCCCGACAAGAAGACCGCCCAGACCGTGGCCCAGCTCGTCCACGCGGTCGCCCGCGAACTGGAGATCTGAGGACCGCTCGTCAGCCGGGTGCACCGTTCGTCCGGAGCTGCGGATCTGGGGACCGCTCGTCAGCCGGGCAGGTCGGTGATCGGCGGGGTCAGCCCGGCGGCGGCGGCCCGACCGAGCAGCGCGTCGATCGCCGCCCGGCCGTCGTCGCCCAGCTCGGCGGTGAACTCGTTGACGTAGAGCCCGATGTGCTGGTCCACCACGTCGGGCTCCATCTCCTGCGCGTTCGCCAGAACGTAGTCGCGGCTCGCCGCCGGGTCGGCCCAGGCCTGGCGGACCGAGTCGCGGATCCAGCCGGCCGCCGCGTCCGGGTCGACGACACCCTTGCGGGCCAGGATGGCGCCGAGCGGGATCGGCAGCCCGGTGTCGCCCTCCCACCACTCGCCGAGGTCGACCAGCGCGGTCAGCCCGTGCCGGTGGTACGTGAACCGGGCCTCGTGGATCACCAGACCGGCGTCGTACCGGCCGGCGGCCACCCCGGGCATGATCTCGTGGAACGGGACGACCTCGATCTTCGCCGGCGGGTGCGCCGCCGACCAGAGCCGGAACAGCAGGTACGCCGTGGTCCGGTCACCCGGGACCGCCACCGTCGCCCCGGTCAGGTCGGCCGGGTCGCCGCCGTGTCCCGTCCATCCGTTGCCGGTCAGCACCAGCGGCCCGCAGCCGCGTCCGAGCGCTCCGCCGCACGGCAGCAGGTGGTAGTCGTCGAGCAGCCAGGGCAGCGCCGCGTAGCTCACCTTCACCAGGTCGTACGCCCCGCGTTCGGCGGCGGTGTTGGTGACGTCCACGTCGGCGAAGGTCACCTCGACCGGCGGGGCGCCGGGCACCAGCCCGTGCACCAGGGCGTGGAAGACGAAGGTGTCGTTCGGGCAGGGCGAGATCGCCAGGGAGAGCGCCACGATCCTCACCGTAGACCTCGCGTCCGCCCCGGCCGCCGCCCCGCCCCCAGGCCCGTTGGCTACGTCACCCCACGGGCTTGCGGATCGTTGTCACGCTGGCGTGGTGCGCCCTGCCGCTCTGCTTCGTGTCGGTCTCGGCGGGACCGCCGTGGCCGGGGTGTTGGTCGCCGTACTCGGGTTGCTGCTCGGCGACCCGACCGCGGGCTGGCCCCGCACGGAGGTGCTCGGGCCGCTCGGCGTCGCGATGCTGGCCGGTGCCGGCTGGTGGTGGGCGGCGACCCGGGCCGATCCGGCCGACGGTCCACCGTACGGCTGGGGCTGGTGGCCGGCCCGACGCCGGATCGTCGTCAACCTCGTACTGGTCTTCGGCGGGATCTGTGTGCTCAGCCTGCCCTTCGCCGTCACCGGCGGGCATCCTGGCCTGGCCGAACTGCGGCGGCACGATCCGGTCGTCCAGGAGGTCAACATCGAGTCGATGGGTCCGGTCGTCCGCCGGTCCGGCGGCCGGAGCGGGCCGAGTTGGCAGACCGAGGTGACGGTACGGCTCAATCGGCCTGACGGGCCCGGTCGACAGGTCACCGAGGAGGTCTCCTTCGACCGGGACCCACGTCGCCGTAAGACCATCCACGTGCTGTACGCGCCGTCGCGGCATACCGCCGGTGCGGTCCTCTCCGCGGACCGCGACAGGCTGGTCGACCTGATGGATCCGCCCCGGCCCGGCTGGTTTCCCTGGTTCCTCCTGGCGGGGGCGGCGCTGGTGCTGGTCAGGGCGGGGGCGGCCGGTCCGCCGGGCGGATGGCGGGCCTAGGCGCGACTGCGCGGGGCGCTGCGCCGCACGGCACAGGCGATCGTGCTCACCGGCCGGCTGACGGCGTCCGGGCTGCCGTCCGGGAAGACGACAACGCCGGCCGAGTTCCACGGTACGGAGGCCAGCGGCACCGTCCATCTCGACGACTCACTCCCGGTCGACCGGGTACGGGCGGATCTTCCCGGCGAGGTACGGCTGTGCTGGTTGCCCGGGACGACACCGGCGCGGTGGCAGGAGTTCCACGCCGCGGTGCTGGTCGACGACACCGGCCGGTACGTCCCGGTCGGCATCCGGCGGCTTTCTCCGGTGGCCGCCACCCGGCCCGGCCCGACGCTCGGCGCTCCGCTCGGCCCGTACCCGTGGGCGGCCGGCCGGTACCGGTTGACGCTCGGGCTGACCGTACTGCTCGGTGCCGGCGTGCTCTGCTCCGGCGTTCTGGTGCCGTCGACGGCCGACCCGGCGGGTTTCGACAACACGACGTGGACGGACCTGAACTTTGCCGAGACCATGCAGTGCTGCCTGCTGGTCGTGCCCCTGATCGGGCTGTTGTTCGCCAAGGTCGACGACCGGGTGTGAGTCGCCGCCGGGTGCGTGGACCGGGGTACCCGCACGGGCCGGCCGGAGACGGTCGGTCGGAGCTGCCGGAAAAAGGTTGGTCAGAGCTTCGGCGCGACGGTGGCGAAGGCGGCGGTGAGGGCGGCGAAGGCGTCACCGATCCGCCAGGCTGCCCGGTCGCGGGGGCCGATCGGGTTGGAGATGGTCCGTAGTTCGGCGAAGGGCAGCCCGGCGGCGCCGGCGGCGACCGCGACGCCGTACCCCTCCATCGCCTCGGCCACCGCGTCGGGATAGCGGGCCAGCAGGGCGGCCGTGGTCGCCGCGCTGCCGGTCACCGTGCCCAGGGTGAGTACGGTGCCGGTGACCGCGTACGGCAGGCAGGTGCGGAGCAGGTCGAGCAGTGCCGGGTCGGCCGGGGCGGTGGTGGCGCCGAAGCCGAGTTCGTCCAGGGTGAGGAAGCCGTCCGGCGACTCGGCACCGAGGTCGGCGGCGACGCTGCGGGTGCCGAGCACGGTCCCGCCGACCGGCGCCCGACCGGGGAAACCGCCACCGATCCCGGCACTGACCACCGCCCGGTACGGCGTTCCGCCCGCCTCGGCCAGCGCGATCAGTCGGGCCGTACCGGCAGCGGCTGCCGCCGGGCCCACTCCGACCGGCGCGACCGTCACCGTGTCGTCGACCAGCCCGGCCCGGACCGCGTCCGCCTCGGCGCCGACGGCCGTGACGACCAGGATGCCGCCGTTCACTACTGACCTCCCCGGGCGTCCCGGCGGGAGCCCTCGTCGCCCGGTCCCGGTCCCGGCGCCGGTACGGCGGAGGACGGCCGGTAGATGTGGTAGCCCGGCGGCGCCAGCCCCTCGTCGTCGTCAGGGTCGTCGGACGGGTCGACGGACTGGCCGCGGGTCGCCGGGGTGACGGCGGGGGTGGGTGCGGTCGGCGTGTCATCCGGCCGGGTCCCACGGTCGCGGGTGTCGGCGGTCCGGGCGCCGCCGGCCTGGCGGTCGGTGCCGACGGTGGTGGTGGCCTCGGCCGGTCGGGCGTCGCGGAGGCGGCTGCCGGCCGGCGGCGGTACGTCGCCCCCGGCATCGTCGGCCGGCCCGCCCGGCGGCCTGTCGTCGGGGTGGGCCTCGTCCGGCAGGTCCGCGTCGGGCATGGCCCGGCCGGAGAGCCGTTCGCCGCGCAGCCGGGTGGCGACCGCCGTGGTCCAGACCATGGCGACCACCGCGAGGCCGGTCAGCACGCCGATGCCGATCCGGCCGTCGACCGGGATCAGGCCCAGGGCGCCGCCGGCCACGAAGGCCAGCATCAGGATCGTCTCGGAGTGTGCGAAGGCGGTCGCCCGCAGCCGCTCCCGGACCCGTTCCTGGATCGTGGCGTCGACGGCCAACTTGGCGATACCGCTGGTCATGGCGGTGACCAGGCAGAGCAGGGCGACGAGTTGGAGCGAGAACCAGAGCGTGGCGACGATACCGACCCCGGCGACCAGTACCAGGCCGATGGCCTGCAGTACCACCGGGCGGTGGATGCGTAGCCGGGTGCCGAGTGCGGTGGCCAGGAAGGTCCCGATGCCGAGCCCGGCGCCGACCACCCCGAGGGCGAGTTCGTCGCCGAGTTCCCGGCCGAAGAGGCGGCTGTCCAGGTCGCCGGCCTTGATCGCGAAGGCGAGGAAGAGCAGGAGGAAGCCGTACAGGGCGCGCAGCGTGGCGCTGCCGACCAGGCTGGAGATCACCAGCCGGCCGGACGGCCCACCCCGACTGAGCGCCCGTTCCCGGTTGCCGCGCAGCCGGAACGCCTGGAAGGCACGGGGCACCGTCTCCGGCGGGTCGGAATCCGCCCGGGGCGGCAGCCGCAGGGCGATCACCATGCCGACCAGGAAGATCACCGAGGCGACCCGGAGCGGCCACTGTGGACCGAACCAGAACGCGGCCAGTCCGATCGGCAGCACCAGGCCGCCGGCGATCGAGCCGTACACGCTGGCCCGGGCGCCGGCCTGGGAGAGCCCGATCCCCTCCGGCAGCAGCCGGGGCACCGCCGCCGACCGGGCCACCCCGTACGCCCGGGAGAGCGCCAGCACCCCGAAGGCGGCCGGGTAGAGGCCGAAGCCGTGGATGTAGTCCGAGATCAGCCAGGCGAGAAAGGCCCGGCCGAGCATGGTGGCCGCCAGGGCGTACCGGCGGCCGTGCCGGAAGTGGTCGAGCAGCGGGCCGACCACCGGTGCGAGCAGCGCGAACGGCACCATGGTGATCAGCAGGTAGAGCGCCACCTTGCTGCGTGCCTCGCCCAGCGGCGCGTTGAAGAAGATCGTTCCGGCCAGGCCGATCGTGATCAGCGTGTCCCCGGCGCAGGAGGCGGCGTGCAGATCGAAGAGCCGGACCATGCCGGCCTCGCCGCCGGCGCCCTTCTCCCGGACCCGGGCGACCCGGCGGCCGGTCCAGCGCACGCTGCCCAGCGATCCCCGGAACAGCAGCCGGACGGCCCGGATGACCGTGCCGACGACGCGCCCCAGGAAGGAGCCCCCAGGGCGACTGAACAGCGGCATGAACACCATCCTTGCCCATTCGGTCGGTGACCGTCGGTTCCGTGCCGAGATATCTCTGCCTGAACGGCGCCGGGGAGTGCCGCCGACCCGACGTCAAGGATAGGCAAGAATAGGTGAGTGACCAGGACCAGCACTGCTCGCGCGGCCCGCCTCGACCAGGTCTGCGCCAGCGCCGTCGACGTGGCGCGCGACGGCATCACCGAGGTCGAGGCCGCCGACGTCGGCGAGCACCTGGGGGCTATTGCCGAGGGTGACCGTCTGGTGACCCATCTGTTTGAGTGTCGGCTGGCCGGATACCGGGGCTGGCGGTGGGCGGTCACCGTGACCCGGGTGCCGCGCAGCCGGCAGGTCACGGTCTGCGAGACGTTCCTGCTGCCCGGCCCGGACGCCATGCTGGCACCGAGCTGGTTGCCCTGGCAGGAACGGCTGCAACCGGGCGACCTCGGGGTCGGCGACCTGCTGCCCACCCCGGCGGACGACGAGCGGCTGGCCCCCGGTTACCTGCTCTCCGACGACCCGGCGGTCGAGGAGACCGCGTGGGAGCTGGGCCTCGGCCGACCCCGGGTGATGTCCCGGGAGGGGCGCGCCGACACCGCCCAGCGGTGGTACGACGGCGACCACGGCCCGACCGCGCCGATCTCGGTCGCCGCGCCGCGTACCGCCCGGTGCGGGACGTGCGGCTTCTACCTCCCGTTGGCCGGTGCGATGCGCCAGGCGTTCGGGGTCTGCGGCAACTTCTTCGCCCCGGACGACGGCCGGGCGGTCAGTGCCGACCACGGCTGCGGGGCGCACTCGGAGACCCTGGTCGAGGTGGCCGACACCCCGGTCGACGAACTGCCGACGATCTACGACGACAGTGAGGTCGAGGCGATCGCGGTCAGCCGGGCTCCCGGCTCGGTCGAGGTGGGCGAGCCCGCGGAGCCGTACGGGCACGGCTGAGCGGCGACACCGGACGGGCTCGGCGTCACGCCCGGGGTCGGCGTCCGGCGTACCCCGGCGGAGGTCAGCGGGCGGCGCGTCGGCGCCGGCGGTTGGCGTCGTGCCGGAGCATCACGGCGAGTCCCGGGAAGCCGGCCAGGAACCCGGCGAAGCAGATCCAGAGCCAGTTCTCGTGGTCGTGCGCGATGAGCCAGTCGCGGAAGAAGAGGAACAGCACCAGCCCGACCAGCGCGAAGACCACGATGCCGGCGACGGCGAACGGCACCATCGGCGGGTCGAGCGGCGCGATCGGCGCGTCGCGGGGCGCGTCGGCCGGCGCGGCGGGCGGGCGCGGCTGGTCGGACACGGAACCAAGGGTACGGCCGGGCCGACCCGGCACGGTAACCGGGAAGGTCTTTGCCGGTAACCGGTGATCTGGCACGATGCCCGGATCAGCAGTTGACCCCTCACCTGCGAGGACCCGATGGACGACGTCGCGGCCACCCCCGCCGCCCCGGCTGACCGGCCGATCCCCCGCAACGGGTTCGACCGGTTCTTCGAGATCTCCGCCCGTGGCTCGACGCTGAGCCGGGAGCTGCGCGGAGGTCTGGCCACCTTCTTCACGATGGCCTACATCGTGGTGCTGAACCCGCTGATCCTGGGCAACGCCGTCGACGGGGACGGCCAGCGGCTCGCCATTCCGGCGATCGCCGCCGCCACCGCCCTGGTCGCCGGGGTGATGACCATCCTGATGGGGGTGGTCGGCCGGTTCCCGCTGGCACTGGCCGCCGGGCTCGGCGTCAACGCGCTGGTCGCGCTGGAGATCGCACCGCAGATGACCTGGGCCGACGCCATGGGCCTGGTGGTGATCGAGGGCGTGATCATCGCGATCCTGGTGTTGACCGGGCTGCGTACCGCCGTGTTCCGGTCGGTGCCGACGCAGTTGAAGACCGCGATCGGGGTGGGGATCGGGCTCTTCCTCACCATCATCGGCCTGGTCGACGCCGGGTTCGTCCGCCGGGTGCCGGACATCGCCGGCACCACCGTGCCGGTCGGGCTGGGCATCGGCGGCAAGCTGGTCACCTGGCCGGCGTTGGTCTTCGTACTGGGACTGCTGATCACCCTGGTGCTGGTGGTACGGCGGGTGAGGGGCGCGATCCTGATCGGCATCCTCGCCTCGACCGCGCTGGCGATCGTGGTCGAGGCGATCGCCAAGGTCGGCCCGTCGTTCGTGAACGGGCAGCCGAACCCGGCCGGCTGGTCGCTCAACGTGCCGACGCTGCCGGAGACGGTGGTGGACACCCCGGACCTCTCCCTGCTCGGCCAGTTCGACCTGCTCGGGTCCTGGCAGCGGGCCGGTTGGCTGGTGGCGATCATGTTCGTTTTCACCCTGCTGGTCACCGACTTCTTCGACACCATGGGGACGATGGTCGCGGTCGGCCAGGAGGGGAACCTGCTCGACGAGCAGAAGATGCCGCCGCGTACCCGGGAGATCCTGCTGGTCGACTCGCTCGCGGCGGCGGCGGGTGGTGCGGCGAGCACGTCGAGCAACACGTCGTACATCGAGAGCGCGGCGGGTGTCGCGGAGGGTGCCCGGACCGGGGCGGCCAACCTGGTCACCGGTGGGCTGTTCCTGCTGGCGATGTTCCTGGCGCCGCTGGTGCTGGTGGTGCCGTTCGAGGCCGCCTCGGTGGCGCTGGTGATCGTCGGTTTCCTGATGATGACGGCGGTCCGGACGATCGACTGGAGCGACTACGAGATCGCCATCCCGGCGTTCCTGACCATCGTGCTGATGCCGTTCACCTACTCGATCTCGAACGGGATCGGCGCCGGGGTGATCACCTTCGTGGTACTCAAGATCGCCCGTGGTAAGGCCCGGGAGCTGCACCCGCTGCTGTACGGGGTGGCGGCACTCTTTGTGCTCTACTTCCTGCGCGGTCCGATCGAGACCGTACTGTTCTAGCTGCGCAAGCCCCGCCCGGCGGCGGTGACGGTGGTCATAACGAGTGGTCGTTAGCCTGGCTCATTAGTTAGGCTAACGACCGTGACGGAGTGGACGGTGATGGCAGAGCACATGCCGGCGACACAGCTCGCCACGGTGCTGCGTGACGCGATCACCCGACTCAACCGACGGGTACGGCAGACCCGCCCTGTCGGCGATCTCACGGGGACCCAGCTCTCCGCGCTGACCAGCCTGGAGCTGGCCGGCGCGCTGACCCCCCGTGAGCTGGCCGACACCGAGCGGGTCCAGCCGCCGACGATGACCAAGATCGTTGCGAAGTTGGAGGAGCGCGGCCTCGTGCAGCGCACCCCCCACCCGACCGACGGTCGCCAGGTCATTCTCGCGGTGACCGACCCCGGTCGCTCGATGTTGGCCCAGTTCGACCGGGCCCGCAACGAGTGGCTGGCCGGTCGGCTCACCGAGCTGACCCCGGAAGACCGTGAGGTGCTGCGGCGGGCCGCCGAGATCCTGCAGAAGGTGGCCCGCGACTGACCGGCGCGTCCATCAGGTCCGCTTCGTCCGCCAGGTAGCCGGCGCTCTCGCCGGGTACACGGATGACGCGTACGACCCGAGGAGGCGCACCCCGAGTGCGGGCAAAGCTGAGCACCACCTTCCAGTCCCTGAAGGTCCGTAACTACCGGCTCTTCGCCACCGGTCAGCTGATCAAGTTGATCGGTGTGTGGATGATGTTCACGACCCAGGACTGGCTCGTCCTGGACCTCTCGGACAACAACGCCACCGCGCTCGGCATCGTGATCGCGTGCCAGTTCACCCCGGTGCTCCTGCTCACCCTGCTCTCCGGGCGGCTCGCCGACCGGTACGACAAGCGTTTCCTGCTGATGATCGCCAACACCACCTGGAGCGTGCTGTCGCTCGGGATGAGTCTGCTGGTCATCACCGGTTTCGTGCAGCTCTGGCACGTGTTCGTCTTCGCCGCCCTGCTCGGCGTGGCGAACGCGGTCGAAACCCCGGTACGGCAGTCCTTCGTCTCCGAACTCGTCGGTACGCCGCTGCTGCCCAACGCGCTGTCGCTCTCCGCCGCCACGTTCAACTCGGCCCGGATCATCGGTCCGGCGGTCGCCGGCGTGGCGATCGCGGTCTTCGGCGTCGGCCCGGTCTTCATGGTCAGCGCGTTCAGTTCGATCGCCCCGGTGATCTGCGTGGTGCTGATGCGCGCCGCCGAACTGCACCGCGAGGACCTGCCGCCGATCGGGGAACGCGAACCGGCCCGGGTGATCGACGGCCTGCGGTACGTCGCCCGCCGCGCCGACCTGCTGCTGCCGATGGCGGTGATGTCGGTGATGGGGCTGGCGCTGTTCAACTTCCAGCTCACCCTCTCGGCGCTGGCCAAGACCACCTTCGACACCGGCGCCGCCTCGTTCGGCCTCTTCACCACCGCGCTCGCGGTCGGCGCGCTCTGCGGCGCACTGGCCGGCAGCGGCCGGCGCAGCCGGCCGTCGGTCTACATCGTGCTGGGTGCCGCCATCGGGACCGGCTTCTTCGGCACCCTGGTCGGGCTCGCGCCGACGTACTGGCTGGTGGTGACGTTGCTGCCGCTGACCGGGTTCTTCATGGTCTATTTCGCCCAGGCGGCGAACCAGCGGGTGCAACTCGGCGTCGACGCCGCCTTCCGGGGCCGGGTGATGGCCCTGTGGGTGCTGGTCTTCCTCGGCACCAACCCGGTCGGCGCGCCGATCATCGGCTGGATCGCCGAACGGTACGGCGCCGGGGCGAGCATCTGGATCGGCGGGCTGCTCTCGATGGCCGCCGCCGGTGTCGCCCTGACCTGGCAACTGCACCGCGACGGGGCCCGGCTGCGGTTGCGGCTCCTGCCACTGCCCCGGTTCTACGTGGTCAACTCCGCCGACCTGTGACAGCCTCTCCGCCCTCTCGTAATACCTGGGCGCAGCGGCGAGTCACCGCCACGTCAGGCCGTGCACGCGTCGGCGTGAGCCCCTGCCACGCCGGCCGGGGAGGAATCGTCGATCCGGTGACGGGTCGCGCCGGCGCCGCCGATAATCCTCGGGGGGCACGGCGGGAGGCCGGGAATGACCACCGGGGAAAATGCGGCGCTGTTGCGCCGGATGGAGGGGTCGACCCGGGCCACGCTGTTGGAGCTGATCTTCGACGTGGTCTTCGTGGCCGCCCTCGCGCTGACGTCGACCCTGTTGACCGAAGAGCACTCCTGGTCCGGCAGCGCCAAGGTGCTGCTGATGCTGACAGCCATCTGGTGGACCTGGTCGGTCACCGCGACCACGACCGAGTTCTACGATCCGCAGCAGCGCCCGATCCAGGCCATCCTGATGATCGCCATGGTCGGTTCGGTGGGGATGGCGGTGGCGCTGCCGATGGTCACCACCGGACACCTGCTGCTCTTCGTGGTGTCGTACGTGGGCACGCACCTGATGCGCGGCGTCATCCTGATCACCGCCTTGTACCGGCAGGCGCACCGGACGGCCTTGGAACGGGCCACCCGGTTTCTGTTCTGGTTCATGGTGTCCGGCGTCTTCTGGGGCGCCGGCGCGCTGTCGAACAAGCCGAACTGGGCGCTCTGGACCGTCGCCATCACGATCGACCTGGTCGCCGCGGCGGCCCGCTATCCCACGCCCCGGCTGGGCCAGCTCCAACATGTGCCGGCCGGCGCGGCTGGCTCCGTACACCCATCTGTTGCTACTGGCTGGGGTGGTCGCCACGGCGGCCTCGTTCGAGATGGTCGTCGACCGGCCGACCGGAACGACGCCGGTGCGCTGGCTCGTGCTGATCATCGGCGGTCCGGCGCTGTTCGTGCTCGGCCGCGTCCTGTTCACCCTGCTGGTCTCCGCCCTCGTACCGTGGCGGCGAGTGGCCTGGCAGGTCGTGCCGCTACTGGTGCTGCCGTGGGCCGGCGGCTGGCCGCCGCTGCTGGTCACCGCGATCGTGGCGCTCGGGCTGGCCGGTCACATCCTGGTCCCCAGCGGAGACCGAGAAACCAAGCCAGGGCCGCAACTGTGGCAAGACGGCAACTGACCCGCAAGAGCCAGGCGGGGCCCAATCGGCGAGGTCGCGGGCGCATGCGCCCACCGCCCCGGATCGGGCGGACCCCGAACGTCGTACTCCTCTGGTTAGGTGACCGGATACTGCCGAACGCGCGATTCCTCGGCACCGACCAACTCCGGGCGGTCCTGGGAACGGCGACACAGTGAAATGTTCGATGCCGGCAAATCGGTAGCGGTAAGCTGAACAACCGCCTAGCGTCAAAGGATGTGTCCACCGTGCATGCTCTCGCGCTGCCGCTGGCACTACTCGCTACCGCGTGCCTGCCCCTTGTCGTGGCCGCGTTGATCTGTGCGGACGAGCTGCTCGACCACCTCGGGCGCCGGATCGCCGAGCGCCGGGAACGACGCCTGCTCGACCGGTTCGACCGGGCGTTCGAGGCGGACACGCGCGGCCGGGTCGATCCGACCGAGTTGGACCGGGTCGGCGGCCCGACCATCGAGCAGCTCGCCGCCGACCTGCGTCGCCTCGCCGACCAACGCGGGCAGGCCGCCGGTGGGCCGGAGCCGGAGCACCGTGCGCTGCTGGAGGCGTACGACGACCGGCTCCGGCTGGCCAGCCAGCGCCTCGGCGTACCGGAGCACCTGGGCGAGCTGACCGGCGTCGACCGGGAGATCGAACGGGTACGCGTCGAAGGCGAACTGGAGGCCGCTGGTCTGGTGCTCCGGACCCCGCACGCCGGTCCCCGTCGACCGGCCGGCTGACCCCCGGAGCGGCGACCCGTGCGGCTCTTCGTCGCCATCTACCCGCCCGCCGAGGTGGTGGACGACGTGATGGCGCAGGTTCGTCGGCTCCGGGTCGGCGCGGTGGCCGACACCGGCGTCAACGTACGTCTCGCCGACCAGGCGAACCTGCACGTCACGGTCGCCTTTCTCGGAGAGGTGGCCGACGACCGGCTACCGGAGGTGGCGGAGGCGTTAGGCCGGGCCGTACAGACCTGGCGTTCGCCGCCCACCCGTCGTCGAGACCGGCAGCCCGTCCCCGAGCCGACTCCGCTCCGGTTGCGGCTCGGCGGGGGCGGCCGGTTCGGTCGGGGCCGGTTCACCGTGCTCTGGGTCGGCCTGCTCGGCGACGTCGCCGCACTGCGCAGACTCGCCGACCGCACTCGGCGGGAGTTGCGCCGGGCCCGGTTGCCGTACGACTCCCGACCGTTCCGACCGCACCTCACCCTGGCCCGGCCCGGTGACCGGCTCGACCGGGAGAGCCTCGACGAGGACCTGCGTACCCTCGACGGCTATCTCGGACCGTCCTGGCCCGCGACCGAGCTGGCGCTGGTCCGCAGCCAGCTCGGTCCCCGCCCGACGTACGACCGGCTGGCGACCTGGCCGCTCACCGAGGACGCCTCGGAGCAGTCGGTATCCGACCGGTAGCCGCGACGGACTGTGCTCGCCGGCGGGCCGTGCTCGACCGGCGGGCCGGGGAGAGCTTCCCGGCCGCCCGGAGAGTCACCAGGCCCAGGCCTCCGGGCCGGGTCCGCCCTTGCCGGGCGCCGGGAAGAGTTCGTCGAGTCGGGCCAGCGTCTCGGCGCTGAACTCGACGGTGAGTGCCCCGAGTGTGGCGTCGAGCTGCTGCACCGTACGCGGGCCGATGATCGGCGCGGTCACCGCCGGACGGGTCAGCAGCCAGCCGAGTGCCACGTTCGCCGGATCGTGGCCCAGGTCGGCGCAGAGCTTCTCGTACGCCTCGATCGCCGCCCGGTTCTCGGCCAGCAGCCGGGTCGCGTGCTCGTTGCGTGACCGGCTCGCGCTGCCCTCGGCGAGTTTGCGGATCGCTCCGCCGAGCAGCCCGCCCTGCAACGGCGACCACGGGATGACGCCGAGGCCGTACTGTTCGGCGGCGGGCAGCACCTCCAGCTCCACGAACCGGTTCATCAGGTTGTAGATCGACTGCTCGGAGACGAGACCGAGGAAGTTGCGCCGGTCCGCCGACTCCTGGGCGCGGGCGAGGTGCCAGCCGGCGAAGTTCGAGGAGCCGACGTAGAGCACCTTGCCCTGGGCGACCAGGGTCTCCATCGCCTGCCAGATCTCCTCGAACGGGGTGGTCCGGGAGATGTGGTGCATCTGGTACAGGTCGATCCAGTCGGTCTGCAGACGACGCAACGAATCCTCGCAGGACCGGACGATGTGCCGGGCGGAGAGACCCTGCTCGTTGGGCCACTCACCCATCCGGTTGTACACCTTGGTCGCCAGCACGACTCTGTCCCGGCGGCCGTCACCCTGGGCGAACCAGCGCCCGATGATGTTCTCGGTGACACCCTCGCCGAGCTTGCGGCCGTACACGTTGGCGGTGTCGAAGAAGTTGATCCCCTGCTCCAGCGCGCGGTCCATGATGGCGTGGCTGTCCGGCTCGCTGGTCTCCGGTCCGAAGTTCATCGTGCCGAGGCAGAGCCGGCTCACCGACAGCCCGGTTCGACCGAGATTCGTGTATTCCATGACTCCCACCCTGCCACGCGTCCCGTAGACCCTCGATGACGACGGTGGCCGCGGGGGGGGGGGGCCCCCCCCCCCCCCCCCCGCGGCCACCGCAGGGACCATCGTCCGGGTCAGGCCGCTCCGGCGTACGGCCCCGACCAGGTGGGTAGCGTCGACGTCGGCGGCACCTCGGATCGGCGCGGCGACGCGGCCGGCACCGGGTCGGCGGCCGGCGTGCAGCTGGCCCCGGCCGGCGGGACGATCCGGTCGACCAGGTACCGGTCGACGAATCCGATGGTGCAGGGGGTGCGGTCGTACGCGCCGTGCCCCCAGCCCAGGTAGCTGACGAGCCGACCGTGCCGGCCCAACTGCTTCGCGACCGCCACCGACCAGTGGTACGGAGTGGCCGGGTCGTACCGCGACCCGAGCACCAACAGCGGGATGTTCGTCCGGACCTTCGGCCGGTGCTGGGGGTTGCCCACCTCGCCCGACCAGCCGAGGCAGACGGCGACCGCGAGGACGCCGAGCGTCGACGCGCGGATCTGGGGAGCCACCCGCCGGTTCTCGGCGAGGAACCGGGAGTACTGCGCGAAGTCCCGCACCGGCAGCGACCAGTCCTGACACAGAATCGCCGTCGGGAACTGGACGACGGTGGGCGGAGCGACGCCGTCGGCCCGCCCGGCCGCCGGGTCGCCCGTGACGTCGGCCGCCGGGTCGTTCCTGGCGCCGGCCGCCGGCCAGGTGAGGGTCGCCGTCGGGTCGTTCGGGACGCCGGCCGCAGGCCAGGTCAGGGCCGCCGCCGGCACCGGCCGTGGTGCGGGCGCCCGTTCGGCGTCGGTCCGGTCCGCGGACCCCGGCCTGCCGTCCGGGTCAGCGGCGGTGTCAGCCAGCGCGGCGAGCCACTCGGCCAATGACAGCCAGGCCGGACCGTAGCCGGCAGTGCGGGCGGTGCCGCTGAGCGCGTACCAGTCGAGCGGCGTACCGGTGCCCGGATCGACCAGGTCACCCGCGTCGGCACGGCGCATCAGCTCGTCGAAGACGGCCAGCACGTCCCGGCCGTGCAGTGCACACCTCTCGTCCCGGTCGCACCAGGCCGCGAACTCCTCGAACGACTCCTGCGCCCCCACCGTCTGGCCGAGGAGGAAGTCCCGGACACCCAGGCTGTGGTCCATGTTGCTGTCGATCACCAGGGCGCGTACCCGGTCGGGGAAGCGCTCGGCGTACATCTGGCCGATCAGGGTGCCGTAGGAGAGCCCGTAGTAGCTGATCTGCCGTGCGTTCAGCGCCGCCCGGATGGCGTCCATGTCGCGTACGACGTCGAGCGTGTCGACGTGGTCGAAGAGGGGGCCGGTCTGCCGCCGGCAGTCTTCGTGCAGCCGCTGGCTGAACTGGAGCAGATCGGCGTACCCCGCCGCGCTGGCGGGTGCCGGGGAGGGGCCGGTGGCGAGCACGTCGATCGAGCAGACGACCGCATTGCTGCGCGCGACTCCGCGGGGATCGAAGCCGATCACGTCGAAGCGTCGCAGCACCTCGGCGCTGAGCTGCTGATCCGCGCCGAGTGCGGCGTTCACTCCGGAGCCACCCGGGCCGCCCGGGTTGATCAGGAGCGGGCCGATCGCCGGTTCCGGTCCGGTGGCAGCACGCTTGGCGATCGCCAACGGGAAGGTGGGGCCGTGCGGTCGGGTCCAGTCGATCGGCAGGTCCAGCGTGGCGCACCGTACGCCCGGGTCATCCGGAAGTTCCGGACAGGGCTGCCAGTCGACCGGCTCCGCACGCCAACCTTCGGTGACCCGGTCGGGCTCCGGGGCCGCTGCGGCCACTGCCGGTGCGGTGGCGGCCAGCAGGAGCGAGGTGACGAGTAGGCCGATGGCGGCATGGGACGTTCGTCTCATGGGCACTCCCCGTTCGACGGAGCAACGATACCGGTCAGTTGATCACAGTCGTCGACCGGAGCAAAGGGTGATAGTCCGAAGTGTTCGGTTGTCGTATCGACTGGAGTCGACGGTTTGACGCGCCTCGACGGTGGCCGTGGGCCGGGCGTACGTCCCGACCCACAGCCACCGCTTCGTGGTCCTGCGCCGGTCAGGTCATCCCACCTGTCGGCCGAACCAGGTCGGCGGGTTCGGCATGCCCGGCACCGCCGAGCCGGGGCGCTGCGGTGACGGCGTACCCGCGGGCTGCGAGCGGGGGGTCGGATCCAGGACGCCCACGCAGGTCGCTCCGGGTGGCGGCAGTTCCCGGTCGATCAGGTACCGATCCACGAACGACCCGGTGCAGGGTGTGGCGTTGTAGCCGCCGTGTCCCCAGCCGAGGTAGGTCACCAGCCGACCGTGCCGGCCGAGCTGCTCCGCCACGTTCACCGACCACTGGTACGGGGTGGACGGGTCGTAGCGGACGCCCATCACCAGCAACGGAATCGACGTGCGTACCCGGAGCCGGTGCTGCGGGTTGCCCGCCTTCGCCGGCCATCCCATGCAGGAGCCGACCGTGAGGCTGCTGAGCCACGAGATCCGGACCTGTGGTGCGATGCGCCGGAGCTCCGCCAGGTGGCGGGAGTACTCCGCGAAGCTCCTGACCGGCAGCGAAAAGTCCTGGCAGAAGATCAGGAGGGGATTTTCGGTGACCTCCGCCGAGGTGGTGTCGGCGGTCGAGTCGGTGCCGGGTGTCGTGGTGGTGCGGTCCGTGCCGGGGAGGGCCCAGCGCGGCGCCACTGCCCCGGCCGCCGTCGGGGACGTCTGGTCCACCAGCGCGGCGAGCCAGTTGGACAGCATGATCCAGAGCGGCTCGAAGCTGCTGCTCCGAACCTGGGCGCCCAGCTCGGACCAGTGCATCGGGGCGCCGGTGTCCGGGTTGACCAGCTCGCCGGCCTCGGCCCGGCGGACGAGGTCGTCGAAGAGGGCCGGCACGTCCCGGCCGTGCAACGCGCAACGCTCGTCCCGACCGCACCACGCGGCGAAGCCGTCGAACAACTCCTGCACCGCGATCGCCCCGGTGCGCAGGAAATCCCGGGTACCCAGGCTGTGGTCCATGTTGCTGTCGATGACCATCGCCCGTACCCGGTCCGGGAAGTGCTCGGCGTACATCTGGCCGATGAGGCTGCCGTAGGAGAGGGCGTAGTAGCTGATCTGTCGTGCGCCCAGCGCGGCCCGGACGGCGTCCATGTCGTACGCGACGTCGACGCTGTCCAGGTGGTCGAAGAGCGGTCCGGTCCGGGTCCGGCAGTCGGCGTACAGGCGCCGGTTGTAGTCGACCAGTGCGGTGTAGGCGGCTTCGCTCTCCGGGATCAGGAACGGCCGCTGGTAAGCCAGTTCGGTGCTGCAGACGAGTGGATGGCTACGTGCGACCCCGCGCGGGTCGAAGCCGATCAGGTCGAAGCGGCGCAGCAGTTCGGGGCTGTACCGCGGTTCGCCGCCGAACCGTGCTCCGAGGTGGATCACCTCGTCCACTCCGGAGCCGCCCGGACCGCCCGGGTTGACCAGCAGTGGCCCGACGGCCGGTTCGGGGCCGGTGGCGGCACGCCTGGCGATCGCCAACGGGAAGGTGGGGCCGTGCGGGCGGGTCCAGTCGACCGGCAGGTCGAGCGTGGCGCAGCGGACGCCCGGGTCGTCGGGTACCTCGGGACACGGCTGCCAGTCGATCGGTCCCGGCCGCCAACCGCCCACCACCTGGTCGGATGCCGGCTCGGCCGGTGCCGCGACCGCCGGGGCGGCTCCGGACAGGATCAGCGTGGCGGCGAGCAGGCCGACACCGGCGCGGAACGTTCGTCTCATGCTTCCCCCGTCGTGGTCGATCGACGATCGTGGTTGGTTCATGACCGCCACAGTCGACCACGTCGATCGGTCAGAGCAAAGGGACGCTGACCCCGCTCCGGGCCGGTCCAGGGACCACTGGTCGGATCACCGCCCGGGATCCGACCGGTCGGCCAGGTCGGACTCCCGATGGGCCCGGTACAGCCGGTCGGCGACCACGGCGAGTTCCGCGACCAGCTCGGGTGGTTCCAGCACGGTGAAGTCCTGCCCGAGCAGCGCGAGGTGCACCGCGATACCCGTGACCGAGTCGGCCCCGGTGACCAGCAGGCAGTGCCCGGCGTCGACCGACTCGACCACCCCGACCGAGGACGGCACCCGGTCGGCGACCTGCTCGGCCGGCGCGTGTACCAGGACCCGGGCCCGGAACCGGTACGGCGCGGTGGTGATCGAGTCGGCCACGAACGCCGCCGCGTCGGGCGGGTCACACGGGGTGAACCGGCCCCCGGCGGCACGCGGCTCGCTGATCCGGTCCACCCGGAAGGTACGCCAGTCGTCCCGGTCCTCGTCCCGGGCGACCAGGTACCAGCGGCGGCCGGTGTGCACCAGCCGGTGCGGCTGCACGGTACGGACCAGGGCGGTTCCGTCCCGACCCTGGTAGCCGAAGCGGAGGCGGTGCAGGCCCTGGCACGCCTCGGCGATCACGTGGAGCAGGTCCGGGTCGACGGTCGGCAGCTGGCCCGGCAGCGGGACGGTGGCCAGCCGCAGGGCGGCGGTACGCCGACGCAGCCGGGCGGGCAGCAGCCGTTCGATTTTCACCAGCGCCCGTACGGAGGTCTCGGCGATGCCGGTGACCGTGTGGTTCGTCGCGCCGCGCAGGCCGAGCACCACCGCCACCGCCTCGTCGTCGTCGAGCAGCAGCGGCGGCAGGGTCGAGCCGCTGCCCAGCCGGTAGCCGCCGGCCACCCCCGGGGTTGCCCGTACCGGATAGCCGAGTTCGCGCAGCCGGGCGATGTCACGACGCAGCGTGCGTACCGTGACGTCGAGCCGCTCGGCCAGCTCCGGCCCGGTCCACTCCGGCCGGGTCGACAACAGGGCGAGCAGCCGCAGCAACCGGGCCGACGTGTCCAACACACATCAAGTCTTCCAGCTATCGAGGACCGAACCTGTCCTCGATAGCGGTTAGCGTGACGACCATGGGCATCTTGTGGAGCGAGCAACTCGCCGACCAACTGGACTGGCACTGGCAGCACCAGCTGCGGCCCCGGCTCGACGGGCTCACCGACGACGAGTACTTCTGGGAGCCGGTGCCGGGATGCTGGAGCGTCCGGCGGCGCGCGGAGAGCCCGACCGGGCACGGCTCCGGCGAGTACGTCGTCGAGTTCGCCTGGCCGGAGCCGGAGCCGCCGCCGGTGACCACGATCGCGTGGCGGCTGGCCCACCTCGTCGTCGGTGTCTTCGGCGCCCGCAACGCGAGCCACTTCGGCGGCCCGGCCCGCGACCACGACAGTTTCGAGTACGCCGGCACCGCGGCCGGGGCGTTGACGCAGCTCGACGAGGCGTACCGGATGTGGACCGCCGGGGTACGCGGGCTCGGCGAGGACGGACTCGGCCGTCCCTGCGGGCCGGCCGAGGGGCCGTACGCCGACTATCCGATGGCCGGGCTGGTGTTGCACATAAACCGCGAAGTGATCCACCACGGAGCCGAGATCAGTCTGCTCCGCGACCTCTACCAGCGCAGGGGATGACCATGCCGTACGACTTCCAGGTGACCCAGGACAGCGCCGACCCGCACAACCTCGCCGACTGGTGGGCCGAGACCCTCGGCTGGGAGGTGGAGCCGAGCGACGAGGCGTTCATCCGGCGGATGATCGACGCCGGGTACGCCACCGAGGACGACACCACCCGCCACCACGGCGTCCTGGTCTGGCGGGCCGGGGCGGCGATCCGGCACCCGGACGGGCCGACGCGGGCACCCCGGGTGCTCTTCCAACACGTGCCGGAGCCAAGGACGGTCAAGAACCGGATGCACCTCGACGTACGGGTCGGTACCGACGACGTCGACGCGGTGGTCGAGAAGCTGGTCGGCCGGGGTGCGCGGGTGCTGCACCAGGGACGTCAGGGCCCACAGACCTGGACCACGATGGCCGACCCGGAGGGCAACGAGTTCTGCGTCTCGCCGTCCTGACCCGTGTCCACCGACGACTCCGGCTGTGCAGGGGGCGACCTGTCACGCGACGGGATCAAGCCTGACCGCCCAGAGCGGGACAGGTCGCCCCCCTGCCACCTCAGCCAGGTCGCCCCCGCTGCCACCTCAGCAAAAGGTCACCCCACCGTTACTTGGGTCAGGCGCTCCACCGCCACCTCGGCCAGGTCGCCCCACCGCCGCGTCAGCCGGGACAGGGCCGCGCCAGCACGCGGTAGTCCCGTGGCTCAGGAACTCTCCCGCGCCGCCGGACCGCCGCCGAAGAGCACGTCGTCCCAGCTCGGCAGCCGCTTGCGGGGCTTGCCCGCCGCGTCGCCACCCTCGCCGCCCGGCCCGGAGGTGCGCCGGGGCCGTAGCACCGCCAGCGACGGTACGGCCGGGACCTCCTTCGGCGCGTCGGAGTCGTCGTCGAACGCGGATCCCGGGCCGCCGCCGAGCAGCGCGGCAGCACCGCCGACCACCGGCCGCTGCCGGGGTGCCTCCGGCGCCATCGAGGCGGCCGGTTCGAGACCACGGCCGGCGTTGGAGCCGAGCGGCCGGTCGAGCGAGGCGAGCAGCGCGTCCCGTCCGGCCCGGATCGGATCCCGGCCGGGCCGGGGCAGGTCGCTGGCGGCGGGCAGGCCGTGGCCGCCACGACTCGGCTCCACCCGGGACGGACCGGGCAGCGCGTGCCCGCCCCGTTCCGGAGCCGGTTCCTGGCCCAGCAGCGGCGCGGGCCGCTCGGCGCAGAGGTACTGCGCCATGTCGTCGTGCGGGCTGACCGCCTGGCGGGTCTTGTCGAGATCCCAGACCGCCTGCGCGGTCGCCTTGCCGGAGGGCCAGGTCGCGACGATCCGCCACGTCCCGTCGTCCCGCCGGTAGGCGTCCCAGGAGATCTTCTCGGTGTCGATGCCGTGCTGGGAGAGCCGACCGTCGACGATCTCGGCGAGCGGGCTGGTGTTCTCCGCGTTCTTCAGCCGGGTCCGCCGGGCGTGCTGGGCGAGCATCGCCCGCTCCTGGAGCACCGGTCCGGCGTACCGCAGCACCCGGTCGACCGGGACGCCGGCGATCCGGGCCACGTCCTCGGCGGACTCGCCGGCCCGGATCCGGGCCTGGATGTCCCGAGGCGACAGTGAGGGCACCGGGTCGCTGCCGCTGCCGACCGCGGTCAGGGTCGGGCTGCTGGGATCACCGTGCAGGACGGTCTGCACCCGTTCGTCGATCGGGAGCGCGAGAAGGCGGCCCACCTCGTCGGTGAGCACCATGGCCTGGCCGTCCTCGGAGAGGGCGACGAAGCGTACTGGCCGCATCGCGTTGCCTCCGTCCCGCCTCGCTGGCCCCACGCCACAGGTCAGCCACCCGGGCGTCCTTGAGACACGGTACGCCGGATCGTCACCCGTTGGGGAGAGCCACGCCCGCATGTCGCGGGGTGAGCTGGACCAATTGATCAATCAGCTCGAATGCGCCAGCCGCCCGGGTGGGGTGGTCGAGCCGACCACCCGACCCGGGAACCGGTGTCTCAGAGCCGGTCGAGGACGTGATCGACGCAGGCGGTCAGCGCCTCCACGTCGGCCGGTTCGACCGCCGGGAAGAGGGCGATCCGCAGCTGGTTGCGGCCCAGCTTGCGGTACGGCTCGGTGTCGACGATCCCGTTCGCCCGCAGCGCCTTCGCGATCGCGGTCGCGTCCACACCCTCGGCGAAGTCGATCGTGGCGACCACGTTGGAGCGCAGCGCCGGGTCGGTCACGAACGGCGTCGCCACGCTGGAGCGCTCGGCCCAGCCGTACACGATGTTGGCGCTCTCGGCGGTGCGCTTGGCCGCCCAGGCCAGCCCGCCCTGCGCGTTCATCCAGTCGGTCTGCTCGGCGGCCAGGAAGATGGTGGACAGCGCCGGCGTGTTGTACGTCTGCTCCAGCCGCGAGTTGTCGATCGCGGTGACCAGGTCGAGGAAGGCCGGGATGTAGCGACCGGACTCCTTGATCTCGGTGGCCCGGGCCAGTGCGGCCGGCGACATCAGGGCCAGCCAGATCCCGCCGTCGGAGCCGAAGCACTTCTGCGGGGCGAAGTAGTAGACGTCGCTCTCCCGGACGTCGACGTCCAGGCCGCCCGCGCCGGAGGTGGCGTCGACCAGCAGCAGCGCGTCGTCGTCCGCCCCGGCGACCCGGCGGACCGGCACCGCGACCCCGGTCGAGGTCTCGTTGTGCGGGGTGGCGTAGACGTCGACGCCGGCCTCGGCGACCAGGCTCGGGGCGCTGCCCGGGTCGGACTTGCGCACGGTCGGCTCGCCGAGGAACGGCGCGTCCTTGACCGACTTGGCGAACTTGGCGCCGAACTCGCCGAAGCTGGCGAACTGGGCCCGGTCGCGGACCAGGCCGAAGGTGGCGACCTCCCAGAACGCGGTGGTGCCGCCGTTGCTGAGGATCACCTCGTAGCCCTCGGGGAGGGAGAAGAACTCGGCGATGCCGCGGCGCAGCCGGGCGACCTGGTCGCGCACCGTCTTCTGCCGGTGCGAGGTGCCGAGGTACGTCGTGGCGACGTCCGCGAGCGCGGAAACCGCGGCCGGACGCACCTTGGACGGGCCGCAGCCGAACCGGCCGTCAGCGGGTTTGATCTCGTCTGGGATCCGAATGGTCGATACGTCAGCCACGGTTACGAAGATCCTTCCGGTGGGCCGAGGAGCCCGGGTGCCGAGCGGTTTTATCCGGCGACGCTGCCGCCCGACCATCCTCGCACCCGTCCCGCCGCGCCGGTCCGGTTGTCCCATCGTGCCCACTGAGGCGTGCCCCACATCCCGGCCGCCGGCGGAAGTCGGCGGACCGCGGCGACCTGCGGCATCCCCGGCGCGCCGAGGGTGGGCCGAGGGTGGGCCGAGGGGCGTTAGGAGGGGGCCCTTCCTATCGTTTCAGGTATAGGAAGGGCCCCTTTTGACACTTGACTGGTAACACTCAGGCGTTGTGCGGGATGGCGGTCCAGCCCTCGACGTCGCTCGGCTTGCGCGGGCCGTGGCCGACGTACCGGGCCGACGGGCGGACCAGCCGACTGAGCTTCTTCTGCTCCAGGATGTGCGCCGACCAGCCGGCCACCCGGGCGCAGGTGAACATCGAGGTGAACATGTGCGCCGGCACCTCGGCGAAGTCGAGCACCACGGCGGACCAGAACTCGACGTTGGTGGCCAGCACCCGGTCCGGCTTGCGGGCCTGCAGTTCGGCAAGCGCGGCCTTCTCCAGCGCCTCGGCGACCTCCAGTCGGGGGGCGCCGAGTTCCTTGGCGGTGCGCCGGAGCACCCGGGCGCGCGGGTCCTCGGCCCGGTAGACCCGGTGGCCGAAGCCCATCAGCCGCTCACCCCGGTCGAGCAGGTTCTTGACGTACCCCTCGGCGTCGCCGCTGCGCTCGACGGCCTCGATCATCTCCAGTACCCGGGACGGTGCGCCGCCGTGCAGCGGGCCGGAGAGCGCCCCGATGCCGGAGGAGATGCAGGCGGCGGCGTCGGCGCCGGTCGAGGCGACGATCCGGGCGGTGAAGGTGGAGGCGTTCAGGCCGTGCTCGGCGGCCGAGATGAAGTACGCGTCGACCGCCTTGACGTGCCGGGGGTCGGGCTCGCCACGCCAGCGCTTCATGAACCGCTCGACGATGGTGGACGCCTTGTCGATCTCCTTCTGCGGCACCGCCGGCAGGCCGAGGCCCCGGGCCGACTGGGCGACGAAGGAGAGTGCGGTGACCGACACCCGGGCGAGGTCCTCCCGGGCCTGTTCGTCGGAGATGTCGAGGAGCTGGCTCAGTCCCCAGTACGGGGCGAGCATCGCCACCGCCGACTGCACGTCGACCCGGATGTCGCCGGAGTGCACCGGCACCGGGAACGGCTCGGCCGGGGGCAGGCCGGGACCGAACCGGCCGTCGACGAGCAGCGCCCAGACGTTGGCGAAGGAGACCTGTCCGATCAGGTCCTCGATGTCGACTCCCCGATAGCGCAGCGCCCCTCCTTCCCTGTCGGGTTCGGCGATGGCGGTCTCGAAGGCGATCACACCTTCCAGCCCCGGCTTGAAGTCGGACATGCGCGCTCCTGGATCGTTGTGCGTGCCCTCGGGGGCTCATTTCCGGTGTGCCCGGCAGGAGCCTCCGGCGAACTCAGGGATGTATTCGTGCCATCTTGCCTGCTGGGTAACTAACTTTGCGAGCGGGCCAGGTTGTGCTGTCCGCGACACGGCCGTTACCGGCCGTCAGGCGTACCGTCCGGGTGCGGGTGGTCGGGTGAGGAGAGGAACGTGGTGGGGGACACAGTGCCGCCGGCGGAGCTGCGCCGGGAGTACGCGGCGACGGGTGGGTTGTCCCACGCCGACCTGGCCGCCGACTGGTGGACCCAGTTCCACCGCTGGTTCGCCGACGCCGTCGCGGCCGGGCTGCCAGAACCGAACGCGATGGTGGTGTCGACCGCCGACGCGCGGGGCCGGCCCAGCTCCCGGACCGTCCTGCTCAAGGGGTACGACGAGCGCGGGCTGGTCTTCTACACCAACTACGGGTCGCGCAAGGGTGCCGAGGCGCGGGTCAACCCGTACGCGAGTCTGCTCTTCCCGTGGTTCCCGATGCAGCGGCAGGTGGTGATCTGCGGCACCGTGGCGCCGGTGGACCGGGCGGAGACCGAGGCGTACTTCGCCGGTCGACCCCGGGGTTCCCAGCTGGGGGCCTGGGCCAGCCCGCAGTCGGAGGTGCTGCCGGACCGGGCGGTGCTGGACGAGCGGTTCCGGGCGGTTGTCGAACGGTTCCCGGAGGGGACGCCGGTGCCCGCGCCGCCGTACTGGGGCGGGCTGCGGGTGGTGCCGGAGTCGGTGGAGTTCTGGCAGGGGCGGGCCAGTCGGCTGCACGATCGACTGCGCTACCGTCGGTCCGGTGCACAGGATTGGACCATTGAGCGGTTGGCGCCTTGAACAGCGGTAATACCAAGATCACGGGGGGTGCCCGAGGTCGGTTCGCCCGGTTGGCGATCGACGTGCGGCCGCTGCGGGTGCCGGCGTACCGGCGGCTCTGGGTCGGCAACGGCGTGTCGATGTTCGGCTTCCAGCTCACCGCCGTCGCCGTGCCGGTCGAGATGTACGCGCTCACCGACGATTCGCTCTGGGTCGGATTGCTGGGCATCGCCGGATTCGTCCCACTGCTGATCTTCGGTCTCTGGGGCGGCGCGATCGCGGACGCGATGGACCGTCGGCGACTGCTGCTCGCCAGCTCGGCGCTGATGTGGCTGTCCACCCTCGGTCTCCTGCTCCAGGCGCTGTTCCGGGTGGGCAGCCCGGTCCTGCTGCTGGTCCTGGTCGCGGTGCAGACGACGGCGTTCGCGATCAGTTCGCCCGCCCGGCAGGCGATCATCGCCCGGCTGGTGCCGTCGACCCTGGTCCCGGCCGCGAACACCCTCGGCTTCACCACCAGCACCTTCGGCGCGGTGGTCGGCCCGCTGGTCAGCGGGGTGGTCTTCTCGGCGGCCTCGGTCGACACGGCGCTCCCGATCGCGTACGGCGTCGACGCCGTGCTGTTCACCGTCTCGCTGTGGGCGACGTACCGGCTGCCGCCGATGCCGCCCATCCTCGACGACGACGCGGACGCCGCAGCCCCCCGTCGTGCCGGCCTGCGCAGCATCACCGACGGTTTCCGCTACCTGGCCGGTACGCCGGTGCTGCTGCTCTCCTTCGCCGTCGACATCGTCGCGATGGTCTTCGCGATGCCCCGGGCGCTCTTCCCCGAGGTGGCCACCGAACGTTTCGGCGGCGGCGCGGCGATCGGCTGGCTCTACAGCGCGATCGCGATCGGCTCGGTGCTCGGCGGGCTCACCTCCGGCTGGATCAACCGGATCCGCCGCCAGGGACTGGGCCTGGTGATCGCGGTCGTCGGCTGGAGCCTGGCGATCGCCGCCGCCGGGCTGGCCCACCAGCTCTGGCTGGTCGTCGGGCTGCTCGTCCTCGCCGGCGCCGCCGACCTGGTCAGCTCCGTCTTCCGGCAGTCCATGCTCCAGGTGTACGCCCCGGACCGGCTGCGCGGCCGGCTGCAGGGCGTCAACATCACCGTGGTGGCCGGTGGGCCGCGCCTCGGTGACCTCCGGTCAGGTTCGATGGCGAGCGTCTGGGGCGTCGGCATCGCCTGGTCCGGCAGTGCGCTCGCGGCGGCGGTGCTGGCCGTGCTGGTCGGGGTCCTCTTTCCGGCACTGCGCCGCTACCGCGCCCCGATCGCCGATGATCCGGCCGACCCTTCGCCGGCCGGCCCTTTGTCAGGCGACGCGGATCCCGACCGTTCGCCGGCCGGCTCTCTGCCAGGCGACGCGGATCCCGACCGTTCGCCGGTCGGCTCTCTGCCAGGCGGCCCTTTGTCCGGCGACCCCCGCCCTGTCCTGGCCGACCCGCCCGCCGGGGAGGCGGACCCCGGGGCGGGCCGCGCGGTCGAGCCCGCCGTGCCGGCGCCCGCCGACCGGTCCGGCGCGCCCGTGGCCCCGGAGCAGCGCGGCGTGGCGTCGGCCGACCGGCCCGGGGCGGCTCCGGATCAGCCCGGTGCGGCGTCGACCGAGCGGCCCGGTGTGCCCCCGGATCAGCCCGGTGCGGCTCCGGAACAGTCCGGCGTGGCGTCCGGGCGGCCCGGCGCGACGCCGGGGTAACGGCTATCGTCCGGTCAGCGACCGAGCCGCCTCGGACCTCTCTCCGGGTGCGGCCGACCTAGGAGCAAGACATGGAAGACGTCACGACGGCGGCCCGGCCGCTGTCCGGTGCACAGTGGACGATTGGTGCCGACGGCCACGAGGCGGTGGTGGTCGAGGTCGGCGGCGGGCTGCGGGCGTACCGGGCGGACGGGGTCGACTACGTCGACGCGTACGGCGAGGACGAGCTGCCGCCCGGCGCGGCGGGCCAGATCCTGGCGCCCTGGCCGAACCGGATCCGGGACGGCCAGTACACCTTCGGCGGCCGGGCGTTGCAGCTGTCGTTGACCGAGCCGGAACGGCACGTCGCGATCCACGGACTGGTGAACTGGCTGCCCTGGCGACTGGTGTCGCGGCGTTCGGACAGCGTGGTGATCCGTTGTGAGATGCCGGCCCAGCTGGGATATCCGTGGCCGCTGGAGTTGCAGACCGAGTGGCGGGTCGACGCGGGCGGGCTGCGCGCCGAGCACGAGGTGACCAACGTGGGGCGGGAACCGGCCCCGTTCGGCTTCTCGGTGCACCCGTACCTGCGGTTGCCCGGCGTGCCGGTGGACGACCTGTTGCTGCGGGTGCCGGGCCGCAACCGGCTGATGTTGGACGGGCGGCTGCTGCCGATCGGTGCGGTGAAGGTGGCCGGCGGCGACTACGACTTCACCGCGCCGCGCCGGATCGGCCCGGCGGTGCTCGACGTCGCCTTCGGGGACCTGGACCCCGACCAGGTGGGTCCGACCGGCTCCAGTGTCACGCTGACCGGCCCGGACTCCTCGGCGGCGGTGAGTATCTGGGCGGACAACTCGTTCGGCTGGTGGCAGGTGTTCACCGGGGACACGCTGACCGGTGACCGGCACCGCCGTTCGGTGGCGGTGGAGCCGATGACCTGCCCGCCGGACGCGTTCCGCTCCGGCCGGGACATCATCGTCCTCGAACCGGGGCAGACCTGGCGGGCGGCCTGGGGCATCCGCCCCGGCAGCTGAGCGACGGGACGGGCCGATGGAGTTCTCGGCGGTCGTACGGCGGCGTCGGATGGTCCGCAACTACGACCCGGACCGGCCGGTGCCGCCGGAGGTGGTGGACCGGCTGCTCGACCACGCCGTCCGGGCGCCGTCCGCCGGGTTCTCCCAGGGCTGGTCGTTCCTGCTGCTCACCGAGCCGGCTGACCGCGACCGGTTCTGGACGGTGACCAGCCCGCAGCCGCGGCCAGAAGTGTTAGGAAGGGGCCCTTCCTCTACCGAAAGCGATAAGAAGGGGCCCTTCCTTTCCGCCAGTCGGTGGTTGACCGGGATGCGTCGGGCGCCGTTGGTCGTGGTGCCGCACGCCAGTCGGAAGGCGTACCTGGACCGGTACGCCGAGCCGGACAAGGGTCGGACCGACCGGGACGAGGCCCGCTGGCCGGTGCCGTACTGGTACGTCGACACCGGGTTCGCCGCGCTGCTGATGTTGTTGACCGCGGTGGACGAGGGACTGGGGGCGTGTTTCTTCGGGCTGCCGGTGGAACGGGTCGGTGCGTTCAAGGACGCGTTCGGGGTGCCGGAGGAGTTCACCCCGATCGGGGCGGTCACCGTCGGTTACCCGGCGCCGGACCACCGGTCGGGTTCGTTGCGACGGGGTCGCCGGCCGCTGGCCGAGGTGGTGCACCGAGGTCGTTGGGGTATGACAGATTGACCGAGAGCGGTCAGGTGCGCTACCGGAGGTAGTAACGAAACTGACATCCGGGAACAAACCGAGGGGTCGTACGAGGTCGCTAGGCTGACGAGCGTCATTTGCAATCTGCGGCTTGCGCCGGGGGCGGGCCGCCAGGGTGGAAACGCAAGGGGTCAGGCCAGCACGGCCATGGGGAGGGGAGCGTGCCGTCGTGATCTTCAAAGCGGTTCGGGACGGGCGACCGTACCCGGACCACGGGCTCACGTTGAAGCAGTGGGCAGAGATCCCGCCACGTCCGCTGCGCCTCGACCAGCTTGTCACGACCAAGCGGGAACTCGCCCTCGACAAGCTGCTCGCCGAGGACTCCACTTTCTACGGCGACCTGTTCCCGCACGTCGTGCAGTGGGGCGGTCACCTCTATCTGGAGGACGGGCTGCACCGGGCGCTGCGTGCCGCACTGCAGCAGCGCAACCAGATCCACGCCCGGGTCCTGGTGCTGCCGGCGTCATGAGCACATATCCGTTGGAGTTGCTCGACCTGGACGGTCCGCTGACCGGCGAGGAGCGCGGGATCCGCGACGTCGTACGCGAGCTGGTGGCCACCCGGGTCCGCCCGTACGTCGCCGACTGGTACGAGCAGGGCCGGGCGCCGGTCCGGGAACTGGCCGCCGAGTTCGGCAAGGTGGGCCTGCTCGGCATGCACCTGACCGGGTACGGTTGCGCCGGCGCCTCGGCGACCGCGTACGGGCTGGCCTGCCTGGAACTGGAGGCCGGTGACTCCGGCGTCCGGTCGCTCGCCTCGGTGCAGGGATCACTGGCCATGTACGCCATCTGGCGGTACGGCTCGGAGGAGCAGAAGCAGCGGTGGCTGCCGTCGATGGCGGCCGGCGAGACGGTCGGCTGCTTCGGGCTGACCGAGCCGGACCACGGCTCCGACCCGGCCTCGATGACCACCCGGGCGCGGCGGGACGGCACCGACTGGGTGCTCAGTGGCGGCAAGATGTGGATCACCAACGCGCCGGTCGCCGACGTCGCGGTGATCTGGGCCCGCACCGACGACGGGGTGCGGGGTTTTGTCGTACCGATGACCACGCCCGGCGTGACCGCGCGGGAGATCCGGCGGAAGATGTCGCTGCGCGCCTCCTCGACCGGTGAGATCGTGCTGGACGAGGTACGGCTGCCGGCGGAGGCGCGACTGCCCGAGGCGGTCGGGTTGAAGGCTCCGCTGAGCTGCCTGACCGAGGCGCGGTACGGCATCGTCTGGGGTGCGCTCGGGGCGGCCCGGGACTGCCTGCACACCGCGCTGGACTACGCCACCACCCGGGAGCAGTTCGGGCGGCCGATCGCCGGCTTCCAGCTCACCCAGGCCAAGCTCGCCGACATGGCGGTCGAGTTGCAGAAGGGCTACCTGCTGGCGCTGCACCTGGGTCGGCTCGCCGACGCCGGCCGGCTCCGGCCGGAGCAGGTCAGCGTCGGCAAGCTCAACAACGTACGGGAGGCGCTGGCGATCGCCCGGCAGTGCCGGACGATCCTCGGCGCGAACGGGATCAGCGGGGAGTATCCGCTGCTCCGGCACGCCAACAACCTGGAGAGTGTGCTGACCTACGAGGGCACCTCGGAGATCCACCAACTGGTGATCGGGCAGCGGCTGACCGGGCTGGCCGCGTTCGGCTGACCCGGGCGGCGGTCCGGAGGTCAGCCCGACGGCGGTTCGGAGGTCAGCCTGACGGCGGTCCGGTCAGCCTCGGCTGGTCCCGGCGGCCGGCTCAGGCCACCTTCTTCGCCGACCTGATGGCGTTCGCCAGGGTCTCCAGCGCGGCGGCGCTGCCGGCGTACGAGAAACGGGGCTCGCTGTTCCAGCCGACGACCTGGTTGGCTCGGACCGCCGGTAGCTGGCCCCAGGTCGGCTTGTTGGTCAGGTCCTTCGGTTGCAGCGTGGAGCTGCGGTTGTCGAGCAGCAGCAGGTCGGCCGGGTACTTGTCGGCGTTCTCCCAGCTCAGGCTCTCGAAGTAGCCGAGGTTGTCGAGCTTGTCCGGCACGATGACGTCCACTCCGAGGGACTTGTAGTAGAGGATGTCGGAGTTGACGCCCGGGTTCGAGGCGTAGAAGAGGTCGGCGGCGGCGGAGCAGGCCAGCACCTTGAGCCCCGGCTTCTCCGCCACCGCCTGCCGGATGCTGGCGGCGGCGGCCTCGAACCGGGCCTTGGCGTCGGTGACCCTCGGCGCGTTCAGGTCGGCGCCGAGCGCGGCGGCGAGTTCGGCGTGCCGGCCGATCACCTTGTCCAGCGGTGCCCGGGAGGCGACCAGGACGACGCTCGGTGCCAGCGGGGCGATCTTGTCCTTGCTCTCGTCCGGCACGTACCAGAGCGCGCCCTCCTCGTACTGGTGGGTGACCAGCAGGTCGGGGCGGAGCCCGGCGTACTTCTCGATGTTGAACTCGCCCCAGGTGTTGCCGATGACGGTCACCTTGCCGACGTCCAGGTCGCCGGCCTGCACGTCCGGGCTGCCGTCCGGCCGGGTGGTCGGGCCGAAGACTCCGACGAGCTGGTCGGCGACACCGAAGTCGTGGAGCGCGGCGGCGGTCCCGGTGAACGCGACCACCCGCTGCGGCCGGGCGTCGGTCCTGACCGACTGGCCCCGGTCGTCGGTGAAGTTCCACGGGCCGCCGGCCGGGGCCGAGCCGGATCCGCCCGACGACCCGCCGTCGTCCGCGCCGCAGGCGCTGAGCAGGGCGCCGAGGCCGAGCGCGCCGGCCGCGCCGAGCAGGTTCCGGCGGCTGAGGGAACGACTCTGGGACATGACGGATGGCTCCTCGAACTGACGCGGGGGGGTAGCGGGTTGCCGCACGGCGCGACGCGGTGACGGCACCGCCGGTGCGGGCCTTAGGTTAGCCTGACCTAAGTCAGAACTGTCAAGCCGGGCCCGCGAGGCAGCGCTGTCCGGACCCGGGCACGACCCGGAACCGTAGGGATTAAGGCGCGCGGTGCGGGGTAGCCGCCTGCCGTGTCCGATGTACCCGCGATCACGGTTCCGGCCGAGTTTCCCCAGGTGCTGGTGCCGGTCGACCACATCGAGCCCGCGCCTCGGCGGATCAGGGCGATCATGAACGGTGAGTGGGTTCTGGACACCGTCCACGCCAAGTACGTCTGGGAGTGGCAGCACTACCCCCAGTACTACATCCCACTGGAAGACATACGTCAGGAGTTCCTGGTCGACGAGCACGATGTCGAGGAGTTCAAACTCGGCTCGGCCCGGCAGTACGGGCTGCGGGTCGGCGACAACTACCGGGCAGGTGTGGTTCGGCTGCACATCGCTCCCTCCAGGGAGGGGCTGGTGGACATGGTGCGGGTCGACTGGGAGGCCGTCGACACCTGGTTCGAGGAGGACGAGGAGCTTTTTGTCCATCCCCGGGACCCGTACACCCGGGTGGACGCCCTGCGCTCGACCCGGCACGTCCGGGTCGAACTCGACGGCGAGTTGCTCGCCGAGAGCCGGTCCCCGGTGCTGGTCTTCGAGACCGGGGTACCGACCCGCTACTACCTCAACCGGTCCGAGGTGCACCTCGGCCGGCTGATTCCGACGAAGACCGAGACCGCCTGCCCGTACACCGGGCGGACCAGCAACTACTGGTCGGTGAAGATCGGCGACACGTTGCACGAGGACATCGCCTGGGCGTACGACTTCCCGAGCCACCTGCTGCAGCCGATCGCCGGAATGATCTGCTTCTACAGCGAGAAGACCGACATCACGGTCGACGGCAAGCGGCTGGACCGTCCGCAGACCCGCTGGGCGAAGTGACACCCCCGCCCGGTGTCCGAGGAACTGCTGGGCCGCGTCGTCGAGGTACTGGTCACCATCGTCGAGGCGGTCGGGGCGGCGGTCATCTTCGTCGGCGCGGTCTGGAGCGCGGCCCGGTTCGTGGTCTCCGGGGTCCGGCACCGTTCCGCCGCCGTCTTCACCCCGATCCGGTTGTCGCTGGGCCGGTTCCTCACCCTGGGACTGGAGTTCCAGCTCGCCGCCGACATCCTCCGGACCGCCGTGTCGCCGAGCTTCGGGCAGCTCGGCCGGCTGGCCGCGATCGCGACCATCCGGACCGCGCTGAACTACTTCCTGCGTCGGGAGATCGAGCGGGAGCAGCGGCAGCTCGGCACCGGGGAGCCGGGCCGGCGTGCCGCCGGTGCGGGGCGGTCCGGAGCGGCCCCGGCGAGCGGGGACCTGTTCGGGGAAGCCGGTGGCGGCCCGGCAGGGCACGCCTCCGGGCCTGATCCGGCCGACCGGCGATGAGTCAGTGGGCGACCCTGCTCACCGCCGTGGCGCTGGCCACCGCGGCGGTGGTGCTGGTGACCACCCGTTCCTGGCGTACCGCGATCCGGGTACTGCTCGACCTGCTGATCGCCGCCGGTCTGATCCGGCTCTCCGGCGCGCAGACCTGGACGGACCTGGCCGGTGCGGCGGTGGTCGTCGCGTTGCGTCAGCTGGTCTCGGCGTCCCTGCTCGGCCCCGGCCCCCGGTCCGGCGGCGGAGGCGCCGGACCCGGCGCTGTCCGACCGGGATCCCGACCCGACCAACCCGCCGGGTGAGCACGGCGGGCACCGGTCGGAACGGGCGGGCGGCGGGTTCCACCCGGTCCGGGACGGGATGGGCGCGGCGGATTCCACCCGGTCCGGGACGGGATGGGCGCGGCGGGTTCCAGCTTGGCCGGGAGCGGGGTGAGCGCGGGCCGGCCGGGTCGGTCGGGTCGGGCCGGGGCGAGCGCGCGGGCGGGGTGACGCGCTCGGCCCCGGCCCGGGCTGGGGCCGGGTCCGGGGCCGAGCACCGGTGGGGTCGGATTGCGTTGGCCGAACACCGGTGGTGGTGGTGCTGGTCGGGACGGAACCCGCTGATGGGCGGGTCCACGAGGGTCGGGGCCGACCGGGAACGGGCCCGGGCCTGGCCCGTTCCCGGTCGAGCCGTCAGAAGCCGCGCCTGCTGTTCGGGTCAGCGGCGACGGCGAGGACCTGCTGCAGGCCCCGGTACGCGGCCTTGGGCTGGAAGTTCTCGTCCATCGGGGTGGCCGAGCCCTGGCCCTCGAAGAATCCGGGGACCCAGGAGTACTTGTCGGTGAAGCCCCAGACGGTGAACATCACGCACTTCGGGGTGAGCAGGCAGGCCTGGAGCAGCGTGTTGAAGCTGCCTACCTGGCCGGCCTCCTTGTACGTGTCGACCGGCAGGAAGAACCGGACGTCGACCTCGGTGAACGCGGTCTCCAGGCCGAGCCTGTCGAACCGCGCCAGGTTCTGCGGGGCGTCGATCGGCAGCGGGTACTGCAGATCGAGGTGGCCCTGAAAGCCCATGCCGTGCAGCGGCACCCGCTGCTTGCGCAGCTGCCTGGCCAGCTCGTAGTACGCGGTGCTCTTCGGGTTGATGTTGTCGATCGCGTAGTCGTTGAGGAAGAGCTTGGCCTTCGGGTCGGCGGCGTGCGCCCAGCGCAGCGCGTCGGCGATGTAGTTCTCGCCGAGGTGCTGGCGGAAGATGGTGTCCCGCAGCACCGGGCTGTCGCCGTCGGTGAACGCCTCGTTGACCACGTCCCAGGCCCGGACCTTGCCCTTGTAGCGCTTCACCACGGTGGTGATGTGGTTGCGCGCGATGGTGCGCAGCTCCGCCGGAGTGATCGAGCCGTCGGCGACGCCGTCGGTCAGCCAGGTGGGAAGCTGGCTGTGCCAGAGCAGGGTGTGGCCGTGCACCTTCTGCCCGTTGCGTCGGGCGAACTCGACCAGTTGGTCGGCCGGGCCCCAGTTGTACGTGCCGCGGGTCGGCTCCAGCTCCGCCCACTTCATGGCGTTCTCGGCGGTGACCGCGGAGAACTCCGTGGCCGCCAGCTCCCGGTAGGTGGCGTCGTTGGTCAGGTTGTTGACGTCGACCGCCGTACCGAAGCCGAGACCGTGTTTCCTGGCCAGCACCCGTAGCGGCAGGTCGGTGTTGACCGGCGAGGGGGAGTGCCAGCCACCGGTCGCCAACGCCTGACCGGTGGGGGCGAGCGCCTGGGTCGGAGCGGCGGTGGCGGACGACGGCCCGACCGCGTAGAGCGCGCCGGCGGTGAGTACACCGGCAACTATGATCCGGAGCTTCTTCATTCGAGCGGGACCTCCAGGGGTGGGGGTTCGACGCCGACCACCGGAGTGGTCGGCTGATCCGCGCGTGCCGGGGACGGGTACGCGTGGATCTCCCCTCGAACGCGCGCCGGGCGGCGAATTGCTGCACCGCGCGTTGTCAGAGATCCGACACCGCTGAGGCCGGTTCACCTCTGGCCATCGGGCAGCGTGAATGGTATTTGGGACACCCCTAGTTGGACATCAACGCCGCGAACTGTTCGGCGGTCAGCTCCGACCGGAACAGCCGCCGCAGATTGGTGTTGAGCCTCGTCGCGGTCTGCGGATCCACCGCCTGGTCCCAGGCCAGGCTGTAGGAGGGCGCCCCAGCCACCAGCGCCGAGATCGAGGTGGTGAACTCCGCGTGCGTGGTGTCCCGCAGCCGCGCCGCCGCGTCGACGACCGGCGGCACCTCACCGTCGGCGACCAGGTCGTCGAGGTACGTGTCACCGGCGACCGCCCGGACGAAGTCGACCGCCGCCGTCCGGTGCCGGCTGTCCCCGGCGACCGAGATGTACTGCGCCGGCACCCCGACCAGGTCCGCCGGGTCCCCGGCCCCACCGGCGACCGTCGGGAACGGCACCCAACCGAGCCGGCCGTCGAGGACGAAGTCGGAGTTCCGGCCGAGTTGGGTGGGGTACTCCCAGGTCCCCATCAGCTGCATCGCGGCCTCGCCGCTGGCCAGCCGCCGACCCGCGGTGCCGTCGTCGTAACCGGCCGAGTCGAAGTCGGCACCGAAGGCCCCCCGTTCGGCGAGTTCCCGGGCGTCGTGCAGGGCCCGCAGCACCGCCGGCTTCGTCCAGGCACCGGGCCGGCCGGCGACGATGTCCGCCGTCGTACCGGGGCCGCCGATCCGTTCCGCCAGGTACATCACGTACATCAGCTCGGTCCAGCCCTGGGCGCCGCCGAGCGCCAGTGGAATGGTCCCGTCGGCGGAGAACCGGTCGACCAGGTGGAGCAACTCGGCGTAGGTACGCGGGGGACGCAGGTCGGCCCGGGTGAAGACGTCCCGGTTGTAGAAGAGCACCACCGGATGCGTACCGCTCATCGGCAGTCCGTACTGGCGGCCGTCCACCGCGCCGCCGGCCAGCACGTCCGGCAGGAACCGCTCGACCACCCCGGGCTGCTCCCGCAGCGGCCCGGTCAGGTCGAGCAACCGGCCGGCCCGGGCGAGCCGGGACAGCTCCGCCCCACCCCAGCTCACGAAGACGTCCGGGCCGTCCGGATCCTCGCCGACGGTACGCAGCCGCTCCTTGTACTCCTCGTTGCCGAAGATGGAGAGTTCCACCTGGACGCCGGTCTCCCTGGCGTACCGCTTGACCAACTCCTGCAGCGCGGAATCCCGGACCGGCGGGGTGATCGCCCAGACCCGGATCGTCGCGTTCCCGTCCGCCGTCGGCGGCGGGACCAGGCCGTTGCCCCGCATCAACTGGCTGCCGGTGAGGGTCACGGCGAGCACCAGGACCGCCGCCGCCACGCTGGCCAGCCCGGCCCGCCGCTGCCGGCCACGGCGGTACCGGCGGCGGATCGCCGCCAACGTGTCCGGGCCGGCCGCCGGCAGCGCGGCCTGCGCCTCGGACAGCGTGGCGGCAACCTCGTCGGCGAGTCGCCGATCGTCCACGGGACCAGTCTCGTCAACCACGTACGCTCCGAATCGTCGGCCGGGCGTTCCCCAGATGCGCCCGCAGGGCGCGCCTGGCTCGCGCGTACCGGCTGGAAACCGTCCCCGGCGGCTCACCGCAGATCCCGGCGATCTCGCTGAACGTGTAGCGGTAGAGCACGTGCAGGACCACGACGGTACGTTCGGGCTTGCCGAGATCCTGCAACGCCTGCCACAGCGCGCCGTTGCTGACCACCGCCCCGGCCGGGTCGTCCGGCCGGTGGTCCACCTCGTCGGTCGGTACCTCCCGCCGCCACCGCCGCCACCGGCTGACGTTGCGGGTCACGATGACCTGCCGGGCGTACGCCTCGGGGTTCTCCCGCGCCTTGCGCCACCGCTGCCAGACCTCGACCACCGCGATCTGGGCCAGGTCGTCCGCCTCGGCGGCACTGCCGCTGATCAGGTACGCGAACCGCCGCAGTGCGTCCAGGCGCGCCCGAGCGAAGTCCTCGGCGTCGCTGAACGCGCCATGGGCCATCGGGGTCCCTCCTGTCGGACTACAAACGCCGAGCGCCGTCGATCCGCTCCAAGGAATCTATCGGGTGCGAGGAAGGGCCCCCTATTATCGTTTCCGGTTGTACAGGGGCCCTTCCTGACACCTCAGGCGGCGGGCAGGCCGGTCTGCCGCTCGGCCAGCTCGACGGCGTTGCGGAAGAGCATCGCGACGGTGGTCGGGCCGACCCCGCCGACCCGGGGCGTGATCGCGCCGGCGACCGTCGCGCACGACTCGTCCAGGTCGGGCAGGAGTCGACGGCCCTCGTACCGGACCCCGCCGCCGATCGCGACCGCGCCGGGTCGCAGGTGCTCCGGCCGGACGATCCCGGGTACGCCGACCGCGGCGACCACGATGTCGGCCCGCCGGGTGTGCCGCTCCCAGCCGGGTACGCCACTGTGCACCACCGTCACCGCCGCGTCGGCGGTGGCCCGCTTCTGACTGAGCAGCAGGGAGAGGGGACGGCCGAGGGTGGTACCCCGGCCGAGGACGACCACGTCCCGGCCGGCGACCGGGATCTCGTGGAAGGCGAGCAGCGCCTCGATCCCGGCCGGGGTGCACGGCACCGGGCCGGGCAGGCCGGCGGCGAGCCGGCCCAGGTTCTCCGGGTGCAGCCCGTCGACGTCCTTCGCCGGGTCGATGGCGAGGATCGTCTCCGCGTAGTCGAGCTGCGGCGGGGTCGGGTGCTGGACCAGGATCGCGTGCACGTCCGGATCCCTGTTGTACGCCCCGATCGCCCAGAGCAGGTCCGCCGGGGTGGCGGTGGCCGACAGGTGGATGTGCGGGGAGGCGAAGCCGAGTTCGGCGGCGCGCTCCTGCTTCATCCGGATGTAGCCGGCGCTGGCCGGGTCGTCGCCGACCAGGATGGTCGCCAGGCTCGGTACGACACCGGCGGCCCGCAGCGCGGCGACCCGGGCGGTGATCTCGGCGAAGACCGCCTCGGCGACCGGACCGCCGGGCAGTGGTCGGGCGGTGTGGGTCGGGTTCTCGGTCACGGTCACGGGGCTTCCTCTCGACGGTGGAAGGCCCCGGCGCCCAGGCGTACGGCGACGGAGTGCAGGTCCGGGCGGTCCGTTCCCCGGTGGTGCTCCACCCGCGCCAGTCGCGGAACCGCCGTGGCCAGCGTACTGCGGGCGGGGCCCGGGCGCAGGGGCGTGACCGGCACCGGCACGGCAGGGCCGCCCGGGTTCGGAGGCGGGCGCAGAACCGGCGTACGACACCGACGTTGAGCTGCGTGAACGTGAGAGCGGTCCAGGTCCCGGACATTCGACTCGCGCGTGTCGTACCGGGGCCGTACCGTTTGATTCAGGTGCTTCTCTGACAAGGACGGTGAGGGCGCGATGTCCCGACCAGGTGATGTCAACCAGCCCACGCGTGAGGTTCCCGGTTACGCCAAGGGGCAGGTGTCACCCGCCCCGGCGGATCCGTGGGCGCACGAGAGCGAGACCACGCCGTTCGACGCCGCACGGCCCGTCACTGACCACACCACCACCGAGCTGGAACCGTCCGGCGGTGGCCGGTGGGGGCGCGGCATCTTCGTCCTGGTCGGCGTCATCGGCCTGGTCGCGGTGCTGACCCTCGGGGCGCAGCTCAGCGGCATCCTGCCGGACTTCCGCAATCCGTTCGCCAAGGAGCAGACCGACCGCAGCCAGCCGCCGCTGCTGAAGTCGATCCAGGACCTCAGCCGGTACGTCGCGGCGGAGGGCAACTTCGAGGTGGTCGTCGACCTGGAGCAGAACCGCCGGTACGTCCCGGACTTCCTGCTCGGTGAGCGCACCCTCTTCGTCGGTGCCGGCACCGTCGACGCGTACGTCGACTTCGGGCAGATCAGCGAGGGGGCGATCGTCCAGTCGCCGGACAAGAAGTCGGTCGAGATCAAGCTGCCGGCGCCGCAGCTCGGTCAGGTCAACCTCGACCTGGAACGCAGCTACGTCTTCGCCGAGGACCGGGGCATCCTCAACCGGCTCGGTGAGGTCTTCGGCGGTGACCCGAACCGGCAGCGCGAGACCTACCTCAAGGCCGAGCAGAAGATCGCCGAGTCGGCGAAGAGCAGCGGGCTCGGCGAGCGGGCCCAGGAGAACACCCGGAAGATGCTGGAGCAACTGCTCCGCTCGCTCGGCTACGAGCAGGTCACCATCACCTACACCCAGCCGTAGGACATCCCGGACGGCCAACCGCTCAACGGCGGCGCGGGTCATTCCGCGCCGCCGTTGCTGTTGCCAGGCTCCGTTACTGTCAGCAACTGCCTCCGCTGGGCGTACGGCACCGCCGGTGGCGTCGGGACGGATTTTCTCCGCACCGAGGCAGCGGGCGTCGCGGTGCCGGCGTTGGAGACGGTATGACTGACAGGCACAAACATGGACGCTGACCTCGAGAGGGAGTTCAGCGAGTTCATCGAGGCCCGGTCGCACGCACTGTTCCGCACCGCGCTGGCCCTGACCGGGCACCGGCAACAGGCCGAGGACCTGTTACAGACGGTGTTGACCCGTAGTGTCCGACACTGGGCCCGGATCCGCGCCGACGCGCCGGAGGCGTACCTGCGGACGGCGCTGTACCGCGAGCAGACGAGTTGGTGGCGCAGCCTGCGGAGACGTCGCGAGGTGAGCGCCGAGCGGGTGCCGGAGGTCTCCACCGGCGACGGCACCGCCACCGTCGACCTCCACCTCGCGCTGCGACAGGCGCTGGCGCTGCTGCCTCCCAAACGCCGCGCGGTGCTGGTGCTGCGCTACTTCGAGGACCGGCCGGACAGCGAGATCGCCCAGATCCTGGGCTGCTCCGAGTCGACCGTACGTAGTCAGGCGGCCCGTGCGCTCACCCGACTCCGTGAACTCTGCCCCAAGCTCGACATCCTCCAGGTGAAGGAGACCGCAGGCCGATGAATCCGCACGTCACCGGGACCATCCGGAACGTATTCGAGGAACTGGCCGACTCCGCTCCACCGCCCTCCGGGTTGGCGCGGGTCACGCTCGCGCGGGCCCGACGGCAACGGATCACCCGACTGACCGCGGGCGGCGGTCTGGCCACCGCGCTCTGTGCGGCGCTGGTCGGGCTGCTCGTCGGCGTCGTACCGGCGGGCGACGGCACGGCCGAACAGGTGGCTGGTACCTACTCGCGCAGCTCGGTGGTCACCTCCTACAGCGGCATCCGCGACCCTCAGGTCGAGGACCCGAGCCCCGCGTTCGAGTACTCGATGGTGCTGAACCGGAAGACGGGCCACTACGACCGGTTGCCGTACCGGTTCGCCATGCCGTCACCGGACGGCAGCCAGGTGCTGGTGGGTACGGGCGACAACGGTGCGGCCCATCCGACCCGGGTCGGGATCCTGGACCGGGTCGGCGGGGAGGTCCGGTGGCTGCCCACCCCCGACGTGGGTGCCGCCAACGTCTGGGGGTACGCGGACTCCGGTAGCTGGTCTCCCGACGGTCGGCAGGTCCTCTTCACCTACCGGCCCAAGTTGGACGCACCGGCCGGTTTCCTGCTCACCGACGCGGCGACGCTGCAGACGCGCTTCGTGCCCCTGGCGGACGTGTCGACGGAGAACGCACAGGGCCTCAGCCTGGTCTGGACGCCAGACGGAGCCGGCCTCGTCCTGACCACCAGTCGGAGCGTCGACGAGAGCCAGCCGGACTCGGTGACCGGCATCCGCTTCTACGACCTCACCGGTCGGCTGGTGCGGACGGTCCCGGCCAGTGCGTCGCTGCTCGACGCCGCCGGGTTCTCGCCGGACGGCAGCCGGCTGGCGCTGGTCGACCGGTACGCCCCGGGTCCGACGAAGGTGACCGTCGCCGACGCCGCGACCGGAGTCTCGGAGGGTGTGGTGGACCTGGGCCGGCCGGCCCGGCTGGTGGGCTGGACCGACGACGACCATCTGCTGCTGTGGGTCTTCGCCGACTCCGCTCCGCAGGGCGCGGACCGGGAGGACCAGCTGCTGGTGGTCGACCTGGCCGGCAAGGTCGTCCGGAACGTCCGTCCGGCGGCTGACGAGCCACAGCAGACGTTCATCGGCCCGGCCGACGGCCTGCCTGCCGCCGCGGAGAAGCTGACCCTCTGAACGGCGTGGGTCCGGCCCTTCGTGCCAGGGGCGGGCCCGGCTTCGGAATCGGCGCGGATCCGGCTTCGGAAATGGCGCGGATCCGGCCCTTCGTGACAGGGGCGGATCCGGCTTCGGAAATGGCGCGGATCCGACCCTTCGCGGCAAGGGCGGATCCGGCTTCGGAAATGGCACGGATCGACCCGGAGCAACGGCGTGACGAAACTCGTTCCGCCGGACGAGGGTGCGGCGCAACGGCGGCGCGGGGCTTCCCACCCGCGTCGCCGTTGTCGTTGAAACGGCGGATGGTAGGGAATGGACCCGACTCGTCCGGTCAACCGCCATCGGCCTGAATTCGCAGGTCGGCGGAGGAGTCCATCCGCCGACAGTTCGTCATCGACGGCCCGTCGGCCGTGCCAGACTGACGCCGGGGTCGATTCGGGTCACCCGTCCCGTCAAGAAATCCGTATTTCTGACCGGGGGAGTATTGGAGCCGATTTCATCGACCTCTATCGATCTGTTTCGAGATCGGGACAAAGGGGGAAACGCAGTGACCGATCATCTGGAGAACATGCCGGTGTCCCGGCGTGATCTAATCAGGATCTCCGGGGGGACGACGCTGGCGGCGGTGACACTCGGCTCGCTCGGCGTACCGTCAGCGGCCAACGCCGGCGCGGCGCCGGCCGGCCGACCCGTCCCCGACGGGGTGGGCGCGGCCTCGGCCAGCCCGGGCGCCCGCACCAGACTCCGCTCCACCGGAGCCGACCTGCTGATTCGCGACGGGTCGCCGCACTGGTGGCTCAGCCCGGACATCTGGGTCGTCCCGGGCACCGACCCCAACGGCGTACCCGGCACCCCGGCCGCCGGTGACGTGGCCTACGTGTGGGCCCGGGTGCAGAACACCGGACGGACCGACGCCATCGGCGTCCAACTCCGGTTCTACTGGGGGAACCCGTCGGTGCAGATGTTCTACAGCACCCTCAACCCCATCGGTACGGCGTTCGCCGACGTCGCCGCCGGCGACATCCAGGAGGTGCTCTGCCTGGTGCCGTGGAACGTGGTAACCGTCAACAACGGCCACGAGTGCCTGGTGGTGGTCGCCAGCCTGCCCGACGACCCGCCGCTGCCGGACGCCGTCGACCCGGTCGGATATCCGAACGTGGCCCAGCGCAACCTGACCCTGGCCACGGTGGGGAAGAGTGACTTCAAGCTGACCCTGACCGTCACCGCCGCGCCCCGCAGGCCGAAGCGGGTCCGGATCAGTGCGCTGGTCGGCGGTGAACTGCCCAAGGAGACCCTGCCCACGCTCGGACTGCGCGACCACCGGCCGGTGGAGAAGCGACTGGTCGAGGTCGGGTTCTCGACAAAGCCGATCACCGACCCCAACGACGGCGTCGGCGAACCCGAACTGGAGCTGGAGGTGCCGGCCGGACGCAGCGTGCCGGTCCACCTGACCGTACGCGGCGGCGGGGACCTGGCCGTCGGGGAGTACCAGCTGGTGGAGGTCATCGAGTCGGAGGAGAAGCAGACTCTCGGCGGCATCTCGTTCGCGGTCGTCGGTCAGGAGGGCCTCCGATGAGCGCCACGCCGATGGCCGTACAGACCCGGCCGTTCGCCATCGAGCCGTTCACGAACGTGATGCTGCCGGACGGCATCTTCGACAACGCGCTCTACAAGCTGCGGATCGCCTGCCACTACACCAACACCTCGGGCAGCGACCTGACCAACGTCACCGTCTACCTGGAGAGCGTCGGCGACCCCGGGATCGTGGTGACCGGGCAGACGTACACGTTCGCCCGGATCCCGGCCGGCGCCTCGGTGCTGGTCTCCTGGGCGGCCGACTTCCAGCACGCCTCACCCGGCAAGCCGCTGGTCAGCTTCGTCGCCCGGGCGGACGGGTTCACCTCGGCCCGGACGATCCGGCAGATCTTCGTCTCCCAGACCCGGTACGACGAGACGACGAAGACGTACTCGATCCAGATCCCGGAGGGGCGGCTCGAACTCTCCAAGGTGACCGTCGTACCGCCCGCCAAGGGCGAGTGGTGGGCGGGGGAGAAACCGGACGGCGAGAAGCGCAAACCGTGGCACGGCCCGTACGTCCCCACCGGCTGCACCCTGGTCTGGGTGCCGAACCCCGCCTACCCGGGCACCCACGGTGAACTGCCGTTCGAGGACCCTTGGTGGAAGGTGCTGGCGCTGATCATCCTGGTCATCGCCGCGATCGTCGGGATCATCGCGGCGGCGGTCGGCGCGGGCACCTTCCACGTCGGGATCAAGGGCGAGTTCGAGGAGACCGATCCCGGGGTGGTGACCGAGTGCTGCAAACCGGCACCGGGAGACGTGCTGAAGGGCGGACTCACCGTCGCCGGGGTGGCCGGGGTGATCGCCTCGGTCGCGTTGGCGGTGGCGCTCTCCGACGAGGCCGACCCGCACTGGCGTGGTCAGGAGGCGACCCCGCCCGGCCCCGGCGAGCTGACCGTCGGCGAGCGGGTCGAGGCGCACTGGAAGCTGCTCGACGAGCCGTACGCCGGGAAGCCGTACCGGACGGAGGTGAGGTGGTCGTACGAGCGGACCACCACCGGCGGCGTGTACCACCACCAGGTGGCCGAGGAGCAGACCAACATCCACGTCACCGACGAGGTCAAGGTGGTCACCCCGGACACCGTCACCTCACCGGGCACGCTCTGGGTGCGTTCGACCTTCACCCGGCCCGACTCGACCCTGTTCAGCGGGCCGGACCTGTACACGTTCGTGCTGTTCCGGGCCCCGCAGGGGCTCTACTTCCTGGTGCCGTTGACCGACGACGGCATCGGTTTCGACGACTCGGCGTCCGACGGGGTCTACACCGGCGGTCTGCGCCTGCGGGAGGCGCTGCCCGAGCTGAAGAAGGCCGGCCAGAGCCCGTACGGCATCTGGAAGGTCTACGTCTTCGCCCAGGACGTCAACCGGGTGGCACCCGGCACGCCGCCGCAGATCGCCGCCCAGACCATCGGCGGGTTCTTCGTGGCCAGCGCGGTCCAGATCGCCTTCGACCCCAACCTGCCCTGCCCGCTGGAGGCGCAGTCCAGCATCAAGGTCGTCTGACCGTTCGGGGGTCGACGCCCCCTCCCCGGCCGGCTGACCCCTGCCCTGCCCTGCCCGGGGTCCGGGCCGGCGGAGCCGGAGTGGCCGGTCCGGGGCAGGTGACCGGGGAGCCGGGACGTCCTGTCCACGTCCCGGCTCCTCCGGCGACCGGGTCAGGGGTCCGCGCGGGTGGCTGGAGGGATCGACGTCCCGGCTCCTCCGGCGACCGGGTCAGGGGTCCGCGCGGGTGGCTGGAGGGAGGCCGGCGACTATCCTGCGGGGTCGTGGACCTGACCGCACTGGCCGCGCCGTCCGCCACCGAGGAGCCGCCACTGCTCTTCGCGGCTGTGGTCTGGTCGATCCTGATCATGCTGGTCGTGTTCGTCGCGAACCTCGTCGTACACCTGCTCCGGCCCTGGTTCGGGCCGCTGGACCGGCTGGTGGAGGGGGCCCGGCAGGACGTCTACCTCACCCACGTCCGGGGGCCGGCCGCCGCCGTCCTCGTCGCCGCGACCAGCGGGTACGGCATCAACGTCGTCACCGGGGACAGCGGGTCCCTGGAATACCTGGGCCTGCTGATGGCGCTGCCGCTGCCACTGGCCATGGTCACCTGGGCCGGCGTCCGGGCCGTACGGCAGGCCGACTTCGAGCAGGCGTGGCCGCCGGAGGTGGTGCCGGTCGACGACCGGGTGAAGGTCCGGTACGTGCTGCGTCGGATACGGGCCGAGGCGGACCGGCTGCCTGGCCTACCAGCCGGGGAACTGGACCGGCTCGGCGTGCTGCTGACGGAACTGCTCGACGTGACCGTGCCGGCGCTGCGCGCCCGCCGCGACCGCGGCCTGGGTCGATGGTTGCGGGACCATCCGGTGGTGGCGGTCGGGGTCGGGGTCTGGAGCGGGGCGACGGTGGTCGGCGCCGCGCTCGCGGTCGGCTCCGGATTCGACGGCCCGCTCTGGCGTACGGCGGCGGTCGTCGCCGGGTTCGCGGTGGTCGTGTGTGCCATCCAGGCCGGGCTGCTGAGCGTGCTGCGCCGGCGGAGCCGCCACCGGTGCGCGGAACTCGCCGACGAGGTCGCCGCGACCGCCGGTGGCATCCGCCGGCGCATCACCGAACAGCGGCTGGGTCTGGACATCCGGTCGGCCCCCGCACCGGGCCGACGGCAACGGTGAGCCGGTACGGCTACGCGGCGACGTAGCTGCGGTCCTCGTTCGGCATGATGATCCACAGCGCCAGGTAGATGACCACCTGGGTGCCGGGCAGCAGCACCGAGAGGACAAAGAGCAGCCGCATCATCCCGGCGGACATTCCGAAGCGGCGGGCCAGGCCGGCACAGACGCCGGCGATCATGCGGTTGTCCCGGGGGCGGGTGAGCTTGCGGCTCATCGTGTCTCCTCGCTGACGGGTGGAACGGGCGACTGATTCCACGGTAGGAACGGGCCGTCGTGCCGCCCTCGGTCTGCAGGCGGATCCGCGACGGCGGTACCCGTAGGGAGGTACCCCCCAGGGACGGCCGCAAGCCGGCGTCACCGTCTCCGGGTAGGCTCGCCAACCGGCAGGTCAGGGGCATGCTGGAGGAGTACCGGCAGCCGTGTCCGGGCCAGGGGGCGGCAACGGGGCCGGTCCGGGAGGAGTTTCGATGATCAGCGCTTTCGACCTGTTCACGGTGGGGATCGGGCCGTCCAGCTCGCACACCGTCGGCCCGATGCGGGCCGCCCGGACGTTCGCCGCCGGGCTCAAGGCCGACGGGCTGCTCGCGCTCACCCACCGGATCCACGCCGAACTGTTCGGCTCGCTCGGTGCCACCGGACACGGGCACGGCAGTGACCGGGCGGTCCTGCTCGGCCTGGCCGGGGAGGCGCCGGAGACGGTGGACCCGGACGGCGTCGCCGCGACGGTGGCCGGGGTCCGCGCCGAACGGCGGCTGAACGTGCTCGGTGCGCACGTCGTCGACTTCGACGTCGACCGGGACCTGGTGCTGCACCGCCGTCGGTCGCTGCCGTTCCACCCGAACGGGATGACCTTCACCGCGTACGACGTGGCGGGTGAACCGCTGCGGGCCCGGACCTACTACTCGGTCGGCGGCGGGTTCGTGGTGGACGAGAGCGCGACCGGCGCGGACCGCATCAAACCGGACACCACCAGGGTCCGGTACCCCTTCACCACCGGGGCCGAACTGCTCGCCCTGACCACCGGGACCGGCCTGTCGATCAGCGACATCATGCTCGCCAACGAGCGCTCCTGGCGCAGCGAGGCGGAGATCCGGGCCGGCCTGCTGGAGATCTGGCGGGTGATGCGGGAGTGCGTCGAGCGGGGCAGCACCCGCGACGGCGTGCTGCCCGGGGGGCTGAAGGTCCGCCGCCGGGCGGCCGAGCTGCGTCGCGGTCTGGAGGCCGATCCGACCTCCACCGACCCGCTGCGGGTGATGGACTGGGTGACCCTCTTCGCGCTCGCGGTCAACGAGGAGAACGCCTCCGGTGGCCGGGTGGTCACCGCGCCGACCAACGGCGCGGCCGGGATCATCCCGGCGGTGCTGCACTACTACACCCGGTTCTCGCCCGGCGCCTCCGAGGAGGGTGTGGTCCGGTTCCTGCTGGCCGCGGCGGCGATCGGGGTGCTGTTCAAGGAGAACGCCTCGATCTCGGGCGCCGAGGTGGGCTGCCAGGGCGAGGTCGGCTCGGCCTGTTCGATGGCGGCGGCCGGGCTGGCCGAGGCGCTCGGCGGCACCCCGGCCCAGGTGGAGAACGCCGCCGAGATCGGCATGGAGCACAACCTCGGGCTGACCTGCGACCCGGTCGGCGGCCTGGTGCAGATCCCGTGCATCGAGCGGAACGCGGTGGCCAGCGTCAAGGCGATCACCGCGGCCCGGCTGGCGTTGCGCGGGGACGGGGAGCACACCGTCTCGCTGGACAAGGTCATCAAGACCATGCGGGAGACCGGTGCCGACATGAAGGTCAAGTACAAGGAGACCGCCCGGGGCGGTCTGGCGGTCAACGTCATCGAGTGCTGACGGCACCTCCCTGCCGGGACTCCGTGGGGGATGGACGGCAGGCGTCCGTGAGGTAGCGTGCCGACGGCTGTCGGGTAGCGTTGGCGCGTTGCCGGGGCGGCCCGTTGGCGGCGCCCGGTTCTGTTCGGCGTGCTCCGGTCGGGAAGCCTGGCCCGGTTAGTCGTCATTGTGGCGGTTTTCCCGACTGGTACCCTATGCCGCGTCAGCGACTGCCCGGGTGGCGCGGAATGACAAGCGGGAGGCGGCGGTGACGTCTGGCGTGGTGGCGGTGTGGTCACACCGCAACACGCTGCGGCTGCTCGTCCGCCGGGACCTCGCGGTCAAGTACCAGCAGTCGGTGCTCGGCTACCTCTGGTCGCTGATCGAGCCGCTCGGCATGGGCGCCATCTACTTCTTCGTCTTCGGCCTGCTCTACCGCTCGGCCACGCACCGGCACCTCGGCGACGCCGCCGAGTCGTACCCGCTCTTCCTGATCACCGGGATCTTCGCCTGGATGTGGACCAACTCGGCGATCAGCGAGGCGACCAACGCGCTCACCGGGCAGGCCCGGTTGATCACCACGATGAACCTGCCCCGCGAGGTCTTCCCGGTCGGCCGGGTCGCCGGCCGGTTCGCCGAGTACCTGGCCGGGCTGCCGATCCTGGCCGCCGTCGCGGTGGTCTACGCCGCCCTCGACAAGATCGAGTTCGGCGTCTGGCTGCTCGCCCTGCCACTCGCGATCCTGGTCCAGGCCACGCTGCTGATCGGCCTGGCACTGCTGCTCTCCTCACTCAACGTGCTGATGCGGGACATCGAGCGGCTGATCCGGCTGGTCACCCGGGTGCTCTTCTACGCCACGCCGATCATCTATCCGCTCAGTCTGGTCCGGGAGTCCGGCATGCCGGACTGGGTGAAGATCGCGTACGAGGTCAACCCGCTGGTCGGGATCTTCCAACTGCACCACGCGGTCTGGTACCCGGACGAGTTCCCGGACACCCGACTGCTCTGCCTCTCCCTCGGCGGCAGCCTGCTCACCCTGCTCGCCGGCGCCTGGGTGTTCCGTCGGCTCGAACCCGCCGTACTCAAGGAGCTGTAGGTGGGCGAGCCGATGATCGAGGCGACGAACCTGGGGATCCAGTTCGTCCGCAACCGGCGGCGCAACCTGCGACTGCGGGAGATGTTCATCCACCGGGGCGGCCGGCAGCCATCGGCCGGGGTGTTCTGGCCGCTGCGCGACGTCTCCTTCACCGTGGCGGCCGGTGACACGGTCGGGATCATCGGCCGCAACGGCACCGGCAAGAGCACCCTGCTCCGGCTGATCGCCGGGGTGCTGATCCCGGACGAGGGCCGGATCCGGGTACACGGCACCGTGGCACCGCTACTGGAACTCTCCGCCGGGTTCTCCAACGACCTGACCGGTCGGGAGAACGTGCACCTGGTCGGTTCCCTGCACGGACTCAGCCCCAGCTTCCTGCGGCGGCACTTCGACGAGATCGTCGCCTTCGCCGGGGAGCAGATCGAGAAGGCGATCGACACCCCGGTCCGGCACTACTCGTCCGGGATGAAGGTCCGGCTGGGCTTCTCGGTGATCGCCCAACTGCCGCACCCGATCCTGCTCATGGACGAGGTGACCGCGGTCGGCGACGCCGATTTCCGGAAGAAGTGCTACGACACCATCGACCGGCTGATCGCCGAGGGCCGGACCGTGATGCTGGTTTCGCACAACGAGAACGATCTCACCCGGTTCTGTGGCCGGGGACTCTACTTCGACGGAGGTCGATTGCGGGTGGACGGCACCATACGCGAGGCGCTCGACGCATACCACGACGTGGTCAGGCCGTGATGCTGGCGATCCTGCTCACCCCCACCCGGCCCGGAGCGCCGCTGACCCGCTCCGACGGCAAGCCGCTCGCCGCCGAACTGCGGGAACAACTGCGGGCGGCGGGCGCCCGCGACGTGGTCATCACCGATGACCTGGCCGAGGTGGCGGTGCTCGCCGGCACCGCCCGGGAACCCGTACTGCTCTGCTCCGGCGACCTGGTCGCGCACACCGCCGTACTCCGGCACCTGGCCACCAGTCCGCTGCCCGGCACGGTGGCCCTGGTGCTGCCGGACCCGGAGGCCGGCCCGGTCGGCGTGGTCGAGGAGCGCAACCAGGTGGTCGCGGCCGGCGTCGCGGCCCCGACCGGGTCGGGCGGCGTCGCGACGCTGACCGCCGCGCCGACCGGCGCCTCCGGCGGCGCGGTACGGGTCGGCGTGGCCGACCTGCCGGCCCTGGTCGCCGCCGCCCGGTCGCTGGCGGGTGCCGAGGCGCCCGCCCACGCGACGGACACCCCGACGGCCGGGGGCGACCCGGTGCCCGTGCTGGACCGGCTGCTCGCCGAACTCGCCCGGGTCGGCGACACCGCCGTGCCCGGCATGACGATCTTCGCCCACCGGGTACGCCTGCTCGTCGCCCGGCGGGTCGACGGACCGGCCGAGGTGACCGCCGCCGAGGCCGCCGTGGCGGCGGTCGACTCGGACCGGGCCGAACTGCGGCTCTCGGTCAAGGAGAAGGACGACTTCTTCACCACGTTCTTCGTCAGCACCTGGTCCCCCTGGGTGACCAAGGTCTGCGCCCGGCTGCGGCTCACCCCGACCGGGGTCACCGCGATCTCGGTGCTCTTCGCCGGGGTGGCGGCGCTGCTCTTCGCCTACGGCGACCGGCCGGCCCTGGTCGCCGGCGCGGTGCTGCTCTACCTCGGCTTCATGCTGGACTGCGTGGACGGGCAGCTCGCCCGCTACACCCGGCACTTCAGCCCGTGGGGCGGCTGGCTGGACACCATCGCCGACCGGGCCAAGGAGTACCTGGTCTACGCCGGCCTCGCGGTCGGCGCGGAACGGGCCGGATTCGAGTACGGCTGGGCGCTCGGCATCGCCGCGATCACCCTGCAGACGGTCCGGCACATGACCGACACCTGGTACGGCGCACTGCACGACGAGGCGGCGAAACGGCCCCGGCCGACCGGGGCGGCCCCGCCGGGTGGCCTCGGCGCCCGGCTCAGCGCCGCCTCGAACAAGGTGCAGGCGGACACCGGATCGGTGTCGTACTGGCTGAAGCGGACCGTGGTCTTCCCGATCGGGGAGCGCTGGGCGCTGATCGCGCTGACCGTGGCGCTGTTCAGCCCGTTGGTGAGCCTGGTCGCGGTACTGGTCTGGGGCGCTCTGGCGGCCGCGTACACGCTGGCGCTGCGGACGGTGCGGGCCCGGTCGATGCGGGTGGCGGTGCTGACCGGGGTGGACACCGGACTGCACCGCGACGACGGGCCGGTGGCGCGTTGGCTGGCCGGGCTCGGCCGGAATGCCGGGCTGCCCGGGCCGCTGCCGTTCGCGGTGCTCGGGGCGCTGATCAGCCTGGGCCTGCTCGTGGCCGGCCTGGCCGGGCTCGGCGCCGGATCCGCCCGGTGGGTGGTGCCGCTCGCCGTCCTGGTGGTGCTGCTCGCCGCGGTGCCGGCGCGGGTGCCGCACGGCGGCGCGCTGGACTGGCTCGTGCCGGCCGGGTTGCGGGCCGCCGAGTATCTGCTGGTGATCGCGGTCGGAGTCCTGGTCGGTGCCCCCGAAGCGGTGACGTTCGCGTTACTGTTCGTATTGGCGCTGCGGCACTACGACCTCACCGCCCGACTGGAGAAGCGGGAATCCGCACCACTGCTGCACTCCCTCGGCCTCGGCTGGGACGGCCGGCTGCTGATCCTCGCCTTCGCCACGCTGCTCGGCCCGACCGCCGCGCGGTGGGCGATGCTGCTGCTCGCCGGCTACCTGACGGTGATCTTCGCGGTGAACGCGCTCCGGGGCTGGACACCGCGCGGCATTCCCGGCCCACGACGGCCGGCCGGGGCCGACGCGGCGACAGCCGGTCCGGAGGTCGCCACCCCGGTCGGCGCCGGAGCGGACCCGACCGCCGCCGGCGGTACGGGGAGGCGGGAATGGAACGGGTAACGCCGC
>NZ_JAZGQK010000021.1:0-365591 GCF_036422035.1 Plantactinospora sonchi
ACTACCCCGCCATCTCGATCTTCAACAGGTCGACCTGGCCGAACAGGTCCAGTTCGACGTCGCGGACCTTGGTGGAGTGCCCGAAGTTGTTCTGTCCGAAGCGGAGCGGGATCACCGGCATGTCCCGGACGAGGATCTCCTCGGCCTGCTGGTACTTCTTGATCGCCTCCGCCTGGTTCGGCGCGGCCACGCCCTCCTCGACCAGCCGGTCGAAGTCCGGGTTGCTGTAGCCGTAGTAGTTCGACGAGCCGCCGGTGGTGTAGAGCGGACCGAGGTAGTTCTGCATCGACGGGTAGTCCATCGACCAACCCAACCGGAACATCCCGACCGGGGTCTTCTCCTCCAGCTTGGTCAGCAGGTCGGCGAACCGCGACTCGGAGGTGCCGACACACTCCACCCCGAGGTTGTTGCGGAGCTGGTTGCAGGTCGCGTCGATCCACTCCTTGTGACCGCCGTCGCCGTTGTAGGAGATCTGCAACCGCGACGGACCGCCCGCGGCCTGGTACGCCTCCTTCGCCCGGACCGGGTCGAACTGGCACGCCTCGCCGCAGGTGTCCGGCCGGGCGCCCGCCACCAGCGGGGAGACGAAGGCCCGGGCCGGGGTCTGGGTGTCCTTGAAGATGGTCCGGATGATCTCGTCCCGGTCGATCGCCATCGAGATCGCCTTGCGCACCTCCGGGCGGGCGAACTCCGGCTGGAACGTCGGGAAGGCCAGGAACTGGAAGGACGACAGCGGGCTGCGCTTGAACCGGTCGCCGAGGTCGTCCGGCGCACTGCCGATGTTCTCGGTCGAGATCTGCCGTACCACGTCGAGGTTTCCGGCGGTCAGATCGGCGTACTCGGCGGACAGCTGCTGGTAGATCTGGAACACCACCCCGCCGATCTTCGGCCTGGCCCCGGGGTACGCGTCGTACCGTTCGACCTCGATCCGGGAGTCGTGCTGCCAGGTGCCCTTCATCCGGAACGGACCGTTGCCGATCAGCGCCTCCTCGAAGCCCTCCTTCAGCACCCCGTCGGAGGCCCAGGCGGCGTTCGGCAGCGGCGCGAAGACGTGGTAGCCGAGTACCGACTTGAACTCGGCGAACGAGCTCGACAGCGTGATGGTGAAGGTCTGCTCGTCGACCTTGCGCAGGCCGGTCAGCTTCCGGGCCTTCGGGTCGGGCGCCCGCTGCGGGCCCTCGCCGTCCGGATCGAGCGACTGCAGGTCCTCGTACCCGGCGATCTTCTCAAAGAAGTACGAGCCGCCGTTGCCGTTCGGCCCGTACGCCGCGTGGTTCCACGCGTTGAGGTAACTGTCGGCGGTCACCGGCTCGCCGTTGTGGAAGGTGAAGCCGCTCCTCAGCCGTACCGTCCAAAGTGTGTTGTCGGTCGACTCGATCGACTCGGCGGCCACCTCGACCGGCCGCTTGTCGGCGTCGAACTCGACCAGTGGCGTGAAGAGCGCGGCCAGCACCTGGGCGCCGGCGCTCTCGGTGGTGTTCGCCGGGAGCAGGTGCTGCGGCTCGACGAGACCGATCCGGACGGTGCCGCCACCCGGGTCGGCGGGGTCGTCGCCGCCACCGACGCACGCGGTGGCGGCGAACACCACGGCGAGCGCCACCATGACGGCTTGGCCGGGGTGTCGCCCCGAGCCCTTCGAGGTCAGGCGTCTGGGTACCGGCATGGAGCAGCCTCCTTCACAGATCGCCACCGACCCGACCGCGGGCGCCGGCGGCGGCGCCGCGCCTCGCGCGGCCACTTCCCACCAGTTACGAGCCGGCCGGCCAGGTTCGGCAATGCTTTTGGCTGGGCCCAAACCATCCGGGAGACCGACAACTGGCCGCCGGGGCGACAGCGTCTGGTGATCAGGCGGCGGACGGTCCGGCGCGGACGACGAGGACCGGTACCGGCCGACGGTGGTGTGGAGTCCGAGGTGGAGGTGGTGATGATCCGGATCTGGCTGGGACCCGACGACATCGCCCGGACCCGGATCGCCCCCGCGCCGCTGCCGCTGCACGAGATCCTCGTCAGCCTCGCCACCGCGCCCGTCGTCGACGACCCGGAACTGGTCCGCCTGCTGCGCGATCTGCGCCTCGGCGCCGGGCCGGCGAGCCCGGTCCGGGACGCGTCCGGTCCGGGCGGTGGCGTGGACGCCGGTGTGCGCCCGGCCAACCTGCTCGCCCCGCTACCCGAGGACCCCAGCCTCGAGGGCGCGTTGGAATGGCTGGTCACGAACTCGACGTACCGGGTACGGAGTCTGGCGGCCGCCGTCCGGGCCTACTACGAGCGCGGGGTGGCCGATGAACTCGCCGCCTGGGAGTCGGTGGTCCGGCTCGACGTGGCCGAGCGGAGCCGGTCGCTGGCCACCGGCGGGGTGGAGGCGCTGCTGGGTCTGCTCGACCCGCTGGCGGCCTGGCGCAACCCGGTGCTCGCCGTCGCGTCCCCGGTCGACCTGGACCTCCGCCCGGACGGCACCGGACTGGTGCTGGTGCCGTCCGTCTTCGCCCGCCACCTCTGGGTCGGGAACCAGCCCGATCCGGCCGTCGTGGTCTTTCCCGTGCGCCGCCCCCGTGCGGTGGGCAGCCACCCGGCGCGGTCGCACTCGATGGACGGGCGGTCGGTGGGCGGTCGCCCCGACGACCCGCGCCGGGTCCGGCCGCCCGTCCCGGCGTACGCCCCGGCCACCGCCGATCCGCTCATCGCGCTGCTCGGTCGCTCCCGGGCCGCGGTGCTGCGCGCCGCGCTGGTCGGGGCGAACACCACCGACCTGGCCCGACGGGCGGGGATCAGCACCCCGTCCGCGTCGCAGCACGCGAGCGTGCTGCGGGACGCGGGTCTGCTCCGGACCACCCGGCACGGCCGGGCCGCACACCACACGCTCACCCCGCTGGCCCGGGCCCTGCTGACCGCGTACGAAACCGCGACCCGCCGCTGACCCCGGACCGGAACGGTGCCGGCCGGTCAGAACGGCGCCGGCAGGTCCTAACCATGGCGGTCAGAACGGTGCCGGCAGGGCAGGAACCGTGGCAGTCAGAACGGTGCCGGCCGGTCAGGACGGTGTGTTCCCATCCCGACCGGCCGACACGGCAGGTTCAGCCGGGCAGTCGGGGACCGGCGGCGCGCTGGGCGTCCAGCCACGCCTCGACCTCGTCGGCGCGGCGGGGCAGCCCCGCCGACAGGTTGACCGCGCCATCCGCAGTGACCAGTACGTCGTCCTCGATCCGGATCCCGATGCCGCGCAGTTCCGCCGGAACCAGTTCGTCCTCGGGCTGGAAGTAGAGCCCGGGCTCGACGGTCAGCACGTAGCCCTCGCCGAGCGCGCCGTCCCGGTACTGCTCCTTGCGGGCGTTGGCGCAGTCGTGCACGTCCAGGCCGAGCATGTGGCCGAAGCCGTGCAGCGTCCACCGGCGGTAGATCATCGACTGCTCGTCCATCGCCTCCTCCACACTCACCGGCAGCAGCCCCAGGTCGGCGAGGCCCTCGGCGAGCACCCGCATGCAGGTGCGGTGCACGTCCTTGAACGTGACGCCCGGCCGGATGAAGTCCATGCCGGCCTGCTGGGACGCGTACACGATGTCGTAGACCTGTCGTTGCAGCGGGCTGAAGGTGCCGGAGACCGGGACCACCCGGGTGACGTCGGCGGTGTAGAGGTGGCGCCCCTCCACCCCCATGTCCATCAGCAGCAGCTCGCCCGGCCGGGTCTGGCCGGTGTTGCGGATCCAGTGCAGGATCGTCGCGTGCTCGCCCGCCCCGACGATCGAGCTGTAGCCGACGTCGTTGCCGTCGTGTCGGGCGCGCAGCCCGAACACACCCTCCAGCAGGCGCTCGGCGACCGGCCGGTCGGCGGGCAGGATCCGGGCGACGTCCTCGAAGCCGCGCACCGTGGCGTCGATCGCCTCCTGCAACTGGGCGATCTCCCACTCGTCCTTGACCAGCTTGTGCTCGGAGATGACGGCGGCGAGTTCGCGGTCCCGGCCCAGTCGGGCGGCCTCCTCGGCGTCGGTCTGCCGGGCCTCGTACGGCCGGACCGCGCCGTCGACCGACGGGTCCAGACCGCGCAGCACCCGGGTACGCCTCGGCGCGCAGTCGGCCAGCGCGTCCGCCAGCTCGGACAGCGGCCGGGTCTCGATGCCGAGTTCGGTGGCCTTCTCGGCCAGGGTGTGCCGGCGGCCGACCCAGAGTTCGCCGTCCCGGCTGCGGAAGAACTCGTCGTTCTCCCGGGACGACCGGGGACGCATGTAGAGCAGCGCGTCGTGCCCTGACCCGTTCGGGCGCATCACCAGCACACTGTCCGGATCGTGGTCACCGGTCAGGTAGACGAAGTCGCTGCCGGGCCGGAACGGGTAGTCGGTGTCGTTGGCCCGTACCTTCTCCGGGCCGGTCGGGATCACCAGGGTCTCCCCGGAGAACGCGGCCGACAGCGCCGCGCGACGCTTGGCGTGGTTGGGCACCTCGGGGCGCGGCCCGACCGGCAGTGTGGTGTCCTGCCAGCCCTGCCGCATGAAGGTGAGGAACTTCTCCGGGAAGTCCGGGTCGTGTGACTCGGTCCGTGCGGTGTCAGCCTGCGCTGACCCGGTCCGCGCTGACTCCGTCGGCGCCGTGCCGACCTGCGCCGACCCGGTCCGCGCCGGCTCCGCCGTGATGTCGGTCCGTTCGTCTGACATCGCCGCTCCTCCCTGATGCCGCCCGGGTGTCCCCCGGTCGCTCTGCCCGCCCCGGACTGGTCGAGCCCGGCGTCGGGGTGTTGATCACCCGCCTTGGCCTGATGCGACCGTACCGCGCCCACGCCGCCGTGGTGTACGGGCGTCAGGTGTGCCGGCGGTGCCGGCACGCCACCGGGCAGCGCGTGGAAAGATGACCGCCATGTGCGGACTCCTGGCCTTCTTCAGCGCGCACGGCAACGCCGGCGCACATCGCGACGCCCTGGCCGGTGCGTTGGAATGCCTGCACCACCGAGGACCGGACGAGACCGGTGTGGAGGTGATTTCGACCCCGGACGGGTACACCGACGCCGTCTTCGCGCACAAGCGCCTGTCGATCATCGACGTGGCACTCAGCCACGAGCCGCTGCCGTACGCGAACGGCCGCTACCTGCTGACCTTCAACGGCGAGATCTACAACTACATCGAGTTGCGCGAGGAGCTGGCCCGCAACTTCGGTGCGCAGTTCGCCACCCAGGGTGACGGCGAGGTGATCGTCGCCGGCTTCCACTACTGGGGTGAACAGGTCCTCAACCGGCTCCGCGGCATGTTCGCCTTCGTGATCTGGGACCGGCAGCTCCGTCGGGCCTTCGGCGCCCGGGACAACTTCGGGATCAAGCCGCTGCACTACCTCCAGACCCGGGACGGGGTGTACCTGGCGTCGGAGAAGAAGGCGCTGCTGCCGTTCGCGCCGTCGGCGCACCACGGCGACGCGGGAGTCGACCGCGCCAACCTGTCGCACTACCTCACCCTGCAGTACGTTCCGGAGCCCGGCACCCTGCACCAGGGCATCAACCGGATCGGGTCGGGGGAGTACCTGACCTGGTCGCCCGGGCAGCAGATCGAGATCCGCCGCTGGTACCGGCCGGTCTTCCGGCCCGCCCCGGTGCCGGAGCCGGAGCGGCTCTACCACCAGATCCGGGAGACGCTGCGGGAGAGCGTCCGGATGCACATGCGGGCGGACGTGCCGGTCGGCTCCTTCCTCTCCAGCGGCATCGACTCGACCGCGGTGGTGGCACTGGCCCGGGAGTTCAACCCGAACATCCTGACCTTCACGGTCGGTTACGACGTGCCGGGCTACTCGGAGATCGAGGTGGCCCAGGACTCCGCCAGGCACCTCGGGGTGACCACCATCCCGACCAAGATCGGGCCGTACGACATGATGAACGCGCTGCCCAAGATCGTCTGGCACCTGGACGACCCGGTGGCGGACCCGGCCCTGGTGCCGCTCTACTTCGTGGCGAAGAAGGCGGCCGAGCACGTCACGGTGGTCCTCTCCGGTGAGGGCGCGGACGAGTTCTTCGGCGGCTACACGATCTACCGGGAGCCGCTCTCGCTCGGCACGGTCAACGGGCTGCCCGGCGGGGTGCAGAAGGGCCTGCGGGCGGTCTCCAAGGCGATTCCGCAGGGGGTCAAGGGGAAGAGCTTCCTGGAGCGCGGCACCACCCCGATCGAGCAGCGCTACTACGGCAACGCCCGGATGTTCACCGAGGAGGAGAAGCAGGACCTGCTCCGCCGCTACGACCCCTCGGTGCGGTACACGGACGTCACCGCGCCGATCTACGCCGAGTGCACCGAGCTGGACGACGTCACCAAGATGCAGTACGTCGACCTCTACACCTGGCTGCGCGGCGACATCCTGGTCAAGGCCGACCGGATCTCGATGGCGCACTCGCTGGAGGTGCGGGTGCCGTTCCTGGACCGGGAGGTCTTCGAGGTCGCCGCCGGCATCCCGGTGGACCTGAAGCTGCCGCCGCGCTCCGACGCCACCAAGTACGCGATGCGTCAGGCACTGAACGGCGTCGTCCCCCCGGCTATCGTCAACCGGCGCAAGCTCGGCTTCCCGACCCCGACCCGGGTCTGGCTGGCCGGCGAGATGTACGAGTGGGCCCGGCACGTCTTCTCCATCTCCGGCGCCGGTGACCTGCTCGACCTGTCGTACGCCATGCGGCTGCTCGACGAGCACAAGCGGGGCGAGGCGGACCACTCCCGCAAGGTCTGGACGGTGCTGGTCTTCTGCATCTGGCACGCGATCTTCGTGGCCAAGACCCTCGACCCGGGGATCGAGCGCAACCAGTCCGCCCTGCTCACCAAGCCGGTGGTCGGCTCCATGGTCCGCTGACGGTGTAGGGAAGGGCCCCCATCAACGTTCTCGGTAGCGGAAGGGCCCCTTCCTGACCGCCAGAGCCTGCACGTGGACACGGGACGGGCCCGGCGCCATCGGCGCCGGGCCCGTCGCGGTGTGCGGTGGTGGTTACGCGCTGCTGCAGGTCGGCGTGGGTACGGCATTGGTGCTGCCGCTGACACTGCCGACAAATCCGAACGTGGCGCTCGCCCCCGGGGCGAGACTGCCGTTGTGCGCGACGTTGCGGACGGTCACCGAACTTCCGCTCTGGCTGAGCTGGCCGTTCCACAGACTGCCGATGGTCTGGCCGTTGGCGTACGTCCACCCGGTGGACCAGCCGCTCAGTGCCGAGGTACCGGAGTTCCGGACCGTGACCTCGGCCTGGAAGCCGCCGGACCAGTTGCCGGTGAGCCGGTAGGTGGCGGTGCAGCCGGACGTTCCGGCCGGCGGCGTGGTCGGCGGGTTGCCCGGCGGGGTGGTGGGCGGGTTGCCCGGCGGGGTGGTCGGGGTGCCCGGGCCACCGCTGCCCGGACCGACTCCGGTCACCTCACCGTTGCCGCCGTCGAAGACCACGTCGGAGCAGCCGAAGAAGTTCTCCTGGCTGTCCGAGCGGACCCAGCGGGAGTAGATGATGTGCCGGCCGCTCTTACCGGTCGGCAGCCGACCGCTGAAGTAGTAGTGCCCCTCGTTGCTGCCGACCGCGCCCTGCTGCGGCGGGTTGGTCACCGTGAGGAACGGCGTGGCCTCCAGGCTGCTCCAGGCCAGCGGGCTGCTCGGGTTGAAACCGTCCCGGGTCACGTAGAAGTAGAACGTGCCGGGGTGGTGGGCCCAGTTGCTGTACTTGAAGTTGAAGTTGCCACCGGCGGTCAGGTGGGTCAGCGGCCAGTCGTTGCGGGCCAGGTTGAACCCGCTGAAGGTGCTGTTCCCGCCGCTGCACAGCTGCCCGTCCGGGACGAAGCCGGTGGTCCGGCCGCCCGCGTCCGAGCGCAGCACGCTGAACCAGTTGTAGAGCGTGTTGGCCCCGCTCTGCGCGACCGCCGCCGCACACGCCGGGTTGTTGGGCTGGATGTTGCCCTGCGGGCTGAGCCCGTCCTTCCAGCAGAGGAAGGTACGGCTGCCCGGCGCCATGGCGGCACCGTGGGCGGCCACGGGAGCGGGGTTCACCACCGTGATGACACCGGCGGTGAGCGCGGCCACGGCACCGAGGACCGCGATCCTGCGTAGACGTTTCACCGAGTTTCTCCTTCTTGGGGGCAGTGTCGCAGCCGCGTGGACGGCGCTGCGGACAACCTGCGGGGGACCCGTCTGATCACGGGCGCCCGCTAACCGACACTGGGCGCGACCTCGTCGCGCTGCCCCGGCAGAGGTGGTGGGCTGGTATCCGCCGAAAGACAGGAGACGACGCGGCGCACAGTCCGATCACGGATCTGTGCCCTTCGCGTGGCCCTGCCGGCACCCGGCACAGCGCGTCAGCCCCCGCACTGGCTCGGTACGGGTTATCGCATCACGGATCGACGCCTGACGCAATAGGCAAGTTTCGATGCGGAAATTCCACTCGGTCAGTACCGCTCGACGAGGTGCTCCCGTCCGCCCGGCGGCTCGTACGGCGTCGGCCAGAACTCGGTGATCCGGCTGACCAGCCCGTGGGCGTCGAACTCGAAGAAGGAGAGGGCCGACAGCTCCGACCCCTCGTGGGCGACCCGGATCCAGGACGCCCCGTGTCGTCCCTCGCTGACCACCCGTTCCACGGTCACGTGCCAGTCGCCCGGGTACTCGATGTTGAACCGCAGGAACCGCTCCCGTCCCACGATCCGTTCCCGGGTCTGTGGCAGGTCGTAGACCACGTCCTCGGCGAGCAGGGCGCCGACCCCCGCCCAGTCCCGCCCCTCACAGGCCGTCCAGTAGCGGGATACCGTCTCGGATTGCTCGATCATGACGGTGGAGTGTGCCGGGTGGGTGTGACAGAGCCCGCCGGTGTGTCAGGGTCGGGCTGTCGGTCGGCACATGTCGTGGCCAGGGGCCGCCGGGCGGGGCGCCCGAGCCACGGCCGGGGGCGGTTCGGGAGGACGGATGGGGTACGCGGTGGTGCTCGGCGAGGCGCTCGTCGACCTGCTCGACGGGGAGTGCGCCGGGGCGCCCGTCTACCGGCAGGCGGTCGGCGGAGCCCCGCTCAACGTCGCGGTCGGGGTGGCCCGGCTCGGCGGGGCGGTGGAGTTCGTCGGGTCACTCGGGGACGACGTACTCGCCGGGCGGATCAGGAAACTGCTGGACGCGGCCGGCGTCGGGCAGCGCGGGGTGGTGGAGAGACCGGTCTCCACCACACTCGGCGTGGTCACCTTCTCCGGCGCCGAACCGGACTTCCGGTTCTACGGCACGCCACCGTCGTACGGCCTGCTCGGGCCGGAGGAACTCGACGTACCCCTGGTGGAGGGTGCCGGAGTCCTCTACGCCGGCTCGATCGCACTGCTCAGCCCGCCGGTACGGGCCGCCGCCCGGCGTGCCTGGGGGCTGGCCACCGGCTGGAAGGTCTTCGACCCCAACGTCCGGCCCCGCCTGCTCGCGGACCGGCTCGCGGTCGACGAGCTACGGGACCTGGTGGCCGAGTTCGCCGCCAGCGCCGACCTGGTGAAACTCAGCGTCGCCGACGCCGAGGTGCTGTACGGCGACGACGCCGGGGCGACCGCGCCCGGCGGCCGGGACACCGACCGGCTGGCCGAGGCGGCTGCGGCGCGGCTGCGGGGGCTCGGCGCCGGCGCGGTCGTGGTCACCGGGGGCGCCCGTGCTGCCCTGGCCTGGGCCGGACCGACCGGCGGCCCGCAGTGGCTGCCGGCGCCACGGGTCGACGCCGTCGACACCACCGGCGCCGGCGACGCCGTGATGGCGGCGCTGATCGCGGACCTGCTCGCCGACGGCCTGCCGGCGTACCCGGCCGGCTGGCGGGACCGGGTCGACTTCGCCCTCCGGGTTGCCGGACTGGTCTGCGAGTCGCCGGGCGGCGCGGTGGCGATGCCGACCCGGGCCGACGTCGCCCGCCGTTTCCCGGCCTGACCGGCTCAGGCGTCGCCGCGCAGTTCGGCGTAGCCGCGCCGGACGGCGGTCAACGCCACCTCCGGACCGAACGGCGCGTGCCGGGCGAGCTGCTCGACCGGGGAGTGGTCGGCGTCGCCGTCCCGGATCAGCCAGGCCAGTGCGGCCAGGTCCTCGTGCTGGGCCCGGACGAAGTCCGGGCCGACCACCGCGCCGTGCCCGGGCACCACCACCGAGGCCGGCGTGGTGAGCCGGAGCAGCGCGGCCACCGTCTCCACCCACTCCAACGGGTACGCGTCCTCGAACGCCGGCGGCCCGCTCTCCTCGATCAGGTCGCCCGCCACGAGTACGTCGGCGTCCGGCACCTGGACGACGAGATCCCCGTCGGTGTGCCCCCGACCCAGATGACGCAGCAGTACCGGTCGGCCGCCGACGTCCACCGTCGTCTCGTACTGCACGGGATGGCTGGGGGCGAGGATCCGGGTCCGGGCCACCTCGGTGGCGAGCGCCGGCTCGGCGGGCAGCACCTCGTCGTACGCCTGCCGGCGGACCAGCTCCGGCTGGTCGCGGAGCCGTTCGACGGTCAGCTGGTGGGCGTAGACCGGGTACGACGGGTCGGCGGCCAGGGTGTGGTTGCCGAAGCAGTGGTCGAAGTGGTGGTGGGTGTTGACCACGACGAACGGGTCCGAGGTGAGTTCCCGGGCGGCGGCGACCAGCTCGGCGGCCTGGGCGGCGGTGGAGAGGGTGTCCACGACCAGCGCCGCCCCGTCCCCGACCACCAGGGTCACGTTCACGTCGAGCATCGGCTGGCGCAGGACGTACACCCGGTCGCCGACCTCGGTGAAGGCGAGGGTCACGCCACCTCCCCGGCACGCGCGGTCATGCGGACCCGAGCGCGCGCTCGACGAACCGGTGGCGGTCGACCAGGACCCGTTCGACCCGGCCCTCGGCGACCGTCGTCGACCCCTCGGTGACCGCGACCTCGAAGAGCAGCCGCCGTCCGTCGACCTTGGCGAGCCGGGCCAGCGCGACGGCGGTCCGGCCGACCGGGGTCGGCACCCGGTGGTCGAGTTCGACCCGCATGCCGACGGTGGTCATCCCGGCCGGCAACCGGCTCGCCGTGGCGGCCACCGTCGCCGCCTCGGCCAGCGCCAGCACCCGGGGCGTACCCAGCACCGGTACGTCACCCGAACCGACCGCCTGCGCGGTGTCGGCGTCACCGACGGTCAGCTCGACCCGGGCGCTCAGCCCCGGCGGAAAGACGCTCTCCGGCTGCGGTGGCCCGGACCCCGCCCCGGACTGTTCCTGCTCCATGAGGCAGAGCCTAGGGCCTGGGCGGGCTCCGGCACGCCTCACCGCGCGTTCCCGCGCGTCACGGACATCCGGGATGTCAGGTTGCCGAACGTAACCTGATGGTCCGGGTGGCGACCGGGTCCGAGGTGGGCCCGATCGGTGGGTCGGGAGCCGCCGGGAGCTGTCTGGGCGGCCGTCAGTCGGGCAGGTCGTCGCGCATCTGTTCAACCTGCTGCTGCAGACGGTCCACCGCGTCCCTGTCGTTGAGGAAAGTGGTGACCCCGGCCGCGAAGGCGATCGCCACCAGGACCGCCAGGATGCTGAGTATCAGACCGCCGAGGGCCACGCTCCGACCCGTGACCCCCGGCCGGCGAGCCATCCGCAGTCCGACGATGCCGAGAACGACACCGATGATGCCGAGTACGAAACCGACCGCCGACAGGATGACGGTGAGAGAGCTGATGAGGCCGGCTACGCCGAATACCAGGGCGAACGTGGCTGCCGTGCTGGTTTTCGCCGCTGTCGTGGTGCCGTCGTCACCCCGGTGCATCGGATAGGCCGCACCACGGCCGGGCACCTGCCCTTCTGCTGCGGACATGTCCTCCTCCTTGCTCCGGTGACCCGGGGTATCCCCGCTTCCCTGGAAGCCATGCGCATGTCTGACGCCGAACGGCCCCACCTGGTCCGCGCTTCACCGGCACCGTCCGAGACGGGACCACTGGCGGACGAGGATCCTGGCCTGGCCTGGCCGTCGACGGGTATCCGGTGGATCGGAGCGAAGGAGGGAATCCGCGATGAGGATGAATCAGGAGCAGGTGAACTCGCTGTACGGCCGGCGTGTTCACGACAGAACCGGCACGAAGGTCGGAAACATCGGCAACGTGTGGGCGGACGCCGCCGGCGAACCGTCGTGGATCAGTGTGAAGACGGGGTTGTTCGGCCGACGGGAGTCGATGGTCCCGCTCCAGAACGTCAAGATGGGCCAGGATGACCTGACGGTGCCCTATGACAAGGACATGGTGACGAACGCGCCCCATGTCGAGGCGAGCGTCGACGAACCGTTGAAAACCGATGAAATCGGGCAACTATACGCTTACTATGGCATCAACCAGGGCCCACAGCCCGACGGCCGGACGACGGCGACCGGACGGGAGGAGATGACCCGCTCCGAGGAGCGGCTGCGGGTCGGCAAGGAAAGCCAACCGGCGGGCACCGCCAGACTCCGAAAGTATGTGGTCAGCGAGAACGTGCACACGACCGTGCCGATCGAACATGACGAGGTGTGGGTGGAACGCGAGCCGGTCACCGCCGACGCCCGCGGTGGCACCCGACCCGAGATCGGCGAGGCCGAGCGCGAGATGGTGCTGACGGCAGAACGACCCGTGGTGAGCAAGGAACGGGTCCCGGTGGAGCGGGTCCGGATGTCCGAGGACCGGGTGACCGAGGAACAGTCGATCGACGAACCGGTACGCCGGGAGAGGATCGAGGCGGAGATGCCGGAGAACCGTCGGCGGGGCCGCCGCTGACGGGGAACGCCACCCGGACAGACGACGCCCGGCCGGTCGAACCTGACCAGCCGGGCGTCGGGCATAGCCTCCGAGGACGTCCAGGTCAGGGCCGGCGGAGCTGCTCGGCGGTGATCCGCTGGGTCAGCCAGGCCGGTACGGCGATCAGCACCAGCCCCGCCGCCAGCGCACCGGCGGCGAGCCAGAGCGTCGGGGCGACCCGGTCCAGCACCACCCGTACCCCGACGTCGAGCAGGCCGGCCATCACACTGGCCACGGTGACCGTCGCCAGACTGGCCAGGACCAGCCCGGTCACCAGCGGCAACGCCCCGAAGCCGAGTTCACTGCCGGCGACGGTGCCCGGGCTGGTGCCGACCACCGCGAGGGTGGCGTTCTGCCGGCGCCGTTCCATCGTCCGGTCCACCGCAGCGGCGGCGAACGCGCCGATGCCGAGCAGGAAACTCACCACGAGACCGGTGACCAGCAGCGTGACCAGCAGATCCGCGTCGAAGCCCTGCCGGATGCCGAAATCACCTTGCAGATAGCCGGCCGGGGTGTGCGCGGCGAGCACCTGGACGGCCCGGTCGGCGGCGGCCAGGTCGGTGGCGACCAACAACGGCCAGGGGTCCGGAGTCGTCGGCAGGTTGGCGGCGACCGGCGCCTGGCGGGTCACCAGCAGCGCGCCGGAGACACCGAGGTTGAACCGGGGGCGCAGGTGCAGGACCTGGTCCGGCACCGGGACCTTCGTACCGCTCTCGGCGACCACCTCGGTACCGGGCTCCGGCAGCGGCCCCATCGGAAACTCGTCCGCCAACCGGTAGACCGCGCCGTCCCGGCAGGACTCGCCGGGGTCGAGCCGGTACAGGCCGGTCAGGTCGGCGCAGTCGGCCACCAGCAGGTTGCCCGGGGTGCCGGCCACCGTCGCCGGCACACTGCGCAGGTCGAGAATCTGGACGCCGGCCACCTGACGGAACGGTGCCTCCGGGATCGGCACCGGACCGAGCAACTGGTACAGCAGGTCGTCGCCGCTGGCGCCGCTCGTGCGTTCGGTGGGTACCAGGTCGCGGTCGTTGGCGATCAGGCCGACCCCGAGCGAACCGAGCCCCACCACGTAGACGATCACGGTGAGCGCGGCGACCAGCCGGGGCGCGACCCCGGGCGCGTGTCGCAACCTGGCGGCGGCCAACTCCAGCCAGACCGGGGTGCCGGGCAGCCGCTCCAGCAGGGCGGCGAGCGCGTACCCGAGGGTCGGCAGGGCGAGCGGCAGGGCCAGCCCGGTCAGCAGCAGCGAGCCGGCGAAGAGCAGGCCCTCCGGCAGCCCGGGACCCGTCCGGCCGAGCAGTCCGGCCAGCACCACGCCGGCCAGCCCGGCGACCAGCGGCCCGAGTCGCCACAGCCGGGGACGGCCGGCCGGGGCGTCCCGGCGTACCGCGAGCGGGTTGACCCGGGCCGGCCGGGTGGCGAAGGTGCCCACCGCGACCGCGTAGCCGACGGTCAGGACGAGCACGACCGCGATCACGACCGCCGGTACGGCGACGTCGGCGGCGTACCAGTGCAGCCGGCCGATCCGCCAACCCTGCGACAGTGGGGTGAGCAGGAGGTAGCCGAGCAGGCCGAGCAGCGCGCCGCCGGCGGTGACCACCCCCGTTTCGACCGCGTTGACCAGGGTCGCCTGCCGGGCCGACACGCCCAGCAGCCGGAGCGCGGCGATCCGCCGGTCCCGGGTGGAGGCCGAAAGCCGGGCGCAGGTGGCCAGGAAGACGCCGAACGGGACCAGCACGAACAGTCCGAAGGCGATGGCCAGCAGCCGGGCCGGGGTGAAGACGTCCGGCCCGGAGGACTGGGAGCCGAGCGCGTACACCAGCGGTGCGCCGAAGCCGGTCACCGGGTGGTGCTCGCGGAACCCGGCCGCGCCGGGCGGGACCGCCACCGACTCGCCGCCGACGTAGGCGAACAGTTCGTCCGGGGCGAGCAGGCCGGCCGGGCCGACCGTGCCGACGATCCGCTGCGGGAACCGTCCGGCGGCCCGCGAGTCGGTGGCGATCAGGTCGCGCAGCGCGGGGGAGACCACCACCTCCCCGGGCCGGGGCAGGGCGGCGACGCCGGGCGGGCGCGGGCTGCTCGGATCGGCGCCGATCACGACGGTACGCCGCAGCACCCGACCGCCGATTCCGTCCTCGATGTTGTGGATCCGCAGCGGAGACGGGCTGGTCCCGGTGTCGTCCTGGACCGGGGTGCGGGCCTCGGCCCGGTCGTGTTGGGCACCGGCCACCGAGACCGTGGCCAGCGACGCCAGCACCAGCAGTACACCGAGCGCCGCCCCCGACGACATCAGCGCGGTACGCAGCAGCCCACCCCGGCCGGAGCCGATCGACAGCCGCAGTCCGAGCCAGATCCACCGCCTCATCGCGGTACCGCCTTTCCTCCGGGACCGCGAGGTCACGCCGTCACCCGCCCGTCGCGGAGGAAGACGGTGCGGTCGGCGTACGCGGCGACCCGGGCCTCGTGGGTGACCATCACGACCGCGCTGCCCTCCTTGCGGGCCAGCCCGGTCAGCGCGTCCAGCACCACCTCGCCGGCGGCGCTGTCCAGCGCGCCGGTGGGTTCGTCGGCGAAGACCACCGCCGGTCGGTGCACCAGGGCCCGGGCCACCGCCGCCCGCTGCGCCTGGCCGCCGGAGACCTGCCCCGGACGTCGGTCGGCCAGCTCGTCGACCTCCAGGTGCCGGAGCAGTTCGGCGGCGCGGGTCCGGGCCTCGGCGCGGGGTACGTCGAGCAGCCGCAGCGGCAGTTCGACGTTCTGCCGCAGGGACAGCTCCGGCACCAGGTCGCCGAACTGCAGTACGAAACCGAACGAGTGCAGTCGCAGTCGGCTGCGGCGACCGTCCGGCAGGTTGTCGATCCGCTGGTTGTCGACGACCACCATGCCCTGATCCGGCCGGAGGATGCCGGCGAGGACGTGCAGCAGGGTCGACTTGCCCGAACCCGACGGACCCATGACGGCGACGATCTCGCCGGTGTCGATCGTGATCTCCGCGTTGTCCAGTGCGATGGTCTGGCCGAACCGGAGGCTGAGGTTGCTGGCCCGCAGGATCATCCGTGCTCCTTGTCCGCGCTGTGCCGCCGGCCGGTGCCGGTGCTGTGCTGCTGGGGAGTGGTGCTGTGCCGCTGGTCGGCGTCGTGGACCAGCGCGGCGAGCCGGTCGAGTCGGGCGACGGCGCCGTCGATCCACCTGAGGTCGGCGTCGAGGTGGTACATCTCGAAGTCGGCGTCGAGCTGGCCGATCAGGTCGCCGGCCTGCCGCTGCGCGCGCATCTCGCGCATCCGGGCCAGGTGGGCCTGCCGCTGCCGGTCGAGCATCGGCTCGGCGGCCCGGCCGCTGGAGAGCGCGATGAGGACCTTGGCGAAGAGCACCTTGCGGCTGCCGGTGACCTCGGGCACCTCCGGCTCGTCGAGCCAGCGTTCGAGCTCGCCGACGCCGGAGTCGGTGATCGCGTACACCCGGCGGTCCGGGCCGACGCCGGCCGCGACCCCGGCCAGACCGATCAGGCCCTCCTTGTCGAGTCGGCCGAGAGTGGCGTAGACCTGTGCGGACTTGAGCGGGCGGCTGTTGCCGAACCATTCGTCGTAGCGCTGGCGCAGCACGTAGCCGTGCTGGGAGTGCGGCTCGAGCAGGCCGAGCAGGATCCGGGAGACCGACATGCCGGCACCGTAGCAACTCAGTTGCTACCGTAGCAACTGAGTTGCTACCACGATCTCGTCGGCGGGAGAGGAGCCCGCTCGGCGGAGCGGCTGCCGGCCGGGAAGGAGCCGACGGTCATTCCGCGATGTCCCTGCCTCAGCCCGGAGTTGGGCCGCCGTTAACCTGGACGGCGATGCACGCGACCGTCACAGACACCCCACCCGCCACGCCACCCGGGCCGTCCGCACCGGACAGCCGCCGTCGGTTCGTCGCCATGTCCATCTGGGCGGTGGCCTTCGTCGCCTGCTGGTTGCTGATCGGGCTGCCCACCGACCCGCTCTACGCCTTCGCCTGGCTCTGGGCCGCCACCATCGCCTGGCGCAGCGACCGGCCCTGGCGTACCCACCTCGGCTTCGCCCGTGACTGGCTGCCGGTGGTGGTGCTGCTGGCCCTCTACAACCTGTCCCGGGGGTTCGCGGACAACGGCGCCACGCCGCACGCGTACGAGCTGATCGCCGCCGACCGCTGGATGTTCGGCTGGCTGATGGACGGTCAGGTGCCGACCATCTGGCTGCAGCGGTACCTCTACGACCCGGACGGCATCCACTGGTGGGACGTGCTGGTCAGCTGGGTGTACTTCTCGCACTTCGTGGTCACCCTGACCGCCGCGGTGGTGCTCTGGCTGCGGGACCGGGGCCGCTGGGCCGCGTTCATGCGCCGCTGGGGCTTCCTCTGCGCCGCCGGTCTGGTCACCTACTTCGCCTACCCGGCCGCGCCCCCGTGGTGGGCCGCCCAGTACGGCATGCTGTCGGACGTCGCCCGGATCTCCACCCGCGGCTGGCGTGAGTTCGGCATGCACGGCGCGGGCAACCTGCTCAACGCCGGCCAGATCGCCTCCAACCCGGTCGCCGCGATGCCGTCGCTGCACACCGCCTGGGCGCTGTTCGTGGTGGTCTTCTTCCTCGGCGTGACCCGGCGACGCTGGTGGCCGCTGCTGCTCTGCTACCCGCTGGCGATGACCTTCACCCTGGTCTACGCCGGTGAGCACTACGTGATCGACGTACTGGTCGGTTGGGCGTACGTCGGGCTGACCTTCCTCGTGGTCGGGCTGGCCGAACGGTGGTGGGCGGCGCGGAAGGCACGCCGCCGCAGCGGCGGAGCCGAACCGGTGGACACCGGTCCCGAGCCGGCGTCGGCGGCCACCCCCGAGTCCGCCCCGGCGGATGCGGTGCCGGGCCAGACCGGACCGGGTTCGGCAGCGGTCGGTGCGGAGCAGAAGGTGGCCGGACCGGCCCCGGAGACCCCCGGCCCGGACCGGACGGTCAGCCTCGGCCGCTGACCGCCGGGGGGCGGACAATTTCGGCCACTGACCCCGGCGGCGGTCAGCCTCGGCGGTTGGACCAGGCGGGCGGGTCAGCCTCGGCTGGCGACCCGGGCCGACCGGGCCCGTGCGGTCAGTTCGGCCGCCAGCGCCCACGCCTCGTGGACGTCGCGGTCCTGTGCCGCCGCGCTGGGCCCGCCCGCGGTGTCCGCGTAGACGGTGGCCAGGCGCAGGCGTCGCTGCAGCGGCCCCTGTACCACCCGGACGGACTGGATCCGGGCGTACGGCACGATGACCAGCTCCCGGGTCAGCAGTCCGGACCGGACGGCGAAGACCCGCGCGGAGAGGCCGGCACCGAAGGCGTTGCGGGCCAGCGGATGTACCCAGCGGGCCCGGGCCGGCGGCGGGGTCAGGGTGCCGGTGAGCGCCACCCCGGGCAGCACCTCGGCGACGATGCGCTGGGCGGTGGCCAGGTCGCCGACCGGGAGCAGCCGGTCCGGCTGGTTCCGGTCGGTGGACTCGCCGACCGCGTACCCGGCCACCGACAGCCGTAGCCGCAGCCAGCCCTTCATCCGCCAGAGCAGCGGCCAGGTGACGTTGATCGCCTGCAGCCGGTTCAGCGGTACCGCCTGCGCACGGGTCTCCAGCAGGCCGTGCCGGACCCGCAGCGCGGCGTCGTCCCGGCCGAGCTGGAAGCCCCAGTCGTCGAGGACCCGGCGGATCGGCTGGAGGATCACCCCGGCCATCGCGGTGAGGGTGCTGGCGACGGCGATGAACGACCACGAGTCCTCGGTGAGGAACTGCACCACCACGAACGCGACGCCGAACGGCAGCAGGAACGCCTGCGGGGTGAGCAGTTGGCTGACCAGCAGGTCCCGGTTCGACACGGTGTGCAGGTGCCGGCCGGGCACCGAGCCGGCGCCGATGGCGATTCCCGGCAGACCCGGCACCGCCACGGTGGGCGTCGGCGGCGCGCCGACCGGTGCGGTACCGGCGGGTTCACCGGCTGGCGGAGCAACAGTCGGGGCGCCGGCCGCTCCGGCCGGCAGTTCCGGTCCGGGCTGTGGGACCGGGCCGGCCAGGCTCAGCAGCCGTTCGCGGAGCACGACCGCGTCGGCCACGGTGAGGTACGCCAGCGGCGCTTCCGTCTTGCCGCCGCCGACCACCTCGAGCCGGAGTTCGGCCAGCCCGCTGAGCTGTGCCAGCAGCGGCCGGACCACCTCGACCGCCTGCAGCCGTTCCAGCGGGATCGCCCGGGTCCGCCGCCACACCAGGCCCTCGTGGATCCGCAGTTCCCGGCCGACCACGTGGTAGCCGGTGTTGTACCAGCTGATCACCGAGAGCGCGACCGCGCCGACCAGCAGCACCGCCACCAGCAGGCTGAACCAGCCGAGGCCGACCCGGGACAGCGTCGACCAGGAGAGCGCGGCGACGATGACGACCAGCGACTTCGCACCGTGCAGCACCGGGCTCAGCGGATGCAGCCGCCGCGACGGTTCGGCGGCGTCGCCGCTGCTCACAGACCCTCCGCCCGATCCTCGCCGAGCGCGGTGAGCCGGTCGCGGAGCCGGGACGCCTCGGCCGGGGGCAGACCCGGCACCCGGGCGTCGCTCGCCGCGGCGGCGGTGTGCAGCTGCACGGTGGCCAGGCCGAAGGCCCGCTCCAGTGGTCCGGCGGTGACGTCGACGAACTGCATCCGGGCGTACGGCACGATCGACAGGCGCCGGACCAGCAGGCCGTGCCGGACGAGCAGGTCGTGGTCGCGTTCGGCGTACCCCCAGGCCCGGACGGCGCGCGCGATGACGACCAGCTCCCACAGTGTCAGGCCGACGAGCAGACCGATGCCCAGCCCGAACAACCAGTGCCCGGTCAGCGCGAGGCCGACGCCGAGGCCGACGAGGATGACCAGCACGGTGATGCCGAGCCGCACGGCCTCCACCCAGATCAGGTTCCGGGAGACGGACTGCCAGCGTACGGTCTCCGGCCATGGTTCGAGCGGATCCATCGACCCGGCCGGCGGAGCGTCCACGGCGGTGCCGGCCGGTTGTGCTCCGGCCGGCGGCGGGCTCGCGGCGCCGACCGGTGGCGGAGCGTCAGAGATGTCGGCCGGCGACGTGCTCGTGGTGTCGCGCGCCGGTGGAGTGCCCGGCGGGACGTCGGCCGGCGGGAATCCGGGACCGTGGTCCGGGGTGGCGGCGGGCGCGTCGGGGTGACCGCCGCCGTCTCCGCCCGGGTCGCCGTTGTTGCGCACGTGGCCGGGTTCGCTCACGTCGCGTGCCTCGTTCGCTTCGCTCGCCTCACGTGTCGAGCGTAGGCGATCGGTCGACCGGGGCGACCTCACGGAGGAACCCGCGCGCCCCGAGGAAGTCGCCGAGGGACTCCCGGTGCTCGGCGCAGGCGAGCCAGGTCTTCCGCCGTTGCGCCTCGTGCAGCCGTGGATTGTTCCAGCGCAGCGCCCAGATGGCCGACGTCCGGCAGCCCCGGGCCGAGCAGACCGGTGACACCGGGGCGGGGGACCTGTCAGTCACGGCCGCGAGTGTACGCCGCGTCCGGCGACGCGCCGGGGCGGAGAATCCTGGTTCTCCCTTCGCGGTCGGTCGAGCGGACGTGCGAGAGTTGGGACGGCGCCCGTCGCCGACGCATCTGATCCCGTGACCCTGCTGTGGAGGACCGGTGGCCCAGCCGACCACGCCCGACGCTCCTGTTCCACCCGACGTCTCCCGTGGTGCACCCGGCCCGGGCGGTACGACGCCGGCCGAGGACGCCAGCCTGCTCGAACGCGCGTTGTTCGAGGTCAAGCGGGTGATCGTCGGGCAGGACCGGATGGTGGAGCGGATGTTCGTCGCCCTGCTGGCCCGGGGGCACTGCCTGCTGGAGGGCGTACCCGGCGTGGCGAAGACCCTCGCGGTGGAGACCCTCGCCAAGGTGGTGGGCGGCACCTTCGCCCGGGTCCAGTTCACTCCGGACCTGGTGCCGGCGGACATCGTGGGCACCCGGATCTACCGGCAGTCGAGCGAGAAGTTCGACGTCGAACTCGGGCCGGTCTTCGTGAACTTCCTGCTCGCCGACGAGATCAACCGGGCGCCGGCCAAGGTGCAGTCCGCGCTGCTCGAGGTGATGTCCGAGCGGCAGGTGTCGATCGGCGGGCAGACCCACCCGGTGCCGGACCCGTTCCTGGTGATGGCCACCCAGAACCCGATCGAGCAGGAGGGCGTCTACCCGCTGCCGGAGGCGCAGCGGGACCGGTTCCTGCTGAAGATCATCGTCGGGTACCCCACCGACGTCGAGGAGCGGGAGATCGTCTACCGGATGGGGGTCAGCCCGCCGGAACCCTCCTCGGTCCTCACCCCGGTCGAGCTGATGGCGTTGCAGCAGAAGGCCGACCAGGTCTTCGTCCACAACGCGCTGGTCGACTACGCGGTCCGGCTGGTCCTCGCCACCCGGGCCCCGGCCGAGCACGGCATGCCGGACGTGGCCCAACTCATCCAGTACGGCGCCAGCCCGCGCGCCTCGCTCGGCATCGTCCGGGCCACCCGCGCCCTCGCCCTGATGCGCGGACGGGACTACGCGCTGCCCCAGGACGTCCAGGACATCGCCCCGGACATCCTCCGGCACCGGCTGGTGCTCAGCTACGACGCGCTGGCCGACAACATCCCGGCCGACCACGTGGTGGACCGGGTGATGTCCACGATTCCGCTTCCCTCGGTCGCACCCCGGCAGCACGCCACCCCGGCCGGACCGGTGCCCGGGATGCCGCCCGGGGGCGCCCCCGGACCGGTCTCACCGGTCTCCGGCCCGGCGTGGCCGGGACGCCCGCCGGCATGACCGACCGTACGACGACAGGTGCCAACCCGGGCCGCGCCGAGGCGGTCCTCTCCCGACTCCAGCTGCTGGTGACCCGGAAGCTGGACGGCCTGCTCCAGGGGGACTACCTCGGCCTGCTTCCCGGCGCGGGCACCGAGGCGGGGGAGTCCCGCGAGTACCGCCCCGGCGACGACGTACGCCGGATGGACTGGCCGGTGACGGCACGGACCACGGTGCCGCACGTGCGGCGTACCGTCGCCGACCGGGAACTGGAGACCTGGCTGGCGGTGGACCTCTCGGCCAGCCTCGACTTCGGCACCGGACGGTGGCTGAAGCGGGACCTGGTGATCGCCGCGTCGGCGGCGATCGCCCACCTGACCGCCCGGGGTGGCAACCGGATCGGCGCGGTGATCGGCAGCGGCGGTCACCGCCCCGGTGCCGGTACGCCCGACGTGCTGCGGCTGCCCGCCCGTCCCGGCCGCAAGGAGGCCCAGGGGCTGCTGCGGACCATCGCCGGGATGGAGATCCAGCCGGGGCGTACCGACCTCGGTGGCCTGATCGACGCCCTGAACCGGCCGCCCCGGCGGCGCGGCATGGCGGTGGTGATCTCGGACTTCCTGGCCCCGCCCGAGCAGTGGGGTTGGCCGGTACGCAAGCTCGGCGTCCGGCACGACGTCCTCGCGATCGAGGTCGTCGACCCGCGTGAACTGGAACTGCCGGACGTCGGGGTGCTTCCCGTCGTCGATCCGGAAACCGGTGAACTGCACGAGGTGCAGACCGCCGACCCTCGGCTGCGGCAGCGGTACGCCGCCGCGGCCGCCGCCCAACGCGCCGCGATCGCCCACGCGTTGCGCGCCGCCGGCGCGGCGCACCTGCGGCTGCGTACCGACTCTGACTGGCTGCTGGACATGGTGCGGTTCGTCGCGGCGCAGCGACACGCCCGTACCCGGGGGACGACTCGATGATCCGTTTTCTTGAACCGTGGTGGCTGCTGGCCGTCCTGCCGGTGCTCGCCCTCGCCGGGGCGTACGTCTGGCGGCAGTTCCACCGCCGTACGTACGCCATGCGGTTCACCAACGTGGAACTGCTCCGTACGCTCGCCCCGAAGGGGCTGGGCTGGCGCCGGCACGCCGCCGCCGGCGTTTTCCTGCTCGCGCTGCTGGTTCTCGCCACCGGCATGGCCCGACCGTCGGTGGACCGGAAGGAGCCGTTGGAACGGGCGACGATCATGCTCGCCATCGACGTCTCGCTGTCGATGGAGGCCGACGACGTGGCGCCGAACCGGTTGGAGGCCGCCCAGGAGGCGGCGAAGCAGTTCGTCGGCGAGCTGCCGCCGAGCTACAACCTCGGACTGGTGGCCTTCGCCAAGTCCGCGAACGTCCTGGTCCCGCCCTCCAAGGACCGGGGAGCGGTCACCCAGGCCATCGACGGCCTGGTACTGGCCGAGGCGACGGCGACCGGTGAGGCGGTCTTCACCTGTCTGGAGGCGATCCGGTCGGTGCCGGCGGACGGCGCCCAGGGCATTCCACCGGCCCGGATCGTGCTGCTCTCCGACGGTTACCGGACGGCCGGGCGGTCGGTCGAGGAGGCCGCGGCGGCGTCCCAGGCGGCGAACGTGCCGGTCTCGACGATCGCGTTCGGCACCGACTCCGGGCAGGTAGACATCGGTGGCCAGGTGCAGCGGGTGCCGGTCGACCGGCTCGCGCTGGCCGAACTCGCCGAGACCACCCAGGGTTTCTTCTACGAGGCGGCCTCGGTCACCGAGTTGAAGCAGGTCTACCAGGACATGGGAAGCTCGATCGGGTTCCGGACCGAGGCCCGGGAGATCACCCACTGGTACGCCGGGATCGCGCTGCTCCTGGCGCTCTGCGCGGCCGGGATGAGCCTGCTCTGGACGTCGCGGCTGGTCTAGCGGATGCCTCGTGGACCCCGGCGCGGTGTGCCGGGATCCACGAGGCACCCCCGGCTCGGCGGCGACGTGTGCCGCGTCCGGCCGGCCGTGGGCGCCGGGCCTGCGGCAGGCGTGCGGAGGCCGGTCAGGCGTCGGACAGCTTCGGCGGGGCCGGTCACCGGCGGCGCCGACCGCGTGCCTGCGACAGCGCCGGCGCGGCCGGGCATGCCTGGGACAGGTCCGGTGGCGCCGGTCACCGGGACAGGTCGGGTGGCGCTGGTCACGGGGTGGCGCGGACCAGCATGAAAAGGACCACGACCCAGGCCGCGGCGAGAGTGAAACCCAGCGGGGCGACGTAACGGTGCATGATTCTGCTCTCCGGTGGCGACTGAGACTCCCCGGGCCGGCGCGGGGCCGGACGACGGGTGAGTCTGGGGATCAGCGGACGCGCACACGAAGTCGTGACCGGGCACTCCACGCCGGCGGCTCGGACCTGACGGGAACCGAGACACGCGCAGCGCACCGGATGCCCGGGTTCGGGCTCGGTGCTGCGGGGTGGAGCGAGGCTGGGTCAGTCGGGCCGGTGAGTCATGGCTCAGGCGGACTGACGAACGGCCCGGCCACGACTGGGAGGATCGCTATCTCGCACAGCGATCACCTCCAACACGTCGACGGGGCCGGGAACGCGAGTCATCGTACACCCGGGCGGTCGTCCGGCTGAAATTGACCGACGTGCTCCGGACTGTCGGTCATCCGACGTCGTGGCAGCACCGGCCCACCCCGCCGACGATCCGCCGCCACCCCGGCCCGATCCGCCGCGTCCCGGTCGGCGCCGGCCGCGGACCGGCCGACCAGACCGGCCAGGACCAGGCAGAACAGTGGCAGCCAGGCCAGCCGGGCGACCAGCCAGCCGGCGCCGTCCGGCACGGTGTGCAGCCCGGGTACGCCGTCGAGGCCGACCGCCCGGGCGCCGAGCGCGGCCAGTGCGGTCACCCCGAGCAGGGTGCTCTGGTGCCAGAGGTAGACGGCCATCGCGGCGCGGTTGACCCGGCGTACCGGACGCCACCGGTCGGGTCGGGCCAGCCAGCCGGCCAACGCGGGACGGACCAGCAGCGCCACGCCGACCTGGGCGAGCGCCAGGCAGACGGTGAACAGCGACGGCGGGTCGAGGTTGGAGACACCGTCGCCGGGCACGCCGACCGCGCTGGCCGGGTAGTCGGCGAGCAGCACCAGCGCGGCCATCCCGGCCGCACCGCCGAGCAGCAGCAGCCAGCCGGTACGCCGGTGCCCCACCCGCCCGACCGAGGCGTCCCGGGCCAGCGCGATGCCGAGCAGGTACGGCACCAGCCAGGCGGCGAGCAGTGCCACCGGCACCCGCCAGGCACCGTCGCCGGGACCGGCACCGCCGTCCGGGCCGGCCAGCCGACCGATCAGGTCGGTCAACCCGACCACGGCGACCGCGAGGGCGGTGGGCCGGACCGGCCCGTACCGGTCCAGGGCGCGGGACAGTGGGCCGGTCAGCGCGAACAGCACGGTCAACGGCAACAGGAACCACAGTGGACTGACCAGGAGTGTGCCGGCGGTCCGCAGGGTCGCCTCCGGTACGCCGAGCACCGCCGCGCCGGCCAGCACCACCGCCCAGCCGCCGAGCAGTACGGTGACCGGCCGGACCAGCCGACCGAGCCGCTGCCGGAGCCAGGGGCCGGGGTCCACCCCACGGCCGGCGGCCGCCCGGAGTGAGCGGGCCGAGGCGTACCCACTGACGAAGAAGAAGAGCCCGAGCGTCTGCAGCAGCCAGGTCACCGGTACCAGCTCCGGCATGGCGCGCAGCGGACTCGCCGTGCGCAGCGCGCCGTCCGGTGCCAGGACCAGGGCGGTGACCAGCCAGTGTCCGAGCACCACACCGGCGATCGCGTACGCCCGCAACCCGTCCACCGCCCGGTCCCGGTCGCCGTCCGGGTTCGCCGGACGCCCCGCCGGAGTCCGGTTCCGGTCCGTCGGGTGTGCGGGCCGGGCAACAGTCGGGTTCATCGGACGTCCTGCCCGTTCGTGGTCGCGTCCGGACCGAGTACCACCTGGGCGATCGCGTGCAGGGTGTCGCTGCCCGGAACCAGGTAGCCGTCGTGTCCGGAGACCCGGTCGACCGGCAGCGGCCGGGCACCGAAACCCGGCGTCGCCGGCCGTACGCCGTGCCCGACGTCACCGACACGCAGCGCCGGGATCCACCGGATCCAGTCGTCCGGTGCCTCGGCGGCCCAGACGGCGGCCCCGGTGCCGAGCTCCCGGGCCCGGTCCACCCCCATCCCCACACCACCGACGCTCACCAGGGCGGTCACCTGGGGCGGCAGCGCCGGCCCGGCGAGGCCGAGCAGCAGCGCACCGTAACTGTGCCCGACCAACGTGACCGTCGCCGCCGGGCGGTGTCGGACCAGCACGTCGACCAGCCCGACCAGGGCCGGTACGCCGGCCCGGGCGCTGTCCGGGCGGGCCGCGGTCAGGCCCACCCCGTCCGGCGGGTCGTAGCCCAACCAGGCCAGCACGGCGACCCGGGCACCGGGGCCGGTGGCGTGGAGTTCGTCGTACAGGGCGCGGGCCTGGGCGGCCGGGGCGCGTCGGGTCACCCCGCCCAGGCCCCGGTCGAAGTTCCGCAGCGTGCTGGCCACCCCGGGCACCAGCACCACGATCCGGTCGGCGGTACCCGGGTCGCCCAGCACCTCCACGATCCGGCCGTCGCCGCGCGGGTCGAAGTCCAGGAAGGACCGGCCGGACGAGACCCAGTCGGCGTACGGCGCTCCGGCGGCCCGCATCGCCGACGCCACCGACGGGTAGCTGTCGACAAAGCCGGTCACCGTCGTCGGCGGGGCCGCCTCCGCCGGTGGCGGTACCAGCAGGCCCAGGGCCAGCAGGCCACCCAACGTGCCGCGGACCGGTCGTCGCCACACCATCCGTCTCATCCCCCTCCGTGCCGCCCCCGGAACCGGTACAGGCCGGCCGGGTTGATCTCGGAGAAAGCGTGCGACGGCGGTGGGGGTCCGGTCGTCACCCCACGGACGGGCTACCGGAGGACCACGGGACCACCTGGAGTACTACTCACCCGCCGTGACCAGCCCGGACTCGTACGCGACGACCACCGCCTGGGCCCGGTCCCGCAGGTTGAGCTTGGCCAGGATCCGCCCGACGTGCGTCTTCACGGTCTGCTCGGCGACGAAGAGGTCACCGGCGATCTCGGTGTTGGAACGGCCCCGGGCGATCAGCCGGAGCACCTCGGTCTCCCGGGGGGTGAGCCCGGTGAGCGAGGTCGGTCGGGGCCGTTCCCGGTCGGGGCGCCCGGCGAACTCGGCGATCAGCCGCCGGGTCACCGTCGGGGCGAGCAGTGCGTCCCCGGCGGCGACCACCCGGACCGCGTGCACCAGGTCGGCGGCGGGGGCGTCCTTGAGCAGGAAGCCACTCGCCCCGGCCCGCAACGCCTCGTAGACGTAGTCGTCGAGGTCGAAGGTGGTGAGGATGAGCACCCGCGGACGGTCCTGGTCGGGCCGGTCCCCGACCAGTTGCCGGGTGGCGGCCAGCCCGTCCAGCACCGGCATCCGGATGTCCATCAGCACGACGTCCGGGTCCAGCCGCCGCACGGCGGTGACCGCCTCGGCGCCGTTGGCCGCGTCGCCGACCACCAGCAGGTCGGGCTGGGCGGCCAGCAGGGCCCCGAAGCCCTGCCGCACCATCGCCTGGTCGTCGGCGATCAGCACCCGGATCAACGACTCTCCTCCTCCGCGCGGTACGGCAGGTACGCGGTCACCGCGTACCCCTGGTCGGTCGGACCGGCGGTGAGTGTGCCACCGAGCAGCCGGGTTCGCTCCCGCATGCCGGTCAGCCCGTGCCGGGGCCCGCCGTCGGCGCCGCCGACCTGCCCGGCCACCCGTCCGCCCGGTCCCGCCGGTCCGTTGCGGACGTCGACGGTCAGTGCTGTCGCGTCGGTGTCCAGGACGACCCGCACGGTGGCGCCGGGGGCGTGCCGGGCGGCGTTCGCCAGCGCCTCCTGGACGATCCGGTACGCGGCCAGCGCGACCGCCTCCGGCGGCCGCCCGGCCGGGTCGGAGGGTTCGTCGTCGGCCGGCCGCCCGACGTCGCCGGGCGGGGTGCCGGCGGGCTCGGGGTCGGACAGACCGTCGAGGGTCACCGACATCCCGGCCCGCCGGGCCGCCTCGACCAGTTCGGGCAGCTCGGCCAGCCCTGGCTGCGGTGCGGTCTCCGGGGCGGCCGACTCGCTGCGCAGTACGCCGAGCAGTCGGCGCATGTCGGTCAGCGCCTCCCGGGCCGAGCCGGCGATCGCGGTGAACTCGGCCCGGGCCGGCTCGGCCAGCCCGGTGAGCCGGTACGGCGCGGTCTCCGCCTGCACCGCGATCATCGACATGTGGTGGGCCACCACGTCGTGCATCTCCCGGGCGATCCGGGTGCGTTCCTCCAGCACCGCCCGACGGGCCTGCTCCAGCTCGCTCCGCTCGGCCTGCTCGACCAGGGCGCGCTGGCTCTGCCGGCGCCGCCGCACCTGGTCGGCGAGGATCAGCAGCACCGCGAGGAACACGGTGACGCCGTGCGCGTTCCCGCTGCTGGTGGCGAAGAAGTAGACCGGCCACAGGGTGAGCAGATTCGCCCAGGCCGCGACGCCGATGCCGGCCCGCCCGGCCACCACCACCAGCACGAACAGGAAGACGAGGATCTGCACCGGGTTCCACGGCCAGGCCTCGTCCCTGGTCGCGTTGAACGTGCCGAACAGGACCGCCAGGTAGCCGACCCGCCAGGCGAGCAGTGGGCGGTACGGGGCCAGCGCCGCCGGCAGGGTGGAGCCGACAGCGATCAGCAGCGCGGCCGGCAGCGGCAGCTTCCGCTCGTCCGTCAGGTACTGCGCGGCGGCGGCGGTCAGCCCGATCAGCGCGAGCAGCAGCACCGGGACCAGATAGGCCCGCACCCGCGGCCACCGCCGTCCCCGGCCGACGGGTGGCGCCGGTGGGTAGTCCGGGCCGAGCAGGAGCCGCCGCAGGTCACCCAGGGCGAGTCGCAGTACGCCGACGGTGCCGTTCTCCATCCGCGTCAGGGTACGGGCGGACGATCTCCCCCTCGTACCCCCGTGGCACGATTCCGCACGTCGTACCTGGGTACGACGCGCCCCGGTTACTGATTACCTGCCGGTAGCGCCTAGTCTCCATCGCGCACCACCGTGCGCGTCCGTCACGTCAGAGGAGGAGACACCGTGGCCCGAACTGTGCTGGTGACCGGGGGTAACCGGGGCATCGGCCTGGCCATCGCCCAGGCCTTCGCCAAGCAGGGGGACCGGGTAGCGGTGACCCACCGGAGCGGCAATCCGCCGGCCGACCTCTTCGGCGTACGCTGCGACGTCACCGACGCCGACCAGGTCGACGCCGCCTTCTCGGCCGTCGAGGCGGAGTTCGGCCCGGTCGAGGTGCTGGTCGCCAACGCCGGCATCACCAAGGACACGCTGCTGATGCGGATGTCCGAGGAGCAGTTCACCGACGTGCTCGACACCAACCTGACCGGCGCGTTCCGCTGCGCCAAGCGGGCCGCCACCAAGATGGTCCGGGGTCGCTGGGGTCGCATGATCTTCATCTCCTCGGTGGTCGGCCTCTCCGGCGGTGCCGGTCAGGTCAACTACGCGGCCAGCAAGGCCGGTCTGGTCGGCGTGGCCCGGTCGATCACCCGGGAACTCGGCACCCGCAACATCACCGCCAACGTGGTCGCGCCCGGTTTCATCGACACCGACATGACGGCGGTGCTCGGCGACGACCGCAAGGCGGAGATCATCAAGTCCATCCCGGCCGGCCGGATGGCCGCCGCCGACGAGGTGGCCGGCGTGGTCACCTGGCTCGCCTCCGACGCCGCGGGCTACATCTCCGGCGCCGTCATCCCGGTCGACGGCGGCCTCGGCCTGGGCCACTGACCGCCGACGGCGTCACCGCCTCACCTTTTCAGCCCGAACGCAGGGAGGATCTGCACGTGTCTGGACTGCTGGCCGGCAAGCGGCTGCTCGTCACCGGGATCATCACCGACCAGTCGATCGGGTTCTCGGTGGCGAAGCTCGCCCAGGAGAACGGCGCGACCGTGGTGCTCACCGGCTTCGGCCGGATGTCGCTGGTCGAACGGATCGCCAGGCGGCTGCCCGAGCCCGCCCCGGTGATCGAACTCGACGTGACCAACACCGAACACCTGAACACCCTGGCCGACCGGGTCCGGGAGCACGTCGACGGGCTGGACGGGGTGGTCCACTCCATCGGCTTCGCGCCGCAGAGCTGCCTCGGCGGCGGCTTCCTCGACGCGCCCTGGGAGGACGTCGCGACCGCGGTGCACGTCTCGACGTACTCCTACAAGTCGCTCGCGGTGGCCGCGCTGCCGCTGATGAGTCCGGGCGGCGCGGTGGTCGGGCTCACCTTCGACGCCACCAAGGCGTGGCCGGTGTACGACTGGATGGGCGTCGCCAAGGCCGGGCTGGAGTCGGCCTCCCGCTACCTGGCCCTGCACCTGGGCGCCAAGGGGATCCGCAGCAACCTGGTCTCCGCCGGCCCGCTGCGCACCATGGCGGCGAAGTCGATCCCCGGGTTCGAGCAGTTCGAGAACGCCTGGACCGAGCGGGCCCCGCTGGGCTGGAGCCTGACCGACCAGGAGCCGGCCGCCCGGGCCTGCCTGGCGCTGCTCTCCGACTGGTTCCCGGCCACCACGGGTGAGATCGTTCACGTCGACGGCGGCTACCACGCGCTCGGCGCCGGCAAGATGTAAGGAAGGGGCCCTTCTTGTCGCCGGGCGGTGGCCGGCGGTGCGGAAGGGCCCCCTCCTGACCGCTCCGGCCGGCGGGCAAGAATGGTGCCATGTCGTACGACGCGGTGGTGTTGATTTCGTTCGGCGGCCCGGAGCGGCCCGATGACGTCCTGCCGTTCCTGCAGAACGTGACCCGGGGCCGTAACGTCCCGCCGGAGCGGCTCGCCGAGGTCGCCGAGCACTACCGGCACTTCGGCGGCGTGTCACCGATCAACCAGCAGAACCGGGAACTGCTGGCCGCGATCCGGGCCGACTTCGCCGCGCACGGTCTCGACCTGCCGGTCTACTGGGGCAACCGGAACTGGCACCCGATGCTGGCCGACACCGTCGCCCAGCTGCGCGACGACGGCGTCCGGTCCGCGCTCGGCTTCGTGACCAGCGCCTACGCCGGCTACTCGTCGTGCCGGCAGTACCTCGAGGACATCGCGGCAGCCCGGGCGGCGGTCGGGCCGGACGCGCCCCGGGTCGACAAGCTGCGGCAGTACTGGGACCATCCCGGATTCGTCGAGCCGCACGCCGACGCGGTCGCCGCCGCGCTGGCCACCCTCGCCCCGGGCCGCCGGGCCACCACCCGGCTGGTCTTCACCGCCCACTCGATCCCGGTCTCGATGGCCGCCACCGCCGGCCCGGACGGCGGCCGGTACGAGGCACAACTGCGCGAGACGGCCGCGTTGGTCGCCGCCGCGGCCGCCCCCGACCTGCGCCACGACCTCGTCTGGCAGAGTCGATCCGGGCCGCCGCAGGTGCCGTGGCTGGAGCCGGACATCAACGACCACCTGCGCAGCCTGGTGGACGAAGGGGTCACCTCGGTCGTGGTCAGCCCGATCGGTTTCGTCTCCGACCACCTGGAGGTGGTCTGGGACCTCGACACCGAGGCGGCCGACACCGCCAAACAGCTCGGCCTGGACTTCGTCCGGGCCGGTACGCCCGGCACCGACCCACGTTTCGTGGCGATGGTCCGGGAACTGGTGCTGGAGCGACTCGATCCGGCGAACGCGGTCCCGCGACGGCTGGCCGGATCGTCCGACGGCCCCCGGCTGCCCGCCTGGGACACCTGCGGGGTCGACTGCTGCCAGCCGCCCCGGCGGCCCGGGCCACGGTGACCGTGCACGCCCGTCACGCCGAACCTTCCCCTGATCAGGAGAGACATGAAGCAGTCACACCAGCGGGCCGTCCGACGTGGAGGCGCGGCATGATCGAGCGTAAGCCGGTGCAGAGCTGGCTCACCGACATGGACGGCGTACTGGTGCACGAGGGGCAGCCGGTGCCCGGCGCCCCGGAGTTCGTCAGCCGGCTGCGCGCCTCCGGCAAGCCGTTTCTGATCCTCACCAACAACTCGATCTACACCGCCCGGGATCTGCAGGCCCGGCTGAACCGGATGGGATTCGACGTACCGGAGGAGTCGATCTGGACGGCGGCGCTGGCCACCGCGCAGTTCCTGGCCGACCAGCGCCCCGGCGGTACGGCGTACGTGATCGGCGAGGCCGGCCTGACCACCGCCATGCACGCGGTGGGGTACGTCCTCAGCGACTACGCCCCGGACTACGTGGTGCTGGGGGAGACCCGGACCTACAGCTTCGAGGCGATCACCAAGGCGGTCCGGCTGATCGACGGCGGGGCGCGGTTCATCTGCACCAATCCGGACCCGACCGGCCCCTCGACGGAGGGCGCACTACCGGCCGCCGGTTCGGTCGCCGCGATGATCTCGAAGGCGACCGGGGTGGAGCCCTACTTCGTCGGCAAGCCCAACCCGATGATGATGCGCTCGGCGTTGAACACCATCGACGCCCACTCGGAGACCACCGCCATGATCGGCGACCGGATGGACACCGACATCCTCTGTGGCCTGGAGGCGGGGCTGGAGACGATCCTCGTGCTGACCGGGATCAGCACCAGGACGGAGGCCGAGCGGTACCCGTACCGGCCGTCCCGGATCGTCGGCTCGGTGGCCGATCTGATCGACGAGATCTGACCGTCGTCCCGGAGTCGCCGGTCCGGTATCCGCACCGGACCGGCGACCACGGGCCGTCCCGGGGAAACTTCCCGTTCTGGGGTCCGGCTCCCGGACGCTGTCGGCCGGGTTGCTCCACCTGTGGCCCGGATCCGCCGCGCACGTCGCCTCGTACCGGTCTGTCGCCGTCGTCCGACCCGAGCTCGGTACCCGCTTGCCGCGGGTCCGGCAGGCCCGCCCGTCGCCGGGCCTGGCCAGGCTGCCGGTGGTCGTTCGGGCATGCCGCCCGGGCTGGCGGGAAGACGGTGGTATCGGGTCGGCACGGTGGGGGGTGGTGACGATGGGCCGTGGCGTGCGGGCGGGCGGCATCGGCGGACGGACCAGGGCAGGCCGGAGCCGGACAAAACGGCGACGGGCCCTGTTCGCGAGGTGGGCTGAGGAGCTCGCCAGCCAGGTCGGGGTACTGCTGGGGCGGAAAGCCACCAAGGCGGGACGTAAACGGCCGCTGAAGACCGAGCGTGGGGGCAGACACGCCACACGCAGCGTGAGTGCGGACACCCGGGGCATCGCGAGCACCAGGATCAGCAGGCGCAAGGGCCGGCGGATCGGACGCGGCCGCAAGCGCGTCCGTCCGGGTTGAGACCGCTGACGACAGCACCGGTAAGGAGCCCACCGAGGCCGGTGGCGGAGGTCTGCGACACCGGCCGGTGACGGCAGCGGGGCCGCGCGGCGCCTCGGCAGGGGCACGCGCCGGACCACGGGACAGGCTGACAGGTACGCGCGGACAGGTGGCGCGGTGGCTGGAGGAGGACCCGGATGATCTACGAGGACTTTGTCGCCGCGGTGGCGGAGCGGGCGGGGCTGTCGGTCAACCAGGCGACGGCGCTCAGCTATGCCACCCTGGAGACGCTGGCGGACCGGATCAGCGGAGGCGAGGCGGACGACCTGGCCGCCCTGCTCCCGGACCGGCTGGCCGAGCACCTCCGCAAACCGGCTTCCCGCGAGTTGCCGGACCCGTTCGGGCTCGGCGAGTTCGTGCAACGGGTCGCGGACCGCGCGGACGTGGACACGCCGGTCGCGAGCACCGGCATCCAGGCGGTGTTCTCGGCCATGCGGGAGGCGGTCAAGCTCCGCGAGTTCGAGGACATGGTGGCCCAGTTGCCGAAGGACTTCAGCGAGGTGCTGGCCCCGGCCGGCTCGTCGACCGGCGGGCGCCGGTGGGGCCACTAGAAGGAGCCCGGGACCGGTTCGGCGCGGCCGAGCCGGGCAGTGTCCGGCGGCCCGCGTCCGGTGCGCGGGCCGCCGTCACGTCACCCTGACGTCCGGCGCCACCGGCCGGGTACGCCGACGACCGTCATCCCGCCCAGTCCGGCTTCACCGCCATCATCCGGGCGGTCTTCGTCCTGTCGGTCTCGACCAGGTCACCCAGCGTCTCGTCGACCCGGCGCAGCACCTCGTCGTCGAGCCGTACCCCGGCCGCCCCCACGTTCTCGGTGACCTGCTCCGGGCGGGACGCGCCGATCAGCGCGGTGCTGACCCCGGGACGGTGCAGGGTCCAGGCGACCGCGAGCTGGGCCATCGACAGCCCGGCCTGGTCGGCGACCGGCCGCAGTCGCTGCACCCGCTCCAGCAGCGGCTCGCCGAGGACCCGCCGGATGAAGGTCGGGGCACGCCCGGCGCTGGTCGCCCGGGAACCCGGCGGCGGTGCCTCACCCGGGCGGTACTTGCCGGTCAGTACGCCCTGCGCGAGGGGTTGGAAGGCGATCTGCCCGATGCCCTCCCGCACACAGAGCGGCACCACCTCGGGCTCGACGACCCGCCAGAGCATGTTGTACTGCGGCTGGTTCGACACGATCCGGTTGCGGATCCCGAGCTGGTCGGCGACGTCCAGCGCGGAGCGGATCTGCGCCGCCGTCCACTCGGACACACCCAGGTACCGCACCTTGCCCTGCCGGACCAGGTCCTCGAAGGCGAGCAGGGTCTCCGCCAGGGGTGTCCGGTCGTCGTACCGGTGGGCCTGGTAGAGGTCGACGTAGTCGGTGCCGAGCCGGCGCAGCGACGCGTGGCAGGACTCGATGACGTGCTTACGGGACAGGCCACGGTCGTTCGGTCCGTCCCCGACCGGCAGACAGACCTTGGTGGCGATCTCCACCGACTCGCGGCGTACGCCCCGCAGCGCCTCGCCGAGCAACTCCTCGGCGGCGCCCCGGGCGTACACGTCGGCGGTGTCGAACGTCGTGATGCCTGCCTCCAGCGCGGCCCGTACGCAGCTCAGCGCCGCCTCCCGGGCTACCGACTCGCCGTGGGTGAGCCAGTTTCCGTAGGTGACCACGCTGACCAGCAGGCCGCTGCGGCCCAGATGGCGATGCTCCATGATCGATGACCCTAGCCACTCCGGGTCCGGTCCGGTGTCCCCGGACGCGGCCGTGGCCGGCCCGGAACAGGCGCTGTCACCCGCCCTCAGGTGGCTCTGACCTGAGCGGTGCCGCGTCGGCCCGCGCAGCGGGAGTCGACCTGAGCCGGTGCGGCCTGGGCGGTCCCGTGCCGACCTGGACGGGCGGCGTGGGCCTGAGCCGGACCCGGGCGGGCGGGCCGCGCTAGGCGGACAGCGGGGCGTTGCAGGCGGCGACGACGGCCCGGCGGCACGCGGCGGTGAGCGGGCGCAGTGCCTCGTCCCGCCGCTGCGCCTCGTGGGCGTTGACCGAGCCGCCGGGCGCCACGTTCTCGGCCAGCGCGAGCACCTGGTCGAGCACGCTGGCCCGGGCGAACAGCCGGCGGGAGCGCGGATCGAACCCGGGAGGCAGGTCGACGGCACTGTCCGGCCGACGCAGCGCCGCCAGCGCCCCGGCCAGCTCCGGGCGCCACTGCGCCACGTCGAGTCGGGTCAGCGCCGCGGTCGCCTCGGCCAGGCTGACCGCGAGGTCCGCCTCGGCCTCGGCCGCGCCCGGACTGCCCAGCGAGGCGGCCGGTGCGTCCTCGGCCAGCGGGTAGACCCGCCACAGCACTGTCTCGAAGGTCACCCCGGACCCGGACGTGTGGGTGCGTACCTCCGGGATCACCCCGAGGCCGCGGGCCACCACCGCCTCCCCGGCGAGCAGCGCGGCGGAACTGAACGGTCCCGGACCGGGCAGCCCGCGCGGATCGCCCGGGGCGGGCAGCACCAGCCGGATCTCGTCCGGCGAGAGCTTGGCGAAGACCGGGAGCGCCGCGCGCAGCGGGACGTCGGTCCAGGTGCCGGGTGCGTCCGCGACGAGATGCTCCTCGCCGCGCTCGATCTCGTCGGCGATCTCGTCGTACGGCACCAGGCCGGCGCGCCAGGCGCGCACCCAGGCCACGAAGCGGCTCGAGCGGCGCGCCGTCAGGGTCGCCGCGCCCGTTGCGGGGGACATGCGGCTAGGGTACGTGCTCAGCCCGCCCCTGTCTCCCGGCCCCGCGCGGCGGCGCGGCTACGTCACCGAACATCCGGTTGCGGCTAGCGTCGCCCCTCATGGGGAGAAGGTACGGCGAGGACGTGCTCGCCGGGAACTGGCGACGACGCAAGGTAGTGCCCGAGGTGGACGCGGAGCCCGATCTGGTCGTCGAGGACGTCGACTCGGGCTTCTGCGGCGCGGTGGTGGGCTTCGAGTCGGGTGCGGTGGTGCTGGAGGACCGGCACGGACGACGCCGGAACTTTCCGTTGCTGCCGGCGGCGTTCCTGCTGGACGGCACGCCGGTGACGCTGCGTCGGCCGGCACCACGGACGGCCCCGCCGGCCCGACGGCGGACGGCCTCCGGTTCCGTCGCGGTCGCCGGGGTACGCGCCCAGGTGGCCAAGGCCAGCCGGATCTGGGTCGAGGGGGTGCACGACGCCGCGCTGGTGGAACGGATCTGGGGTGACGACCTGCGGATCGAGGGTGTCGTGGTGGAGCCGCTCGACGGCATCGACATGCTTCCCGAGCGGGTACGGGAGTTCGGGCCCGGACCGGACCGGCGGCTGGGGGTGCTGGTCGACCACCTGGTGGCCGGCTCGAAGGAGAGCCGGCTCGTCGCGACCGTCACCTCGCCGCACGTCCTGGTCACCGGGCATCCGTACGTCGACGTGTGGCAGGCCGTGAAGCCGGCCGCGGTGGGGATCCCGGCCTGGCCGGTGGTGCCGCCGGGGCGGCCGTGGAAGGAGGGGGTCTGCGCGGCGCTCGGGGTCGCCGAGCCGGCCGACCTGTGGCGGCGGATCCTGGCCCGGGTCGACAGTTTCCACGACGTGGAGACCCCGCTGATCAACGCGGTGGAACAACTGATCGACTTTGTGACCGAGCCGTCCTGAGGTCGCCGCCCGGCACGCCGTCGATCCGCCAGTACCGACCGGAGCCGTCCGGCGGCGGCGGCTCAGGCGGGTCCGGCGGACAGGTCACGCTGCATCAGCACGGTGTCGATCCACCGGTCGTGTTTGTAGCCGACCCCGACGAGCCGACCCACCTCGACGAAGCCGAACCGGCGGTGCAGCGCGGCCGAGGCGTCGCTGCCGGTGTCGGCGATGACCGCGACCATCTGCCGCGCTCCGGCGGACCGGGCCGCCGGGAGCAGGGCGCCGAGCAGGGCCCGGCCGAGACCCTGACCGGCCCGGCCCGGAGCGAGGTAGATGGTGTCCTCGACGGTGTGCCGGTAGGCGGGTTTGGGACGGTACGGCCCGGCGTAGGCGTACCCGGCGACGAGGCCGTCGACCCGGGCGACGAGGAAGGGCAGGCCCCGTCCGGTCAGGTCGGCGAGCCGCTGCCGCCAGTGGTCGACGTCGGGCGGGGTCTCGTCGAAGGTGGCCACGCTGCCGGTGACGTAGTGGGCGTAGATGTCGGTGATCGCCGCCAGGTCGGCCGCGGTCGCCGGGGTGATCTCCGGGTCCCGGGTCGGCACCATGGCCTCCTTCGGCAGGGGCGGATCGGTGGGACGGTTCACCCGAGGTCCTCCGGGGTCCGGGTGAAGACGAAGGTGGCGATCTCCAGCGCGGTCACCCGGTCGGCCGGGTCGCGGCGGACGGTCAGGATCTCCCCGTCGTTCATCCCGGAGCGGCCCCGCCACCGCCCGGCGGCGTCCCGGCCGAACCGCCATCCGACGGTGCCGCCGGGCAGCAGGTTGGCGCAGATCAGCTCGTCGGTGTCCGGGTCCCAGGCAAGTTCGTACTCCCGCCCCATCCACCACCACCGGCCGGTCAGTTCGGCGACCCCGGGTGGCGGCGGTCCGGCGGCCGGCAGCCAGGGACGGGGGACCGGCACGGGCTCCAGGTCGAGCACCGTGCTGAGCAGCTGGCGGCCGAGTGTCGACAGCGCGCCGGAGCGGAGGCCGTACGAGTTGGCGAAGCCGACCACGCCGGTCCCGGACGGCCGGTGCACCGAGAGGGTGGCCACGTAGCCCGGCATCGAGCCGCCGTGTCCGACGTACACCCGGTCGCCGAGGCGGTGCAGTTCCAGGCCGAGACCGTAGCCGGCGGTCCAGGAGTCGAGGTCGGCGAGGACTGCCGGGGTGCACATCTCGGCGAGGGTCTCCGGGGCCAGCACCTCCGGGTCCGGGTCGGCAAGGAACGCGGCCCACCGGGCCAGGTCGGTGAGACTGGCCCAGAGCTGTCCGGCCGGGGCCATCGCCCCGGTGTCGGTACGCGGCTCCTCGTGCAGCGTGCCGTGCCAGGGATGTACGACGTAGCCCCGGGCGAACGGCTCGGTCGCCTGGTAGGAGGTGCGGACCATCCCCAGTGGATCGAGCAGTCGGGACCGGACGAGGTCCCACCACGACTCGCCGGTACGACGTTCCAGCACCGCACCGAGCAGCCCGTAGGCCAGATTGGAGTAGTGGAAGACCCGGTGTGGCGGGTGGCTCAGTTTGTCGGCGGTGAGCCCGGCCAGCAGGGTGTCCAGATCGGCTCCGGCGGACCGTTCCCACCAGTCGCCGTCGGGTTCGCGTTGCAGGCCGCCGACGTGGCTGAGCAGTTGGCGCAGCCGGACCGTGCCGAGCGGGCCGCCGGGCAGGTGTCGTTCCAGCGGGTCGTCCAGGTCGAGCCGTCCCTCGTCACGCTGCCGGAGCAGCAGTGCGGCGGTCATCGTCTTGCTGATCGAGCCGATCCGGTACTGGAGATCCGGGTCCGGGGTCGGGGTCCGGCCGGCGGTGGCGACGTGGACGAGTTGTCCGTCCCGCATCACACCGATGATCACCGATGGGGCGCGGCCGGCGGCCTGGGCCTGGCCGACCAGGGTGTCGACCCGGCGAACGGTCTCCGGCAGCAGCGGGTGGCTCTCCGACGGCGGGGTCACGTCATGCCTCCTTCGGCAGGTGGTCGGGTCCGTCGCCGGACCGCCCGGGCCATGAAACGGCCCCCCTCGTCGGACCGTCCGTACGGAAGACGATCTTCCGTCGCCGGGCTGCCGAGCGGGCCGGGGGCCGGTCCGTCGCCGGATGTGGAGGTCCGGAACGTGCGCCGGTGTGCCGGGATCTTACCGGCGGCGATGTCCGCCGGTGGTCGTGACGTGCGTCGGCGTGCCAGGATCGGGGAGTGGAGCCCCTCCTGTGGATCGTCCTGGGTGTCGTGCTCGCCGTGGCGGAGATCTTCACGACGACGCTCTTCCTCCTCATGTTCGGCATCGGGGCGTTCGCGGCGGCCGGTGCGGCGGCTCTCGGCGCCCCGGTGCCGCTGCAGGCCGTGGTCTTCGCGGCCGTCTCGGCGCTGACCCTGCTCTTTGCCCGGCCGGCCATCCGGCGGCACCGCCGGTCGGCGCCGGCCGGGGACGGGGAACAGGCGTTCGGCGTCCAGGCGATCGCGGGGAGCAGCGCGCTGGTGCTGGAGCGGGTCGACGCCGACAACGGGGTGGTCCGGATCGACGGCGAGATCTGGGCGGCCCGCGCCTACGACGGCACCCAGGTGATCGCGGCCGGGGAACGGGTCCGGGTGATCGAGGTCAAGGGTGTCACCGCGCTGGTCTGGCGGGACGAGTTCGCAACTGATGAACAACCGGATGGCAAGGGGTGAGCGATGTGGGAAGTGTGATCGGTCTGCTGTTGGGCGCCGTGGCCCTGATCGCGGTGGTGACCCTGATCCGGGCTGTGAAGATCGTTCCGCAGCAGCGTGAGTACGTGGTGGAGCGGCTGGGGCGGTACAAGCGCACCCTCGGTCCCGGGCTCAGCCTGCTGGTGCCGTTCGTCGACGCGGTACGCACCAAGGTCGACATGCGGGAGCAGGTGGTCAGCTTCCCGCCGCAGCCCGTGATCACCTCGGACAACCTGGTCGTCTCGATCGACACGGTGCTGTACTTCCGGGTGGTCAACTCGGTGCAGGCGACGTACGAGATCTCGCATTTCCTCCAGGCCATCGAGCAGTTGACCGTCACCACCCTGCGGAACGCGATCGGCTCGCTCGACCTGGAACGGGCGCTGACCAGCCGGGAGGAGATCAACCAGCAGCTCTCCAGGAAGCTCGACGAGACGACCGGGCGGTGGGGGGTCAAGGTCACCCGGGTGGAGATCAAGGCGATCGAGCCGCCGCCGAGCATCCGCGACTCGATGGAGAAGCAGATGCGGGCCGAGCGGGACCGGCGGGCCGCGATCCTGAACGCGGAGGGGCACAAGCAGGCGCAGATCCTCTCCGCCGAGGGTGAGAAGCAGGCCGCGGTGCTGCGCGCGGACGGCGAGCGGCAGGCCCGGATCCTCCAGGCGGAGGGGCAGGCCAAGGCGATCCGTACCGTCTTCGACGCGATCCACCAGGCGAACCCGAGTCAGAAGGTGCTCGCCTACCAGTACCTGCAGGCGCTGCCGGAGATCGCCAACGGCCAGGCGAACAAGGTCTGGATCGTTCCGGCCGAGCTGACCAAGGCCCTCGAAGGGCTCGGCGGCGCGCTCGGCGGGTTGAGCCAGACAGCCGGGGACGAACCTCGTGCCACGGTCGACACGGCCGCCGTCGAGCGGGAGGCCGCCGAGGCGGCCCGGGCGGCGGCGGAGGCGGCCCGTGAGGTCACCGACGAGGTACGCGTCGTCGAGGCGCAGGTGTCCGGCGGTGCCGGGTCGCGGCAACTGCCCGCGCCCGAGCCGGTCTCGCCGGCGAGCCTGGTCGACGACTCCACTGTGGAGAAGCGGCAGACGGAGCGAGGCTGACCGTCCCCACCGGCGCTTTCGGTGACGACCGGGTCGCCGGTGGGGACGATTCGCCGAAGCATCCGCACGGCACCCCGGCACCTGACACGATCGGTCCTAGCGACGGGTGGTGACCAGGAGCCGGGGCGCCGCAACGGATGCGCCCTCGCCCACCCGCGTACCAGGTGAGCGAGGTGTCGCCCGTGACCCACCCCTCGAAACCGGCAAACCGCTCCGGCGGCCCGGAAAACCCCGTCCGAAGCTCAAAACACCCGCCGACCGTGGCAAAACGCCCGAAGAGCGCCAGCTCGGTCGCGACCGGCGGCGGGACCGCGATCGGGTACAAAGTCGACCCCCTCTCGGGACGCTGGCCGCACGGCGGTTTCGCGCTGATGCGCTTCGCGTACGAGCGGACGCCCGGCCGACCGGCCAGCGACGCGACCTGGGCCTGGTCGGTACGCCGGGCCGCCCGCCGCGCCGTCTGGATCCTGCCCGGTTACGCCATTGTGTACGGTTCGGTGACCCTGGTCGGTGCCGGTGACGCCCCGTTCCTGGCCCAGGGCCGGCCGGCGCACCTGCTCGGCTGGATCGCCGCTCTCTGGCTCGGCGTACTCGCCGCACTGGCGATCACCGGTCTGCTGGTCGCCGCCCGGACCCGGGTCCTCGCCACCGCCGGACTGCTGGTCGGGGTCGCCGGCACGATGCTGCTGCTGCCGTTCGGCGGCCTTCCGGACACCTCGGCGACCTTCGGGGCGTCCGGCCGGGTCATCGCCGTCACCGGCGGTGCGCTCTACTCGCTCGGCTGGGGCCTGACCGGGCTGGCCCTGTTCCGGTCCGGTGTCTTCAGCCGGGGCGACGGGGTGATGGTCATGGTCGCGGCGCCGATGCTCGGCCTGGGCGGGATGCTGGCGTCGGCGCTGCACAGTCTCGGCGCGGTGGTCCTGCTCGCCGCCGGGGTCGGGGTGGGCTGGCGGGCGGGCCGCCTGCTGCCCTCGTCCGCCCGGGCCAGCCTGACCAGAGCGAGTCGGCCCGGCGCGGTCGCCGCCACCGTCCCCGCCGGGGACAGCGTGGTGGTGGCGACCTCGCCCGCCACGCCCTGACCCGCCCGGGCGGGGTCGTGGCGTCCGGCCCCGTACCCGGCACGCCCTGATCCGTCGCGGCGGGTGTCGCCGTCCCGGCGGCCGGGGGGCTGGACGGCGCTAGCCGCTCCGGTCGCCGGTCTCCGGGGTGTCCGACGCGTCGAGCGTCGCCGCCAACCGGCGCAGTACGTGGGAACGCCAGCCGCCGGACATGATGGCGAAGGTCCGCTGGTGGTCCGGGTCGTCCGGGTCGAAGCCGGCGTGCTCGACGAAGAGCCGGGTGCCGCGTCCCTCGGCGGCCAAGGTCCAGGTGACCGTGCTGTCCAGCCGTCCGCCGCGCCAGGCCAGCCGCAGCCGGCGCTCCGGTTCGAGTTCCAGGACCTCGCAGTGCACCAGGCCGTCGAAGCCCTGGTCGGGTCGGGGCGTGGTCCGGAAGGTGAACCGGTGCCCCGGCACCGGCTTGAAGTCGTTCGGCATGAACCAGTCGGCCAGCAGGTCGGGGTCGGTGAGGGCACGCCAGACCCGGGCCGGTGGATGCCCGAGGTACTGGTCGACCCGGATCACACCCTGGTCATCGGTCATCGTCGCCCCTTTCGGCGTCGAGCAGGTCACGTAGGTTGCTGAGCTTCTCCCGCCAGAACCGCTCGTACGGCGTCAGCCACTCCGCCACGTCGCGCAGCGGTTCCGGGCGCAGCGAGTACCGTCGCTGCCGGCCGACCCTGCGTTCGACCACCAGCCCGGCGTCCTTGAGCACCTTCAGATGCTCGGAGAGACTCGGGCGGCGCATGTCGAAGTGCTCCGCCAACTCCTGGACCGGACGACTCTCGCGGTCCAGGAGCAGGCCGAGCAGTTGCCGGCGGGTCGGGTTGGCCAGCGCGGCGAAGACGTCGACCTCAGGCATGGGCGGTGGTGGCCTGGAGCACGATGCCGTTGCCGTCGGGGTCGTCGAAGGTGACGAACCGCCCCCAGGGCGCCTCCTGGACGCCTCCCTGGATCCGTACGCCCCGGCGGGTGAGGTCGGCGACATCGCCGTCGAGGTCGTCGGTCTCCAGGACCAGGCCCTTCACCGAGCCGGGTGGCATGGTGTCGAACCAGGTGACCAGGGTGATCGAGGTGTCGGCGCCCTTCGGGGCGACCTGCACCCACCGTCGTTCGGGGCCCATCGGGTTGTCGCCGAGCAGGTCGAAGCCGAGGACGTCGACGTAGAAGTCCCGGGCCCGGTCCTGGTCGGTCACCGGCAGGGAGAGCAGTTGGATCCGGTTGATCGTCATGTGGCGAATCTTAGGTAGGAGATTTCCTACCAGTCAATGGTAGGAAATCTCCTACCTGAGGCGTGCGGCTCTCCCAGCCGATCACGCACACGGCGCCCGGAGGAGAATCGGGGCGTGCCCACCGACCAGAGCGCCCTGCCCGCCGACCAGACCGCCGACGCGCCCGACAGGTCCGTCGAGGAGATCACCGATCCGGACGACCCGCGGATCGCCGACTACCGGGCGCTGACCGACGTCGAGTTGCGTACCCGGTGGGAGCCGCCGCACGGGCTGTTCATCGCCGAGGGTGAGCTGGTGCTGCGCCGCGCGCTCCGGGCCGGCTACCGGCCGCGTTCCTTCCTCGTCGACGCCAAACGGGTCGACCAGCTCGGGGACGTGCCGACCGGCGGCGCTCCGGTCTACGCCGCCAGCCAGGCGGTGCTGGAACAGGCGACCGGTTTCCACGTGCACCGGGGCGTGCTCGCCTCGTTCCACCGCCGGGAGCTGCCGGCGGTGGAACGGGTGCTGGCCGACGCCCGCCGGGTGGCGGTGCTGGAGGATGTGAACAACCACACCAACCTGGGCGCGATCTTCCGGGGTGCCGCCGCGCTCGGGGTGGACGCCGTACTGCTCTCCCCGTCCTGCGCCGACCCGCTCTACCGGCGCAGCGTACGGGTCAGCATGGGCGAGGTCTTCGCGGTGCCGTACGCCACGCTCGACCGCTGGCCGGCGGGCCTGGACCAGGTGCGGGCGGCGGGTTTCACCGTGCTCGCCATGACGCCGGCGCCGGACGCCGTACCGATCCAGCGGCTCACTCCGGCCCAGCGTGAACGGGCGGCGCTGCTGCTGGGAGCCGAGGGCCCCGGCCTCACCGCGGCGGCCCAGTCGGCCAGCGACGTACGGGTGGTCGTCCCGATGCGGCGCGGAGTGGACTCGTTGAACGTGGCCGCCGCGGCCGCGGTCGCCTTCTGGGAACTGGGGCGCGACGATCCGCTGTGAGGGGCGGATGACGCTCGGGGGGCCTGTGCGGCCAGGGAGACGTGGAACACTGGGCGCTCGACGGGACAGACCTTAGTATCCGCAGTTGTGACAGCTTCGCCCGATGTGAGCATTCACCCCTTCCGGGTCGACATTCCGCAACGCGATCTCGACGATCTGTACGAGCGGCTCGATCGCACCAGGTGGCCCGACCAGTTGTCCGGGGTGGGCTGGGAGTACGGCATTCCGCTGGACTACCTGATGGACCTGGCGCGGTACTGGCGGTACGAATATGACTGGCGTGCCGCGGAGGCCAGGCTCAACGAATGGCCGCAGTTCATCACCGCTATCGACGGGGCGGACATTCACTTCGCGCACATCCGGTCGCCGGAGCCGGGCGCGACTCCGCTGCTCATCACGCATGGCTGGCCCGGCTCGATCGTGGAGTTCGTCGAGGTCGCCGGGCCGCTGACCGATCCGTTGAACCACGGCGGCGACCCGTCCGACGCCTTCCACCTGGTTGTGCCGAGCATTCCGGGGTTCGGGTTCTCCGGGCCGACCCGGGAGACCGGATGGGAGTACCGGCGGGTGGCCGCCGCATTCGCCGAACTGATGCGGCGGCTCGGCTATCAGCGGTACGGCGTGCAGGGCGGTGACTGGGGTTCGGTCATCTCCCGCGAACTCGGCCGTACCCGGACCGACGACGTCATCGGCGTACACCTGAACCTGCTGCCGGGATCGTCCGTGACGGAGGAGCCGGACGCGGCCCAACTCGCCATGTTGGGTCCGGCGGAACGGGAGCGGACGCTGGCCTCGTGGCGGCGCACCCAACAGTGGGACCGCGACCGGGCCGGCTACGCGGCCATCCAGTCCACGCGACCGCAGACGCTTGCCTACGGCCTGACCGACTCTCCGGTCGGACAGTTGGCCTGGATAGCGGAGAAGTTCAAGGAATGGACGGACTCGTCCACCCGCCCGGAAGACGCCGTCGACCGCGATCACCTGCTCACCAACGTCATGCTCTACTGGCTCACCGGAACGGCCGGCTCGTCCGCCCGCATCTACTACGAGCGGGCACATTCGGACTACTGGGGGTCGCCGCCGGAGTCGTCGTCCGCACCGACCGCGCTGGCCGCCTTTCCGCAGGACAACTTCATTCCGTTGCGACACATCGCCGAGCGGACGAACAACATCGTGCGATGGACGGAGTTCGACCGGGGCGGGCATTTCGCCGCGATGGAGGCGCCGGATCTGCTGATCGCTGACATCAGGGCATTCTTCCGGCAGCTCCGCGCGGAGACGTCCGACTGATCCGGCCAGGTTGCCGCTGGTCGCGCCCGGCGGTCGCCCGACCGGGGGCGGTACCGTCGAGCGCGTGTTACCGACCGTGCGTGAGGTGCTGGCCCTCGATCCGGTCCGGCACGGCGGACCCCGGGTGGTCGCCGGGGCGGGCGGGCTCGACCGGCTCGTCCGGTGGGTGCACGCGGCCGAGGTTCCGGACATCGCCGCCCTGCTCAGCGGCGGCGAACTGGTCCTCACCACCGGTATCGGGCTGCCCGGGGACGATGCCGGGCTGCGCGCGTTCATCGACGAGTTGGCCGACGCCGGGGTCTCCGGGCTGCTGGTCGAGCTGGGGCGGCGGTATTCCGGCACGGTGCCGAGGAGCATGGTCGCGGCGGCCGAGCGGAGAGGGCTGCCACTGGTCGAGCTGTGCCGGGTGACCCCGTTCGTCCCGATCACCGAGGCGGTGCACGCACTCATCGTCGACGCCCAGCTCACCGAGCTGCGGGCGACCGAGGAGATCCACCAGCGCTTCACCGAACTGTCCGTGGAGGGCGCCGAGCCGGCCGAGGTGGTCCGGCAGGCCGCCGAGCTGGCCGGCAGCCCGGTGGTGCTGGAGAACCTCTCCCGACAGGTGCTCGGCTACGCCACCGCCGGGCAGAGCGCGGAACTGCTGCTGCGCGGCTGGGAGCAGCACTCCCGGCGGATCCGGCAGGTCGGCCGGACGGCGTACGACCCGGAGGTGGGCTGGCTGGTGACCATGGTCGGCGCCCGGGGACAGGACTGGGGAAGGCTGCTGCTGCGTTGGCCGGGTGACCTGTCGGCAGGTGCCCCGACCCCGCCGACCCGGCTGACCATCCTGATCGAGCGGGCCGCCTCCACCCTGGCGCTGGGCCGGCTCATCCGGCGTGACGCCGAAGGGCTGGAACGGCAGATCCACCGCAACCTGCTCACCGCGTTGCTCGACCACACCCGGCCGGTCGACGAGGTGGCGCTGCGGGCCCGGGCGCTCGGCGTTCCGCTGGACCGGCGGCACCTGGTGGGGGTGGTGGTCCGGTTCCGGACCGACGAGCCGGGTCCGACCCCGACCCACCAGGCCCGGCTGCGCGACCTGGCCGAGGCGGTCAGTCAGGCGCTCCGGGACGCCGAGCTGAGCGGGCTGTCGAGCACCCTGGACGACCAGGCGGTCGGCGCGTTGCTGGCGCTGCGCGGTGCCGGCGACGAGGATGCCGCCCTGGCCGCGTTCGCCACCGCGCTGGACCGGGTACGCGACGGCGCGGGCGCGGTGGCCGGGACACGTGACGGCATGGGCCTCGGGCCGGCCGGTGCGGTGATCGTGGCGGCCGGCTCCGGGGTGGCTGACCTCCGGGAGGCGCGACGCTCCCTGCTCGAGGCCCGGCAGGTCGCCGACGCGGCCCGACGCGGCCGGCGTGACCTGCGGGTGTTCCGGCTGCCCCAGGTGGGGCTGGCCGGACTGCTGCACCTGCTCCGGGAGGAGCCGAGGTTGCAGACCTTCGTCGAGCGGGAACTCGGCCCGCTGCTGGCGTACGACGCCGAGCATCCCCGCGAGCAGTTGCTCGGCACGCTGCGCAGCTACCTGGAGAGCGGGCGGAACAAGTCGGCCGCCGCCACGGCGGCGCACCTGTCCCGCCCGGCGTTCTACGAACGGCTGGCCCGGCTCGCCCGGATCCTCCGCGTCGACCTGGACTCGGTCGACGACTGCCTCTCCCTGCACGTCGCGCTGCTCGCCCTGGACGCCGTACGGGACGGTTGAGCCGGTCGCGGGAGTCCGTCGGTCAGGAGATCGAGGTGAGCGCCTTGGCGTAGGGCGGCGGCACGAAGTGCGGACCCGCCGGGGTGAAGACGTCGGTGGAGTTCGCCGCCGTCCACGCCTCGGCCGGTACGGCCGCCAGCAGGGTCCGGACCACGGCCGCGTCCCGCCAGTCGGGGTGCTCGGCGACCAGACCGAGCGCGACCACCGACTCCTCCACCTCGCCGACACACTCGAACGGCTTGTGCGCGTCGATGCCGAGCAGTTCGAGATAGCCCGGGGCCTGCGCCGGGTCGGCGAGCAGGTCGGCGCCGAAGATCCGGACCAGTCGGTCCCGGGGCATGAACGGGGCCAGCGCCAGGAAGATGAACCGGCACTTGGGGCAGTCCGCGCACCACCGCGCGCTGGGGTCGTGCAGCTTGAACGCGGCGTTGCAGCTGGTGACCACGTCGTCGTACCGGTCGAACTGGGCGAACAGTCGGGCGATGTGCAGTTCCGAGAGCGGGCGCAGCAGCGAGAAGTACGGCTCGGTCAGCCCGGCGTGTCCGGCCAGCGCCGCCCGGAGCAGTCCCTCGGCCTCGACGCCCTTGGACCACTGGTGGTTGACCTCGTGACCGTTCCAGATCAGATTCGGGTCGGAGGCGGAGCGTTCGTTCGACATCACCACCGGACCCAGCCCGTGCAGGACGGCGGTGGCGACCGCGATCAGCGAGTTGATCGCGGTGACCGGAATGTGCCCGTTCAGGGCGCCGGCCGAGTTCAGCGCGATCAGTGCCGGGTCGATCCGGCGACGGGCGGCCAGCGGGGTCAGGCCGGAGGCCTCGAAGACCGAGGTGATGATGTGGTTCGGGTTGACCGAGAACGGCACCGGGTCGAGGCCGGCCCGGCGCAGCGCCTCCAGGCTGACGATCGAGTCCTTGCCGCCGCCGACCGTCGACAGCGGCCGCCGGTCGGAGTTGTCCCAGGTGACCGGGTCGACCGGTCGGCCCTCCGGCGCGGTGGGCACCAGCTCCAGCACGTGCGGCAGTTGGTTGCGGTAGGCGTACTCGGCGAGGCCCTTGGTGTAGACGGCGGTGACCAGGGCGGTCGCGGCCTCGCCCAGCGGCGCCGGCAGGAGCAGCCGGGGCGGGGCGGCGGCCTTGTAGTAGCTGACCCCGGCGACCAGGTGCAGCAGCTCCAGGACCCGGTCGAGGGTCTGCCGGGTCGGTGCCGACGGCGGCGTCGGCGGGACCGGCAGGGTGATCGTCTCGGTGAACCGTAGCTCGCCGTCCGGGCCGGTCAGCGCGTAGTCGAGGGCGACCTCGCCGGTCTCCGGGTCGAACGAGTGGGCGGGGAAGGAGAAGGTCTCCATCCGCGGGAGCTGTCCGTTGGGCACACGCCATAGTAGGCCGGGACGATCGTGGCGCGCGGCGCAGCATGGGCAGTTTGTCGGGGTCGACGGGGTGGACCGGACCGGCGGCTGCCGCCCGGATCAGCCCGACCGGCCCGGGTCGTCGTCCGGCACGGACCGGACCAGCCGGAGCAGGGCGGCACCGACGAGGTACACGGCCAGGGCGCCGGTCGGCAGGCCCAGCGGATAGTCGCCGGACCTCGACGCCACGCTGTTGCTGAACAGGCCGACCACCGTCGCGCCGAAGCCGAGCAGGATCAGCGACAGCCGGAGCGGCGGCCGGGCCAGCGCGCGGGCCACGCCGGCCGGCAGCCAGCCGGGCCGGTGCGCGGGCCGGTGGGAGCCGCGAATCTCGATCCGGCCGAAAACACCGACCAGCAGCGCCAGCACCACGCTCAGCATGGCCAGCCAGGCGATCCGCCAGAGCCACCAGGCCGTGCTCCCGACCGGTGGGGTGGGCAGCACGCCGAGCGCGTCGAGCAGGCCGGCCAGCAGGATCACCGCGGTGAGATGCCACAGGAAGACGGTCAGGATCACGGCGTTCACCGCGACCACGGCCGTCCACGGCCGGGGCCGGTGCAGCCACCGCTCGGCGGGCCCGCGGAGCAGCATGATCAGCCCGAGCTGGGCGGTGGCCAGGGCGAGCAGGGCCAGACTCGGCGGGGACATGTTCTGGATCCGCTGGTCCGGCTGGTTGATCATGCTGATCGGGTACGGGCCGAGCACGGTCAGCAACGGCACGGCGGCCAGGCCGATCACCAGCAGCGGCAGCCCGACCCGGGGGCGCATCGGCAGCGCCCCGGTACGCCAGGCGAATCCGACCTGGTGCATGCCGAGCCAGCCGAACAGGTAGTTCCCGTACGACAGCCAACCCATCCAGAGCAGTCGACCCAGGTCACCGAGGGTGAGCAGGAGCAGGAGCACGACCGGTACGGCGAGGCCGAAGCGCCGGTGCAGGGCGTACATGACCGGGGCGAGCAGGACCACGCAGAGGTACGCGGAGAGGAACCAGAGCGGGATGGTGGCGTACCAGACCACGGTGCGGACCTGGACCGGGTCGACGCCGAGCAGTCGGGCCAGCAGGCCGGTGGCGGCGAGCAGCACCAGCAGCACGGTGGTGGGTCGGACCAGGCGTCCGGTGCGGTCGCGCAGCCACTCGCCGGCGTCACCGCCGCGTCGCCGGTGCGACTCGAGCGAGGCGGCGTTGGCGTAGCCACCGACCAGGAAGAACAGCGGCAGGACCTGGAACAGCCAGGTGCCGGGGCGGGCCGCGACCAGTGTCTCCAGCGCGGAGTGGCCGCGCAGGCCGCCGGTCGGGTCGTGGTCGATGACGGCGATCAGCCAGTGGCCGAGCACCACCATGGTGATCGCCACCGCGCGGAGCAGGTCGACGTAGCGCTCCCGTCGGGCGGGCGTGCGGCCGGCGAGCTCCCGCAGGCGGCGCATGCGGTCAGGCTATCGATCCGGCCGGGGTGGCGGCGGGGTATCCGGCAGATCGCCGGTGCCGGTGGAGTCCCTGGTGCGTTGCCGGTCCGTAACGGTTCGGCCGTCGGGGGTTGCTGCCGGCACCCACTTCCGTAAGAATCCTTCAGTAACTTACGGTTAAGTGAAGACAAGCAACGACCGTGCCAACCATCGACCGGTGCGGTGACAACTCCAGCTCCCCAGCAGCGCCCAGTGTTACCAGCCCGATGACCCTGCGCCTCGACGGCGGGCGTCGCCTCCACCGGTCGCGGCGTCCACCTGAACCGGATCCGAGGAGAAGCTATGAACAGGCGTGAGATCCTGCGTCGTACGGCGGCGGCCGGCCTGCTGGCGGCCCCCGCCACCGGCCTGCTGACCGGTTGCGCCCTCGGCGGCGGCGAGAAGGACAGTGGCGGCGAGACCTATGTGGGGACCAAGAGCGAGCAGAATCCGCTCGGTGTGAAGGACGACGCACCGCTCGAAGTGGTCATTTTCAATGGTGGCTTCGGCGAAGAGTATGCCAAGTCCCACGAGGCGATGTACACCGAGAGATATCCAAAGGCGCAGATCAAGCACTCCGCGACCCAGGAGATCAACAAGACCCTGCAGCCGCGGTTCGTCGACGGCACGCCGCCCGACGTGGTCAACAACTCCGGCGGGGGCCAGATCGACCCCAACGGCCTGGTGTCCCAGAACGCCCTCGCCGACCTCGGCGAACTGCTGGACGCGCCGAGCCTCGACGTGCCCGGGAAGACCGTCCGGCAGACCCTGCTGCCGGGCGCGGTCGAGGTCGGCTCCTACGACGGCAAGTTCCTGGTCCTGAACTACACGTACACCGTCTACGGCATCTGGTACTCCACGAAGCTCTTCACCGACCGCGGCTGGACGTACCCGAAGACCTGGGACGACCACATCGCGCTCTGCCGCGAGATCAAGGCCGCCGGCATCGCGCCCTGGACGTACGCCGGCAAGCACCCCCGGTACATGAGCTGGCCGGTGATCGCGACGGCGGTCAAGTTCGGCGGCCCGGACGTGGCCAAGGCGATCGACAACCTGGAGCCGAACGCCTGGAAGTCCGAGGCGATGAAGGCGGCGGCCGACGCCTGGTACCAGATCGTCAAGGACGGCTACATCCTCTCCGGCTCGCCGGGTCTGGACCACGTGCAGTCGCAGACCGCCTGGTGCCAGGGCAAGGCCGCCTTCATCTCCTGCGGGTCCTGGCTGGAGAGCGAGCAGAAGAAGGTCACGCCGGCCGGCTTCAACATGGCGGTGGCGCCGACACCCAGCCTCGGCAGCGGCGACAAGCTGCCGTTCGAGGCGGTCCGCGGCACCGCCGGCGAGCCGTTCATCGTGCCGGCCAAGGCCAAGAACCGGGCCGGCGGGCTGGACTACCTCCGGACGATGCTGTCGATGAAGGGCGCCCAGGACTTCACCCGCCGGGTCTCCAGCCTGACCGTGGTGGCCGGCTCCACCGAGGGCGTCGAACTGCCGTTCGGGCTGAACAGTGTGGTCAAGGCGCTGGACGCCTCGGGCACCAACGGGTTCAACTGGGTCTACAACAACTTCTACCGCAAGCTGGAGCGCGAGCTGGTCGACGCGGCCTGCGGCGAGTTCTTCAGCGGCCGGAGCACCCCGGCGGCGTTCCTCGAGGCGTGCCAGAAGGGTGCCGACCAGATCGCCGCCGACACCACGATCAAGAAGTACAAGCGCGCGTAGTCGGGTCACGTCGCCGGGGGTCGGTCCACACCGGGCCGGCCCCCGGCGACGCGGTTGTCGCGGGAGGCGGTCTTCCCGCGTGGAGTGGGCAGGATGTCGGTCTCGTGAAACATGGCAAGTACCCGCTGATCATCACCTTCCTGGTGCCGCCGTTGCTGCTGTACGGCATCTTCGTGCTCTCGCCGTACCTGCAGGCGTTTCAGATCTCCAGCACCGACTGGCTCGGCTACTCGGCCAGCGCCGACTACGTCGGGCTGGACAACTTCGCGACCCTGGTCCGCGACGGCTACCTGTGGAACGCGGTGAAGAACAACGCGATCCTGCTGGTGCTGCTGCCGGTCCTCACCATCACGCTCGGCCTCTTCTTCGCCACCATGCTCAACACCGGCGGTCGCCGCGGCCGGGCCGGCGTGGTCGGGGTACGCGGCTCCTCGGTGTACCGGCTGGTCTACTTCTTTCCCCAGGTCCTCTCGGTGGTGATCATCGCGCTGCTCTGGAAGGAGGTCTACCACCCGAACAACGGTCTGCTCAACGCCACGCTGCGCGGGTTCGGGCTGCCCGCCCCCACCTGGCTGGGCGACCCCCGGACCGCGTTCTGGGCGGTGCTGGCGGTGATGGTCTGGAGCAACGTCGGCTTCTACGTGGTGCTCTTCGGCGCCGCCATGCAGGCCATTCCCCGGGACATCTACGAGGCGGTGATGCTCGACGGTGCGTCCCGGTGGACCACCCTGACCAGGGTCACCATCCCGCTGCTCTGGGACACCGTCCAGGTCGCCTGGATCTACCTGGCGATCGCCGCGCTGGACGGCTTCATCCTGATCCAACAGATGACCGACGGCGGGCCGAACCACTCCTCCGACGTGATCGGACTGCGGATGTACAACACCGCCTTCGGCAGCGAGACCAAGTTCGGGTACGCCTCGGCGATCGGCGTGGTGATGTTCTTCCTGACCCTGTCGGTGGCGGTACTGGCGCTGCGGGCCGCCCGACGCGAACGGATCGAGTACTGATGACCACCGTGGACACCCCCACGCCGGCCGCGTCCGCCGACGACCGGGCGGCCCGGCCGCGGACCGGCGACCGGGCACCCCGTCGCGACCTCGGTGTGCTCAATGTCTTCTCGCACGGCTTCCTGCTGCTCTGGGCCCTGCTGACCACCCTGCCGCTGCTCTGGGTGATGGTGAGCTCGTTCAAGAGCGACGCGGAGATCCTGTCCGACCCCTGGGGGCTGCCCGGGGCGCTGCGCCTGGAGAACTGGGTACGGGCCTGGACCGAGGCCCGGATCGGTCAGTACTTCTTCAACAGCGCGGTGGTGGTGGCCGGCTCGCTGACCCTGACCATGCTGCTCGGGGCCACCGCCGCGTACGTCTTCGCCCGGTTCGAGTTCCGGGGGCGGCAGGTCTTCTACTACCTGTTCGTCGGCGGGATGATGTTCCCGGTCTTCCTCGCCCTGGTCCCGCTCTTCTTCGTGGTCCGCAACGCGGGGCTGTTCAACAGCTGGATCGGGCTGATCCTGGTCTACGCGGCGTACTCGCTGCCGTTCACGGTCTTCTTCCTCACCGCGTTCTTCCGGACCCTGCCGACCTCGGTCGCCGAGGCGGGGCTGATCGACGGCTGCGGTCACTTCCGGCTCTTCTTCCAGGTGATGTTGCCGATGGCGCGACCGGGACTGATCAGTGTGGCGATCTTCAACTTCCTGAGTCAGTGGAACCAGTTCATCCTGCCGCAGGTGCTGATGCAGGGCGACGAGTCGAAGTGGGTGCTCGCCCAGGGGCTGGCCGCGCTGGCGATCAGTCAGGGCTACCAGGGTGACTTCAGCGGGCTCTTCGCTGGGCTCACCCTCGGCATGCTGCCGGTGCTGGCGGTCTACGTCGTCTTCCAGCGGCAGATCCAGTCGGGCCTGACCGCCGGCCAGCTCAAGTAGCCCCGATGTCAGGAAGGGGCCCTTCTACAACAGAAAACGTTAGGAAGGGGCCCTTCCTAACAGCCGGCGGTGCAGTTCGGCAGGGTCGGTCACCTCGGGCAGCGCCCGGGCGGCCAGCCAGGCCGCCGCGACCGCGCCGTCGCCCGCGCCGAGCAGCGGAGCCGTCGGCCACCGCGCGGCCAGGGCCGGACGGACCGCGTCGGCCAGCGGGGTGGCGCCGGTGAGCAGGCCACCGCCGAGCACGACCGGGCTGCGTGCCGCCGTCGGTCGGATCCGGGCCACGCTCGCGGCGAGCAGTCGGGCCGCCTCGGCGACGATCCCGGTTGCCGCGGGTTCGCCGTCGGCGGCGGCGCGTACCAGCAGGGGAGCGAGGCCGGCGAGTTCGACCGGGGCACGCCGGGTCACCGCCTGGACGAGCAGATCCCCGGTGTCCCGGGACCGGGGCGCCACCTGGGCGGAGCCGAGCAGTTCGGTGAGGACGAGCCGGCCGAGCGTGCCGGGCGGCTGCTGGGCGTCCAGTTCGGCCAGGGTGTGCCGGACCGCCTCGCGGCCGAGCCAGAAGCCGCTGCCGGCGTCGCCGAGCAGCCAGCCGTGTCCGTCGGCCACCCGGTCCAGGGTCAGGTCGCGTACCTCGGCGGCGATCGCGCCGGTGCCGGCGATCAGGATCGTGCCGTCCGGTTCGGCCGTGCCGGAGGCGTACGCGACGAGCGCGTCACCGACGACCGCGTACGGGCAGCGGAGCCCGACCTGGTGCCACGCCCGGTCGAAGGCGGCCCGGCCGGCGGGGTCGGCGAGCAGTCGGCCGGCGCCGGCCAGTCCGATGGTGCCGGCCCGGACCAGGGTCGGGTCGAGGCCGGCGAGGGCGGCGTGGAGGGCGATCCGGAGCTGTGCGGCGGCCGGCTCGGCGCCGTGGCTGGTCGGGTTGCCGCCGCCGGCCCGACCGGTGCCGAGTCGCTCGCCGGTGAGCGAGACGACGGTGGCCCGGGTCGATGTGCCGCCGACGTCGAGGCCGAGCACCATCGTGCCGGACATCGACGCCGTCACCTACCCACCGGGCTCAGCATGGCGTCCATGCTGCTCGGTGTGGCTGCGCGGGGCAAGATCCGACCGGCTCGCGGTGGAACGGGCCAGGTAACAGTTTGAAAACTTCGCCCATCGTCTTGACAAGCAGGGGGTTTCAGTAAGAACTTTTACCACTAACAGTTAACTTCCTTTTCCGAAAGGCGTGCCCATGGTCGAGCACGAGGCGGACGCCGTCGCGGGCACCGCGGTGGTGGATGCCGAGCGCGACCTGCGGGCCGCCGCCGGACTCTCCCCGGCGGACAGTGTCCTGGTCCGGGTACGGTCCCGGCTGACCGAGTTCACCGGCGCCCTGCAACGGGTCGCCGAGCAGGTGCTCGCCGATCCGGCCGCCGCCGCCCGGGCCACCATCGTCGAACTGGCCGAACGCAGCGGCACCTCGCCGGCCACCGTCACCCGGTTCTGCCGGGCGATGGGTTTCGAGGGCTACGCCGACCTCCGGCTCGGCATCGCCGCCGAGACCGGCCGCGCGCACACCGCCGGCTGGACCGTCGACATCGGACGGGAGATCCAGCCGACCGACCCACTGGAGCGGGTGCTGGGCCAGATCATCGCCGCGGACACCCAGGCCATGCACGACACCGCCACCCTGCTCGACCTGACCGAGGTCGAGCGGGCCGCCGACGCCATCGCCCGGGCCGACCGGGTCAACATCTTCGGCGCCAGCGGCAGCGCCCTGGTGGGCGAGGAGATGCAGTTCAGCCTGCACCGCATCGGGGTCGCCGCGTGGGCCTGGAACGACGTCCACGAAGGGCTCGCCTCGGCGGCCCTGCTCCGGGCGGGCGACGTGGCGCTCGGTATCTCACACACCGGCCAGACCCGGGAGACCATCGAGACCCTCGCCGAGGCGGGCAGCCACGGGGCGACCACGGTGGCGCTCACCGGGTTCCCCCGGTCGCCGCTGGCCGAACTCGCCGACATCGTCCTGCTCACCGCGAGCCAGGCGACCACCTTCCGACCGGACGCGCTCTCCGCCCGGCATCCCCAGCTTGTTGTCCTCGACCTGCTCTACATCGCCGTCGCCCAGCGAACCCACGACCGGGCCCACGCCGCGTTCCAGCGGACCGCCCGGGCGGTGGGTGGGCACAAGGCGGCGAAGGAGACACGACCGTGACGCCGCCACGGGTCACCGTCCGTCGTGTTGAGCCGGCGCTGTTCGCCGGTGCGCCCGACGGTCCCCGTCGAGCCGGAGGATCCCCCATCCGCCTCCGACCCGATCGTCCCGACACCGTCACCGGGAAACCCCGGTCTCGGCAGGGGCGAGCACCCGCACCGCTGGCCGGTCCGGGCCGACCGGAGTACTCCGACCGGCCCGACCCGACTCTCAACTGAGGAGATGAAGATGTCCGCAACCCCCGACAACCCGTCGGCGCACTTTGACCCGTCGGCCACCTCCGGACCGGACCTGCCGGGCGCGCTCGGCGCCTCCCGTCGTACCGTGCTGCGCCGGGCCGCCGCCGCCGGCCTGCTCGTCACCCCGGCCGCCGGGCTGCTGAGCGCCTGCGCCACCGGTGGCGACGACGGCGGCAGCAACGAACAGGCCACCGGCGAGAAGAGCGCGACGAACCCGCTGGGCGTCAAGGAGGACGCCGCGCTGGAGGTCGTCATCTTCAACGGCGGGTACGGCGACAAGTACGCCACCGACGTGCACGAGAAGCTGTACAAGACGGCGTTCCCGAAGGCGGAGATCAAGCACCAGGCGACCCAGGCGGTCTCCACGGTGCTGCAGCCCCGGTTCGCCTCCGGCAACCCGCCGGAGTTCGTCAACAACTCGGGCGAGAAGTTCCTCGACTTCGGCGCCCTGGTCGCCGACGGCCAGATGCAGGACCTGACCGACCTCTGGGACGCGCCGTCGGTCGACGACCCGAGCAAGAAGGTCCGGGACACCATCATTCCCGGCGTGGTCGAGCAGGGGATGTTCAACACCCCGGACGGGCAGCGCAAGCCGTATGTCCTGTACTACGTCTCGACCGTGTACGGCATCTGGTATTCCGGCAAGCTGTTCAAGGACAACGGTTGGACCGCCCCCACCACCTGGGAGCAGTTCACCGCGCTCTGCGAGCAAATCAAGTCGAAGGGCATCACCCCGTTCGGGTACGCCGGGGCGAACGCCGCCTACTACCAGTGGAACGTGATCCTCTCCCAGGCGGCCAAGGTCGGCGGGCCGGACGTCCTGAAGAACATCGACAACCTGCAGCCGGGGGCGTGGACCGCCGAGCCGGTGCTGCAGGCCGCCCGGGCCTGGGCCGAGATCGGCAAGAACTTCTCGGACAAGAGCTTCGAGGGGCTCAAGCACACCGACGTGCAGCTGCGGCAGAACCAGTACAAGCTCGCCTTCTACCCCAGCGGTGACTGGCTGGAGAACGAGCAGAAGAGCAACACGCCGGCCGGCTTCGAGTACCAGATCATGCCGATGCCGAGCCTGACCACGGCGGACAAGCTGCCGGCCGGGGCGATCCGGGCGGCAGGCGGCGAGGGCTACTTCGTCTCGGCGAAGAGCAAGAACCCGCGCGGCGGCATGGAGTACATGCGGCAGATGCTCTCCAAGGCGGGCGCCCGGGGCTTCACCGAGACCGTCGGCGCGGCCACCGTGGTGCCGACCGGCAGCGAGGGCTTCCAGTTCCCGCCGGGGGTGGCCAGCTCGCAGGCCGCGCTGAAGGCGGCCGGGGCGAACGTCTTCAACATGATGTTCGACAACTGGTACAAGGAGCTGGACACTGAGGCCCGGACCGCGACCAACGAGCTGATGTTCGGCCGCGCCTCGGCCGAGCAGTGGGCCGAGCGGATCCAGAAGCGGGCCGACGCGATCAAGAGCGACAGCAGCGTCGCGAAGTTCACCCGCTAGTCGATCGGAGCGGAGATCATGCGGCAGGGCAAGCATCTGTCCGTCACGTTGAGCAAGTACGGGTTCATCGCCTCGTTTCTCGCGGCGCCGATAATTCTGTACTCGGTCTTCGTGGTCGGTCCGTACGCCCAGGCGTTCCAGCTCGCCATGACGGAGTGGCGGGGCATCGGCACGCCGAAGTGGGTCGGCTTCGCCAACTTCGAGCGGCTGTTTCAGGACGAGGTGTTCTGGAAGGCGATCCAGCACCACCTGGTCCTGCTGCTTGCCCTGCCGCTGATCACCATCGCCATCGCACTCTTCTTCGCCTTCATGCTCAACGTCGGCGGCGGCAGCCGCGGCGGGCAGCGGGTCGGGGTCAGGGGCTCCGGTTTCTACCGGGTGGTCTTCTTCTTCCCCCAGGTCCTCGCGGTCGCGATCATCGCGGTGCTGTTCCAGACGGTCTACCGGCCGGACGAGTCCGGTCTGATCAACGGCGTCCTGGTGAAGCTCGGGCTTGATCCGATCTTCTTCCTGATCAATCCGAACCTGGCCCTCTGGTCGATCATCGGGGTGCTGGTCTGGCAGGCGGTCGGCTTCTACGTGGTGCTCTTCTCGGCCGGCATGGCGTCGATCCCGACCGAGATCTACGAGGCGGCCGAACTCGACGGGGCCAGCCGGATCAGCATGTTCTTCCGGGTGACGATCCCACTGCTCTGGGACACCCTGCAGGTGGCCTGGGTCTACCTCGGCATCGCCGCGTTCGACGCGTTCGCCATCGTCGCGGTGCTCTCGGTGGACAGCGGCGGCCCGGACGGCGCCACCACCGTGCTGGCCATGGAGATCTACCGCAACGCCTTCGTCTACAACCGGTACGGCTACGCCTCGGCGATGGGTGTGGCGCTCTTCTTCCTGACCCTCACGTTCGCGGCGCTGACGCTGCGGGTGTCCAAGCGGGAAAGCGTCGAGTACTGACATGGGGCCGCAGATGACAACGAAGACCGAACCTCCGGCGGTCGACCGGTCGAAACTGTCCACGCCGACCGGGGACGCCAAGCGCAGGGCCCGGCGTCGCGGGATCAGGTCCGAGGTGGGTCTCTTCGCCAAACTGGGCCACCTGGCCCTGGCGGTGTGGGCGGTGATCGTCATCGCCCCGATCCTCTGGACCTTCCTGGCCTCGTTCAAGAACACCACGGAGATCTTCAGCAGCCCGTGGACCCTTCCAGGCGAGTTGCGCTGGGAGAACTGGGGGCGGGCCTGGACCGAGGCCCGGGTCGGCCGCTACTTCTTCAACAGTGTCATTGTGGTGGCGGCTGGCACCTTCGGCACCATGCTGCTCGGCTCGATGGCCGCGTACGTGCTGGCCCGGTACCGGTTCGTCGGCAACCGCCTCATCTACTACGTGTTCGTCTCCGGCCTGGCGTTCCCGGTCTTCCTGGCCCTGGTCCCGCTCTTCTTCGTAGTGAACAACCTCGGCCTGCTCGGTACCCACACCGGCCTGGTGCTGGTCTACATCGCGTACTCGCTGCCGTTCACGATCTTCTTCCTTGCCGCGTTCTTCAAGACGCTGCCGACCTCGGTCGCAGAGGCCGGCATGATCGACGGCTGCGGGCACACCCGGCTGTTCTTCCAGGTCATGCTGCCGATGGCCAAGCCGGGGATCATCAGCGTCGGCATTTTCAACATCATCGGGCAGTGGGCGCAGTATCAGTTGCCGCTGGTACTGCTGCCCGGTGGCACCGAGGACAAGTGGGTGCTCACCCAGGGCATCGCCGAGATCTCGACCAACGCCGGCTACGAGGCGGACTGGGCGGGGCTCTTCGCGGCGCTGAGCATGGCGATCCTGCCCATGATCATCGTGTACGCGATCTTCCAGCGGCAGATCCAGTCCGGCCTTACCGCCGGCGCGGTCAAGTAGCCCGGACGGATCCCACCGGCGGTGAAGTAACCCGGACGGAGCCGGTGCGGCGGGCCGGAGACCTGGTATTCCCGGCCCGGTCCGGGGCCGCCTGACCGGCGGTCCCGGCGGCCCCCGGAGGGGATCGCCGGGTCGCCACCGCGTCGGTCCGGGGCGCCCGGAAGGATGGGGGCGTGCCGCTGCTCGTGACTCCCGCCCTCCCCGGTGACCTCCTCGCCACCCTCGCCCAGCCCCACCTCGACACCGGCGACGGGCTGCTGCTGCGTCCGTGGCGCCCGGAGGACGCCGGCACCGTGCGGGCGGCGTTCAGCTGTCCGGTCATCCAGCGCTGGCACGTACGCCGGATCGACGGTGACGCCGAGGCGCGGGACTGGATCGCCGGCTGGGCCGCCCGCTGGCGCAACGGAACGGACGCCAGCTGGGCGGTGGTCGACGAACGGGACCGGCCGCTCGGTCAGGTCGGCCTGCGGATGATCTCGCTCTTCGAGGCGTCGGCGGAGTTGTCGTACTGGGTGCTGCCGGCGGCCCGGGGTGCCGGGGTCGCCGCACGTTCGGTCGGGGCCCTCACCGCCTGGTGCTTCGGCTCGCTGGGCCTGCACCGGCTGGGTCTGCTGCACTCCACGGCGAACGCCGCGTCCTGCCGGGTCGCCGAGCGGAGCGGCTATGCCCTCGAGGGCACCCTGCGCAGCGCGCTGCGGCACGCGGACGGCTGGCACGACGTGCACCTGCACGCCCGGCTGCGCGCCGACGGCGACATCCCGGCGGCGTCGGCCGGCTGACCGGGCCGGTGGGCGCCCCGTTCCGTCGGAACCATCGGGCCGCGCCCTAGGGTGGCCCGAGCGTGAACAGGTCGCCGGGCTGGCAGTCCAGTTCCCGGCAGAGTGCGCTGAGCGTGCTGAACCGGATCGCCCGGGCCCGCCCGTTCTTCAGCACCGACAGGTTGGCCAGCGTGATGCCGACCCGGCCGGCCAGTTCGGTGAGGGTCAGGCCGCGGTCGGCGAGCAGCTTGTCGAGGTGGACCTCGATCCGGTGATCGTCCTCGGGTGGCATGGTGACCGTTCCTCAGACGACGGTGTCGAGCTCGGCGCGCAGCGCCCGGCCCCGGTTGACGATCTCGGCGATGGCGAGGAGGCCGAATCCGGTCAGGACCCACGGTCCGAGGGGGGCGAGGTCCAGGACGCTGCTGAAGCCGCCGTCGGTGAACCGGGAGGACAGGCTCAGCGCGGCGATCGCCTCGGCGGTCGCGGCCAGCGGACCGCCGATCAGGACAACGAGGGCGAGGGCCCGGAGCCGTCGTACGATCGCGCCCCGGAACGGCTGGTCGCGTCGGGCCCGGCGGACGGTCGAGAGCAGCAGCCCGAGCACGGTGGCCGCCACGAGACAGCTCGGCAGTACGGTCAGCAGGCTGGCCACGAGCTGCCCGGCGGTCGGGTCGGACAGGGTCACGTCGACCGTGCCGTGCGCGGCGAGGGTGACCCCCGGGCCGAGTCCGTCCGGTGCGGCCAGTAACCCGGTGGGCAGCGCGACCATGATCTGGTCGTCGTTGAGCGTGCTCACCGTCGAGGCGACGCTGATGACGGCGAGAGCCACCAGCCCGCAGGTGATCACGGCCTGGAGTTCGGCGAGCCAGTCCGGCCGGCGAAGTCGGTCGAGGATTCGCACCGGTACCTCCTTATCGAAAATCGATATACCGATATTCGATAAGCAAGGGTCGGTTTGTCAAGCCCGCGGGTCCGACCGACCGGGCGGCGCCGACGTCGTCCCGCCGGTCCGACCGGGTTGGCGGCCGGACGGCCCGGGACCCGGCCGGGTGTGGCCGCCGACGCGGTCGGACGCGGTGGAGACCGGAGTGTCGGTCGGTCCGGGCAGAATCGTCGGCGTGCTGGTGGCGGTGGTCGCGGACGAGGACGGGGGCGGCGGCTCCCTGTGGCCGCTGCATCCGGACGGCGGTCCGGCCGGGCCGGTCGAGCGGGTGGCCGACCTGGTCGCGGCGATCGGTGACCGGGAACGCCGGCACCACCCCCGGTGGTTGTGGGCGTCCACCGCCGGCGCCTATCCCGGGCTGCTCCGTGCCGGCGTCCGGGTCGAGCGCTGCCACGACGTCGAGCTGACCGAGGCGCTGCTGCTCGGCCACGTCGGACGCTGGGGCGAGCCGCGCGGGCTGCCCGCCGCGTGGGCCCGGCTGACCGGCGGACCGGTGCCGCCGGACCCGCCGGCCCGGGCCGCCGTGCCGCCCGGCGACCACCGGGACGCGCTCTTCGAGGTGGTCCCGACGGCGCCGCCGGTCGGGATCGAGGCACTGAGCCGGGTCTACGCCGACCAGCAGACCCGGATCGCCGGGACCGAGCACCCGAGCCGCTTCCGGCTGCTGGTCGCCGCCGAGTCCGCCGGCGCCCTGATCGCGGCCGAGATGGGTGCGGCGGGGCTGCCGTGGCGGGCCGACGTGCACGACGCGCTCCTGGTCGAGCTGCTCGGCGAGCCGTCGCCGGTGGGCGGACCACCACGCCGGCTCGCCGAGCTGGCCGCCGGCATCGCCGAGGCCTTCGGCGTACGACAGCTGCACCCGGAGTCTCCGGCCGAGCTGCTCCGGGCCTTCGCCCGGGCCGGGCACGAACTGCCGAACACCCGCTCCTGGGTGCTGCGCAGGGTGGAACACCCGGCGGTCCCGCTGATCCTGGAATACAAGGAGCTCTACCGGATCTGGACGGCGCACGGCTGGGCCTGGCGCCAGGCCTGGGTCTCCGGGGGCCGGTTCCGGCCGGAGTACGTGCCGGCCGGGGTGGTCTCCGGCCGATGGGCGACCCGGGGTGGCGGCGCGCTGCAGATCCCGAAGGTGGTCCGGCGGGCGGTCCGGGCCGATCCGGGGTGGCGGCTGGTGGTCGCCGACGCCGGTCAGCTGGAGCCCCGGGTGCTGGCGGCGGTCTCCGGTGACGCCCGGCTCGCCGCCGCCGGTGGCGCCGGCGACCTCTACGCCGCGCTGGCCCGGGACAGCTTCGGCGGTGACCGGGCGCGCGCCAAGGTGGCCCTGCTCGGCGCGATGTACGGCCAGACCGGCGGTGAGGCGATCCCCGCGCTCGCGGTGCTGCGCCGCAGTTACCCGACCGCCTTCGAGTACGTCGAGGCGGCCGCCCGGACCGGTGAGGGTGGCGGCCTGGTCCGCTCCTGGCTGGGGCGGACCTGCCCACCCTCCTCGGTCTCGGTGCGGGAGTCGGAGGAGGGGGAGGGGCCGGTGCTCGAGGTGGCCGAGGTTGACCCGTTCGGTCCCCGGGCCCGGGCGGCGGCGCGGGCCCGGGGGCGGTTCACCCGCAACTTCGTGATCCAGGCGACGGCGGCGGAGTGGGCGTCGACACTGCTGGCGCTGTTGCGGGCCGGTCTGGCCGAGCCGGGCACGCGCCCGGAGGACCGGGCCGAGCTGGTCTTCTTCCAGCACGACGAGGTGCTGGTGCACTGTCCGGCGGAGCAGGCCGACCGGGTGACCGCCCTGGTGCGTGAGGCGGCGGCCCGGGCCGGGAGGTTGCTCTTCGGCGACACACCGGTGCGGTTCCCGCTGGACGTCTCGGTGGTGGACTGCTATGCGGATGCGGACTAGTTCGAAGGGCGATACCACAAAGCTCCAAATTAGTCCGTTTAGTGCCGATACTCGGCTTACGTCCGGTCGTTGGGTCCGGTGTGCGCGCGGCAGCCGCCGCGCGACCGATGTCGCGCGGCAGGGGCGCCGCGCGCCCGACGGAAGGTGACGCAACTGAGCCGGATCGCTGGAATGATCATCGCCGCGGGCGGGGGGCGCCGCATCGGCGGCCCGGAGGCGTTGCTGCACCGGGGCGAACGACCCCTGGTGAACCACGTGCTCGACACCATGCGCGAGGCCGGGTGCGGGCCGGTGGTCGTGGTCCTCGGGGCCGCGGCCGAACAGGTACGCGCCGCCGCCGACCTCGGCGACGCGATCGTGGTGGTCAATCGCTCCTGGGGCACCGGGATCGGATCGTCGATCCGGCTCGGCCTGGACGCGCTGCCCGACCCGCGTACCGAGGCGGTGGTGGTGGTACCGGTCGACATGCCGGGGCTGACCGTCGCGGCGGTACGCCGGGTCGCCGCGCTGCCGTACCCGGAGGCGCTGGTCTGTGCCACCTACGACGGGCTGCGCGGCTACCCGATGCTCTTCGGACGCCGGCACTGGGTGGGGATCGCCGCCCTGGCCAACGCCGACGTCGGGGCCCGGCCCTACCTGATGGCGCACAAGGACGAGATCGTCGACATCGCCTGCGACACGGTGGCGGACGGCAGCCGGGCCAACACCCCCGAACTGCTCGCCGCCTGGGGACTGAGCGTGCCGGTGCCCAGCCAGCGGGTGGCGGTGTGAACCGGCGGAGCCGCCGTCGGCCGGACCGGTCGGCGCGGCTGGCCTGGGGTGGGTGTCCGGACCTGTTCCCGTACCCGACCTCGCGCCGGCCGACCCCGATCGGTCCGGCCGCCCACCGGCGGATCTGGTCGGCCCCGAGGCGCCCACCGAGCCGCTGACCCCGACGCGGACAACGGCGCCGAGGGCGGCATCCGTTGCCCCGGCTGTCAGTCGGTGGGTCGGAGGAGTCGCTGCTGGAGCAGGGTCAGCCCCCAGACCAGCCAGAGACCGAGGTAGGCGAAGGGAAGCCAGCCGAAGGCGTGCAGCGACCAGCGGCCGGCCAGCGACGGTCCACCCCAGTCGGTGACCCGCTCCGGCTGCAGGGGATAGCCGAAATTCCGCAGCGTGTTCGCGACCAGCACCAGCGCGACCACGGTGGCGACCGCCGCCAGTGGTACGGCGAGCAGCCGTCGGCCGAGGAAACCGGCCCAGCGGCCGGCACGGTCCGGTTCGGCGTGCTCCGCACCGGGACGCTCCGAGCCGGCCCGATCCCACTCGACACGGTCCGCTGCGGGGCGGCCGACGGGCAGCAGTCGCGCCGAGCCGTGCACGAGCCGGCGTGCGGTGCCGGTCGCGCCGACCAGGGTCAGCAGCAGACCGGCCAGCTCCACCGGGAGAGAGATCAGGGCGTACGCCAGCCGGCGCCAACCGGTGCTGCGGAGCGGACTGAGCCAGGTCGTCTTCGTCGCGGTCATCCGCACACTGTGGACGTTCGGCCGACCGGTTGTCGTCAACCCTCAGGCAGAGGCCGGTCGGACCACGGTACTACCCCGCAGGTGCCACACCGGGGACGTCCGGTCGCCCGGCGCGGACACCCGCCCGGCCCCCGGCATCGGGTGCGGCGACCGGACGGGTGATCAGAGCTCGATGTTGAACCGACGCAGGATGGACGTGCCGGCCAGACCGGCCGCCGAGACGATCGCGACGACGGTGAAGACCACCCGCAGTACCACGGTCTCCACCTTGCTGCCAGCCCGGAAGGAGATGGCGTCGGGCAGGCCGATCATCCGCCACATCCGACGCTTGATCGGGATCGGCCAGAGGATCGGTACGCCGGCCCGGGTGATCATGTCGCCGAGGATGTGTACGAAACAGCCGACACCGAGGGCCACTCCGATCATCGGATAGCCCCGGTCGCTGGGCAGGTGGAGGTAGGTGAAGTAGGCCGCCGCCGCGGACAGCAGGGTCACCACCACCCAGCCGGCGCGCTTGGCCCACTCGTCGAAGAGGCCGCGCAGGGCCAAGCCGATCATGAAGAAGAGGACGCCCATCACCGCCCACTTGCCCCCGGAGGCGCAGAGCGCGATGGTGCCCCAGGTGACCAGGCCGACAAACGGCAGGGTGTGGGTCAGGGTGCGGTGGCCGTTGTCCCGGTCCGGGTCCTTGCTGAGCCGGGTCGCGTGGTAGACGCCGAGGGAGATCTTCTCCATCACCTCGGCGATGAAGAGCGAGACCACGCCGAAGGAACGCGAGACGGTGGAGCCGCCCTTGTTCTGCGTCACCCGGCCGGACATGTCGAGGTCGGGGAAGAGTGCCCCGCCCGCGCAGACCGCGGTGCCGACGGCGATCGCCAGCGGCGACTGCTCATAGCCGGCGAACTGGTCCAGCGCCCACGAGCCGGCCAGCCAGACGGCGGCGCCGGACAGGGCATGGGATGGCCCCATCATTGTTATGCATCCTCCCCAGGGAACACCCACATTGCGGAGTCACTGTGTCAAAGGGCGGACCGGCAGGCAATCACCTGATGATCCACACTGAATGCCCGGCGTGTCGCGGTCGGAGCGCGGGCCGTACGGCCGCCGGCGGGTCGCCGCAGCGTCGGGTACGACGGGACGCGGCGGCCCGTGCGGTACGTCGACCGACAGGTCAGCCGGCCGGACGGAAACTGGTCTGCAGCATCCGCAGGTAACTCTGGTTGACCCCCCAGTCGAACTCCCGGGTCAACCAGGAGACCGTGTACGCCCGCCGCGCCGAGGTGTTGATCAGCATCCGGACGGCCTGCACCCGCTCGCCGAGCGGGTTGGTCCACCGGCACTCCCAGACCGCGCCGCCGTCCCGGATGTCGAGCGGTCCGATCTCCACCTGTTCGTAGCCGGTCAGCGCACCCTTGACGAGCAGCCGGTGCTCCTCCGCCCGCCAGTACGCCTCGGCGTCCCGGGTCGGCGGGGTGGCGGGATCGACAGTGAGCAGCCGTGCCGTGCCGTCGACCTGCTCCCGGAAGCAGACCACGGTGCCGTCGGTGTAGCGCTGCCAACCGATCGGCACCGCGATCCGGAAACCCGACTGGTCGGTGTACCAGGTCCAGTTCTCGATCAGCCCGAACCGTTCGTGCGGCGGTCGGGGCGCGGCGGTGACCGGGACGCTCCGCTCCGGCGGCCGTACACAGGGAAAGGCGGCCGGCCCGGCCGGGGGCGTCGGTGTCCCGGGACTTGTCGGCGCGGGCAGGGCGTTGTCGCCGCGCTGGGCCCGTACCGCCAGTCCGGTGCTGAGCGCGGCCAGCACGGTGCAGGTCAGGGCCAGCGCCAGGATCCGCCAGAACCGACGGTGCCGCGAGCCGGCCCACGGCGTACCGGGCCAGGTCCTGCCGGGCCGCGCCGCCGGGTCGGGGCGGTCACCCCCGGGTGGTGCCGGGCCGACCGTCGGCCCGCCGGGCACCGCGCGCTCCGGTGTCCGTCGTCTTCCCGACACCGCATGCGGCCGCTCCGCGCGGCGCGGCCCGTCGGCGTCGTCGGCACGCCCGGGAACGGCCGGGGTCAGCCGCGCCCGCGGGGCCGGGTCGGGCCGCTCCGGACGGTCCCGCCCGTCGTCCGGATCCGGCGGATCCGGCTCCCGCCGGTTCGGTTGCGCCGCCGCCGGCGGCGCCACCCGCGGTCGCTGGTTCGGCGGGTGTCGCGGCTCGGGGGACGGGCGCGGGACCCGCTGGTGGCGCTGGTTCGGCGTACGGCGTCGTTTCGGTCGTTCGGCGGGCTCGTCCGGTTCGGCGGGAGGTGGTTCGGCCGGTGGCGGATCCGTGCGTCGGGCCAGGGAGCGGGCCAGGCCCAGCGGATGACGGCCGGAGCGGGGCGGCGGCGGATCGACGATCCGGTGCAGCAGTCGCTCGACCTCGTCGGCGGTGAGACGCTGCCGGGGGTCGCGGCGGAGCAGCCCGGCCAGTACGGGGCGGAGCGGCCCGGCCCGGGTGGTGGGGTCGGGGGGTGCCACCGCCAACGCGGTGAGCGTGGCCATCGTGGTCGGCCGGTGGTAAGGCGACCGTCCCTCCACCGCCGCGTAGAGGGTGGCGCCGAGCGACCACAGATCCGACTCCACCGTCGACGAACCGTCGGCGGCCCGTTCCGGTGAGACGTACTGCGGCGAACCGAGCACCACGCCGTCCCTGGTCAACGCGCCGTCCCCGCCGTCCACCGTGGCGAGCCCGAAGTCGGTGAGGACCACCCGGCCGTCGTCGGCGATCAGTACGTTGTGCGGCTTGACGTCGCGGTGCAGCACCCCGGAGGCGTGCGCGGCGCGCAGCGCGGCGAGCACGGCGAGGCCGACCTCGGCGGTCCGGCGTGGCGGGAGCGGACCGTCGGAGTCGAGGACCTGCTGCACCGAGCGGGACGGGACGTACTCCATGACGATCCACGGGGAGTCGGCGGAGTGCACGACGTCGTAGACCCGTACCACGTTGGGGTGGTTCAACCGGGCGGCGGTACGCGCCTCGCGCAGGGTCCGGACCGACAGCTCGACGCGCTCGTCCGGGGTCATCCACTCCGGAGGGACCACCTGTTTCATCGCCACCGGGCGGCGCAGCATCTCGTCGGTGGCCAGCCAGACCCGACCCATCCCGCCACTGCCGACGGTGTGCAGCAGCAGGTATCGATCCGCGATCCGTACCTGCTGCACCGGCGGTCCCCTCTGTTACCCGCCGTACACGATAGCGAGCGGGCTGTGCCTTTCGCATCATCCGTCGACGCGTCGGCACAGCTCCGCCCACAGATCGGAAATCTTCTCACCGGCCGTCCGGCCGGCAAGGGGTCAACAGGCGGCGCCGTCGAGGGCGAACAGGTTCCCCTCCGGTACGACGATCCGCCCCGCGCCGCCACCGGACCGGGTACGCGGCGCCGGCCCGGCGTTCGCCGCGCTGGCGTACACGGCGGCGGTCCGGGCGGCGATGCTCGCCCAGCCGTACCGCTCGGCGACCATGGTGCGGGCCCGGCGGGCCACCCGACGGGCGAAGACCTCGTCGCCGAGCAGCGAGTCGACGGCGCCGGCCAGCGCGTCCGGGTCGCTGTGCGGGAAGGTGACCCCGGTGACCCCCGGCTCGACGATCTCGGCGAGTCCGCCGGTGGCGGCCACCGCGAGCGGCGCCCCGGCGGCGGCGGCCTCCAGGGCGACCATGCCGAACGGCTCGTAGAGGCTCGGCACGACCGTCGCGTCGGTGGCGGCGAGCACCGCCGGCAACTGCCGCTCGGTCATGAACCCGGCGAACCGTACGGTCTGCTCCAGCCCGAGCCGGGACGCCTGCTCCTGCAGCTCCGACCGGTACGGCCCGTCCCCGGCGATCACCACCCGCAGTCCGGGGTGCCGGTCCCGCAGCCGGGGTACCGCGCGCACCAGGTGCTGCACACCCTTCTCGTAGACCAGCCGGCCGGCGAAGCCGACCAGCGGTCCGTCCCCGGCGAACCGCTTGCGGGCGGCGGCGACCGCCCGGGGCTGGGCCGCCCAGGCCCGGTCGTCGACCCCGTTCGGCACCACGTCGACGTGCCCGGCGGGCAGCCCGAACAGGGCGGCCACCTGGTCCCGCATGTAACCCGAGCAGGTGATCACCCGGTGCGACTCCTGGCTCAGCCAGTGCTCGACCGAGTGGATGGTCCGGTTCATCTCCTCCGGCAGCCAGCCCTGGTGCCGGCCCGCCTCGGTGGCGTGCATCGTGGTGACCAGCGGGATGTCCAGGTGGTCGGCGAGGTTGATCGCGGTGTGCGCGACCAGCCAGTCGTGCGCGTGGATCACGTCGTACCGCTGGTTGCGGGTGGCCCGCAGCGCGGTCCGGGTCAGGGTGTGGTTGAAGGCCATGGTCCAGGCGAGCAGGCTCGGGGTGGCCAGCGGGAAGCCGACCGGGTCCTCGGGGGCGCGCAGCACGTGCACCCCGTCGACGTACGCCTCGACCGGCGCGCCCTCGCCGTGCCGGGTGACGACGGTGACCTGGTGCCCGGCGGCGGCCAGCGCGGTGGCCAGCGCGTGCACGTGCCGCCCGAGTCCGCCGACCAGCACCGGCGGGTACTCCCAGGAGAGGATCAGCACGCGTTGCGGGCGGGCCACGGGGAAATCGATGACCTCGGCGTTCGGCGACATGCCCGGCCCCCTTTTCAGATGATTCCAGCGCACACGCGCACAGACACCGGTCGCCGGTGCCTCCGCGTCATTGGGTTGTCGCCAATACTGCCGGTCCGGGGAAAACCGGCGAAGACGTGGCCGTTGCGGGCATGTAACGCTGGTCGGTCACCTTCCCCTGACCCGGAGGAGTTCCGCCACCGACCACGCCTGGAAGGGCGCTCCGGTGGCCGCGTGCGGGGCGGCCCCGTCCGCGGTCTCGCTCACCGAGCCGAGGCCGAACTCCACCAGGTGTGCCTCCAACCCGGTGAAGAGGGCGGGAAGTTCGGCACCGGCCGGTCCGGCGGCCCGGGCCGCGTCGGCGTACGGGCCGATCAGCCAGGGCCAGACCGTGCCCTGGTGGTATCCGGAGTCCCGGTCCGCCGGCCCGCCCCGGTGCCGGGCGACAAAACCGGGACTGTCCGGGGCGAGACTGCGCGGGCCGAGCGGGGTGAGCAGGGCGGCACCGATCCGGGCCAGCACCGCCGGGTCCGGTTCCAGCGGCGCGTACGGCAACGACCAGGCGAGCAGCTGGTTCGGGCGGAGCAGGTCGTCGTCGTGCCGGTCGGCGGCACCCCGGGGATAGGCCGGCGCCGGCGCGTCGACCACGTCGTGCAGCCAGCCGGCCGGGGCCGGGAAGCGACGCCGGAACGACTCCCGGGCCCGGTCCCGCGCGGCCGGCACCGGCCCGGGGTCCTGGCCGACCAGCCCGGCCAGTTCGGCGACGGCGGCCAGCCCGTTGATCCACAACGCGTTCACCTCGACCGGCTTGCCGGCCCGCTGGGTCACCGGCTCGCCGTCGACCCGGGCGTCCATCCAGGTCAGCGCCTCCCCGGCGGCGCCCTGGGCGAGCAGTCCGTCCGCCGGATCGACCCCGATGCCGTACCGGCCGGTGCCGCGCAGGTGGTGGTCGACCACGTCGCGCAGCGCGGGCAGCAGTTCGGCGGCGAGGTCGGTGTCCCCGGCGACCGCCACGTGCCGGGCCACCGCGTGCAGGAACCAGAGCGTGCCGTCCACGGTGTTGTACTCCACCCGGCCGGTGTCGGCGGTGTTGGCGAGCATCCCGTCCGACAACGTCGCCGCGTACGCCCGCAGCAGCTCCCGGCCCTCGTCGGCACGGTTGGTGGCCAGGAAGAGCCCCTCGTAGGAGATCATCGTGTCCCGGGACCAGGCCCCGAACCAGGGATAGCCGGCGACCACGTCCGGGGCCGCTCCGGCCGGTGTGTCAGCGGCGGGGCCGGGACCGCCGGGGCGGATCACGAAGGCGTCGGCGGCCAGGGCCAGCGTCGCGGCCACCTGGTCCGCCGGTCTCGCCGCCGCCACCACCCGACGGTTGCGGCGCCGGGCCGCCTCGATCACCTCGCCGGCCGGTGGCGGTTCGACCGCCAACGCGTCCGGATCACCGGCCCAGGCCAGCACCGAGACGGTGTCGCCGGGCTTGTCGAGCGCGCCGGCGAACCGGCCCGCGTACCAGAGGTCCTCCTCCGGGGTCAGTCCCCGGGCCGCCTCCTCCCGGTGGTGCACCCCGTACCACCAGCGGCCCTCCGGGGACCAGTCCGGCCCGGCGAGCCGGAACGCCCCCTCGACCACCGCACCGCCGGCGACCGGTTCGATCACCGGCGGCGGTCCGTCCGCGCGCCGTTCACCGTGCGCGTCCCGCCAGGTGACCACCGCGGCCAGCCCCAGCCGGGCCGGCCCGCCGGAGACCAGCCGGTGCCGCACCGCCAGGCAGGACCGGCCGTACGCCATGGCCAGCTCGCGCTCGACGACCAGGTCGCCGACCCGCCACCGCCAGCGGGGCAGCCCGTCGGTCAGGTCGAAGCGTTCCAGCAGCTCGAACCCGCGCGGGTCGACGACGTCGGAACGCCACTCGTGGGCGCCGAGCCGTACCGTGGCGCCGGACGGCAGCGTCAGTTCCGGATCCAGGCTGACCAGCGCCAGCCGCCGGGCGGCCGGGGTCGGCCCGGCGACCACCAGCAGCCCGTGGTAGCGCCGGGTGCGCAGGCCGCCCACCGTGCCCATCGCGTAGCCGCCCAGCCCGTCCGGGACCAGCCACTCCCGGTCGGTCGCGGACGCCAGATGACCGCAGACCCGCGGTCCGAACTCGATAGGCAGCATGGCGCCATGATGCCCGCTGAGGTGACCGACCACACGCGCGGTGCTGATGATCTGTCGGTTCCTGGCCGGTCGGCCGGGAACCGACAACAATGTTCGGAAGGAAGACCGCACGGGAGCGGTCGGATGACGGGCGGGAATCGAATGGACGACCGGCAGGACGCGGAACGGAACCGGCTGGCCCAGGCCGACGCCGGCGAGCAGCCGTGGCGGGCCTGGGGCCCCTACCTTGCCGAGCGCGCCTGGGGCACGGTCCGGGAGGACTACAGCGAACACGGCACCGCCTGGGACTACTTCCCGCACGACCACGCCCGGTCCCGGACCTACCGGTGGAACGAGGACGGGATGGCCGGCGTCTGCGACGAGTGGCAGACGTTCTGCTTCGGGCTGGCGCTGTGGAACGGCGAGGACCCGATCCTCAAGGAGCGGATGTTCGGCGTCGGCGGGGACGGCGGCAACCACGGCGAGGACGCCAAGGACTACTGGTGGTACCTCGACTCCACCCCGACCCACTCCTGGATGCGCTGGCGCTACCACTACCCGCAGGCCGCCTTCCCGTACGACGAACTGGTCGCGGTCAACGGCGCCCGGGGCCGGGACGAGCCGGAGTACGAGCTGGTCGACACCGGGGTCTTCGACGACGACCGGTACTGGGCGGTGAGCGTCGACTACGCCAAGGCGTCGCCGACCGACCTGTGCGTCTCGATCACCGTCGCCAACCGGGGCCCCGAGCAGGCCCGGCTGCACGTGCTGCCCACACTCTGGTTCCGGAACACCTGGTCCTGGGGGCTGCCCGGCCGCGACCAGGTGCCGAAGCTGGTCGGCACGCCCGGCCGGCTGGTCGGCGAACACTGGGTGCTCGGCCAGCTGGTGCTGGAGGGCGACGGGGAACCCGCCGCGCTGCTCTGCGACAACGAGACCAACACCGAGCGGCTGTGGGGGCTGCCCGGCCGCAGCCGGTATCCGAAGGACGGCATCAACGACCACGTGGTGAACGGCGCGGACACGGTCAACCCGGCGGGGGAGGGGACCAAGGGGTCGCTGCACTACGTGCTCGACGTACCGGCGCGCGACGAGGTCCGGATCCGGCTGCGGCTCACCCTGACCTCGCCGCCGCCGAGCGAGGCGCCCGCCCCCGCCCTCGACCTCGGTGCCGACTTCGACCGGACCATGGCGACCCGGCGGGCCGAGGCGGACGACTTCTTCGGCCGGCTCATCCCGGACGGCGCGTCCCGGGACGAGGCCGAGGTGGCCCGGCAGGCGATCGCCGGGCTGATGTGGGGCAAGCAGTTCTACCACTTCGACGTGCAGCAGTGGCTGACCGGCGACCCGGCCGCCGTGCCGCCGCCGGACGGCCACCGGTACGGCCGCAACAGCTCCTGGCGGCACATGAACAGCTTCGACGTCATCTCCATGCCGGACGCCTGGGAATACCCCTGGTACGCCGCCTGGGACCTGGCCTTCCACTGCGTCAGCATCGCCCGGGTCGACCCCGGCTTCGCCAAGTCGCAGCTGCTCCTGCTGCTCCGGGAGTGGTACCTGCACCCCAACGGGCAGATCCCGGCGTACGAGTGGGCGTTCGGTGACGTCAACCCGCCGGTGCACGCCTGGGCGGCGCTGAAGGTCTTCGAGATCGACGGTGGGCGGGACTTCGACTTCCTCGCCCGGATGATGCACAAGCTGCTGCTCAACTTCACCTGGTGGGTCAACCGCAAGGACATCGGCGGCAACAACGTCTTCGAGGGCGGCTTCCTCGGACTGGACAACGTCGGCCCGTTCGACCGGTCGGCCGCGCTGCCGGTCGCCGGGGTGCTGGAGCAGTCCGACGGCACCGGCTGGATGGCCATGTACGCGCTCAACCTGCTCGACATGGCGTTGATCCTGGCGGTGCACGACCCGACGTACTCGGACATCGCGACGAAGTTCTTCGAGCACTTCGCGTACATCGCCGCCGCCGCGTACGACCAGGGACTCTGGGACGACGAGGACTGTTTCTTCTACGACGTCCTGCGGCTGCCGGACGGCAGCAACGTTCCGCTGAAGGTGCGTTCGGTGGTCGGGCTGCTGCCGTTGGCCGCGATCACCCGGCTCACCACCGTCACCCTCAACCGGCTGCCCGAACTGACCGCCCGGCTGCGTTGGTTCCTCGCCAACAAACCCGAGTACGCCGGGGTGATCGGCGCGCGTCGGCTCGGTGGCGACGGCCGGCAGCAGCGGCTGCTCTCCATGGTCGGCCCGGACCAGGTGGTCCGACTGCTGGCCCGGATGCTGGACGAGGAGGAGTTCCTCTCCCCGTACGGGCTGCGCACGCTCTCCCGGCGCCACCTGGAGGAGCCGTTCACCGTCGAACTCGGCGGACAGGAGTTCACCGTCGGCTACGAGCCGGCCGAGTCGACCAGCGGACTCTTCGGCGGCAACTCGAACTGGCGCGGTCCGATCTGGATGCCGACGAACTTCATGCTGATCTCGGCACTGCGCGATCACGCCGGATTCTTCGGCGACGACCTGCTGATCGAGTACCCGACCCGGTCCGGCAGCAAGCACACGCTCACCGAGATCGCCGACGACCTCTCCGCCCGGCTGATCTCGCTGTTCCTCCCGGACGAGTGGGGCCGGCGGCCGATCTACGGCATCTCCGAGCTGTTCCAGACCCACCCGGACTGGAAGGACCTGATCGCCTTCCCGGAGTACTTCCACGGCGACAACGGCGCCGGTCTCGGCGCCTGGCACCAGACCGGTTGGACCGCCCTGGTCGCCGACCTGATCCTGACCCTCCGCCGGTAAGGAAGGGCCCCCTGTTATCGCTTCCGGTTGTAGAAGGGCCCCTTCCTAACACCTCTCGGGCTAGCCGGCCGGGTGCTCCCGGTCGACGGCCCGGCCGAGCGCCGCCAGCCGCAGGGTCTGCTCCCGGCGGTGGATCAGCGCCACGCCGAGCGCGAACGTCACCACCGGCACCCCGACCAGCGTCACCCACTGGATCGGCGCCAGATAGATGGCGTGCCCCATGTGCCCGTTCGAGTAGGCCCAGCCGGTCAGGGTGTTTCCGACCAGGACCAGCAGCGCGGCGACCGGCGCGAGGAGCGCGACCAGTCGGCGCCGTACCGGCGGGGTGAGGGTGCCGACCGCGACCAGCAGGGTCAGCCCGGCCGCCGCGAGGACGGCGAGGTAGAGCCAGCTCACCGCGTCGGAGGTGGCGGTGAGCTGCAGGCCGCCGGTCTGCTGCAGTCGTCCCGGGGCGAGCGAGGAGACGTAGAAGGGTCCGGGGTGGTCCCGGCTCGTCGCCTCGACGATCCGGCTGACCAGGAAGATGCCGTCGACGGCGGCGAGGGCCAGACCGATCGACAGCAGGCGCCGTGCCCCGAGCACCGCCAGCCCGTGCCGCCGGGGTGCCGGCACGGTCAGCGCGATCGCCGCCACCAGGCCCAGGACGAGGCGCCACAGCGAGTCGACCGTCGACACCGGCTCGGTCCGGTAGGTCGCCGCGAGCGGCACGACCTCGACGAGTACGGTCACCCAGGCGAGCCCGGCGGCCGTCCGGCGCAGCCCGGCCAGCACGGCGGCGCAGACCAGGCCCCAGCCGGCGAGCCGGAGCCAGTCGGCCACCTCGAGTCCACCGCCGAAGCCCATCCGCGGCCCCGGAACCGCGTACGTCACCACCGTGTGTCCGGCCACCGCGAGCAGTGTGAACGCGGCCAGCAGACCGCTCGCCGCGGCGGCGTCGGTCCAGGCCGGTCCGGTGAGTCCGCGTCCGGTCCCGGTCAGCCGGGTGCGCAGACCGGTGCGGAGCAGGTTCGCGGTCTCGCCGATCCCGGGGCGACGTTGGCCCGGCCGGGCACCGGCCAGCAGCACGGCGAGCATCTCCTCCTCGTACCGGCGGCGGTGCTGCCAGGGGAAGACGGTGAGCAACCGACGGTACCGCCGCTCAAGCTGGTCGGATCGAGGGGCGCCGGTATCGGGTGCACCGGCCTCCGAGCTGTGCCCGGTCACGCGGCACCCCCTTCGGCGAGCAGGCCGCTGCGGCGCAGCCGGGCGCCGGCGGCGTTCGCGTTGCGCCGGAGTCGGGCGACCTCCTCGGCGAGCCGCTGCGCGCCGACGGCGGTGAGCCGGTAGTAGCGCCGCAGTCGCGACTGCACCACCTCTTCGTGATCCACCTCGATCAGGCCGTCGACCCGGAGCCGGTCGAGGACGGCGTAGAGGGTTCCGGCCCGCAGTCGCACCCGCCCGTCGGAGATCCGCAGCACGTCCTCCACGACCCCGTAACCGTGCTGGGGTCGCTCGGCCAGCGCGGTCAGGATCAGGAACGTCGGTTCGGTGAGTGGTCGATCTGTCATGTGCGACAGCATATACCGGAACACGGTATACAGAGGCGCATGGGCTGAAGTCCGACCGTGGCCGGGGATCCCGACGGCGGGTGATGGCCGTGGCGGTCAGCCGATCGCGCCGTCCCGCAGCACCGCGTGCGCGCCGACCGTCTGGTTGACGATCTGCGTCACCCGTACGTCGACCGCGACGCTGGCCAGCGCCACCGCGTCCGGACGAGTCACCGGGTACAGCCGCTGCAACAGGGTCAGCATCGAATCCAGCGCGGCGAAGGTGGCCTCGTCGAGCGTCGTACCGACCCCCATGGTCAGCCAGGCGTCGGCGGTACGGGCCACCGGTCCGGTCACCGGAAAGTCGTCCCGTACGTCGAAGGTGAGCGTCACCTCGTCCATCGGGCACTCGATGGCGGTGCCGCCGACCTCCCCGTCGCCCTGGGCGGCGTGCCCGTCACCGACCGAGAAGAGCGCGCCGTCGACCGGGATCGGCAGCAGCAGGGTGCTGCCGGCGACCAGCTCCTTGCAGTCCAGGTTGCCGCCGTGCGAGCGGGGCGGCACCGTGGAGTGCCGGCCCGGCGCGGCCGGCGGCATGCCGAGCACCCCCATGAAGGGGCGGAGCGCGACGGTGTGCCCGTGCTGGTTGCGACCGGTCATCGCGACCGGGTCCAGCTGCCAGGCGTGCACCACGCCCTCCTCCTCCACCCCGTAGCTGCGGTTGAAGTCGCTCGGCCAGCCGCCGGCCACGGTGGTGCCCCACGTCGTCGGCAGCACCGCGTCGATCCGTACCTCCAGGGTCTGGCCGGCGCGGGCGCCGCGGACCGCGACCGGTCCGATCAGCGCGTGACCGTAGTCGGGCTGGTACTGCGGGACCCGGGGGCGCTCCCGGTTACGGCCGCCCGGGTACGGCCCGGCCGACCACCAGCAGTCGAGGGTGCGGTAGCACACCGTGTCACCGGGTTCGATGGTGAGGACCGGCGGAAGGTCCCGGGAGAAGTAGCCGTGCAGTGTCCCGTTGTCCGGGGTGAGGGCGTGTCGCATCTGGGCAGGTTAGTGGTTGCCCGGCTGGTCAGGGTAGGTGCCGGTGACCGTCGGCGCCACCGGGCGGAGATCCGGCGCGGGTACCGGCGGAGCCGGCCGGGTCGGCGGCGGCCCGGGACATCTCAGGGCCGGGACTGGGGGACGTCTCAGGGTTCAGTCCGATGTGTCGATATGACACTCGATGATTGGCTCGTCGCTGTGGATGACGTCGTGCGACTCGAGTCGCTGAGCAAGACCTACGGTTCGGGCCGGAACACCCTGACCGCGCTGCGGGACGTGTCGCTCAGCCTCCGGGCCGGCAGCTTCACCGCCGTCATGGGACCGTCCGGCTCCGGCAAGTCGACCCTGCTGCAGTGCGCGGCGGGTCTGGACCGACCGAGCGGCGGGCGGGTGGTGATCGCCGGTACCGACCTGACCGGGCTCGACGAAACCGCGTTGACCCTGCTCCGGCGGGACCGGATCGGCTTCGTCTTCCAGGCGTTCAACCTGTTGCCGGCACTGACCGCCGAACAGAACGTGGCCCTGCCGCTGCGGCTCGCCGGACGCCGGCCGAGCCCGTCCCAGGTCGCGACCGTGCTCGCCGAGGTGGGGCTCGGCGACCGGGGCCGGCACCGGCCGGCCGAACTCTCCGGCGGCCAGCAGCAACGGGTGGCGATCGCCCGGGCGCTGGTGACGAAGCCGGCGGTGCTCTTCGCCGACGAACCGACCGGCGCCCTGGACACCGGCACCAGCCGGGACGTGCTGGCCCTGCTGCGCGGGCTCGTCGACCGGCACGGCCAGACCATCGTGATGGTCACCCACGACCCGGTCGCCGCCGCCAACGCGGACCGGGTGGTCTTCCTCGCCGACGGCGCGCTCGCCGGCGAACTCGTCCGGCCGGACGCCGAGGCGATCGCGGCCCGGATGACCCGGATGGAGGTCGCCGCGTGCTGAGCATCGCGCTGCAGACGCTGCGGCACCGCTGGACGGCGTTTGTCGGCACCTTCGTGGCGTTGACCCTCGGCACGACGATGATCGCCGTGATGGGGCTGGAGATCGGGGCCACCCTCGGGCTGCCGGAGCGCCTCCCGCACCGGTACGCGACCGCGCCCGTGGTGGTCGCCGCGCTCGACCCCGAGTGGGATCCGGCCCGGCACGACCCGGGCAGCCGGTCGCTGATCCAGGCCCGGGGTATCTCGGCCGACCTCGCCGCCCGGGTCGACGCGCTCGGGCGTACCGTGCCGGTCCGCTCGTTCTACGCACAGCTCGCCGACGGCCCCGCCGACCAGGTAGGACACGGCTGGTCGGCGGCCGAGTTCGGGGCGTACGCGCTGCGGGCCGGGCAGGCGCCGCGGGCCGACGACGAGATCGTGGTGCCGGACGGCGGGCCAGGACCGGGCCAGCGGGTCACCGTCCTCACCGCCGACGGGGCGAGGGAGTACACGGTCGCCGGAGTCACCGCCCCGGTCGACTTCGAGTCGGCGGTCTTCTTCACCGAGTCGGAGGCGGCCCGGCTCTCCCCCCGGGTCGAGGCGCTGGTGGCGTACGGCCCGGCGGAGCAGGTCCGCCGGGTGGTCGGCGGCGAGGCCGAGGTGCTCACCGGGGACCGGCGCGGCGTGCTGGACCCGAGTTACGGCACCGACCGCGAGGCCATCGACAACACCCGTACCCTGCTGCCGATCACCGCGGTCGTGGCCGGTTTCGTCTCGATCTTCCTGGTCGCCTCGACCTTCGCCTTCGCGGTGGCACAGCGACGCCGGGAGATCGCACTGCTGCGTACCGTCGGCGCCACCCCCCGACAGGTACGTCGGATGGTGGTGGCCGAGGCCGTGCTCGTCGGCACCGCCGCCGCGATCGCCGGGGGCGCCCTCGGACTCGTCACCGCGCCGCCGCTGGCCCGGGGCATGGTCGAGCTGGGAATGGCGCCACCCTGGTTCACCGTCGACGTCTCCACCGGACCGACGGTCTGGGTGCCACTGCTGATCGCCGTGGTCACCGGGCTCGGCGTGGCGTTGGCCGGCGTCTGGGCGGCGTCCCGCCGGGCCGGCGAGGTACGTCCGATCGAGGCGCTCCGCGACGCCACCGTCGACCTGCGCACCATGACCCCCGGCCGGTGGCTCTACGGGCTGCTCGCGCTCGCCTTCGGACTGGTCACGATCGGCTGGGTGGCGGTGGCGAACCCGGGTATGGTGCTGATGCCGACCCGGTACATCGGCATCCTGATGTTCCCCATCCTCGCCTTCGCGCTGCTCGCCCCGGTGGTGGTCGGACCGGTCGTCCGACTCGTCACCCGGCCGTTGGCCCGTTCCCGCGGCGCGGCCGGGATGCTGGTCCGGGAGAGTGCCCTGACCGCGGTCCGTCGGACCGCCGCCACCGCCGCCCCGGTGCTGCTCACCGTCGGGCTCTCCGTCTCACTGCTCGGTGCCGCCGCCACCATCGACCGGGCCAAGGACAGCGGTCGACGTAACCAGGTCACCGCCGACTTCGTGGTTCTGCCCGCCGGCACCCCCGGCGTCAACCAGGCGGTCACCGAACGGATCCGGGCCATCCCCGGGATCGACACCGTCGCCGTCCTGCCGACGATGGTGTACGCCCGCGACGACGCCCGGATCGCCGACTACGAGGCGCAGGCGGTGGATCCGGCGGCCCTGCCCCGGGCCCTGCGCCTGCCGGTCCGGCAGGGCTCGGCCACCGAACTGCGCGACGACACCATCATCGTGAACGAGGACTGGGGCGTCGACGTCGGCGAGACCGTCGAGGTCCTGCTCGCCGACGGCGGCACCGCGCCGCTGCGGGTGGTCGCCGTCCTCTCCACCACGACCGGCAGCAACGACGTCGCCTACCTGAGCGACCGGTTCGCCGACACCGCGCGGTACGCCTTCACCGGGTTGTCCCGCCGGGTCTACGTGACGCTGCGCCCGGGCACCGACCCGGACACCGTCCGGGCGGCCCTGGGGTCCGCCACCGCCGGGCTGGGCGCCCGCGCGGTCGACGCCGAGCAGTGGCTCGGCGAGGAGAGCAGCGAGAACAGCGAGGCCAGCACCCTCGGAATGGTGCTGGTGCTGGGCATCGCGATCGTCTTCTGCTTCATCGCCATCGTCAACACCCTGGTGATGGCGGCCGCCGACCGGCTGCGCGACCTGGCGATCCTGCGCCTGACCGGGGCCACCCCGGGACAGGCACTGCGGGTCTTCGCGGCCGAGTCGCTGCTGGTCGTCGGCGTCGGTGTGCTGCTGGCGGCCGGCGCGTCGGCGGTGAACCTCGCCGGACTGTGGCTGGCCCTGGGACAGTTGGTGGGCCCGACCCCGGTCACCGTTCCGTTGGGCACCGTCGCGGTGATCACCGCCGTCGGCGCCGTACTGGCGGTGCTGGGCGCGCTGCTGCCGATCCGGCTCGCCCTCCGCTCCGGCCCGGTCGAACTGGCCGGGGTCCGCGAGTGAGCACGGTGTCCCGGCACCGCCCCGGTAACCGCCGGGGCCGTGCCGGCGGCGGGACGCGGCGACCGGCCCGCCTCCGGTGCCCGGCTCGGCCGGGTCCGCGCTCAGGCCTCCCGGGTGACGATCAGTTCACCGATCGAGGCGAGACGGTCGGTGGCCACCCCGAGTCGTCCCAACTCGCCGAGCACCCCGGCGGCCAGCCGCAGCTCCTCCTCGGCGGCCCGCTCCGACCAGTTCCGTCCACCGGCCTCCTCCACCAGCGAGGCGAGTTCCCGCAGGTCGTCGGGGTCGGTGCACGGGGCCGGATCGGCGTACCGGGCACGGAGCCGGGTGGCGGCCGGATTGTCGGCGGCCAGTGCGGCCACCACCGGCAGACTCTTCTTGCGTCGTCGTAGGTCCGCCATCGCGGGTTTGCCGGTCCGGTCCGGGTCGCCCCAGATGCCCAACAGGTCGTCCCGGTGCTGGAACGCCATGCCGAGGTGCCGGCCGTACCGGTCGAGCAGCGCACGGGTCGGTTCGTCGGCACCACCGTAGAGCCCGCCGAGCGCACAGGCGCAGCCGAGCAGCGCGGCCGTCTTGGCGGCGGACATCCGTACCGTGTCCGCGACGCTGACCCCGGTCGCCTGTTCGAAGGAGAGGTCCAGGGCCTGCCCCTCGATCAGCTCGTCGGTGGTCCGGGCGAGCTGCGCCGCCGCCGGGCCGGCGAGCTGTCCCGGGGTACGTGCCAGGACCGCGAAGGCGAGAGCCAGCAGTGCGTCCCCGGCGAGGACCGCGGCGGACGGCCCGAAGATCGCCCAGGCCGTGGGCCGGTGCCGGCGGACCAGGTCCTGGTCCATCACGTCGTCCTGCAACAGCGTGCAGTTGTGCATCAACTCCACCGCGACGGCCGCCGGGAGGGCACTCTCGACCGCCCCGCCCACCGCCGCCGCGCTCACCAGGGTCAGCGTCGGCCGGATGAGTTTGCCGGAACCGACCTGGACCGGTCGGCCCGCGTCGTCCCGCCAGCCGAGCTGGTATTCGCAGACTTTTCGCATCTGTGGCCTGAGGTGCCCGACGGCGGCGGCCATCGCGGGGCGTACCGCCGCCTGGCTCTCCGTCAGCCATCCCCACTCGTCGAGCTTGGTGACCGCTCCCGTCCTGGTCATGCCGCCTGCCCTCCTCGCGTGTGGAAAGCGTCCAGCCCTGCCTGAGACTAGCGAGAGCACCAGAGATTTACCTGTATTGATTTTGTCGCCTGTGCGTGACAGAGTGCTCACTCTGGTCATTCGGGTCCGTTGCCGGCACCCTTGACGACATGGACGACGTGGTGGTGCTCGGGGCCGGCGTGGTGGGACTCAGCTGCGCGGTGCGGCTGGCCGAGGCGGGGGTACGGGTGAGTGTGCTCGCCGCCGACGAGCCGGCCGCGACCGTCTCCCGGATCGCCGCCGCGGTCTGGTACCCGACCCGGACCGAGGCCGATCCCCGGGTGCTCGACTGGGCCTGCCGGACCTACGACGAACTGGCCGACCAGGCCCGGCGGGAGGTGCCCGGGGTGGTCCTGCGGCCGACCCGGATGCTGCTGCGCCGCGCGGTCGCCGAGGACCCGTGGTGGTCCGCGGCGGTACCCGACTTCCGGTCCGTCCCGCCGCCCCCGGGGTACGGCGGGCAGTGGCACTTCACCGTGCCGACGGTGGAGATGGAGCCGTACCTGGACTGGCTCGTCGACAGGCTCGCCGGTCTCGGCGTACCGATCCGTCGGGACCGGGTGGGGGCGCTGCACGAGGTGGCCGGACAGGCTGCGGTCGTGGTGAACGCGACCGGACTGGCGGCCGGAGTGCTCGCCGACGACCCCGCCGTGCACCCGGTACGCGGCCGGATCGTGCTGGTCGCCAACCCCGGTCTGGTCACCTCGGTACGGGACGAGGGGCATCCGGGCGGGCCGACGTACGTCCACCCGCGCAGCCGGGACGTGGTGCTCGGCGGCACCTTCGAGCCGTACGAGACCGACACCGCGCCGGACGACGAGGCCGGACGGGCAATCGTGGCCCGGTGTGTCGAGTTGGTGCCGGAACTGGCCGGTGCCCCGGTCCTCGGGCAGCTCACCGGCCTGCGCCCGGCCCGGCACGGCGGACCCCGGGTGGCGGCGGACCCGTCCGGACCGGACGGCACCCGGCTGATCCACAACTACGGGCACGGCGGTGCCGGGGTGACCCTGGCCTGGGGCTGTGCGGACGAGGTGGTCGCGTTGGCCGGCGCGGCCTCGGCCACGCGGAGCTGATTCCGACCGCGTCCGCACGGCACGACGACCCACCGGCGTGCCGGCCCCAGCGCCCGGACGGTGGTGACCGGGTCGGACGGTGACCGGGCCAACCGCCGGACGGTGACCGGGTCGGCGGCCGGACGGTGACCGGGTCGGTGCTGGCCGGCCCAACGGCCGGACGGTGACCGGGTCGGTGGCCTGAGGAGGGGAATCCGCTCCTCAGGAGTGCGGAATGGCGCAGGGGACGTTCGCGGAGCTGCCGTTACGGGTGACGGTCCGCTCCATCAGCGTCCGTAGTGGCTCCGGCCGGCCCAGGTGGTAGCCCTGGCCCCGGTCCACGCCGAGGTCGCGGAGCACCGGCACCAGTTCGGGGCGGTCGATGTGTTCGGCGACGGTCCGCATCCCGAGCCCGTGCGCGGCCCGGACGACGGCGTCGATCAGGATCGGATCGGAGCCGCCGTGATCGGCCTGCCGGACGAACTCCCCGGCGATCTTCACCGTGTTGAACGGAAGGTGCTTGAGGTAGACGAAGGAGCCGTACCCGGCACCGAAGTCGTCGAGGCTGAACCGGCAGCCCGCCGAGGTCAGGGTGGAGGCCAGTCGACGCGCCGCGTCGAGGTTGGCGATCGCCGTCGTCTCGGTGATCTCCAGGCCGAGCTGGGTGGCCGGCACCCCCGCGCCGGCCAGGGTGCCGACCACCCAGTCGCCGAAGCTCGGGTCCTCCAGCGACCGGCTGGAGATGTTCACGTCCAACCGCAACTCGGCCCCCGCGGTACGGGACGAGGCCAGCGCCTGGGTGGCGGTCTCCACCACCCAGCGGTCCAACTCGTAGATCATGTCGCCGCGTTCCAGTGCCGGCAGGAACTCGCCCGGCCCGATCTGCCGGACCTGCTCGTCCCGGACCCGCATCAGCAGTTCGTAGCTGTGGACCCGTTCGTCGGGAAGGTCGATGATGGGCTGGGCGTCCAGCTGCAACTGCCCGGTCTCCAGGGCGCGGCGGACCCGGGACACCACGTGCACCCGCTGGGCCGCCACCTCCTGCTGCTCCGGGGCGAACAGTCGGGCCCGGTTCCGGCCCTCGCCCTTGGCCTGGTAGAGCGCCAGGTCGGCGTGGGCGAGCAGCAGGGTGTGGTCGTCGGCGGTGTCCAGCGGCGCCGCCCCGATGCTCAACGTCACCCGCAGCGGCTCACCGCGTACGGCGAGCGGGGTCCGGGCGACCAGGTCGCAGAGTCCCGCACCGATGGCCAGCGCCCGGTCCGCGTCACAGCCGGGCAGCAGGACCGCGAACTCGTCGCCGCCCAGCCGACCGAGTACGGCCTCCGCCGGCAGGTGCTCGGTGAGCAGCCGGGCCAGTAACCGGAGCACCTCGTCGCCGACGGTGTGCCCGCGCAGGTCGTTGATGTCCTTGAAGTTGTCGATGTCGAGCAGCAGCAGGGCGGTGGTGGAGCCGTTTCCGCCCGCCGTCAGGTCGCTCATCCGGGCTGTGAGTGCCCGCCGGTTCGGTAGCCCGGTGAGCGGATCGTGCGCCGCGAGGTACGCCAGCTCGTCCTGCACCTGCCGGAACTCGGTGATGTCGTGGGCGGTACCCAGCATCCGCAGTGGCCGGCCGGAGTCGTCGGTGAACACCTCACCGAAACACCGCAGGATCCGCATCTGGGCACCGCCGGAGAGGTACATCCGGTGGGTGTAGGTGAACGGGGTGGCCTCCTGGATCGCCCGGTCGAGTTCCGCCTCGATCAGTTCGACGTCGTCCGGGTGGACCATCGACCGGTAGGTCGGATAGTCCAGGTGGGTGTCGGCGGCCAGGCCGATCATCGCCTTGAGGGTCGGCGACCAGACCACCTGGTCGGTCGGCAGATGCCACTCCCAGGTCCCGACCCGGGCCAGTTCCTCGATGTGGTTCAGCCGCCAGGCGTAGTCGTCGGCGCGGCGTTGCGCGGCCGACTGCTCGGTGACGTCGGTGAACTCGTACAGCAGCGGCGTGACCGCTGGTGACCCAGCCGTCGGTCCGGCCGACGTCGGTGGCTCGCCAATCGGCTGCCGGCCGTCGGCCGGTTCGGCCGGCAGTCGTCGGCAGCTGACCCGGAGGTGCCGGGTGGTCCCGTCCGCCGCCGGACGGTGTACGTCCACCGGTGGGCCGTCCGGTGTCGCGGCGCCGAACGGCAGCGAGCCCGGATCCGCGCCGAGGAGCCGGCCGAGCTGGCGTGCCGCCTGGTTGCACCAGTTGACCTCACCCTGTTCCGACGTGGTCAGCAGTGGTGTCGAGATGATGTCGAGCAGCGCGGCGGGCACACTCGGCTGTGCGGGCACTGAGCCTCCCGTAGAGATCGGCCGAGTCCGGGCAGCGAACACCGGGCACGCACGGCCGGCCGTGAGGCAACCGAGTGTACGGAGGTCCCACGTCGTCGCCAAAGGGCACCGCCGATGCCGGGACCTTCGTGGTCCGGTCGTCAGTCAGGCGCGGGCAGGTCCCGCCGGACGATGGCCACCGCCACCCGGCAGAACTCGTCCATGTCGGGCGTGAACCCCTCGGCGATGTCGGGATGCAGCCCGGACCGGGTCTCCTCGAGCAGCCGCCGGCACACCTCTTCGACCGGCTCGTCCGAGTACTCGGCGCGGACCCGTTCGGTCGCCGCCCGCAGCGCCGAGCTGAGCTGTTCCTCCAGCGGCCCCCGCAGGTGCTCCGGAGCCCCGCCGAGCCCGCCGTCGTCCAGTGTGACGTGTGGCTCCGACATGGCTACCTCCTTCGTCGCCGGTCGGCGTTACCCTGTCCGTACCGGCGGTCAAACCGTCGACGCCAGGGTGGCCACCCGGACCAGGTACGACAGGTCGTCGGCCGGCTCCTCGCGGTAGGAGATGTGCTGGATCTGCCGGTCGTCGACGTAGAGAGCGACGTCGGCGAGCGCCCCCAGGTGCGCCAGCCCGATGTCGGCCGACCGTTTCTTGTCCTGCAGTACCGCGCCGATCCCGCCGAGCAGCGTCGCCGCGTCCGCCGTCCGTCGGCCCGTCGGGCAGCGGAGGACAACCTCCAGGGAGACGGGTCCGGCCAGTGCCGTCCAGCCGGTACGTTGCGCCGCGCCGCAGGCGGCCTCCAACAGCGCCCGGACCCGGGCGGCCTGGCGGTGACCGGCCGCGAAGATGGACAGCGCCTCGGTCCTGACCGGTGGCGGACCGCTGACCTCGAACGACAGTGTGAGCGCCCGGGTGTCCTGCACGGCGGCACCTCCTTCGATGACGATCCTGCCGAACGGATCGCGGGGGCGGGGCGGTTTCACCCGATCGGGGCCGTGCGCCGGTCGGGGTGGGCTCGCGGATCGGCTCGCCGGAGGGCCGGGGTGATTCGTCCGGTCGCCCGGCGGGTGGTCGGTGCCGATCGGCGCGACGGGTGTGCGTCCGGGGCGGTCGGCGTCGACGGCGACCGTTGGTGCCGGAGGTTACGACCACGGTAGCCGAGGCGCCGCCCGCCGGGAATACCACTGTGGAACGGCCCGGGCCCGGTCTCCCGGAATGTCCCATCCCTCGACGGCTGGTCCGGCTGCCCCGCCCGGCGGGCGGTCCGGGCGGAAGGCCCCACCCGACGATCGGGGCAAATCGGTCAGACGGTGGGTCCGGGGACGTCCTGCCGTTGTGGAGGTTTCGCCGGGTGGGTGGTGGGGCAGTGGGGAGCCCAGATCAGCTACGCCCGCTTCCGGGCGGCTCCCGGCCATCCGGCCCGCCGCCAGACGGACGGGTGTTTTCGCCGTGCCGGGAGCCTGGCGGGGCCCGGCCGTCGTCGAGAGGAGCCGTCGTGGAGCCGACGGGTGGCCCGCGCAGCGGGTACCGGATGCGGGTGGCCGGGCCAGGGCGGAGCAGGAACGGACCGCGACGAACCGAGGCGGACGTCGGAACGGCCGGTCGGCGCGGGCGGACCCGGCTGGCCGGCGCTGCGGCCGTACTGACCCTGCTGGCGCCGCTGGCCGCCTGCGGCTCCGGCGACGACGGTGGGATTCCCACGGTGAACCTGTACTACTCCCCGGAGCAGAACCTGCAGAAGGTCGTCGACGACTGCAACGCCCAGGCGCAGGGCCGGTACCGGATCGCGTACCGGATCCTGCCCCGGGCCGCCGACGAGCAGCGTGTCCAGATGGTCCGGCGGCTCGCCGCCGAGGACAGCGGAATGGACGTGCTGGGTCTCGACGTGACCTGGACCCAGGAGTTCGCCAGCGCCGGCTGGCTCCGGGAGTGGACCGGTGACCGGAAGGCCGAGGCCGAACGGGGCACGCTGGCCGGGCCGCTGGAGACGGCACGGTACGAGGGCCGGCTCTACGCCGCGCCGAAGAACACCAACGTGCAACTGCTCTGGTACCGCACCGACCTGGTGCCGCAGCCACCCCGCACCTGGGACGAGATGATCAGTACGGCCCAGGAACTGAAGGGACGCGGCCAGCCGTACCAGGTGATCACCATGGGGGCCCAGTACGAGGGCCTCGTTGTCCTCTACAACAGTTTGGTCGCCAGCGCCGGTGGAAAGATCCTGAACGACGAGGGCACCCGGGCGGTCTTCGACGCCGGCGCGGTACGCGCGCTGGACGTGCTGCGCCGCTTCGCCACCGCCGGCATCACCACCTCGTCCTTCACCAACACCATTGAGGACCAGGCGCGGCTCGACTTCCAGTCCGGTGCCGGCGCCTTCCAGCTCAACTGGCCCTTCGTCTATCCGGCGATGCAGGAGGCCGACCCGGCGCTGGCGGAGAAGGTCCGCTGGGCCCGGTACCCGGGAGTGGATCCGGACCGGCCGAGCCGGGTGACCGTGGGCGGCTTCAACCTGGCGGTCAGCCGATACTCCCGGCATCCGGAGGAGTCCTTCGCCGCCGCCGCCTGCCTGCGCGACGCGGAACACCAGAAGTTCTCGGCGATCAACGACGGGGTGCCGCCGACGATCGAGAGCGTCTACGCCGATCCGGAGATGGACAAGGCGTACCCGATGAAGGAAACCATCCTCGAGGAGTTGAAGGACGCGACGACCCGGCCACGGAGTCCGGCGTACCAGAACATCTCCACCGTGCTGTCGGCGATGCTCTCGCCGCCGTCGGCGATCCAGCCCGAGCGGACCGCCGCGCAGATGCGCGAGGCGGCGCAGGACGCGCTCGAATCCAAGGGGGTGCTGCCATGACCGAGCGGAGCGAGGTCATCAGTGGGCATGGTCGGCCAGGTCATGGTGTCGACGAGCGTAGCGAGGAGAGGCCATGACCGAGCGGAGCGAGGTCATCAGTGGGCATGGTCGGCCGGATGGTGGCGGTGACGGACGGCCGGACGGGATCCCCCGGATTCCGGCGCCCCGAGGTGTGGCAACCCGTGGCGGGGGTCGGGCGCCGTTGAGTGAGGGAAAGCGGGCGGAGCGTCGGCTGGGTTGGCTGCTCTGCGCCCCGGCCGCGCTGGTGATGATCGCCGTGACGGCGTACCCGATCCTCTACTCGGTCTGGCTGTCGTTGCAGCGCTTCGACCTGAAGTTCCCCGACCAGCGGGAGTTCGTCGGCCTGGCCAACTACGCGACGGTGCTGACGAACGAGTACTGGTGGACCGCGTTCGGGGTGACCATGTTGATCACCGTCGTGACCGTCGCGGTCGAGTTGGTGCTCGGCATGGGACTGGCCATCGTCATGCACCGGACGATCGTCGGGCGCGGGCTGGTCCGCACCGCGGCCCTGATCCCGTACGGGATCGTCACGGTCGTCGCGGCGTTCTCCTGGCGGTACGCCTGGACGCCCGGCACCGGTTACCTGGCGACGTTGTTCGGTGAGGGGGCGCCGCTGACCGATCGGGCCAGCGCACTCGCGATCATCATGCTGGCGGAGATCTGGAAGACCACCCCGTTCATGGCGCTGCTGCTGATGGCCGGGTTGGCGCTGGTCCCCGAGGACCTGCTCAAGGCGGCGTCGATGGACGGCGCCACCGCCTGGCAACGGTTCACCCGGGTGATGCTGCCGGTGATGAAGCCGGCGATCCTGGTGGCGTTGCTGTTCCGCACCCTGGACGCGTTCCGGGTCTTCGACAACATCTACGTGCTGACCGCTGGGGCGAACGAGACCTCGTCGGTGTCGATGCTCGCCTACAACAACCTGATGCGCGGGCTGAACCTCGGGATCGGGTCGACGATGTCGGTGCTGATCTTCCTGACCGTGGCGGTCATCGCGTTCGTCTTCGTGAAGTTGTTCGGCACCGCTGCCCCTGGCAGCACCGACGAGGGAGGCCGCCGGTGAGCGCGAGGAGCGTAGCGCAGCGGAGCCCCGCAGTCGCGAACGAAGGGGGAGTCCGGTGAGCGCGAGGAGCGAGCTTGCGAGCCCCGCAGTCGCGAACGAAAGGAGACTCTGATGGCGGCCATCGACACCACCGCCAGGGCGAAGTGGCGGTGGGGACTGCTGGACGTCGTCGTGGTGGTCTTCGCCCTCGTGCCGGTGCTCTGGATCGCGTCGCTGTCGTTCAAGACCACCGCGACGCTCACCGACGGGAACTTCATCCCCCGCGAGTGGACCCTGGACAACTACCGGACGATCTTCTCGACCGACCAGTTCGTCCGGGCGCTGGCCAACTCGATCGGGATCGCGCTGATCGCCACCGTGGTCGCCGTGGTGCTGGGCACCATGGCGGCGTACGCGGTGGCCCGGCTGGACTTCCCAGGCAAGAAGGCACTGGTCGGCGTCTCCCTGTTGATCGCGATGTTTCCGCAGGTGTCGCTGGTCTCGCCGCTGTTCGAGATCGAGCGGTCGCTCGGGCTCTTCGACACCTGGCCGGGGCTGATCCTGCCGTACATCACGTTCGCGTTGCCGCTGGCCATCTACACGCTCTCGGCGTTCTTCAAACAGATCCCGTGGGACCTGGAGAAGGCCGCCAAGATGGACGGCGCGACACAGGGCCAGGCGTTCCGGCGGGTGATCGCCCCACTGGCGGCGCCCGGGGTCTTCACCACCGCGATCCTGGTCTTCATCTTCTGTTGGAACGACTTCCTCTTCGCGATCTCGCTGACCTCCACCGAGCGGTCCCGCACGGTGCCGGTGGCGTTGTCGTTCTTCACCGGGGAGTCGCAGTTCGAGGATCCGACCGGGGCGGTCTGTGCCGCCGCCGTGGTGATCACCGTACCGATCATTCTGTTCGTGTTGTTCTTCCAGCGTCGCATCGTCTCCGGTCTGACGTCCGGCGCGGTCAAGGGGTGAATCGTCGTGGCTGACATCGTGCTCGACAAGGTGAGCAAGCAGTTCCCGGACGGCACCACGGCGGTCCGGGACGTCGACCTGGAGATCGCCGACGGCGAGTTTGTCATCCTGGTCGGCCCGTCCGGGTGTGGGAAGTCGACCACCCTGAACATGATCGCCGGGCTGGAGGACATCAGCTCCGGCGAGCTGCGGATCGGTGGCCAACGGGTCAACGACCGGGCACCCCGGGACCGGGACATCGCGATGGTGTTCCAGTCGTACGCGCTGTATCCGAACATGACGGTCCGGGAGAACATGGCGTTCCCGCTCCGGCTCGCCAAGCTGGACAAGGCGACGATCGAGCAGAAGGTCACCGAGGCAGCGAAGGTGCTGGAGTTGACCGCGCTGCTGGACCGGAAGCCGGCGAACCTTTCCGGCGGGCAGCGTCAGCGGGTGGCGATGGGTCGGGCGATCGTCCGGAGCCCGAAGGCGTTCCTGATGGACGAGCCGCTCTCCAACCTGGACGCCAAACTCCGGGTGCAGATGCGGACGGTGGTCTCCCGCCTGCAGAAGCAGCTCGGCACCACCACGGTGTACGTCACCCACGACCAGACCGAGGCGATGACCCTGGGCGACCGGGTGGTGATCATGCGGGGCGGCGCGGTGCAGCAGGTCGGCCCGCCTCAGGAGTTGTACGACCACCCGACCAACCTCTTCGTCGCCGGTTTCATCGGGTCGCCGTCGATGAACTTCCTGCACGCGGCGGTCGAGGAGGGGCAGCTGCGTACCGCGCTCGGCGCGGTGCCGATCGGCGACCGGGTCCGGCGCGAGCTGGAGGCGGAGAACGCCCCTCGGGAGCTGATCCTGGGCGTGCGTCCGGAGCATTTCGAGGACGCGGCCCTGATCGACGACAGCACCCGGGCCCGGGGCATGGAGTTCGAGGCACCGGTCGAGATCGTCGAGTCGATGGGCTCCGACAAGTACGTCTATCTCACCGTGGAGGGGGAGCGGGCCAGTGCCGCCGAGTTGGAGGAGTTGGCCGCCGACGTCGGCGCTGACGAGCTGAGCGGTTCGGGAACCAACCTGGTCACCCGGCTCTCGGCGGAATCCACGGTGGCCGAGGGGGAGAACCGGCGGATCTGGTTCAACCTGGAGAAGATCCACCTGTTCGATCCGTCGAACGGCCGCAACCTCACCCTGCACGAGGGGCGGTCCGCCGGAGCGCTCGCCACCTGAGTCTGCGCCCGGTCGGCCGGAGGAGATCCGGCCGGCCGGAGGCTCGGCACCGGCTGCGGGACGGTCGGGACGATCCGCCCGGCCGGGCGGAGAACCGGCGACTGGAGATCCGTCGTCCGTGGTGGCTCGACATCGTCGACGAGCGGGGAGCCGTGGACCGACCGGGTAGCGGCCGGACGCGGGACGGCTGTGGCGGCGTCGGGCGCGCCAGCGGCGCCAGCCGGCGCCGCTGGCGCGGAACCGGCCCGGATCATGGCCCCCACCGGCCCGAACGGCCGGTCAGCGGACGCCCGAGCACGTAGCGTAATTCTGTGGGTACGGGATCGGCGGTAATCCGGGGCGGCGGAGTCCGGGCGTGATCATCGCCGCGGTGCTGCTGGCGCTCACCTCCGCCAGTTGTTTCGCACTGGGCGCGGCGCTTCAGCAGCGTGCCGCACGGCGGGAGCCGCAGCACGGAACGTTCGATCCCCGGCTGTTCGTCCGGTTGCTCCGCCGCCGACGCTGGCTGCTCGCCAAGTCTCCCGACCTCGCCGGCACCGTGCTGCAGGCGATCGCCCTGCGGCTCGGGCCACTCACCCTGGTGCAGCCCCTGATGATCAGCGGCATGTTCCTGGCGATACCTCTCGAGGCGGCGCTGGACCACCGGCGGCCGCACCCCCGGGACGTGACGGCGGTGACCTGCTGCGTGTTCGGGTTGGCGGCGTTCCTCGCCGCGGCCCGGCCGAGGGCGGGTGTGCCGGAGCCCTCGCCGATGGGGTGGCTCGGGGTCGGGCTGGTCGGCGCCACCCTGATCGGGATCTGTCTGACCTTCGCCTGCCGGGTCACCGGCGCCCTCCGGGGAACCCTGCTGGGGACCGCCTCCGGGCTGCTCTACGCGGGCACCGCGTCGCTGCTCAAGACGTTTGCCGGGCGGGTCTCTCTCGATCCGCTCGCGGTACTCACCGACTGGCATCTCTACCTGCTCGGCGTACTCGGGATCGCGGCGGTGGCGCTGAACCAGAATGCCTTCCAGAACGGTCCGCTCGCCGCGCCGCTGACCGCGATCACCCTGGTCGACCCGGTGGCGAGCGTACTGATCGGGGTGACGGCCTTCCACGAGACGATGTCGATCGGCGGACTCCGGCTCCTGGTCGAGATACCCGCCGTGCTGGCCATGATCTTCGGGATCTGGCTGGCCAGCACCCGTTCCACCGGACGTGAGGGCTTCGAGGGCGGCCAGGCGTGAGCAGGCACTGCGGCCGCTCGTGGTGCGGGGCCTGGGCTGCCGCCGATCCGTCGGTCAGCGCTGGCCGGCCGCCGGAGGCCGCCACATCGGCTGGATCGCCGGCCCGTCCTCCGGCAACCGGATCGGGTCGCCGTGTGCCCGGAAACCGTGCCGCTCGTACAACTTCCGGTTGCGGGCGGAACTCGCCTCCAGGTACGCCCCGAGGCCGGCGGTGTCGACCAGTTCGAGCTGGTGACGCAGCATCGCGCCGCCGAGGCCGTGGCCGCGCCACGTCGGCACCACGACCATCTGTTGCAGGTACCAGTGCGGCTCCCGTCGGGGATGGCGGCGCCGGGTCAGTTCGCTCACCAGGGCCATCCGCGGCGCGTACTCCGGACCGTAGACCGGGATGAACCGGGCTGTCTCCTCGGCGGACCCGGTCGGCTCGCCGGACGCGGTGTCGGTGCCCGGCGAGCCGGTCGTGCCGGGTGCGGGCTCGGCCGGCGGTGCCTGCCCGGCGGCGGGATCGGCCGGAAGGAGTTCCCAGAGTGACAGTCCGGCGATCTCCCCGGCGCCGTGCTCTGCCACCAGCAGCACACCCTCCTCCAACATGCCCCCGACCCACGCGGCCGCCTGGCCGGTCCAGGCGACGGTCCGCTCCTGGCGAGCCGACCCGTCGGGTACGACCCAGCTGAACACCGCCTCGTCGAGACAGCCCTGGCCGAGCGCGCGCATGACCGCCGGGGCATCCGCCAGCCCGGCTCGGCGCACCGTCACCTCGTCGCTCATGACCACCCTGCTTCCTGGCAGGCCCTCCCGGGCCGGCGAACGATGATGGGTACACTGTACGCACCGCGACGCCGGCTCGCGGACCCTGCCGGTTGCCGTGCCGGGCCGTCGGGGAAGGAGAAGCCGATGGACCAGGTCGGGCCGCCCCCGCCCCCGCCCCCGCTGAGCCTCGACCGCATCGTGCGCGCCGGGATCGGGATCGCCGACTCGTACGGCCTGGACGCCCTGTCGATGCGCCGGGTCGCCGCCGCGCTGGACGCCGGGGTGATGTCCCTCTACCGCCACCTGTCCGGCCGGGCGGAACTGGTCGACCTGATGGTGGAGACGGTGTTCGGCGAGCTCGACTACCCCGATCCCGGCCCGGACGGCTGGCGGGCCCGGCTGGAGTTGTCCGCCCGGCAGGAGTGGGCGATGTACCAGCGCCACCCGTGGGTGCTGTCCAGGGTCGCGGGTACCCACCGGCCGCCCCTCGGGCCGAACGTGCTGGCCAACGCCGAATGGCTGCTGCGCGCCGTCGACGGCCACGGGCTCGATGCCCGCACGATGTTCCAGCTCTACTTCACGGTGAGCGACTACGTGCAGGGCGCGGCCCTGTACGTCCACGGCGCCGTCGAGGACGAAAGGCGTACCGGCACCAGCACCGAACAGTGGTGGACGGCGAACGCCCCGACGCTGACCCGACTGTTGCGGACCGGCCGGTTCCCGACGCTGTCCCGGCTCGTCCCGGAGATCGGGGGTGCGCCGGGAACCCAGATCAAGGACTTCGAGTTCGGCCTGCGGCGGGTACTCGACGGCATCGGGACGCTGCTCCTCGGCACAGCGGCGGCGGCAGCGGGCCCGACGGAAGAAGTAACCAGGTTACCCACCCCGCCGGACCGGCCTTCCGCGCCCGCCACCGGTACCTCGGAGTTGCTCGGCCGGCGGTGGACCCCGGAGCTGCTCCAGGTGCTCGGCCAGGGCGAGGCCCGGTTCGGTGACCTCGTCCGGGCCGTTCCCGGGATCTCCCGGCGGGTGCTCGCCGAACGCCTGCGGCAACTCGCCGACGAAGGACTGCTGGTCAGACGGACGGAGCCCGGCCCACCCACCCGGATCAGCTACGCGTTGACCGACGCCGCACGGCGGAACGCGCCGGGGCCCGGTCCCGGCGGGCCGGGGCACCGACGTCAGCTCCGCTGAGCAGTCCGGACCCGTGATCGGGACCGGTGGCCCGGGCGAGGGCTTTCGACCCGCCCGGACCACCGGCTTCGGCCTGGCTACCCGCAATCCGGGCGGCTATGCGCCCACGATCCGCCCCGGCAGCCCGGCCGACGCCGCCCCGGGCGGTGCCGCCCCGCCCGCCGTCGCCGCAGGCAGTGCCGCCGTGGTCGGCGACGGCAGCAGCCAGCCGAGCAGGTCGGCCAGTACGGCCAGACCGTCACGGCTCAGCACCGACTCGGGATGGAACTGCACGCCGGCGTACGTCAGACCGCGTAGCGCGTGTACCGCGCCGTCCGTGGCGTCCCGGGCCAGTTCTACCGGCCCGTACCCGGTGGTCACCCCGTCGGTCTCGGACCGGGCCGTGTAGCTGGAGTAGAAACCGACCCGCCGGGTCGTACCGAAGAGGTCCACGTCGCGTTGCAGTCCCTGGTACGGCGCGGTACGCCGGTGCAGCCGCAGACCGAGTCGCCCGGCCAGGATCTGGTGACCGAGACAGACGCCGAGGGTCGGCCGGCCGGATTCGAGCAGGCGCCCGACGACGGTGCGCAGCGCCGCCATTCTCGGGTCCGCCAGGTCACCCGGATCCCCCGGACCAGGGCCGACCACGGTCAGGTCGGCGTGGGCCGGACCAAGACCGGTGGCCTGATCGAGACCGGTGAGGTCTGTCAGCTCGTCCCAGGCCCGCAGTTCCACGGCGAGACCGAGGGCCCGCAACTGGTGCGCGAGCATGCCGGTGAAGGTGTCCTCCGCGTCGATGATCAACGCCCGCCGGCCGACGAGCCCGGGCAGCACGTTGACCTCCGGCCGCCGCTGCTCCAACCAGAACGGCGCCAGATGGTGGTTCCGGGCCGCCAGCGCCGCCCGTACCGCCGGGTCGTCGGCGAGCCGCAGCTCCGCGGACACCGAGGGTCGGCCCGCGACGTCCGTCGACGGCCCGGCGGCCCCGGGTGCGGCCACGGGCGGACGCAGCCCCAGGGCGGCCAGCACCCCGGCCGCCTTGGTGTGCGTCTCGGCCACCTCGCCAGCGGCGGTGGAGTGCCGCACCAGGGTCGCGCCGACCGGTACCCGCAGTTCTCCGCTCGGGGAGATCTCGGCCGTCCGGATCAGGATCGGCGCGTCCAGGGTCTGCCGGCCGGCCTCGTCCACCCCCAGCAGCGCCAGGACACCGGCGTAGTAACCCCGGCCACGGCGCTCGTGCCGGGCGATGACCCGACAGGCGTTCTCCATCGGGCTGCCGGTCACGGTGGGCGCGAACATGGTCTGCCGGAGGACCTCCCGGACGTCCAGCGAGCCCCGCCCGGCGAGCAGGTACTCGGTGTGGACCAGGTGCGCCATCTCCTTCAGGTACGGTCCGATCACCTGTCCGCCGTGCTCGGCGACCGTGGCCATCATCTTCAGTTCCTCGTCGAGCACCATGTACAGCTCGTCGATCTCCTTCGGGTCCGCGAGGAAGTCCAGCAGCGCGTCCCGGTCCGCCGGCCCGTCCGGGTGCCGGAACGTGCCGCTGATCGGGTTCATCATGACCAGGCCGTCCTCGACGCTGACATGACGCTCCGGTGACGCCCCGACCAGGATCCGGGCGCCGGTGTACACCAGGAACGTCCAGTAGGCGCCCCGTTCGTCGGTGAGCAGCCGGCGCAGCGCGGCCAGCGCCGCCGGCAGCGGCGGCCCGGCCAGGGTGCCCCGGTACGCGCGGTGGATCACGAAGTTGGCACCCTCGCCCCGGCCGATTTCGTCCCGGAGCACCCGGCCGACGATCTCCGCGTACTCCGGGTCGGAGATGTCGAAGTCGCCGCCGAGGACCGGCACGGTCGAGCCGGGCAGCAGGTCCAGTGCCTCCGCCAGCGGCACACGGTCGTGTCCGTCCAGCGCCAGGCACTCCAGCGGGGTCCCGTCGTCGACACAGGCGAAGCCCCGTTCGGCGATCTGCCGGTACGGCACCAGCGCCAGCGTGCGCGGGCCGGCCGGTCCGCCTTCGAGGGGGATGTCGGTGAGTCTGTCGACGGTGCGCAGGGTGCCGGTGAGGACCTCGAGGGCGTGCGCGCCCTCCCGGCGTACCAGGGCGAACGGTCCCGGGTCGGTGCCGGCGGCGATCGCGGTCAGCAGGTGTCTCAGCTGGGTCATCGGATGTGTTCCTCTCGGCCGTGACGGCCGTCCGGCGTGGTGGCCGGAACAGGGGAGGAACGTCGGCGGCCGCCACGTGGGCGGCCGCGTTTGGGGAGCTACGCGCGGAGGTCGGCCGCCGGAATGGCGGGCCACCAGGAGTTGAGTCGCGCGAGCATGACGGTGAGTCTAGGCCAACCGGGGCGGCTCCAGGGCCCCGAAACGCCCCGGACCATCAGCCGGGCGACCGACCCGGTCGGGGGTGTCCGGCGGACCGGCCGAGCCGATCCGTCCCCGGCCGGCCCCGGGTGGCGCGACATCGGTATCAGCGGCACGACAACCGGGTACGTTTCGGTCGATGAGGATTCTCGCCTTCGACCTGGGCACGTCGTCCGTGCGCGGCCTGGTGCTGGACGCCGGCGCCCGGCCGCTGCCCGGTGCGCTGGCCCGGCGGAAGACGCCGATCTCGATCGTGGAGGGCGGCGCGGCCACCATCGACGGGCCGGCCTACCTCGGCGCCCTCATGGAGTGCCTCGACGACCTCTCCGCCGCCGGCCACCTCGACGGGGTCGAGTTGGTCGCCACCTCCGCACAGTGGCATTCGGTGGTGCCGCTCGATCCCGACGGTGAGCCGCTCGGCCCGGTGCTGACCTGGCTCGACACCCGGCCGAGCCCGCCGCCGGGGGTGCCCGGACCGGCCGATCCGGACGACTTCCACCGCCGGACCGGGACGTGGTGGCACCGGTTCTACTGGTCCGTACGGCTGCCCTGGCTGCGGGAGCTGGCCGGGGTCGGCCCGCTGCGCTTCGCCGGCCTCGTCGAGTACGTCCTCGGCCGGCTGCTCGAGGAGACGGCCATGTCGATATCCCAGGCGTCCGGTACCGGGCTGCTGGACCTGCGCACCCTGGACTGGGACGCCGAGGCGTGCGAGCTCGCCGAGGTCCGACCGGGGGAGCTGCCGGCGCTGGCGCCGGCCGACTGGAGTGGCCGGCTCCGGCCCGAGTACGCCCGACGCTGGCCGGCGTTGCGCAGTGTCCGATGGACGCCGCCGACCGGTGACGGCGCCGCCTCCAACGTCGGGTCCGCCTGCTACGACACCCGGCGGGCCGCGGTCACCGTCGGCACCTCCGCCGCCGTCCGACTGGTCCAGTCCGCGCCGGTGGGTACGGAGCTGCCGTCCCTGCCCGAGCAGCTCTGGCGGTACCGGGTCGACCACGGGCACGTGGTCACCGGGACCGCCTTCTCCGCCGGCGGCAGCCTCTACGCCTGGGCCCGCAAACAGCTGCGGCTGCCGGAGGGGCCGGAACTCGACCGTGCGCTCGCCCGGATCCCGCTCGACGGGGGCGCCGTCCGGGCCGATCCCCGGCTCGGCGGTGACCGTCCTCCCGGGCTGGCCCCGTCCGGTTCCGGCATGATCACCGGGATCGGCCTCGACACCGCCGCGGTCGAGATCCTGGCCGGGCTGATGGCCGCGTTGTGCCGCCAGGTCGACACCGGGGTGGCCGCCATCGAGTCCACCCTGGACAAAAGGGTCCAGGTAGTACTCGGCGGTGGTGCGGTGGCCGCCTCGACCTGGTGGCGGCGGGCGTTCGCGGCGACGCTGGCGCCGCGCGAGGTACACCACGTACCCGATCCGGAGATCGGTGCGGTCGGCGCCGCACTCGTGGCGATCGGTCGGCTGGACGGAGCGACCGGCCTCGAACGCATCGTCCGGACGGATGAGGGCCGGTCAGGGACAGCGACAAGATCGGATCACCAGCAGTATCCTTCCTGAACTGTTCTGCGTAATGGATCATTGACAGCGGGACCGGGCCTGATTTGAAATGACTCCGCTCCTTGGCGCGCCCGGCATCGAGGACGGTAGGAGGCATGGTGGCTGTTGCCCCGGATCCGTCGTACGGTGCTGTCTCGCGGCACCGTCGACGCCGTCTCGACGTCCGGGTCGTACCGCACCGCCGTCGTTCGCCCTTCCGGTTGCGGGACTGGCGGATGCGTACCAAGCTGGGCGCGGTGCTGGTCGTCCCGTCGGTCGCGTTCCTGCTGATGGCCGGGGTGCAGACCGGTCAGCTGATCGGCCAGGCGGACCTGCTGGACGAGTTCGCCGACCAGGTCCGGGTCGGGCGCGAGATCAGCACGCTGGTGCACGAGCTGCAGCGGGAGCGGGACCAGACCGCCGGCGAGCTGGCGGCACTCGGCCTGGCGCCGGGCCGGGTCGAGCCGGGACGGCCGCTGCCCGCGCTCGAACCGATCTATCCGGTCTCCGACCGGGCCATCACCCGGTTCCGGGAGGCGGCATCGCCGTTGGCGCTCGGCGAGGCATCCTGGCGGATCTCCTACGACCGGGTCGACGAGGCACTCAAGCGACTGCCCGACGTACGCTCGGCGGTGCCGGCCGCCGGCCTGACACCCGACCCGGTCCTGGCCGAGTACGACCGCGTCATCGAGGTCCTGCTGGTGCTGCTCGCCGAGCCGTCGCCCGGAGTCGACCGCCCCGAGCTGACCGACGCCGTCGAGCGGTACGTCGAGTTCGCCCGGGTCAAGGAGATCAGTTCCCGGATCCGGGGTGAGCTGTACGGGGCCGCCCGCTCCGGGCGCTACGACTCCGTCGACCTGGTCAAACTCGCCGACCTGCGGGGCCAGCAGCTCAGCGGGATCGCCGGCTTCCGCCTGTCGGCCACCGACCGGCAGATCGAGCGGTACGCCAACGCCACCGCCGAACCCGGCTTCGTGACCGCGGTCAAACTGGAGGAGAGCACCATCGCCTCCGGGCCCCGCGGCGCCGTACTGCTGAAACCGGCCGAGTGGTGGGCGGCCAGCCAGCACCGGCAGGACCTGCTGCGCCAGGTGGAGGCGGGTGCGATCGACGACGCGATCGACGAGGCCGACACCCGCAGCGCCGCCCAGTTGCGTCGTACGCTGCTGACCGCCGGCGGCGTGCTGGCGGTCCTGTTGGTCGCGCTGCTCACCTCGGTCGCCATCGGCCGCTCGATCGCCCGTTCACTGCGTATCCTGCGGGGCCAGGCGCTGCGGGTGGCCCAGGTGGAGCTGCCCGAGACACTGGAACGGCTCCGCACCGCGGATCCGGCCACCGCCCGGATCGACGTACCGCCGGCGGACGTACGGTCGATGGACGAGATCGGCGAGGTCGCCGAGGCGTTCGTCGCCGTGCACCGCAGCGCGGTCACGGTGGCGTTGGAACAGGCGACGATGCGCCGGCACGTCAACGCGATGTTCGTCAACCTCGCCCGACGCAGCCAGGTGCTGGTCGAACGCCAGCTCGAGCTGCTGGACGAGCTGGAACAGGACGAGCGGGACCCGGACCAGCTGGCGAACCTGTTCAAGCTCGACCATCTCGCCGCCCGGATGCGCCGTAACGACGACAGCCTGCTGGTACTCGCCGGCACCGAGGCGACCCGGCGCTGGAACCGGCCGGTGCTGCTCTCCACCGTCCTGCTCGCCGCGGTCGCCGAGATCGAGCAGTACCAGCGGGTCCGGCACACCGCGCCCGGGGAGCTGTACATCGTCGGGCACGCCGTCGCCGACCTCGTGCACCTGCTCGCCGAGCTGCTGGAGAACGCGTCGTCGTTCTCCCGCCCGGACACGGCGGTGCAGATCGGCGCGGCCGCCCAGCCGGACGGCAGTGTGCTGGTGGAGATCGTCGACGAGGGTCTCGGGATGAGCCCGAGGTCGCTGCGGGAGGCGAACGAGGTACTCGCGGTGCCGCCGGCGGCCGACGTCGCCGCGTCGGAGCGGATGGGCCTGTTCGTGGTCAGCCACCTCGCCGCCCGACAGGGCGTACGGGTGGGCCTGGCGGCCACCGGCCGGGGTGGCCTGGTGGCCAGCGTCCGGCTGCCCACCAGGCTGTTGGCGCCGGCTCCGACGGTGGAGTTGGACCGTGGCCCCGGCCGGCGGATGCTCGCCACCGTCGCCGGCCCCCGCACCGGTCGGGCCGCCGGGGCCGGATCCGGCACGTCCGAGGTCCCGGCCGGACCCGGTCTTCCCACCGTCCGGCCGGTACGGGAGATCCCGACCCGGGCCGAGGACGTGCTCGGCGCGGCCGGGCCGGACCGGGCGTCGGACAGCACCTGGTGGTCCCGGCATGGCCGGTCCCCGGCGGCTTCGACGTCGGCCGGTGCCCCGGTGGTACCCGCCCCGGGCAATGCCCCGCCGGCGATTCCGGTGACCGGCGGGGTCAACTCCCGGGGCCTGCCGATCCGGGTGCCGATGGCCCAGTTGCCGACCAACTCCGGGCCGGTCCAGCCCAGAGTCCCCAGACAGCGCGAGGAGCCGGATCCGGACCAGGTGGGCGGAATGTTGTCGCGGTACTACCGCGGCGTCCGGCAGGCCGAGGCCGAGGACACGATGGTGATACCGATGGCGCCGGCGGGCGTTCGCACCGAAGAGGAGAAATAGGTATTGAGCACGCTCAGTCAAGCGGCGAAGGATCTGAACTGGCTGGTCAGCGGTTTCACCGACCGGGTGCCGGGGGTGGCGCACGCCATCGTCGTCTCCGCCGATGGTCTGCTGGTGGCGGTTTCCGAGCACCTGCCCCGGGACCACGCGGACAAGCTGTCCGCGGTGACCTCGGGACTGTCCAGCATCACCACCGGTGCCGCGGAGATGTTCGACGGTGACATCGTCAAACAGACGGTGGTCGAGATGGGCCGGGGCTACTTCCTGGTGATGCAGATCCGGGACGGTTCGATCCTGGCGGTGCTGGCCGCCAAGGAGGCCGACATCGGTGTGGTGGGCTACGAGATGGCGAAGCTGGCGAAGGCGGCGGGTGAGATGCTGACTCCCGCGCTGCGGGCGGAACTGCAGCAGGCGCTGCCCCGCTGACCGGAGGACGCCGGCCGGCGGGGCAGCGCGGGCCCGCGGCGCGCGGGCCCGTCCCACTGGTCGCACCCGGCCGCCGTGGGCGCGGTCGGGCGGCCGGCCCGGGGAGCCGGCCGGGCAGGTCGGAAACCTGCCCGTCTCACCGGCCACCCGTGCGGTCGAGCTGGTCGAGCTGCGCCTCCAGCAGCCCGGCGAGCCAGCGCTCGAACTCGACCCGCTCCGGGCCGTCCCAGCCCCGGGTGGCTCCCTCGATACACATGATCAGGTACAGGTAACACGTGTAGAGGGCGAGTCGGCGGCGGCCGGAGTCGCCCAGGTCCAGCCGGCCGTGCCCGGCCGACGCGTACCCGTCGAGGATCTCCGGCTCGTCGTCGAGGTTCCGGAACAGGGTCAGCGAGACCAGTTCGGCCAGCGGGTCGCCGAAGAACGCCCGTTCGCCGTCGATCAGCCCGGTGACCCGGGTCGGACCGGAGCCCTCGGCGCTGACGAAGACGTTGCCGTCCCAGAGGTCGAAGTGGACCAGTGCGGGACGGCGTACCTCGTCGAGCACGTCGGCGTGCCGCCGGAGCAGTTCGCCGATCTGTTCCGGCGGGCGGGGCAGGGTGCTGCCCAGCCGTACGGCGTCGTCGAGGATGTCGTCGACCATCGCCCCGAACGCGGCCCGCCAGGACGGCTGCCAACTGCGGCTGCCCCGCAGCGGATAGCCGTACGCCGGGCCGGTGACGGTGTGCAGGCGGGCCGCGTGCGCGGCGATCTCACCGCGTACGTCGGCGAGCTCCGCTGCGGCCAGCCCGTCCCGGATCTGGCGCAGGTCGACGCCGGGGACACGGCTGAGGAAGATGACGTCGGTGCCGATCAGTTCCCGGCCGAAGTCGGCGTGGACCACCTCCGGTACCGGCACCCCGACCTGGGCCGCGCGGCGGTAGAAGTCCGCCTCGGTGCGCATCAGGTCGACCTCGTGGCTGAGCAGTTTCAGGTGCGGCGGCGGTGCCACCTTGAGGACCAGGTCGGCGCCGTCGGCGAGGGTGACGCCGTACGCCGCGTTGTAGGTTCCGCCGGTCAGCTCGGCCCAGGTGTCGACCTCGGCCTGGTCACCGAAGGCACGACGGACCAGCATCCGGAGTTCGGTTCCGGTGACGTGTCGGCGGGTCAGAGTCTGTACTTCCATGGATCCCCCGGTGGCGGTTCGGTCGGGTGGCGGACTGCCGCCCGAGTGGTGGCCGGTGCGCCGAGCAGGGGGTCAGATGGCGTTGTCCGCGATCACGCCGCGGTACCAGTGGGCGCTGCGCTTGAGCACCCGCCGCTGGGTGGGGAAGTCGACGTAGATCAACCCCCAACGCTGCTCGTACCCCTCGTTCCACTCGAAGTTGTCCATCAGCGACCAGACGTGGTAGCTCTCCAACGGTACGCCGTCGGCGATGGCCCGGTGTACGGCGGCGAGATGGTCGCGGAGGAACTCGATCCGGGCCGGGTCGTCCACCGTCCCGTCGGCGGCCAGCACGTCGGGCGTGGGCAGACCGTTCTCGGTGATGGTGAGCGGGACGTCGCCGTAGTCCCGGGTCACCCGGGTCAGGATGTCGTACATCCCTTCGGGGAAGATCTGCTGCCAGCTCGCCACCGAGGTCGGCCACTTCCGGGTGATGCCGCCGCCCGCGGTGACGTAGATCGGGGTGTAGTACTGCACCGCGAGCAGGTCCACCGGCGCCGAGATGATCGCCAGGTCACCGTCCCGGATGCCCTGCGCCAGCCGGCTGTCCGGCCCGAGGTCGGCGAGCACGTCCGCCGGGTACGCGCCCTTGAAGATCGAGTCGAGGTAGAGCCGGTTCTCGTAGCCGTCGTACAGCCGGGTGGCCTCCTCGACGCCGGGGCTGTCGTCGGCCGGGTAGCAGGGGTGCAGGTTCAGCGCCGGGCCGATCCGGCTGTCGGATCCGGTGGCCCGCAACGCCTGCACGGCGAGCCCGTGCGCGAGTTGCAGGTGGTGGGCGACCAGGTAGGCGGCGGCGGGGTCGCGCAGGCCGGGCGCGTGGTGGCCGCCCAGGTAGCCGTTCTGGACCACGGTCTTGGGCTCGTTGATGGTGAGCCAGACCGGCACCGTGTCGCCGAGCGCGGCGAAGACGGCCTCGGCGTAGTCGGCGAACCGGTAGGCGACGTCCCGGGACTCCCAGCCGCCGATGTCCTGGAGGGACTGCGGCAGGTCCCAGTGGAAGAGGGTGGCCATCGGCGCGATGCCTCGCTGGTGCAGGCCGTCCACCAGGCGTCGGTAGAAGTCCAGACCGCGCTGGTTCGGCGTACCGGTGCCGTCGGCCTGGATCCTCGGCCAGGAGATGGAGAAGCGGTAGGTGTCCAGCCCGAGTTCCTGCATCAGGTCCAGGTCGCCGAGGTAGCGGTGGTAGTGGTCGGCGGCGGTGTCGCCGGTGTCGCCGTTGCGGACCCGACCCGGGGTGTGGCTGAAGGTGTCCCAGACGGACTCACCGCGACCGTCCTCCTTGGCCGCGCCCTCGATCTGGTACGCCGAGGTGGCCGCGCCCCAGCCGAAGCGCTCGGGGAAGCGCAGGCCGAGTCGTGCCTCGGGCGATGTGCGCCGCTCCGGGTCGGACTCGGAGCCGGCGTCGCAGCCGGTGAGTGTCGCGCCGGTGCCCGCAGCGGCGGTGGCGGCCGCGCCGACCGACAGGCGGGCGGCTGGAACGGCGCTGGCGGATAACGCGGCGCGGCGCAGCAGATGCCGCCGAGTCAGTACGGACATGCTGTCTCCTCGTGTGTGGGGCCCTCCGCAGGTGGCCCGGGAGCGCTCCCATGGAAGAGGGTAAGCGATCACCGGGGCGGTTGCGTATGGGATGTTCGGGTGGCAATGGCGGGTCTGGGCCTCGTCCATTGCCCGTCCCCACGTGCGCCATGAGCAAGGCGACCGGGCGTCGCGTCGCGACGAGTCCGGTCGCCGGGAGGTGCCGATGGCGCAGTCGGTCGACCGGTTCGACGCTGGGGCGCTGTACCGATGACCGATGCACCCCCCGAGGTTTCGGGGGGTAGTGTGTGGGGACGGGGAGGGCAACCCCCGTCCCCACCGTGAGTTACCAACACGCACGAGCGGAATTGGCGTCCAGGTCGTGCGTGCCGCGCGGGAGCCGGGCCACGCGAGTGGCTCTGGTTCCACCTCCTCTCGAGGGTGGTGACGCGGCTGGCGGCGGAGTCCGGGCTGGCCCGCCGTCAGCTCTGGTGGCTGAGCGGTCGGCGGCTACACCGCGGGACGGGTAGCCTGCCAACGGAGTGTGGACGATCTGGTCGGGCCGGACGTCCGCGAGCTCCGTGGTGGTGCGGATAACAAGCTACTTACATCGCCATCAATGGAAGCGCTCCCATCGACGTTGGTTGGACTGTAGCCCGCGTCACGGGTTTGTGAAAGACCCAAAACAAGATCGAAACATCTGGCCAACGTCGAGGAAACTCCGTTGTGCCCGCCTCGGTCGACCAATGCCCAGCTCAGAGGCGATGGCGACCATCTCCTATGGATCATGGAACCGCTCCCACTTGCTGCGGGAGCGCTCCCATGCAAGACTGTCGAACTATCGCGCCAGGGAGCCACACCGACGCGATCGCGGGCCGCCGAGGGCATCCGAACATCGGTACGGCGCCCCACACCGGAGCCGCCACGTCCGGCGCCTCCTCCGGCGTCAGCCGACCCCGGTCCGGGACGGGTTGACCACCACCATTCCGGCGCCCCCCACCCACGCGCACCGCTCCAGCTCCACGCGCAGGAGGCGCCTCGCCGCGGCACCGCCGCGGCTGGTCCGCGAGGAGATGCACGAATGAAGTTGAGGTCAGCAAGACGCCGGATAGCGGTGGCTGCCGCCGGCGTACTGACGGTGGGGGGTGTCGCTGTCGCCCCCGGTGTCGCCCAGGCCGCCCCCGGCTGCGACGTCACCTACGCCGCCAACAGTTGGGGCAGCGGATTCAGCGCGTCCGTGACGATCCGCAACGTCGGCGACCCGATGACAAGTTGGCGTCTCGGATTCACCTTCCCGGGCAACCAGCGGGTCACCCAGGGCTGGTCGGCCAACTGGACCCAGTCCGGCGCGAACGTGACCGCGACGAACGCGGCGTGGAACGGCAACCTCGCCACCGGTGCGTCGACCACCATCGGTTTCAACGGGTCGTACTCCGGCACCAACGCCAGCCCCACCTCGTTCACCGTCAACGGTGTCGCCTGCAACGGCGCGCAGAACACCGCGCCGACCGTCGACATCACCAGCCCGGCGAACAACGCGAGCTTCACCGCACCGGCCAACGTCACCGTCAGCGCGACGGCCACCGACACCGAGGGACCGGTCGAGCGCGTCGAGTTCTACCGCAACGGCCTGCTGGTCGGCACCGACACGACCGCGCCGTACAGCTACACCAACAGCGCCCTGCCGGCCGGCACGTACACCGCCCAGGCCCGGGCGTACGACAGCGAGGGCCTGGCCGGCACCGACGAGGTGGCCTTCACCGTCACCGGCACCAGCCAGTCCAGTGTGGTCACCCCGCCGACGCTCTCCCTCGCCGAGGGAGCCGGCGGCCAGCTCAACGTCAAGCTCAGCAGCGCGCCGACCAGCAACGTCACCGTGTCGCTGAGCAAGAGCGGCGACGCCGACGTCACCCTCGGCGCGACCAGCGCGACGCTCACCGCGCAGAACTGGAGCACCGGGGTCAACGTCGCGGTCAACGCCGCCCAGGACGCGGACGACGTCAACGACACCGCGACCATCACGGCCAGCGCCAGCGGCCGTACGCCGTCGGTCACCCAGGTGACCGTCAGCGACGACGAGGGCGGCGGCCCGACCGGCGAGTACGGCGAAGAGTTCATGGAGCTGTACAACAAGATCAAGGCTCCGGCGAACGGCTACTTCAGCCCCGAGGGCGTGCCGTACCACTCGATCGAGACGCTGCTGGTCGAGGCGCCGGACCACGGCCACGAGACCACCTCCGAGGCGTTCAGCTACTGGCTCTTCCTCGAGGCGATGTACGGCCGCACCACCGGCCAGTGGGGCCCGTTCAACCAGGCCTGGCAGGTCATGGACCGGTACATCATCCCGTCCGAGACCCAGTCCAACTACAACCCGAGCGACCCGGCCGACTACGCGCCCGAGGCCAACCGGCCCGACCTCTACCCGCAGCAGGGCGGCAAGCTCGACGCGAACGTACGGGTGGGCCAGGACCCGATCGCGCAGGAACTCCAGTCCACCTACAACAGTGGCCGGGTCTACGGCATGCACTGGCTGCTCGACGTGGACAACGTCTACGGCTACGGCCGCTGCGGCGACGGCACCACCAAACCGGCGTACATCAACACCTACCAGCGGGGCCCGCAGGAGTCGGTCTTCGAGACCGTGCCCCACCCGTCCTGCGAGACCTTCGCGCACGGTGGACCGAACGGCTACCTGCCGATCTTCATCGGCGACTCGTCCTACGCCCAGCAGTGGCGCTACACCAACGCTCCCGACGCCGACGCCCGGGCCGTGCAGGCCGCCTACTGGGCGCTGAAGTGGGCCAAGGAGCAGGGCGCCGAGGGCCAGATCTCCACCACCATCGCCAACGCCGCCAAGATGGGCGACTACCTGCGCTACGCGATGTACGACAAGTACTTCAAGCAGCCCGGGTGCGCCTCGCCGTCCTGCGCCACCGGTACCGGCAAGAACAGCGCGTCGTACCTGCTCTCCTGGTACTACGCCTGGGGCGGCTCGCAGGGTGGCAGCAGCAGCTGGTCGTGGCGGATCGGCTCCAGCCACAACCACGGCGGCTACCAGAACCCGTTCGCGGCCTGGGCGCTGTCCAACGTGACCGAGCTGGTCCCGCGGTCGCCGACCGCCCGCCAGGACTGGCAGACCAGCCTCGACCGGCAGCTCGACTTCTACACCTGGCTGCAGTCGGCCGACGGTGCCATCGCCGGTGGCGCCACCAACAGCTGGAACGGCGACTACAGCGCCCGTCCGTCCGGCGTGCCGACCTTCTACGGCATGGTGTACGACGAGAAGCCGGTCTACCACGACCCGCCGTCGAACCAGTGGTTCGGCTTCCAGGCGTGGAGCCTCGGCCGGGTTGCCGAGCTCTACAACGAGACCGGTAACGCCAAGGCCAAGGCGATCCTGGACAAGTGGGTGCCCTGGGCGATCGCCAACACGACCGTCAGCGGCAGCACCTACCAGATCCCGTCGACGCTGCGCTGGTCCGGCCAGCCGGGCGGCAGCTGGAGCGCCGGTACCACGTCGGTCAACAACGCGAACCTGCGGGTGACCGTGGTCGACCACACCCAGGACGTCGGTGTCGCCGGCGCGTACGCCCGGGTGCTGGTGCACTATGCCGCCCGGTCCGGCAACGCCCAGGCGGCCTCGACCGCCAAGGCGCTGCTCGACGCCGTCCTGCAGCACAAGGACGACAAGGGTGTGGCGGTTCCGGAGACGAAGGCGGACTACAACCGCTTCGACGACACGTACAACAGCAGCACCGGGCAGGGCCTCTACGTCCCGTCCGGATTCACCGGAACCATGCCGAACGGCGACCAGATCAACTCCAACTCGACGTTCCTGAGCATCCGGTCGTTCCTCCGGGACGACCCGGAGTGGCCGAAGGTGGAGTCGTACCTGAACGGCGGCCCGGTGCCGACGTTCACCTACCACCGGTTCTGGGCTCAGATCGACGTCGCGATGGCGTTGCACGACTACGACCAGCTGCTCGGCTGACGCTGGTCGACAGACGGGCCTGATTCCCACGGTCAGGCCACCCGTGGCGGGTCCGGCCGGATTGGCCAACGCAGCGGTCCGGCCGGCCCGCCACTCCCACCTCGGGGAGCAGTCCCCGGGGTGGGACGCCACCACCGACCTCCGGGGGGGGGGCCCCCCCGGGTGGCCCCCCCCGGGCCGGTCCCGGGCCGCCCCGGGCCGTCGGTTCCGTCAGGTGGGCGTGCCGAGCGCGGGTGGAGCGAGTATTCTGGCGGGAAGAGGGAGAGGCCGCTTCCCCCGTGGTGGCCTCTCCCTCTCTGTGTCACTCAATCTCCGTGTCACTCCCTCCCGTGACACATCCTTTCTGTGACACCTCTCTGTGACACCCGGCGGATCCGCCACCACTCGCGAGCCGGCAACCGCCACGAACCGCGACCCGTCACGAGCCGCCCCCGCCCACGACCGCGACGCCGTCACCAGGCCAATCACGTCGATAGTGGGGCCGCCGTGCGGATCATCAGCTGCCCGGCTACGGTTTCCGCCATGAGTGGGCGGAAAACGGTCCTGACGGCTGGCTGGCTGTGTCTGTTGACCCTGGTACAGGTTCTGGCCCTCATCGCCGTCTGGTGGTTCGCGGTCCGTACCGAACACGGCCAACTGCTCGACACGATCGCGCTCACCGGAAACTCCATCGGGCGACAACGGATCGTCGGAGTGGTCGGCGGCGTACTCAACGCCGTCTCCCTGCTGTCGTTGCTGGCCGCCACCGTGGTGATCGGGTTCATCGCGTTGATCCGGGGCCGGATCGGGCTGGCGGTGGTGACCATCGTGCTCATCGCCGGAGCGAACGTGACCACCCAGGCGCTCAAGTACTTCATCCAGCGGCCCGACTTCGGCATCGACCCGGAGCGGGCGGCGGCCGGCAACAGCCTGCCCAGTGGACACACCACGGTGGCCGCCTCGGTGGCGATCGCCCTGGTGATGGTCCTGCCGCCCCGGCTGCGCGGCTGGGGTGCGCTGCTCGGTGCCGGATACGCCGCGGCCGCCGGAGTGGCCACCCTCTCCGCCGGCTGGCACCGGCCGAGCGACGCGATCGCCGCCCTGCTGGTGGTGGGCGCCTGGGGGACCCTGGCCAGTCTGGTACTGCTGCTGACCCAGGGCGAAACCGTACAGGTGGAACCCGGCGACGGGCACCAGGTGGCCCGTAACGTGCTCGCGATCGGCGGTCTGGCCCTGCTGGTCGGGGCGGCGGTCGCGATCGGCTGGACTGACGGCGAGCGGATGATCCCGATCGAGGAGTTCGGTCGGCGGCGGCTCCTGGTGGCGTACGCCGGCAGTGCCGCCGGCATCGTCGGAACAGCGGCGCTGGTGATGGCACTGGTGCTGCGTACGGTGCACCGGGTGGTGCCCCGCCGGGTCGGGTGACCCGGTCGCGCCGGTACGACGTCCTTGTCGATCCTGTCGGGTAGGGTCACCCGACATGCGGACCCGGGACGTCTTCCGGCTGGAGGCCGAGCGACTGTCGGAGGTGCTGGGCGGGCTCAGCGAGGCGGACTTCTCCCGCCCCACCGCCTGCCTGCCCTGGTCGGTCCGGGACCTCGTCGCACACGTGCGGACGGGCGCCGGACGGATCGTCGGAATGCTCGCCGAACCGGCGCCACCCCGGGCCGAGGTCGACGCGGCGACCTACTTCGGCCCAACCAAGTTCGCCCCGGAGACCGACGCGGCCCGGATCGACTCGGCCCGCCGGGAGGGTACCGAGTTCACCACCGGGCGCGAACTCGCCACCGACCTCGACCGCGCCTGGCGCGAGGCGTACGACGTCACGGCCCGGGTGCCGGGGGAGCGGGTGGTCCGTACCCGGCACGGTGATCCGATGACCGTCGACGACTTCCTGGCCACCCGGGTGGTGGAGGTGGGTGTGCACGGGCTGGACCTGGCGGCGGCGCTCGACCGGGAGCCGTGGCTGACCGCACCCGCGGCTCGACTCATCGCGGGGCTGCTCACCGCCGCTGCCGGTACGGCCGGAGACGGGCTCACCGATGAGCTGGGCTGGGACCGGTTGACCCTGATCGCCAAGGCGACCGGCCGCTGGCCGTTGACCGGGGTCGAGCAGCGGGTGGTCGACCGCCGCGGCGTACGCTGGCCCGCCTTCGGCTGACGGCGCCCTCGTCGGTCGCCCACCCCGACAGCGGCAGGGCCGGCCCGACGTGCCGGGCCCGTCCGGCGCCCGCACGGCCCTCCGGCGTCGCCGCGCCGCCCGAACGCCTGTCGGGGCAAGTTCAGGCTTGTCTGCGCAGGTGGGCCAGGACCAACGGGTCGATCCTGGCCGGGACCAGCCGTTCCTCCAGGTTCTCCACGCCGGCCCAGGCGGCGAGCCGGGCGTCCAGATCGCCGCCGTCATTCGGGTGGCCGGCGGCGGCGAGCAGCGTCGCCACCTCGTCGGCGAGCGCACCGGTCAGGTCCAGCAGGGTCGCCGGATCGGGCCGTCCGAAGAGCATGGTGTGCACCTCGAGCAGCCGCCCGAGCTCGGTCACGGGGTCGGGGTGGTCGTCGACCCGCAGATCCACCAGCACGTCGCTGCCGCCGCCGTACCCGGCGCCCCGGGCGACCACCAGCAGCGCCGCGCTCTGCCGACCGCGCCGGTCACCACCGGCGAGGTCGCCGGCCCGGAGCGCGCCGAGCAGCCGCTCCGCGAAACCCTGGTCGGCCAGCCCCAGCCAGGCGTCCCGCATCTCGTCGACCACCTGCGGGCCGGCCAGGATGTTGCCCTGGACCGCCCAGCCGTCACCGGCCTGCCCGCCGGCCCAGTCGTGGCATTCCGGCCCGGTCCAGGTGGCCCCGGGGCCGTCCACACCGACCACCCCGAGCTGGCGGTGCGCCCGGCCACTGTCGGCGGCGAGGAGCCCGGCCACCACGTCGGCGGCGGCCAGCCCGGTACGGAGGAAGGCGAGGCCCTGCGGGCGGTAGGCCAGGTTGGCGTGCGCCTGGGTGGCGAGCGCCCCGACCTCGGCCTCGGCGGCCGGCACCAGGGCTCCGACACCGAGGAACTTGCTGGCCACGGCGACGCCGTGCATCCGCCCGTCGGCGGAACGCGCCACGATCGAGAACGTCACGCGGCGAGACTACCGGCCCCGGTCCAGCCGGTACCGGAGGGCGGCTGGTCCGGTGCTGCGGCCGGTGGCCGTACGTCCGCGGGCGGCGTCAGTCCCGCCAGCGGAGCGGGCCGGGATGCAGTGACCAGAGCAGCCGTCGCCACCAGGGCCGGGTCGCCCGCAGCTCGGCGGCGTACGCCAGGGCCAGCTCGCCGGCCCGCCGTGCCTGCTCGTCGGTGGCGATGTCCGGCGCGAACGCGGCCAGGTTGACCAGCTCGGCCAGGTCGTCGACGCCGGGTACGGCCGGACGCAGCCGGCCGGTGGGCGGCCGGTCGCCGACCTCGCCGGGTCCCGGGGCGACCGGTTCACCCGCCGGCCACGGTCCACCCGGTGTCGGCGCTCCGCCCGACCTCTCCGGACCGCCTGGGTTCTCCGGCCCCGGTGTCGCAGCCTCGCCCGGGCCCCGCAGACTCGCCCGGGCGTGCGCGGCCACCTCGGTCGCGGCCAGATGGTCCGGAACCGGTCGCCCGGCCAGCCGCAACGCGTCGGTCAGCTCCCGCCACGCCCCGGCGATCCGCTGGGCCGGCGGGCCGTCGGCGAGCCGCCGACGGCGCTGCGCCCGCCGCATCCCGACCACCACCAGGGCCAGTCCGGTCAACACCAGCACCAGACCACCCGCGCCGCCGCCGACCAGGACCGGTACTCCCGATCCACCGCCACGCGGCGCGGCCGCCGTCACCGGTGCCGCCTCCGGAGTCGCCTCCGGAGTCTGGCTGGCCTCCTCCGGCGGCGGGGTCGAATCCTCCGGCTCCGGCTTGAACTCGTCCTCCACCGGCCGGGGGGTGGTGTTCGGCAGCGGCAGCGGGTTGAACGCCACCCAACCGAGGCCCTCGAAGAGCACCTCCGGCCAGGCGAGCGCGTCCGCGCCCCGGACCGGGCCGCTGCCGGTCGGAGAGTCGAAGCCGACCACCACCCGGGTCGGCAGGCTCATCATCCGGGCCAGTACGGCGAACGCGGCGGCGAACTGCTCCGAGGTACCCCGCTGGCCGCCACCGTTCGGCGGTCCGAAGAGGAAGAACGCGAGGTTCGGATAGGCGTGCCCGCTCGGGGCGTCAGCCACCACCCGGTAGTGCTCGGCAAGGTAGCTCTCCAGCGCCATCGCCTTGGCGTACGGGCCGCTGTTCTCCTCCGAGATCCGGTCGGCGAGGCGTTGCAACTGCTCCGGGGCGCCCGGCTCGACCTGGAGAAACCTGAGCGCTTCGGGACCGAAGGCGACGTTCGCCGAGGGCAGCAGGTTGTAGTCCGGGCGTTCCCGCTCCGAGTTGACCGTGTAGCGCAGCCCCTGCCTCAGCCCCTCTGGCTGGATCAGCGTGCCGCTCGCCTGGTCGTACGCCACCCGGGCGCCGGTCACCTCCCGAGGAGTGGGCACCGCGGGAAGGAGTCGGCCGGTGAGGTCGCCGATGGTGATTTCCTGCTCGATCCGCGCCACCGGAATGTCCGGGGACCGCTCGGTCGCGGGAAGCACCCGACCGGCGTTGCGGTAGGTGCCGCCGACCCGCCAGGTCACCCCGTCGTAGTCGTTCAGTACGGCGAGCCGGATCCGTACCCCACGTGACTGTCCGGGGGCGTCGGCCGGACCTTCCTCGTCGGCCGGTTCTCCGTCCTCGGGCGACTCCTCCTCGCCGTCACCACCGGCCGGCTCGGTCGGCGGCGGATCGTCCGGCAGCGGCGGTATCCCGGTGGTGTGCACCTCGAGCAGGGTCTGCTCCGGGTGCAGCGCCCAGCCGGAGATCCGGATCAGCGGGTTCTCGTCCAGACTGTCCACCTGCGGCGGCTGTACGTACCGTCGCGGGTCGACCGGAGTGGCGCCGACCTGCCGGGCCACCACCGGGGCCAGCACGGCGGCGAGCCCGACCACCACGACCAGCCCGAGGGCGGTACTGGCGGCGGTCCGCAGCCGCAGCGCGGCCCGGACCGCCGGGGTCAGACCGGCCCCGGCATCGGCCGAGTTCGCCGGATCGCGCCGGTCCGGCCGTCCGCCGGTGGCCAGCGCCAGCGCGGCGGCGGCGGCGAAGGCCACGGTCAGCCAGGCTGGCGACTCGGCGTTCGGGCCGACCACGTACAGCGCTCCGGCGTACAGGGCGACCGGTGCGGTGAGCCCGAGCAGCACCCTGGCCGCCCGGATCCCGACCTCGGAGGCGGCGAGTCCGGCCAGCCAGGCCGCCACCACCGGCACGATCACGGTGTCCGGGGTCGGCTCGACTGGGATCAGCGCGGTGAGCAGTCGGGGGATGCCGTTGCGGACCGCGTCGGCGGCGACGTCGGTCAACCCGCCGGGCAGGTCGGCCCGTCGGGCGGTGAACCAGATCGAAAAGCCCGCGTAGCCGAGCAGGGCCAGCACCGACAGCGGGGCGACCAGCCAGGACGGCAGTCGCCGGGTGGCCAGGCTGACCCCGACCGCGCCGACCGCCGCCCCGAGGACAAGTTGGCCGAGCAGCGGACCGGCGTACACCCGGCCGAGCACCACGCCGGCGAGCCCGATCATCGCGACCAGCGCCGCCGGCACCGCCAGCGTCCTCAGTAACCTCACCACCGGCGGACCCCGTCCCACTCGGCGGCGAACTCCGCGCCGTCCGCCGCGTCGACCACCACCAGACCCGCCCCGCCGGCCGGCGTCGGCCCGTCGGCGCCGAAGACCCCGACGACCACCGACGGGTACGCCGACCGGAGCCCGTTGAGGTAGCCCAGGTCGGCCCGGCCGGCCGGCCCGGTGAGGAAGACCAGGGTGTCGCCGAGCCGCTCCTGACGCAGCCGGAGCGTGGCGGTACGCAGCGGGTCGTCGTCACCGCCCCGGGTTCCCGGGGTGAGTTCGGTGGCGGCGAGCCGGTCCAGGAACTCCCCACCGGGATCGGTACCGACGAGCAGCATCGTCACCGGCAGGTCCTCCCGGCGTGCGGCCACCACCACCGAGGCGGCGGCCTCGCAGGCCGACTCGAACGTCTCGACCACCCCGTCGACCGGTCTCGGATAGGCGGCCGCCCGGTTGTCGAGCAGGACGACGATCCGGGGCAGGCTGGTGTCCAGTTGCTCCTTGACCATCAACTCGCCGACCTTGGCGCTGGTCCGCCAGTGCACCCGGCGAAGCTCGTCACCGATGACGTACTCCCGGAGCGAGTCGAACGTGATCGAGCCCTGGGGAACCTTGTCGACCCGCCCGTCCATGCTCCGGGACACCCCGGCCGGGGTGGCGGTCAGCGGATGGATCCGGGGATGCACCCAGACCTGGGCGGTGCCGCCGTGCGAGCGGGCGACGGTGACCAGACCGAGCGCGTCCCGGCCGGTGATCCGCAGCGGTCCGATGGTGATCACCCCACGCCGGTGGGTCGGCACCGGATAACTGACCGTGGTGTCCCGGCCGGGCCGGAGCCGGAGTACCGGAACCGGCACCGGCCGGTTGCCGCAGCGGTCCTCGGCGACCAGGTTGGCCGACCGCAGCCGGGCACTGTTGCGGATGGTCAGGGTCATGGTCGCCGGCTCGCCCCGGCCGACCCGGTCCGGATCGGCGACCCGGGTCACGTCGAGCCGGGGACGCCAGGCGGCGTTGCCGACCGCGCAGCCGACCGCGATGCCGGCGGTGGTGCCGAGCAGCGCGAGTTCGGGATAGCCGAAGCGGAACCCGACCAGCAGCAGTACGGCGGCGCCGGCGAGCAGACCGAAGCCGCGCGAGGTGATCGTCATGCTGCTGCGGCGGTCAGGTCTGCGCCGTGGCGAGCTGTCCCGACGGCAGCGGCACCGGCACCGACGCCACCGCCTCGTACAGCACCTCGGTCGGGGTGACCCCCCGGACCTGGGCGTCGGGGGAGAGCAGGATCCGGTGCGCGAAGACCGGCTCGGCGAGCAGCTTGAGATCCTCGGGCAGGATCCAGCCCCGGCCGTCGATCAGCGCGTACGCGCAGGCGGCCCGGGTCAGCGCGATCACGCCACGGGGGCTGACCCCGACCCGGACGTGCGGGTGGTTGCGGGTGGCGGCGGCGAGCCGGACCGCGTACGCGTACAGCGGATCGGCGATGTGCACCCGCTGCGCCATCCGGACCATCTCGCCGACGGTGTTGGTGTCGGTGACCGGCTCCAACGCCTCGGGGGATCGGACGGTGGCGCCGCGCAGCACCTCGATCTCCACCAACTCGTCCGGGTAGCCGACCGAGAGTTTCACCAGGAACCGGTCGAGCTGCGCCTCGGGAAGCCGGTACGTCCCGTCCATCTCGACCGGGTTCTGGGTGGCGACGACGAGGAACGGTCGGGGCACCGGGTGCCGTACGCCGTCGACGGTGACGTTGCGCTCCTCCATCACCTCCAGCAGCGCGGACTGGGTCTTCGGCGAGGCCCGGTTGATCTCGTCGGCGATGACGATGTTGGCGAAGATCGGGCCGGGGTGGAACTCGAAGGCCCGGTTGGCCTGGTTGAAGATGGTCACCCCGGAGACGTCCGCCGGAAGCAGGTCCGGGGTGAACTGGATGCGTCGCCACTGGCCGTGCACGGTGGCCGCGATCGCCCGGGCCAGGGTGGTCTTGCCGACCCCGGGCACGTCCTCGAGCAGGACGTGCCCCTGGGCGAAGAGCGCGGTCAGCGCCAGTCGGACCACGTGCGGCTTACCCAGCACCACCGAGTTGATGTTCTCGGCGATCCGGGCGGCCAGGCTGGCGAATCCCTGCACATGGTGCTGGGTAAGCGGCTCGTGGTTGTTCACGGTCGTGGTGCTCCTGACGTACGGGTGGTGCGGTCAGCAGGTCCGCAGACGGTTGACGTTGTCCCCGCCCTCCAGGTTGAGCCAGGCCCACGGGATGTACGGCGTGCCGCCGTTCCACTTGATCCGGACCCACCAGGTGCTGCGCTTCTCGTTGTTGTAGATGTAGGCGTAGACCTCTTCCCCGGACTTCTTGCAGATCGTCTCGATCCGGGTGCCCGGCCTCGCCCAGCCGACCTGCGCGTCGTTGTCCTGCCGGGTGCCGGAGAAGATCTCGTTGCCGTTGCGGCCCTCCCGGTCCCGGTCGCAGTACGTCGCGGTGTCACCGTTCTGGCCGTTCTTACAGGTGGCGACGCCGAAGATCGCCGCGGTCGTCGCACTGCCCTGCGCGGTGGCACTGCCGGCCGCGTTGGTCGCCGTCGCGCTGAAGGTGTACGCGGTCGCCGGGGTGAGGCCGGTGACCCGGATGCCGGAGCAGACCCCGGCCACCCGCGATCGGCCGGCCGGGGTCACCGCGCACTGGGTGTCCCCGTCGCCGTCGTTCACGGTGACCTTCACGGTGAACGAGGTGGTGTCCGCGGCGCTGACGCTGACCCCGGCGATCGTCGGCACGCCCACCGTGCGGGGGTTGGCGGTGGCCGGGGCGCCCGGGCCGGCCTCGTTGACCGCCCGCACCTGGACGGCGATCGCCGTCCCGTCCGGCAGACCGCTGACCCTGGCCTTGGCCTCGGTCACCTCGACGTCCTTGCCACCGGCCTTGACCAGGTACTTGGTGATCGGCCGGCCGTTGTCGGCGGGTGCGGCCCAGGTCAGGTCGATGGTGCCCCGGGCGTTACGCACGGTGCTGGCGTTGAGGTCGACCGGAATGCCCGGCGTGGTGAACGGCACCACCGTGCCGCTGACCGGGGAGGCGGCCGAGCCGGCGCCCTTCTCGTTGATCGAGACGACGGTGAAGGCGTACTGGCTGCCGTAGGTGAGTTCACCGGCGGGGATGACCAGCTCGGTGCCGGTCGCCTCGCCGGCCGGTGCGTTCGCTCCGGCGGAGATGGCGGTGACAGCGTACTTGTTGATCTTGTAGCCCTGGCCGTTCGCCGCCGGCCACTTCACCACCACCGTGCCGTCCGGACGCGCCTCGGCGGTGACGCTGGCCGGCGGGTCCGGCACCTCGGAGGTCGGCGTCACCGGATTGCTCCTCCGGGACGGACCGGCACCCTTCGAGTTCACCGCGTGCACCGAGAACCGGTAGGTCTCGCCGTTGGTCAGGCCGGTGACCTCCAGCGACCGCTGGTCGGCGCCGACCTGGAAGGTCTTGCCAGCCCCCTCGACGACGTACCGGGTGATCGGGGCGCCGTTCGGTGCGGCCGGACGCCAGCTCACCCGGGCCTGCGCGTTGCCGGCGGAGGCGGTCACCGCGCGCGGCGCGCCCGGCTTGCTGACCACCGGCTTCTTCGGCGGCGGAGGCGGCGGCGGGGCCGGTGGCGGGTCCCCGCCGAGGATGTCGTTGGCGTACTTGTTGACGTCCCGGACCTGGTGGTGGTCGTCGATCACCTTGGCCCGGTCGGAGTTCGGCGCGTTGACGAAGAGGTGGTTCTCCCGGACCTCCAGCTCCAGCGGCCCGTTCGCGCCCGGCACCTCGATCGTCTCCAGCAGCTTGCCCGCCTCGTCGAACGAGTAGACCTTTCCGGTCTCCTCCTCCGCGCAGTAGAACCGGCCGGCCCAGGCGACCGCCGGACTGAGCTGGGTCCCCTCACCGGGGACGGTGAACCGCTGCCCGACGGCGGCGTCGACGCTCACCACGACGTTGCGGTCGTCGACCACCGTCACCGGGATCTGCTCGCCGGTGGTCCGGGTCGGCAGCGCACCCGGACCGGTGAGCGGCAGCGTGACCGGTTGCGGCGCGGCCTCGCCCTCCAGCGTGGTGAGCGTGTTGGTGGTCCGGTTCAGCACCGCGATGCCGTCGTCGAGGGTCGAAACCCTCAGGTCGTGGCTCGGCTCGGCGACCGCCTCGCTGCGGATCTGCTTGGGGCTGATCCCGCCGGTGGTGCCGCCGCCCTGGACGGCGTTGGCGTTGGCGTTCTCGGGAAGCTCCGCCGGGGTGATCGCGGAGACGGTGCCCTGGCTCGGTACGGCGACCCAGAGCTTGCCGGTGCCGTCGAAGGCGCCGCCGGTGATCCCCGGCGGATAGTTGATCTGCTCGCCGACCGGGGTGAGCGACCGGGGGTCGAGCTGGCGCACGATGCCCTGCACCGCGTCGACGACAAACGCGGAGTTCTCGTGCAGCGCGATGTTGACGCCGATCCCGGCGGTGCTCTTCGTGGTGGCCATGACCTGGAGGGTGGCGAGGTCGAGCGAGCTGATCGTGCCGGTGTTCAGGTCCCGCAGGATGAGCAGCCGGTCGGTCTGGACGACCTGCATCTGGTGGCCACGGCCGTCCGGCACCTGCATCCGGGTGTCGACCCGGCCGGTCACCCCGTTGACCCGGGCCAGCTCGCTCTTGGCCGCGCTCCACAGCCAGGAGCTGGCGTCGTAACCCGCCACCGCGTTGTCCGCCGCACCCAGACCGAGCACGGTCAGCCCCATCGCGGCGGCGAGCGCCGCCACGGTGGCGACGGTGACGAGCCCGCCCCGGAGCCGGCGGGACCGCCGACGTGCGGTGGGACCGCCCGGCGCGACCACGGCCGTCCCTCCGGCATTACCGTCACTGCCTGTGAAGCCGTTGCCTGTGGTGACCACAGCCGGCTGACCTCCCCATCGTGGCGGTGCTGTCTCCGACCGCCGTCGTCAGCGAATCTCCCCGAAACCGGGTGCCATCATATGGCCCGCCCTCTTCGGCCGGGTACCCGGAACGTGCCGTTGTGGACAGAGCCCGCGCGAATTGTGGACAAGCCTTCCGGCCACGGTTGTTTGGGCAGGTCAGCGGCGTGAAGCTGGTGTCGAATCGTGATCAGTTCGGGCTTGCGCCGGCGCCCCGGGTGGTACACACGAGATCCGACGGGGCGAATTCACTCGTCGAATACACCGCGAGCACGGTGAAGCAGTATTCGAGTCGGGGATTCAGCGCGTTCACCGTGAAACTCGTCGGATCGCCGGCACTGACCCGTCCCATCGCCTGCGCCTCCTTGTTGCGCTGCGCACCGGTGACCAGGAACGGCACCGTGCCGCCGCTGGGGTCCGCCCAGGTGATCGTGATCGCGGTTCCCTCGTCGAGCAGCTTCACCCCGGTCGGCGGTTCGCCGGAGATGACCACGCCGCCGGGCTCGTCCTGCGTGGCGGGCGGCGGCGGGGCGTCCTTGTCGGCCACCACGGCGACCACCACCACGATCGCGGCGATGACCGCGGCGGCCGCCGCGACCGCCGCCGCCACCGTGGACCCCCGGCCGGAGGACTGCGGTGCCGGTTCCGGGACGGGCGTCGGGGCCGCCACCGGCGCCGGCATGGTGACCACCGGGTACGTCTCCGGCGACGCCGACGACTGTGCCGAGTACGGCGGGTACGTCGCCGGTTCGTAGCCGGACCGGGCGGCGGTGGTCGACGGGGAACCCACGCCACTGGTGGGGTACGGGCTCCCGCTGGTCGGGAAGCCCGCCCCGCTCGACGGGTACGGCGTGGCACTGGCCGGCGTCGCCGACACCGGCATGCCGACCGGCGCCGACACCGGGTGCGGCGCGTGTGGTGCCGGGACTGGATGCGTTGTCGGCGCGTGTGGTGCCGAGACCGGGTGCGTTGTCGGGGCGTGTGGTGCCGAGACCGGGTTCGGGACGTGGGGTGCCGAGACCGGTGCCGGGGCGTACGGCCCCGACACCGGTTGTGCCTGCGGCCTGCTCGGCGGCTGCGCGTGCGGAGCCACCGGTGCGGGCATGGTCGGCGGTGGCTGGGCCGGCGCGGGGGCGGGCGTGGCCGCCTCCGGGGTCCCCGTGGCCGAGGGCGGGTCACCGAGATAGTCCCGGGCCGCCCGGACCTGCCAGTGGTCGCCGCCGAGCACTCCTGGACCGAGCGTCGCGACCCGGGTGAAGTTGCGGCGTGCCTCGTGCCGGTTGCCGAGATCCTCGGCGACGGCGCCGAGTTCGAAGGAGAGGGCGAGCATCAACGGATCGGCGTCGCCCCAGCGGTGCTGGCCGTCGGTCAGCGCCTCCTCCAGGGCCCGCCTCGCCGCCGCCGGGTCGTCGACCTGCCGGTGCCACTGCGCCAGCAGGAGCGCGGTGGAGAGCACCTCGGGGTGGTCGTTGCCGTACGCGGGTCGTGCCGCGTCGAGGGCCTGGCCGAGGAGGCGGCGGGCGCCCGCGATGTCGCCGGCACCGTGCAGCGCCCGGGCGCGGTCCTGGACGGCGGCGAGCTGTGGAGGCTGGGACACGCCCGTCATGCTGCCCTCTGTCGGGGGTGCCGCGCTAGCCGGGTCTCAGGTCGGTGAGGTGTCATGTCGTACCGTCACGCCCGGGTCCGGGCGCGTACCCGCGTCGCGGGAGCGCGCCCGGCCTCGGTGTGCGACTCCCGGGTCAGCGGGCCTGCAGCGCGTCCAGGGCGACGGCCATCGCGATGACCAGCCGGCGGTCGAGCTGCGGCTGGTGGACGGTGACGACGTACCGGTCGCGCAGGCCCCACTTCTTCACGACCTCGAACGCCGGCTGGCCGTTGATGGTGAAGTCGAAGTGGTAGGGCAGCCAGGAGAGCGACTCGATGAAGCGGCGCAGCAGCGCGACGGGAAGGCTGCGCTCCTGACCGGTGGCCTGGCCGAGGCCGGGCTGCTCCACGTGCCAGGTCGAGCGGAGCAGGGACGCCTTGAAGTCCTTGCGGAAGAGGCCGATCGGGTTGCCGGCGGCGTCGGTCACGTCGTACGTGGCACCGAGGTCGATCACCGCGCGGGCCTTGAAGCCGAGCACCGGCTGCTGCTTGGTGTCGTCGGTGTAGAGGGTCACCTGCTCCTTGAAGGCCATCCGCTTCTGCTGGGCGAAGGCGAGCAGTCCACCCTCGGAGCCGTCCGGGTTGACCGCGAGGACCTCGTACTGGTTGACCATCAGCCGGACCCGCTGCCGGATGTGGAACTGGGCCTGGGCCTGGAGCACGTCGGGTTGCATATTCGGGGGTTTCCTTCTGTGTCTGCGGCCTGCCCACGTCACTGGCGTACGGGCACGACCTGGGGATTTTCGTCCGTTGACGCAGCTAGGGAGTCTTGCACAGCGATGCGACACCCGGGGGACCTGCCGCTGTCGACCGGAGCGGCGTCTCCGCCCGGATGGGCCGACCCGGGCGAGCGGGCCGGGTGACCTCAGTTTGGGACATACATGGAGCCTTGCCGATGCTGGCGGGATGTCCCAGGCTGCCCGGAGGTGCGGTAAGCGTCATCATTTGGAGGAGCCGTTGAAAAGACAGATTCTCGCGTCCGGGTTGGCCCTGGTGGCGGCCGTCGGCACCGTCACCGTGCCGGCGGCCCCGGCCCATGCGGCCACCGAGGTCACCGTGATGAGCTGGAACATCGCCGGTGCCGTGGTCAACGCCGGCGCCGACAAGTGGGCCTCCCACATCAACCACAGCCTCGGCGAGGTGGTCGGCCTGCAGGAGGTCTGCGAAGGCCAGGTCCCGGAGATCGAGGCGGCGCTGGAGGAGCACATCGGCGGGGACTGGGTCTCCTTCTACGGCGCGGCCGAGACCTTCTCCTGGAGTTGCCCCGGACTCGACGGCTTCGGCCAGGCGACGTTCGTGCCGAGCAGCCTCAATCCGCGCAATCCGCTGCGCCAGCAGTACTCCCGGGAGAACTGCGACGGGGATCCGGAGGACCGGGCCTTCCTGGCGGTCACCGTCACACTCGGGTCCCGGAACGTCCGCGTCTTCAACACCCACATGAGTACCCGCAACACCGGGGCGGACTCCGCGTGCCAGGCGCCGCAGCTGGTGGCGGCCGCCCAGGGGTGGCCGAACGCGATCGTGATGGGTGACTTCAACGCGACGCCGGTCGACCCGGCTCCGGCGGTCCTGCGGAACGCCGGCTTCGTCGACGGCCATCCGGCCGACTACCTGACGGTCTCCAACGACCACGAGGACTGCAACGTGCAGCCCACGCTGAAGTTCGACTACATCTTCTTCCGGGGCGCCGTACGACCGGATCCCGATCCGCTGGTGCCGATGTGCAACGACGCGTCCGACCACCGCGCGCTGGTGAGCAGCGTCACGGTCTCGTAGGCGCGACCCAGAACCTCCGGTACGTGTTGGACGGCGGCATCACCCGCCGTCCGTCACGACGGCGCCCGCGCCCCCGGTTGGTCGCTACATCCCGGTACGAGGGGCGTTGAGCATCTTCTCAGCGGTCGACCGGCCGGCGGAGTCGGTGGTGGTCAGGGCAACGACGTAAATGTTCTGTTGCCCCCGGGCGGACTCACGCCGGCGGCAGCACGGGACCTGATGTCCGCGTGGTTGGCGTCGACCATGATCGTCGTACCGCGCGGCGCAAGGCCGGCCCTGCCGGGCAGCACCGAGGACTCGTGTTCCCGGACCCGTCACGTTCTCTCGGGCGAGGTGTTCTGGCCACCGTTGTTCAAGCGGCGCCGCAACCGGGGGATTTTGATCATCGGTGTGGACGCCGTTTCGGATGTGGACGGTGACGGGAACGTGCACACGCTGCCGCTCTCCGACGCGATGGTGGTCGAACGGGACGGCACCCTGTGGCTCGCCCACACCGGTCACGGGTGCCTGACCGACATCACGGACTTCTCCGGCGTGGCCGACAAGCTCCGGTCCGTCCTGCCGCCGCGACGGTACCGCCGGGCCTTCGGGTTGCCCTGACCCGCCGTCGTTGGCAGCCGTATCTGCGGCGCGAACGAGGACCACCCGGAGGCCGTGCCTCCGCGATGGCGCGTCCAGGCAGAGTCGCAGTCGTTTGGAAGGGCGCGATTGCCGTGGCGGGACGCCCGTTACGGAGTCGGCTAGGTGCCGACGTCTCGACGAGCACCAGCCGTACCCGACGTAATCCGGAAGTGGATCGTCCGCAATAGCTCGTACCATGGCTCGCATGGCCATCGCTCGCTTCCCCAGCATCGTGATCGACTGTCCCGATCCTGGTGCGCTCGCAGAGTTCTACGGCGCCATGTTGGATTGGAAGGTCGACGTCTCCTCCGACTGGGCGGAAGTTCGCGCGGAGTACGGTCAGTGCATTTCGTTCCAACAGGTGGACGGGTACACGCCACCGGTGTGGCCGGGGCAGGCGCTGCCTCAGCAGATGCACCTCGATGTGGTCGTCGACGACCTCGATGCCGCCGAGGCGGCAGTGCTCGATCTCGGGGCGACAAAACACCCGCACCAGCCCGGTACGTCGTTCCGGGTTTTCCTCGACCCGGCGGGGCACCCCTTCTGCCTCTGCGTGAACTGATCCGGACGGGCGTGTGGGACCCGCCGGCCCGATGGCGATACACCTACTGGCATACCCACCTGGCATTCCTCGCCGAATGCCGACCGAGGCGATCATGCCCGGTAGCTGACTTCTGAGCCGGGCAGTAGATTCGGATGCCGTACGGGGGACGGGACATTGGGATCATGATCGGTGACCGGTGGGGCGTGACGGACAGCGAGATGCTGCTGTCGTATCCGTGCGATGACTTCGTCGTGTCACCCGCGCTGCAGGCGTGGCGCGGAGTGGGAATCGAGGCGCCCGTCGCAGCGGTGTGGCCGTGGGTCGTCCAGGTGAGACTCGCGCCGTACGCCTATGACTGGATCGACAACCTCGGCCGGCGTTCACCTCAACAGCTTCGCGGGCTTCCCGAGCCTGAAGTCGGAGAGGCGTTCACCAGTGCGGGCGGACGGAAGTTGGGCAGGATCGTCTCGGTCGACTCCGGGGTACAGCTGACAGGCGCGATCATGGGTGGGTTCATGTCGTACGTCCTTGTGCCCCAGCAGAACGACACGACGCGCCTGCTGCTCAAGGTCGTCATGCAGACGACCCGCTGGGTGGCCCTCGGTCTGTCAGTCGGTGACCTGATCATGGCTCGACGGCAGCTACTCAACTTCAAGCAACTCGCCGAGCGTCAACAACGCCAGGGCACGGCCACGGACTGAAGTTCAGGGCGAGCCGCGGCCGTCCTCGTGAAGCGGTATGTCCGTTACGGCTACCGGGATGGGGAGTCCAGGCTGCAGTTGTGCAACTCGTCGTCGGTGAGGTTCTCGTTGGCGAGGATGCGGTACGACACGATCGTCCGGAGCTGGCCATAGTCTCCGGGGCCATGGTCAGCTGTACGGACTGTTCGAACACAGCTTTTGATCAGAGACTCCACGCTCGCAGCGTCGATCGGCGCGGATTTGTCAACGGTCTCGGCCCGCAGATCGGCTACGAACCTGATCACCTCGGCTTCGTCGTACCTGCCCTGGAAGCGCCTCTCGACGGCGAGGAAGAAGAGTGCGCTCAAGAAGGATGGCCAACCGTCCCAGCCTTCGGCGTCGAGCTTCGCTTCGTAGCGGTCGTTGGCCTCGAAGTCACCTCGGATCAAGGTATGGGCGAACTCGACAACATCACTCTTGATCGTCATTCTTTTCCTTTTGCTGAGTCGCTTCTTGATGTAGTCGATGCCGGCCCTACCGACCAGGGCGGCGCCGAGAACGGTGACCACCAACGCGGAGGCCACCTCGTGGGCGGGTGCTGGACCGGCGCAGGCTGGGTGCGAGAGTTGCTAGTTGTCAAGGCGGGACCGCGACCCGCTCCACCGTCACCCTTGATCTGCCGCAACGCAACCTTGGTGCCTTCCTCGACAGCCTTGGTCACCCCCGTGGCGGTGTCGTTGACGTCGTCGGCGCGTCTTGCGGTGCGGTCCAGGAAGCTGGTTGCCCGCCTGCGTCGGTTCATCGCCTCCGACGTGATGCGATCGCCGTCCGGCATCGCCTCGGGCGCCGACGATCGCGGGGCGACGGTTCCCGGCGCGATGGTGTTCACGTACGTCGTGAAATGCTCGGCAGCCTCGGCCAGCAGGGGTGCCGTCTTGCCCGCCCTTCTCTCCGGCGGTTCGGCAGTCCACCACGGCCTTGCGCACTGCCTGCTGACTCGGTCTGCGGTCAGCCGAGGACGCTGACGTACTCGCGGGCCGCGGCGGCGCTGCCCTGGATCATGGTGGCTGCTTCGGCGAGGCGCTGCTTCGTTTGCTCGGCGCGCTGGATGGCCTCGGCGACCTTGGGGTGGCCCGTACCGGCGGCGACAGCCCGGAGACGAGTGAGGACCTGCTCGGTTTGCTCGGCGGCGGCGCGAATCTGGTTCAGACTGTTCGATCCCTGTTCGGCGGCTTGCATGAGCGCCGCCTTGACTTCTTCGATGCTGGCCATGCGGTCCTCCCCGGTTACCGGCCATGCTGACGGCACAGCGGTGTCGACGCGCTTGTCCACGCCGCAAGGCATTGTCAGTGCGTGGTTGGTCGGACACTATCCGAGATGGCCACGGCGTGCAGCCCCTGGTTGGCGCAAACGGAGCGTCGCGGAGACCGGTCCGGGCGGCGTGCTGTTCAGCGCAACGAGAGGACGATGATGCGAGCATGGCGTTGTCGACGGAGTTCACGGAGTTGTTCGGGATACGGCATCCGATCGTTCTGGCCCCGATGGGCGGGTCGGCCGGTGGCGCCCTGGCGGCGGCCGTCTCCAGCAACGGCGGCCTCGGAATGCTTGGCGCGGCTTTCGGGGATCGGGAGTGGCTGGACCGTGAGGCGCGGATCGTTGCGTCGCGTACCGATCAGCCGTGGGGCGTCGGCTTTCTGACCTGGGGAATCGACGCCGCTGCGGTGGAGCGTGCCTTGGAGTACGGTCCCTGCGCGGTCATGTTGTCATTCGGCGACCCGAGCCCGTACGTGGAACTCGTCCGCGAGGCGGGGGCCGTCCTGATCATCCAGGTCACCGATCTGGAGGAGGCCAGGCAGGCCGTGGACCTGGGCGCTGACGTCATCGTGGCACAGGGCACCGAAGCCGGTGGTCATGGTGCCCGTCGGGGTCGGTCCACGCTGCCGTTCGTACCCGTGGTGGTGGATCTCGCGGCCTCGGTGCCGGTGCCGGTGCTGGCGGCCGGCGGCATCGCCGACGGGCGCGGCCTCGCCGCAGCCCTGGCCCTAGGCGCTGCCGGCGCCATGATCGGCAGCCGATTCCAGGCCACCACCGAAGCCCTGGTCGACCCCGCGATCACCAAGGCGATCATCGAAGGACGGGGGGAGGACACCGAGCGCAGCAGCGTGCTCGACATTGCGCGCGGCTCCCGATGGCCGTCGAAGTACCCCGCGCGCACCCTCGGTCACCTCTACCTCGACCGGTGGCGCGGCCGTGAGGCCGAACTCGTCGAAGACCCTCAGGTGAGAGAGGACTACCAGGCCGATGTGGCACGAGGCGTGATACCCCCACTGCCGGTCTGGGCCGGCGAAGCCGTCGACCTCATCACCGACCTGCCGTCGGCAGCCGATCTCGTCACCACCCTGGCCAACCAGGCGGAGATCGCCCTGGCCAGAGCCGGAAGACGCTGACCGAGGGCTAGGTCAAACGGGTACGGCTGGCGGCCCGCACTCTCGATCGAGCGGTGCTGGGTTTGGACTACCCGTCGGCCCGGCGGACGTAGGTGCCGCGCTGGGGTACGACGTACAACACGCCTTGCTCGACCAGAAGCGCTATCGCACGCCGGACGGTCGCGCGGGCGATGCCGTACTGCTGGACGAGTTGCTGTTCGCTCGGGATGGCGCGGTCGGGCTGCCAGTCTCCGCGCTTGATCCGGGCGGTGAGGATCGCCGCGAGCTGCTTGTACGGCGCGAGCGGGGCGCCGTGATCGATCTCGTCGTCCGGGCCGAGGTCCATAGCGCTGACGTTAGAAGTCTCCAGATAGCGCGAAACGTCCTTCTACGTATGCAGACGTAGGTAGACCAGTTGAGGTACCGTCCTCCCGGCGGGGACGTTCGGCTTGTACGGGTTGTCCGTCCCGGCCCCGAGTAACGCCCTGCTGCCGTGCGCGCCGCTGCTGGCTGCGGTGGTGGGGCGGGGTGCCCCCGGCCCGGAGCGTCCCCTCCAGGTTCCGGGCCGGGGCACCCGTCCATGTCCTGATCCACGACGCGGAAGTTGGTGAAGGTTGTGCGGGTGCTGCTGTTACGACGACTGAGGAGGGACCGGCGGCGACTCGGGTCGGCGTACCGGTCGGAGACGTACCGGCCGTTGTGGCCGTCGCAGGTGCGGGCCCGCCGGTTCACCCCGGTCGGCTTCGGGCGGCGGGGAGTCGACCCGGACGAGGTCGCCCAGTTCCTCGACCAGGTCGCCGGTGACCTGGCGCGGGCGTACACCGAGTTGGCGGGTGTCCGGGAGCAGAACGCCCGGATCAAGGAGGCGTTGCGACGCTGGCAGTCCCGGCAGGCGCCGACCGCCCACGATCTGGCGGGGCGCTGATGACGGACCGGTACGTCGTACACGTGCCCTTCACCGCGTCGAATCCGACCGCGGCCCGGCGGTTCGCCCGGACGGCGGCCCGGACCCTCGACCGACTGCCCCGGGTGGATGTTGCCGAGGCGACCGTCTCGGCGGAGGACAACCAGGGTGTGCAGTCCCGACTCTTCTGCGACCGACTCCTGTCCGGCGGCCGACGCTGCGTGCTGCGCGCCGAACACGAGACACCCTGCGGCACCGTCGAGTCGGAGGCGGATACGGAGGCGGTGTCGTGACCGCCACCGTTCCCGACGGCCCACCGGTGATGCTGTGCCGCGAGTGTGACGGGATGACGTTCACCCTCGTCGCGTGCCGCTGCACCTACTACGGCAACACCCTGCTGGTCAGCGACGAGGACCGGGCGCCGGGGGAGCCGTACCACAACTGCCTGGAGTGCGACGGGGTCGGCACCGTCGGACGGCCGTGCCACGACTGCCGGCAGACCGGCCGGCGACGCGCCCAGCTTGTCCTGACCGTGGCGAACCTCGACACCGGGGCGGTGGCCTCGGCGAACGTCGTACCCGGAGTGGTGGAACCGGCGCGCGGACCCGACGCCGACCCGGGCTGGTATCTGCGGCTCGCCCCGCTGCTGCGCGACCTGGCCGCCCGGGTCGGCGCCACCTCCTGGACCGACGTGAACGGGGCCGGCTCGCCGGACGGCCCGCTGGTCATGTTGCCGAAGCAGTGGCGGCCGGAGCTGCCCGCCTCCGACCGGAAGGTGCTGGAGGCGGACGCGATCGCGCGGTGCTCCCACGACCCGTGGCGGCTCTACCTCGGCCGGACGACGAGTGAACCGCCCCGCGACCCGGCCGCCGAGCTGGCCCGACTCTGCCGGCTCGCCGACCTGCTCTGCCTCGACCTGGTCATCGAGGCCCGCCGTGTCGAGGCCCGCCGTGTCGAGGCCCGCACTGTCGGGGCCCGCACTGTCGGGGCCCGCCGGGTCGATGGCCGTCCCGTCGACGCCGGCCAAGTGTGGACCGTCGACGACCTGACCTGGCACCTGCGGTACGAGGTCTCCGGCGGACCCGTCCCGACCGAGGCGCGCTGCCGCGCCGAGAATCTCACCACCGCGATCACCGGCACCAGCGACCTGGACGCCTTCTACGGCTTGGAGGAACGGGGCCGGACCGCACCCGCCCACCATCTGACCATTGGCTACCGGCCACCGGCCGAACCCCCGGACATCGACCTCGACCAGCTCGAACGGCGGATCCTCGCCGACTGCGTCGACGTCTCCACCGGCACGCCGACCTTCGGCGCGCAGGCGATCTGGCGCGACGACCGCTGGTGGCACACCAGCCTCCAGGTCGCCGACACCACCGAAACGCTCAGCGAATCGTCGACCGGGCAGATCCACCAGCGCCGCGGGATTGTCCTGCGGCGCGGTTGGCAGCCGCCGGCCCCGTCGTGGCAGGGCGAAGCGATTTCGTACCTCGAATGTCCCGACTGCGACCCGACGAGTCGGCTCCGCCGCTGCTACTGCCGAATCGGCACCGGCGTCGCCGCCCCCGACTGTCCACGGTGTGCCGGTGCTGGCCGTGCCCCGTCACCATTGCGCTGCGACACCTGCCGGGGCAGCCGTCGGCTGTACCAGGACGTGACGATAACCCTCACCGATTTGACCAGCCGGGTCGTCCACCTGAGCTGGCGAGTCGACGCGGCCGGCTGGTTGACCAGCGAACTCAGCTGGCAGGTGGACGATTCGAGGCAGCCTGTGGGAGAGCAGACCTGGCGGCTCGGCGATCGGGTACCGGCACCGCACGTCGGCACCCACCCGGGCGGCAAGCCGCTGCACCAGCTCCCCGCCCGGTTCCGGCTGGGGGAGCGGGCCCGCGACTTCGGCGTACGCCCCGACGACCTGACCGAGCTCGACGGCGGCGGCGACCTCGACCACAACCTGCGGTACGGCACCGTCACCCTGCACCGGGTCGGAGACGACCCGCTCACCGAGTACGTCCGCAGCGCCGCCCGGGGCCGGCCCGGTGCCCGGCTGTTCGTGCTGGCCCGCCGACCCGACGTACCGCCGCTGGCCGACCTGATCCGGCTCGCCCTCGGACTGCGGCTGGCCGTCACGGTCACGATTGTCGACCACGTACGGAACGCCGGTGACCTGCGGCTGATCCAGGATGAGTGCTGGGACGTCAGCGTCGGTGCACGCGGCGGGACGGTCGTTCCGGCCGATCCGCCGGCCCGGTCCACCCCGGAGGCCGCGACCGCCTTCTGCCTCGACTACCTCGAACTGGTCATCGCCGGTGCCGTACCCGACGATCCGATCGCGCCGATCCCGGTACTGCAGTGCCCGACCCCGACCGTCGTCGACGACCCGGTGCCGCTGCTCCGCCGACTCGCCCGCCACCACGCCGGCCAGCCCGTCGCCGCCCATTACACCGGCGACACCTGCCAGCTGCTGCTCCGCGAGCGGGACAGCGTACGCCCCCTCGCCACCGCCCCCACCCTTCCCGCCGCCGTCACCGTCCTTGGTCTCTTGTCTGGGCATGGCGATAGTGACGAGTAGACCAGGGGCCGAGCCGGCTTGCCGGAGGGCCTCCGGGGCCGCATTGACGAACGACGTCGTAGCCTCCAAACAGGCGCTCAGCCCGTGGGAAGCTTTCGTGGGGCGCAGTCCATGGGCTGTGGTGAGATCGCTTGACCACAGGAGTGCGCCAAGATGCGGGTGCTGCTTGACGAGGCCGACTTCAACGACGACGACCGGCTCACCTATCGTGGCGAACTCTTTACTGGCGTCGCCGCCGAGGTCGACTCGGAGGGGGTGCTCCTGGCAGAGTCCACCTATCGCAACGGTGTGCAGGACGGCCCCGAGCGCACCTTCCGCGACGACGGTAGCGTCCGGACGGAGGACACGTACCGCTTCGGCATTCTCGTCGAGTCCCGAGAGTGGCACCGCAACGGGCGGCTCGCCTACGAGTTGCGAAACGACGAGTTCGGCCGCCGGTTGAGCGAACAGAGGTGGAGGGAGACGGTACTCCCGAGGGTTGAGATGCCGGTAGGCGTATCCGGGGCCAAGGGATCGCGCCCGTAGGACTCCTTCCGCCGCCACGCGATCCAGCCCGTCGTCGCCCACCACATGGGTGACACCCGTCAGCTCGTGCTCCGCGAGCGGGACGGCGTACATCCATTCGCCACCGGGTCCGGGTTACCGGGTCCGACCGGGCTTGGACCACCTCGGCGGCAGCGTGTATACCGGTAACAACCGTGTCGAGGATCGGTGGACGTACCGACACGGATCCCCCTGGGAGCACCGGTGACACTACTGTTCGCCAGGCAACGCCGGTCGCCGCCGGCGACACTGAGGCCCACCGGGAGCGGGACGCCGTGACGGGTCGGTGGTGGTCGTGGCCGTCACCGTTGGCGCTCCGGCCGGCACCGGCAGATCTTCCGGCTGTCGGAGAGTCGGGTGCCACCGAGGACGGGTTGCGCCGGCTCGGTCGCCGGTATGCCGTCCTCGTACGTACGGCGGTGCTGCTCTGCGCGAGCGGTGCGGCGCTGGTCCAGGCGGCTCCCGACCGTCGGACGCTGGTCGCGGTGGTGGTCGTGGCGCTCGCCGCGTGGAGTGTGGTGTACACGCGCTTCGGATCCGGTGGCTGGCTGCTCCTGGTGGACACCGCCGTGATCATGCTGCTGGGTCTGACCCAGCGGTGGACGGTGCCGCCGGACGCGCTCGGCGACAGTACGAACTGGGTCCTCGCCGTCGTGACGATCACGGTCGTCGCACACCAGTGGCTCACCAGCGCGGCCCTGGGCGCGCTGCTCACCACGGCGATCGTGGCCGCACACCTGACCGGGAACGTGCTCGCTGCGGCCGATCCGCCGGCCGGGTCCGTTCCACTCGGCCTGTGGACCTTCGCCGAGGCCGGACTGTCCCGGGTGTTGTACCTGCTCGTCCGGACCGGTGCCCGACAGGCCGACCTGGCTGTCGCGGTCAACGAACAGGCCCGGCGCGAGGCGGCGGTCGCGGCCGCCCGGCGCGCGGAGGAGCGGGAACACCTGGCGGTGCTGCACGACACGGCGGCGAGCACGCTGCTCGCGGTCGGCTCGGGTCTGGTCGACGGCACGGAACCGTGGCTCGTCGAGCAGGCCGCCCGCGACCTGGAGATCCTCGCCGCACGACCGGACCCCGACGGCGGTGACACCGACCTGGTACGGCTGCTGCAGCAGGTGGTGCGGCAGGCGCCGATCGCGGTGGAGGTGTGCGCGCCGCCGGCGGTGCCGATGCCGGCCTTCCGGGCCACGGCGGTCAGCGCGGCCGTCCGGGAGGCGCTGACCAACGTGGTGCGGCATGCCGGGACCAATGCGGCCGATCTGACGGTACGGCGCACCGGAGGGTGGACCGTGGTGGAGGTCGCCGACCGGGGCAGGGGCTTCACGCCGGAGCGGGTGCCGGTGCAGCGGCGCGGACTGTCGCACTCGATCGCGCAGCGTATGACCAGGGTGGGTGGGCGGGCGGTCGTGACGTCCCGTCCCGGCCACGGCACCCGGGTGAGTCTGGAGGTGCCGGATGGGTGAACCGACGTCGTACGTGATGGCGAGCCGGCTGATGCGGGGCCTGCGGTTGGCGACGTTGGCCATCACGGTCGCCGTGTTGTTCGGCTTCGCCCTGCCGTTGCTGCTCGGCAGTCCGGAGACCTACCGCAGCCTGGCACAGCAGGTGGTGGCCTTCACGCTGTTGACGGCGGTCGCCGTGGTGGCGGGTGTGCAGATCCTGCGGGACAGGCCGCTCGGCCGGCCACGCTGGGTGATGGTGGCGGCGGTGTGCGCGGCGGCGGTACTGGCGACCACCGGGATTCCGCCGGCCGAACTGATGTCGGAGGAGGAGTGGTCCTACGGTGTGATCGGCTGGTTCGGCCTGCTGGTGCTGATGGATTACAGCACCAGGGCCGCGGCCGTGTTCCTCGGGGCGCACACCGTCGCGAGTTTCGGGCAGTTGGCGCTGGTCGGGCAGGGGCACGAGACCGCCGACCTGGTTGTCGTCGCCGCCATCGTGCTCGGCGGCGAGCTGCCGGTCCTGGCCGGTGCCATGGCGCTGCGCGGCCTGGTCGAGACCGCGTCGACGGCCGCCGCCGCCGCGGAGCGGGTGCGTACCGCCGAGGCCGTCGCGGAACACGTGCACGCGGACCGCCGGGGGCGGTACGCCGAGCTCGCCACGACCTCCGTACCGCTGCTGGCCGCCCTGGCGGCCGGTTCGGCTGACCTGGCCGACGAGCGGGTCCGGGCCGACTACGCCGTGGCCGCCGCACGGTTGCGCCGACTGTTCGCCGAGCACGACGAGGTGTCCGACCCGTTGGTGCACGAGCTGCGCGCGTGTCTCGACCTCGCGGAACGCAACGGGGTGGCGGTCCACCTCGGCACCTGCGGCGAGTGGCCGACGCCACCGTTGGCGGTACGGCGCGCACTGACCGAACCGGCGTTGCGGATTCTGTCGGTCGCTGTCTCCCGGGCACGGGTCACGGTGCGCGGATCGCCGACCAGCGTGACAGTCAGTGTTCTCGCCGACGCTAGGATCGGTGGGTCGGCCGGTTATGCCGCGGAGTCCACGGCAGTCGACCGCGGCGGGGTCGTCGTGACCAGGCTCGTGGACGGGCCGAAGGTGTGGGTAGAGGCCACGTGGCAAGCGAGGGACTGAACACGGTGGTGGTCATTGACGACCACCCGGCGATCGTCTCCGGGATCGCGGCCTGGTGCGCGGCGGCCGACCCGCCGGTCCGGGTCGTCGACTCCGGCCGCACCCCGGCGGTGGCGTGGGTCGATCCCGGCCTCTCCGCCGACGTGGTCGTGTTCGACCTCCTGCTCGGCGGGCAGGTTCCGGCCTACCCCGACCTGCGACGACTGGTCGACTCGGGCCGGCAGGTGATCGTCTACACCATGCGCGAGGACCGGGAGACCATCCTCACCTGCCTCGACCTCGGCGCGTTCGCCTGCCTCGCCAAGTCCGAGGGGCCGGAACACCTGGTCCACGCGATCCACGCGGCGAGCCGAAAGCTGCCCTACACGTCCCCCGCCATGGCCGGTGCGATCAGTACGGACACCCGGCCGGACCGTCCCCGTCTGACTCCCCGCGAACTCGACGTGCTGGCCAACTGGTTCGCCTGCGAGTCCAAGGAGATGGTGGCCCGCAAGCTGGGGCTCTCCGTCCGTACCGTCAACAGCTACATCGACCGGGTCCGCATCAGGTACGCCGAGGCCGGCCGCCCGGCCTCGACGAAGGCAGCGCTGGTCGCCCGGGCCATTCAGGACGGCCTGGTCCGGCTGGACGAGCTGTAGCCGCACCCGACCGGGCGTGTGGGGCGAACGACCGTCACGGCGACACCCGTCCCCGCCCTAGCGTGGGTGGCAGGTACCGAGCGAAGGCGGAACGAGGAAACGGCCCGTCGGCAGGCACGACCGATTGCCGATATCGGTGGTGGGGGCTTTGTGTGGTGCCCGGGCAATCTGGCGTTCACCGACCGCGCTCGTTCGAACTCGTGGGAAGGACCATCCGATGCGAAGGAAATCTGCGTACGCGGCGGCACTGGTCTTCGCCGCGATCCTGGCACTGACCGGCTGCACCGGAGAGGGCGAGCAGGGCGGATCCCGAGACGCGCAGCGGATGACCGACGAGTCCGGCCCGCCGCCCGGGGTGCCGAGCCGCTCCGGCCAACTGGGAGCCGTGGTCGCCACACGGCAGGGATCGGTGTCCGGCACCAACTGGTCCAAACCGATCCGGGTAGAACTCTACGAACTCCGACGTGACCAGGGCTTCGTCACGGTCAACGTCCGGATCACCGACACGACTCCGGAGGGCGGCGGGGGCGTCTTCGGCTGGCGCGCGGCGGACTTCTTCAGCGTCGAAGGCTCGGCCGGGGCCGACGGCTTCGACAGCGTCTATCTGCTCGACCGGAAGAACCGTAAGAAGTACCTGGTCGCCCGGGACGCGCAGAAAGTGTGCCTGTGCTCCACCAAGCTGGGACTTCACGTGCAACCCCAGCAGACGATCGGCCTCTACGCCACCTTCGGGGCCCCGCCGGACGACGTGACCGTTGTCGATGTCTACGTGCCGCAGGTGGAGGCGTTCGAAAATGTTCCGCTCGGCTAGCCGCGAGCGTCCCCTGCCACGCGCCTCGGCGGCCGTCGTCGGACTGCTCGTTCCGCTGGGGCTGTTCGGCGTGACGCCGACCGAAGCAGGTGCCGCACCGACCCCGACTCCGGTTCCGGCGGAATCGGTGCTCGAGTTGACCGGGGAACCTCCCGTCGGTCCGATCACCACACCCGTGGTCGAGATAGCGGCTCCGACGCTCGACGTGTTCTCGGTGATCGGGACGGTGCAGGGGGACGAGAGCGAGGCCGACTCCACCCGGGAGGTCGAACTGACCCTCGCCGCCGACGTGCTCTTCGCCTTCGGCAAGGCGCAACTGACCCGCGCCGCCCGTCTACGGCTGGATCGGGCCGCCGAGCGGCTGCGTACCCAGGCGGCGGGGGTGGTGTACATCGCCGGCCACACCGATTCGATCGGCAGCGAAGCCGGCAACCTGGCGCTGTCCCGAGCCCGGGCCGAGGCCGTCCGGGTCCACCTCGCCGACCTGCTGGCCGATACGCCGCTCACCTTCGAGGTCACCGGCCACGGGGAGAGCCGGCCGGTCGCCGCGAACGTCACGGCGAACGGTGCGGACAACCCGTCGGGCCGAGCCAAGAACCGACGGGTGGAAATCCGCTACCAGAAATGAGCGGCGTCCGGTCCGGCCGCCACCCTCGGCGCCCTCGACCTCCTGTCCCGGCACGGCGAGAGTGACGAGCGGGGCAAGGGCTGAGCCAGCTCGCCGGATGGCGTACGCGACGGCACCGACACCGAGGATGTTCCCGCCTCCACATTCTCCGGGCTCCGTGAACGCCGTAGCCCACGGCGTGAACTCCGCGAGACGAGTTCGGTCGGGTGTTGTGTCCGGCTGCTGCTGTTGCGACGTACGCTGGCGGGGTGACTGTCGCGGCCGGCCGGATGTCTCCGAGGCTGCTGCTGCGCTGGCTGCTGGTCGTCGGGGCGCTGACCGCCGTTACGTTGTTCGGCGGTGCCTCATCCGGTGACGGAAACCTCTCGCCCGTGTCGGCGGTCGGGCACAGCGCCTGCCCGAACGTGATCCTGCAGGCCTCGTTGCCGGGCGCGCTGGTGGCCGGGACCGGTGCTCACACACCGGACGGCGGGCACGGTCCGAGCGAGGCTGTCGCGGGCGCGTGCCTGTTCGTGGTGGTGGCGCTGGCGGGGCTGGCCATGGCCGGACTGGTTCGCCGGCCGCTGCTGGTGCACCTGGCGTACTGGTGGGCACGGCTGCGCGACCCGCTGCCCTGGTCGCCGGTGTCCGGTCTGACCCAGCCGGACGTGCTGCGCATATAGGCGCGGCGTAAGACTCTTGTCGCGGTAGCCCTTCCGGGGCGCGTCCGGCGCCTTTCCGTCGCCGGACCCTCGGTGGCTCCCGCATATCCACCCAACCGTTGATCGCGCGCAGGCGTATCCGGTGGGTTCGCCTGCTGCTACCCGGTACCGGTCCGGCACCTGGCCGGGGTATCGGCCTGTGCCGCAACCAGTACCGCCACATCTGAGCTGTGAGAGAGGAAATGACCGTGCCACCGCACAAGACGAGAACGAATCGTGGTTCAGCGGGCAGGCGACGCCCCGGACGCGGGTCCGGCGGCTCTAGGCCCGCTGGCCCAGCCAACCCGCAACTGAAGGCCGCCGGAAAGGCGGTACGCAAGGTACGGCAGGGCGGGATGAGCACCAATCTGAAGGTGACACTGAGCATTGTCGCGGTCGCGCTTGCCGCGCTGGTTGTCGCCGTGGTGGTCAACCGTTCCGGTGAGGGCGACGTTCCGGCCGGCGAGGTGGCGCAGACGGTGGTCCGGGCGGACAGCCACCGTCTCTCTACCGCCGTGGACGGAAAGGTGACGGTGGTCGAGTTCCTGGACTTCGAGTGCGAGGCGTGCGGCGCCGCGTACCCGGGGGTGGAGCGGCTCCGTGCCGAGTACCGCGACCGGATCACGTACGTGGTGCGGTACTTCCCGATCACCAGCCACCCGAACGCGTTGAACGCCGCCCACGCCGCGGAGGCGGCCGCGCGGCAGGGCAGGTTCGAGCAGATGTACGTCAAGATGTTCGACAACCAGGCCGCGTGGAGCCACAAGCGGCAGTCCCAGGCAGAGACGTTTGTCGGGTACGCCAGCGAGCTGGGCCTGGACGTGGCCAGGTTCCGCGCCGACATGGCCAGCCCGGAGGTGGCCGCCCGGGTCCGCGCGGATGCGGAGGACGGCCAGCGACTCGGCGTCCAGGGCACACCCACGTTTTTTGTCAACGGCGCACGGTACGAGCAGGACCCGACGTACGAGGCGCTGAAGAAGACCGTCGACGACGCCTTGGCGCAGTGAGGAAACCGCCGTGTCCAGCACCATCGTCACCCGAACCGACCCTGGCGACGGCGCCGCGCCGAACCTGGGCAACCCGATCAGCGACCGGCTGGTCGGCTGGGTCCTGAGCGTCGGCGGGCTGCTCGGCGGCGTCGCCGCGTTCGTCCTGGTCGTGGAGAAGATCGCGCTGCTCCGTGATCCCGACTACACGCCCAGCTGCTCGATCAATCCGATCCTGTCCTGCGGCTCGGTGATGAACACGCCGCAGGCCGAGGTGTTCGGCTTTCCCAACCCGCTGCTCGGGGTGGCCGTGTTTCCGCTGGTGGTAGCCACCGGTGTTGCTCTCCTCGGTGGGATCCGGCTTCCCCGCTGGTGGTGGCTGGGCCTGCAGGCCGGCACGATCTTCGGAATCGGGTTGGTGCACTGGCTGTTCTTCCAGAGCGTCTACCGGATCGGTGCGCTGTGCCCGTACTGCATGGTGGTGTGGGTGGTCACGATCACCGTGTTCAGCTACACCACGTTGTACAACCTCGACCGCGGACACCTTCGCGTCCCGGCCGCCTGGCGACGGGCGGTTGCGGTGGCCACCCGTGTGCACACCGCGGTCCCGGTGGCGTGGCTGCTCGTCCTGACCCTGCTGATCGGCGAGGCGTTCTGGACGTACTGGCGCACCTTGCTGTGACGGCGAACGTCCGTTGACCCGGCTCGGTCATGGTCACATGGCCGAGCCGGGCCACTACTGGGCTGAATCGGCGGTGAGAGAGGGGTTCGTCAGGTGTGAGTTTTCTGGTTGGGGTTTCCTCAGGTGTCACGTCGCGTGGTGTAGGTGCCGGAGTCGACTCCGGTGGCGGACGCGGGCGCTCGACGCCCTTCACCGACCGAGGGTCAGCCGTCCGGGTTTCGGACGTTGACGGGGGACTGGGCGTCAGTTCTGGCCACGACGTCGGCGGCGGGCCGAACGCGCGACGACCAGCCCGCACCGCCAGAGTAGCGAGGGCGGCGTTGGCGCCACCACCAATCACGGCGCCGATACCGAACGGTGCCACTCGACCGAGAACGATGATTCCCTGCTTGGTCCCGTACTTCGTGATGAAGTGTTTACCCAGGATCTTGTTGATCTGGCGCAACGTCTGGAGGGGCACCTTGGCGACGACCTGACGCCCCCAGTGCTGCCCCGTACGCTCGGCGACCTTGGTAATGGTGGCGGCGCCGGAGCCACCGAGCATGATGCCCATCACGATCGTTCGGCGGCGCTCGACCTCGTCGATTCGGACCCCGTGGACTTCGGCGAGCGAGAGCGCGAAGAGGGCGCTCAGCTGGAGAGAGGTGAGCGCTTCGCCTCCCGTCAGCGCCAGTGCGACGCCCGTGCCGACGCCGGGTGCCGCCGCAGCTCCGCCAACCGCCGCACCCGTCCCGGTCAGGGCGCTGACGTACATCCGCTCCAGGTTGCGGATCACCTGTGCCGGCGTCGCCTCGGGGTTGCGCTGGCGGGCCCGGGCGATGTTCTTGCGTACCAGTGGGCTCTGAAGGGCGATTGCCTTGTCCAGGAGGTCGAGGACTCGCTGCCCAGGCACGGCTGTTTCCGGAAGCGGTTCGTCGAAGTCATCTGGTGCCATGCCTCAAGCTCCTTAGGTCGTCACGTCCCAACTGAGTCCCCGCATGGTCCTTAGCTCGACGGGCCTGCGCCATGAGAGGGGCCGAGTTTTGTCCACGTGGGATCGCGGCCGGACGGGTTACGTCGTGGTAGGCGGTCCTCGTCAGATCTGAAGTGGCATCCAAACCGTGCCGACGACCACGTGGCAACCACTGATCGGCCTGCCTGTACCACCGGCCGGGTCATCTTGTCGGAGGCGGCGGATACGGTGCGACCGTCGATGCGCCGGTGACCGGCGTCGACCATCTACGACCCCTCGCCGGAAGGTTCCGCCGATGCCTCAGGAGACGACCTACCTCGAACTGTCCGAAGAGGACGGTAGTGCGCACAAGTTCTACGAGGTGACCGTCGACGACGCCCAGTTGACCATCCGGTACGGCCGGATCGGCGACGCCGGCCAGGTCAAGAGCAAGGCGTTCCCGGACAACCAGCGGGCCCGGGCCGAGGCGTCCAAGAAGATCGGCGAAAAGGTCCGCAAGGGGTACGCCCCGGCCGTGCCCGGCGTACGGCAGAAGCGCAGTGTCTCCCGGCGGCAGATCGTCAGTACCCGGTCCACCGCGCGTACCGCGCCGGTGCTGTGGCGGTACAACTCCGGTGCCCCGGCGTTCGGCATCTTCGTCGACGACGACCGCTGCATGGTCGGCAACGAGAGCGGGCTGATCACCAACCTGAGTCACGACGGTCAGGTGATGCAGCAGTTCGGCCTGCCGGACGGGGTGAAGTGCATCGTCGCCGACGACGACTGGCTCTACGCCGGCTGCGACGACGGCAACGTCTACGACCTGTCCGGCAAGGTGCCCCAGTTGGCGTACCGGATCGCCCCGGACATCGACATCTACTGGCTGGACATCCACGACGGCGTACTGGGCGTCTCCGACGCGGGCGGCGGCATCGCCGCGATCGACCACGAGGACGAGTTCCTCTGGCGGCGGCGGGGCAACGGCACCTCGGGCTGGATGGTCCGCTGCGACGCCGACGCCGTACACCACGGTCACTCGCGCGGGGTGACCAGCTACGACTGGCGTACCGGGCGGGAGGTCTGGCACCAGCCGACCGGCGCGGTGCTGTTCGGCTGGCAGGAGCCCGGCATGCTGTACGCCGGTACGGCCACCCGCCAGGTCGTCCGGCTGGGCAAGGACGGCCGGTCGGAGCGGGTCTACCGGTGCGACGCCCCGGTCTACTCCTGTGCCACCGCCGAGAACGGTCGGTACGTCTTCGCCGGGGACAGCCACTCCTCGGTGTACTGCTTCGACGCGGCCGGCAACCGGCTCTGGAAGCTCGGTACCGGTTGCGGCTCCGCGTACTCGATGCAGTACCACCAGCAGCGGCTCTACATCGTCACCACCGACGGCTCGCTCGCCTGCATCGACGCCAGCGAGGCGGCGATCCGCGCCGCCGAGCAGGGCACCGTTCCCGACGTGGTCGACGTCAAGGCGCCGCCGATGCGGACCGTCGTCCCGTCCACGACGGTGGAGGTGACCAGCGACCGGGGGAGCGGCGTCGTGGTCGAGTGCGTCGAGCTCGGTGGCCGGCTGCGAGTGCACGTGGTCTCGGGCGGCTACCGGCAGGACTGGTCGGTGCAGTTCCCGAAGGGCATTCGGGAGCCGGGGGTGCGGTACCTGGTGACCGAGGTACGCGAGGCCGGGCGGGGCGGCTTCTACCGGGCGTACGGTGACATCCGCCGCCTGGTCTGAACCGGTCCACGCCGCGCGACCGGCCCCGTCCCTCCCGTCACCCGGTCCCTCGCCCGGCCCGGCCTCCGGTCGGACGGTGGCCGGACGACGACGTCACGGTCGTCGGCGATCGCCCCGGCCAGGGGCTGGGACGCGCACTGCGCGATGCCAACGGTGAGCCGTCGTTCATCTCGCCGCACGCAGGCGTTCGACGGCCTTCGCGGCCAGTAGTCGGAGCTCGGGCTCGCTGCCGCCGGCGTTCTCCCAGCCCAGGTCGGCGACGACGGTGACATGGTCACCAACCCGGGCGATCACGGCCGGAGTGGTCACGACGTGGACGTCGTCTCCGTAGTTGAACCGTTCGGAGACCCGGAGAAGCAGCGACTCGTCGCCGGCCACCCCGGTCCCGGCCACCTCCCACCGCTGCTGTCCGGTGCCGAGGCTGCCGGGACACTGTCGTACCGCATCGACGATCTCGTCGAACGCCGTCTCCGCGTGCCCGGGATGCAGACCGACGTACTGCAGCACCACGTGTGACGTGTAGCCGTCGCCCTGGCTGACGTACGCCCGCATCGCCACGGCGGCGGTCCGGGTCCTGTCGCTCGGATACCGCGCGTCACAGGGCCGGGCCGGCCGCAGGTGCGCGCTTTCACCGTCCGGTACCGGCTCGAGCCTCGCCCCGTTGAGATCCTCGGGTTGCAGCAGCGCCGATCCGGCGATCACGTCCGTTGTGCCCGGTGACGGGGAGGGAGTCGACGAGCTGGGTGATGTCGCGGCGGCAGCGGGGGTGGCGGGTGTCGTCGACGGGCCACCCGTGGCGGCGGGGCCGACGCCGCTGTCGGTCGTACAGCCGGCGAGCATGATGAGGCCCAACGCCACGGCGACCGGGGCTTGCAGACGAGTACGGCGCACCGCGTCCTCCGGGCTAATTCGGACCCTTTGCCGCAAACTACCCTACGGATCGCGTCGGTGACCGTCACCCGGACGGGTGGATGTGCCGGTGGCACTGTCGACGAGAGGTGTACGAGAAAATCACTCCTGCTCGGTCCTGCGCCGGTCGAGATTGCGCGGGCGGCGGTGGAATGAGGACTGCGGCCCACGGTTGAGCCTTCGGCGTGCGGGCCGCCGACCTCGGGCAAGCCGGACGATCATCCCTGCGCGCGCAGGCGTTCGACGGCCTTCGTCGCGAGCCGGCGGACATCGGACTCGTCGCCGTCGGAGTTCTCCCAGCCCAGATCGGCGACGACCGTGACGTGGTCACCGACCCGGGCGACCACGGCGGGGGTGGTCACGACGCTGGTGTCGCCGTAGGTGACGCGTTCGGAGATCCGGACGAGCAGCGACTCGTCGCCGGCCACCCCGGTCCCGGCCACCTCCCACCGGTGCTGTCCGGCCTTCAGGCTGCCCGGACACCCGCGTACCGCGTCGGAGATCTCGTCGAACGCCGTTTCCGCCTGCCCGGGGTGCAGTCCGACGTACTGCAGTATCACCTGGGGCGTCTGGCCGGCGCCCGGGCTGACGTACGCCCGCATGGCGACGGCGGCGGTCCGGGTCGTGTCGCTCGGATACCGCGCCTCACACGGCCGTAGCGGCCGCAGGTGCGCGCTGTCGCCCTCCGGGACAGGTTCCAGGCGTACGCCGTTCAGATCCTCGGGTTGCAGCAGCGCCGACGCGGGAATCGTGTCCGCCGTACCCAGTGACGGTGACCCGGTCGGTCGTCCGGTCGACGCTGTCCCGGTGGTGTCAGCTGATGCCGTCGTCGAAGGACCGTCCGTGGCGACGGGGTCTGGGTCGCCGTTGCTGGTGCAACCGCTCAGCACGATGAGGCCCAGCGTCAGCATCGCGGGGACCTGCAGAGGAGTACGACGCATGGTGTCCTCCGTCGGAATTCGGACCCTTCGCCTCGAACTGCCCAATCGTCGCGGCAGGCAAACGTCGCGGGCTCGGCGCACCGGCTCAGGTGTTGAGCTGCCAGATGGTGAAGTTGAGCGCGGCGGCGAAGGTGACCCAGGCCCAGTAGGGCAGGAGCAGCCACGCGGCCGGTCCGGAGCGTCGGCGGAACAGTACGACGGTCAGCCCGATGAGCAGCCACAGCACGACGATGTCGGCGAAGGCGAGCCCGTACCGGCCGGCGCCGAAGAAGAGCGGGGTCCAGATCGCGTTCAACACCAACTGCGCCGCGTAGACCAGCAGCGCCCGGTCGAAACCGGCCCGGCGCCAGTAGAGCCAGCCGGAGATCGCAATGAGCACGTAGAGCACCGTCCAGACCGGGCCGAACAGCCAGGACGGCGGAGCCCAGGCCGGCTGCCGGAGGTTCTGGTACTCCTCGCCGGTGCCCTGCACCGCGAGCCCGCCGATCGCGGCGGTGATCGCCACCGCGACCAGGAACCCGAGCAGGACCAGCCAGGTCCGGGCTCCCGGTTGGCGCTGGGGCTGGACGCGGGTCGTCATCCGGCAGGTGTTCCCGACAGTGGCAACGGACAAACCGCGTAGCACGACAAATGGTGCATGTTCCGGTCGCCAACGGGGCGGCGGGTCGTCTCGCCGGGGAGACTCCGGGGTGGGCGCTCGCCGGGGAGGGACGCCGGGGTGTGCGATGGTGGGCGCCATGACCACGCTGGCCCAGCTCCGCAAGACCGCGTTGTCCTATCCGGAGACCGTCGAGCGGGGCGGCCTCCCCGGCGTGGCCGCCTTCGCGGTCGGCGACACGGAGTTCGCCTCGGTCGACGCCGAGCACCGGGTCTGCCTGCAGCTTCCGAAGGCCGACGCGGACCAGGTCCTCGCGGAGCATCCGACCGCCGAGCGCCTGACCCGGGGCGCGACCGCGATCGGCGTCCGTGTCCCTTTGCGGGACATCAACGGTCAGCAGCTCAACCACTGGGTACGGCGTGCCTGGCTCGCGTACGCCCCCGAGCCGCTCGCCGCGCGGGTGGCCGCCGCCGAGACCGCGATCCCGGGCCAGGTCGGTGACCTGCCGAGAGCCATCGGTGGACCCGCCACCCGGGCTCTGGCCGGTGCGGGCATCACCAGTCTCGCCCAGGTCGCCGAACTGACCGGGGCCGAGTTGGCGGCACTGCACGGTGTCGGCCCGAAGGCGGTACGCATTCTCCGCGAGGCGCTCGGCGCGACCGGCCGTACGCTCCGGGACTGACCGGTACCGCCGCCGGCACCACGCCATCCTCCGGCACCGCCGATCCGACACCCGTCGGACCGTGCCGGTCAGCGACGGTCGGACAACTGGCCGCTGACGTGATCCGGCTTGTTGTCGTGTGCCGATACGACCCGGCACAGCAGGGCCGCGACGGCGCCGGTGACCACGCCGACGAAGGTGCCGGTGACGAGGCTGGACAGCACGGCGGCGGTACGCATGATGCCCTCCCGCGCCCCGGAGTCGAGGTCGGTGAGGTTGCCGCCGAGCGCCGGTGTGCTCCCGTCGAAGGCCGCGTCCCAGAGCAGTTGGTGGCCGACCGCGAGGAACACGCCGTAGAGCGCGCCGATGAGCAGCACCGTCAGGAACGGGCGTGGCGGACGTCGCCACAACACGGCCGCGATCCAGCACAGCGGTGGCAGGAAGACGAGCAGGCCGTTGACGAGGCTGCCCTCCTCGACGACACCGAGGTCGTGGACCACCACCCGGGGTGCGGCCAGCGCGGCGAGCCCGACCAGCACCGGCCACGGAAACCCGAACGTCCGGACGGCCCGGCTCATCGCCCCGCCCCCGTGTCCACCCCTGCGGCCGTCACCGCGCCCGTCTCGACAGCCGTGGGCACCGGTTCCGCCGCCACCGTCCCGGGCGCCGGTTCCGCCGCCACCGTCCCGGGCGCCGGTTCGGCCGCCACCGTCCCGGGCGCCGGCTCGCGGGCGAACCGCAGCAGCGCGGTGAACGCGAGCACCGCCGTCACCAGGCCGCCGGCGAGGCGTACCCGGTGTCCGGCGACGAACTCGCCGGCGACCTGGCGCAGGTACCCCGGAGAGTGGGTGCCGACCGGGTCGACGAACATGATCTCGTTGCGCGGCCAGAAGAAGAGTACGGAGAACAGGAACTCGCAGGCGACGAAGACACCGGCCGCGCCGGCGACCCACCATCGCAACCGACGGTCGCGCCAGGTGAGCACCGTGGCGGCGAGGCTGCTCAGCACCACGGTGGCGCCGAGCGGCGGGAAGTAGTCGCTCGGGCCTCCGGCGACCAGGAATTCGCGTGCCCGGTCCAGCGACGCGGGCGCGTCACCGAAGATGTTCGGATAGAGCATCACGGTCTCGGCGGCCACGCCGCCGAAGGACATCATCGATGTCCAGACCAAGGCGATAAGTACAGTCCATGTCAGTCTGGCGCGTAACACTACAAAAGTCCTCTCTGAGGGTGCAGGGCAGGGGGTTCGTCGAGTCGCCATCGACGCTAGGGAGCCGTGCGTCGACCGTCTGCCGCACAGCGGCGTGATCCGGGGTCGCCTCTCGACGTACGCGGCGGCCCCGGCCTGTCGCCCGTCGGCGACAGCGGGTCCACCCGGGGCCGGCCTAGGCTCGGCCACGTGCAGGTCACACCACCCACCCGGACCGACGCGCTGCTCGCCGCGGCCACCTTCTGCCTGGTAGCAGCGGCCGTGGCGACCGACGGCGGCCCACCCGGACGGGCCGCCCTCGCCTACTGCTTCGGGGTCGGGTTCGGCGTGCTGCTGCTCTGCGCCCGGGGATGGCCGGTGCCCGCGCTGCTGGCGACGGCGGTCGGCATCGTCGGGTACTACATGCTGGACCTGCCGCCGATCGGGCTGGCCGCGCCGGCCGCCGCCGTGCTGTACACGGTCGCGGAACGAGGCCGGGTGGTGCCGGCGGCCGTCGTCGGCGGGGCGCTGCTGGCGGTCTCCGTCGGCGCGCGGTTGACCGAGGGCGACGACGTCTCGATCGTCGTGGGTTTCGACCTCGGCTCCGAGGCCGCGCTGATCCTCGCGGTCATCGCCCTCGGCGACGCCGTGCGCAACCGGCGGGCACTCCGGGCCGAGTTGGCCCGGCAGGCCGCCGTCGCCGTCGAGGAGCGCCGCCGGGAGGCCGCCCGCCAGGTCGAGGCCGAACGGCTGCGCATCGCCCGGGAGGTGCACGACACCCTCGGGCACACCATGTCGGTGATCACGCTCCAGTCCGCCGTCGCGGAGGAGGCGTTCGCCGACCGCGCGCCGGACCGCGCGCGGGACGCCCTGGCGGCGATCCGCTCGGCGGGCGGCAGTGCGATGGCCGAGCTGCGGGCGACCCTCGGCACGCTGCGCCGCGACCCCGGCACCCGCGAACCGGCACCGGGCCTCGACCAACTGGGTACGCTCCTCGACGGCGTCCGCCGCAGCGGGCTGCCGGTCGACCTGCGGGTCACCGGTGACGTCGACGCGCTCCCCTCGGTGGTGGGGACCACCGCCTACCGGGTCGTGCAGGAGGCGCTGACCAACGCACTGCGGCACGCCGGAGCCACCCGGGTCGAGGTCACGATCCGGGTGACGGGTTTCCAGCTGTCGCTGGAGGTCGTCGACAACGGCCGGGGCGTGGTTGTCCCGGACGCGTCCACCGAAGGGACGGACGGGCTGTCCGGAGCGAGAGGTCAGGGACTGCGGGGAATGTCCGAGCGGGTCACCCTGCTCGGCGGGACCGTCGACGCCGGCAACACCGGGACCGGCGGTTTCCGGGTACACGCCCGCCTACCGCTGCCAGGAGGCAGGGCATGACCCCGATCCGGGTCGTCCTTGTCGACGACCAGCACCTGGTCCGCACCGGGCTCCGTGCGCTGCTCGAACGTACCCCGGAGATCACCGTCGTCGGCGAGGCCGGCGACGGCGCGACCGGCCTGGCGGTCGTCCGCGAGCAGCGGCCCGACATCGTCCTCATGGACGTCCGCATGCCCGGCACCGACGGCCTGACGGCGACCCGGCGGATCCTCACCGACCCAGGGCTGGCCGACGTGCGGGTGGTGATGCTGACGACCTTCGACGACGACGAGTACCTCTTCGAGGCGATCCGGGCCGGCGCCGCCGGTTTCCTGCTCAAGGACACCCCGCCGGACGCGCTGCGGGAAGCCGTCCGCGTCGTGGCGGACGGAAACGCCCTGCTGTCACCGGCGGTCACCCGGCGGGTCCTCGCCGCGGTGGCCCGTACGCCGCTGGCGGACCCCGGCCGGCTCGCCGGGCTCACCGAACGGGAACGGGACGTCCTCGCGCAGGTCGGCGCCGGGCGGTCAAACGCCGAGATCGGCGCCGCCCTGTTCCTCAGCCCGGAGACCGCCCGCACCTACGTCAGTCGGCTGCTGGCCAAACTGCACGCCCGCGACCGTGCCCAACTCGTGGTCATCGCCTACGAGACCGGCCTGGTACGCCCCGGCGAAACCTGACCGCCGCGCTCCGGGCTCCCGCTGCCGGTCCGATACGGCACCATGGCCGGAAGACGGTCGAGAGTGACGGAGGTACCGATGGTGGCGGAGAGGCATCCCGCGCTCGCCCGGCTCGACGTGCTGGTCGGGCGCTGGACGGTGCGGCCGCAGGTCGACGGCGTCGGGCCGGCCTGGACCGAGTTCGCCTGGCAGCCGGGTGGACTCTTCCTCACCCAGGTCACCGACGTCGACGAGATCCCAGACGGGACCCCGCGACAGTGGCGGGAGAACGCGCCGTTCCCGATGTGGTCGCTGATCGGGCTCGACGACGCGACCAGCGAGTTCACCATGCTGTACGCCGATGCCCGGGGCGTGCACCGGGTCTACCGGATGACGTTCGCCGACGGCCGGTGGCGGATCTGGCGGGAGGCACCCGGGTTCAACCAGCGTTTCACCGGCACGCTGAGCGCGGACGGGAACACGATCGACGCTCGGTGGGAGATGTCGAAGGACGGCGTGACCTGGGATCTCGACTTCGCGCTGAGCTACACACGCCAGCCGGGCTGACCCGGCCGGAGCGGCGGCCGTCAGGTCGGAAACCCGGCCGGCTCCGTCTCGAACGGGCCGACCAGGACCGCCGCCGGGAACCGTTCCGGCTCGAAGTGCCGGAACGCCCCGGTCGACGGGCCCGGATCCAGGTTGAGCGCCGCCAGGATCTCGTGGTGCCGGCACTCGGCGCGTACCCGCGACGGATCATCGTCCGGCACGTCGCCGCGGAGTGCGGCGTGCAGCCGCACCAGGTCGACGTCGCCGACGCCGAACGGTACGAACGCGGCCGGGTCGTCGCCGTCCGGCCCCGGCGAGGGCAGCGGCCCGTCCAGCGGGTACACCGTGCCGTCGAGGCTGACCAGGCACTCGTTGTCGTCGTCGTCCCACCACTCGATCAGGTACGACCGGTCCGACAGGTAGGAGTGGGCCTTGTCGCCGCCGCGGTACACCACGGCGGTCAGCACGTCGGAGTCGTGGACGTCGAAACTCGCGGCGGAGCACTCCGGTACCAGGCTCAGCAGCCGGGCCAGCTCGTCGCTGTCGGCGTACCCGTGCTCGTCCCCCCGGGGCAGGACCACCCAGCGGCCCTCGGCGACCGGCACCACGTACGCCTCCCGCCGGAGCAGGGTCAGCGCGTGGCGGAGGTTGTCGAGGGTGCCGGTCGCCAGCACGGTCTGATAGGTCGTCCCCATGGCACGGGATGCTAGACGGCGGCTACGACAGAAGCCGACCGAGGCGTTCGGCGACCACGGCGGATCAGCCCTGCGCGCCCCGATCCCACTGCTCGCCCCGGTGACGAGAACGATCTTGCCGTCGGTGTTCATCGGGTTGCTCACGAAAACTCCTGGTCGCTGGTGCTGTCGCCGCGTCGGTCGCGGCCAGGAGCAATCGTGGATCGGTGGTGGGGCCCGGAGAAGGGCGTCTTCCTGGGTGCCGCACACCCTGGTCGCGTCTCCCGCCCAGGTCAGCCGGGACGGGACGGCCGCGGACGGCGGCGCGGGTCAGCGGAGGGTGGCGTACGCCAGCGGCAGCGGCGTCGACAGGCCGTCCCAACGGCCGGTGAGTACGGCACCTGTGCCCGCCGGCGGTTCGGTCGCCGTGTCGAGACAGCGGACGACGGCCAGCTCCACCGGGTCCGTCACGATACGGGTCGGTTCACCCTCGACGACCAGACGGTGTTCGCCGAGGTGCGGCACCGGTGTCCCCGGATCGCCGCTGCTCATCACGGCCATGCTCGGCGTGCGGTGCTCCCGCCCGCCGTCCACCTCGAAGTACTCCTCCGCCTGACCGGCGCCGGCCAGGACCGCGTTCGCCAGCGCGGCGGCGTAGACCGGATCGCCGCACCCGTCGTAGACCCAGCGCCGGCCGAGCACCGAATGGTCGGCGGTGCCGATCAGCCACCCGTCGGCACCGTCCAGCGGCGCGTCACGGTAGGTCAGCGGCACCTGAAGGACCGGCCCGTCACCGAAGCTGACCAGCATCGTCTCGATGCCCACCGCGTCGGCCGGGTCGTCGAAGCGGTAGGCGGCCACCCGGACCAGCTCGGCGCCGGGTCGTCCGTGGTACCAGTCGCGGCCAGGAAGCCAGCCGGCCAGCAGTTCGAGCTTCGTGGGGTGCAGTTCCGCCCGGTGCAGCAGTGCCATGGCGGGATCCTAGTCCCGCCGTCCGACGCTGCCACCGGCCCCGGTGCTAGCCGGTGACCCGCATCGCCGCCAGGTAGGCGAACGCGTCCGCGCTGCGACTGCCCGGCTCCGGCGTACCGACACCCGGCGCTACCACCCGGGCGCGCACGCCATCGAACTCCAGGTCAACGGGGTCGGCTCCGGGCGTACCGAGTTCACCCTGCTGCCGGGCGTCGACGCCGTACCCGGGGGACGGTGAGCATCCGCGGCCCGGGCCGCCGGGACCGGCCCGGCACCGGACGGACAGGCCGCGTCGCGCTCAGCGGTCGAGGTACCGGGCCAGGATCGTCGCGGCGGTCGGTGTCACCCGTACCTCGGTGGCGTGCAGCCTGGGATGGGTCAACCAGTACAGCCGGGCGGTGTCGGGCCGACCACAGTGCAGCGGCGGCCAGTCGGTCGTCGGCGTGAAGTCGTCGAGCACCACCACACCGCCCGGACGTAGCCAGTCGCCGGGGTCCAGCGGTGGCTCGACACCCTTGCCCTGGCCGCCGCCGTCCAGGACGAGCAGGTCGAAAGGCCCGTCGTCGCGCAGGTCACGCCAGTCCCCGTGGCGTACCCGGACCCGGGGCTCGGCGGCGAAGACCTCGGCGGCGATTCCGGCCCGCTCCGGATCACGTTCGACGCTGACCAGCCGGGCGTCCGGGGCGGCGCCGCTGGCGAGCCAGGCCAGCCCCACCCCGCATCCGGTACCGGTCTCGCCGATCGTCCCGGCCCCGATTCCGCCGGCCAGGGTGTGCAGCAGCCGCCCCTGCGCCGGCAGGCAGGACTGGGCGAAACCGGCCCGGCGGGCCACCGCCACCGCGGCGGCCACCAGCGGCGGCAGATCCGGACATTCGTCGTACGCGGTCGTTCCGGACGTGGTCATCGATCGACGAGGATACCGGACCCTTCGGATTGAGGACGTGACCAGCGGGTACGCGCGGAACTCGGACGACTGGAGGGTTTCTCATGGGGGAACGGCACACGATGCTGCGCTCGATGCACGACCTCGGCCTGGCGGCCTGGTTCGGAGGCACGCTGATGGGGGCGGTCGGCGTCAACGGCGCGGCGGAGAAGGTCACTGACAAGAAGCAGCGGCTCGGGGTGGCGTCGGAGGGCTGGGCCCGGTGGACGCCGGTCAACGCGGCGGCGATCGGGGTGCACGTGGCGGGTGCGGCGGGGGAGCTGATCACCGAGAGTCCCCGGGTGTTCGCCCAGTCCGGCGTCGGCAGGATGAGCGCGGTCAAGACCGGGCTGACCTTGGCCGCGCTGGCGGCCACCGGCTACAGCCGGCTGCTCGGCATGAAGCTGCAGAAGACCGCCGAGGCCCCGGTGGTCGCCGGTACCGCGCCGATGAACGGCACACCGCCGGACGTCGCGGGCCGGCAACGCCAGTTGCGGGTGCTGCAGTGGGTGATCCCGGCGCTGACCGGTGGTCTGATCATCGTCACCGCGCTCGCCGGCGAACAGCAGAAGCCCGGGCAGGTTCTCCGGGGCGTGATGCAGCGGTTCGGCGGGCTCAACCAGGCGACCAGGGGTGTACGCCGGGTTGTCGGCATGGGTGTCGGCAAGCAGACGCTGGGTATGCGGAAGATGGTGGGTATTCGGGTCGGACAGCAGGCGCTGGCAAAACTGCGCCACTGACTCCGGTCGACGCGTCGGCGCGGCGCGGTCAGTCGTCCTCTCGGCACACCGTCGGAGGCGCGGCCGGTGCCGCGCCGACGTCCTTTCCGGTCGTGGCGGCTTCCGGAAGCCCACCGGAGTCGGCACCGACCCGGTTTCGGACCGGCGGGTCGACGCCACGGACCTGTCGCCGAGGGATGAGCGCGCGTAGCCGATCCGGTTTCCCGGCCGGGACCAGCGGGTGCGCCACGGGCGCCCCGTCCATCGATGTTCTTGTCCCGACGCTGGGACGGGCCCGCAAGAGGCGTCTCCCGGGAAAGTCGGTTGATCACGCCCCGCCCGGCCCGGCACAATCGCCGGCCATGCGGGACAGACCAGCCGAGATGGCGGAGTCCGAACTGGTCGGGGCGTTGTCGACCGGCTGGGGGCTGGACGTACCGGAGGTCACGTACCGGCCGGTGGGTGCGGGAAGCTACCACTGGTCGGTGGTCGACGACGTCGACCGGAGGTGGTTCGTCACCGTCGACGATCTCGGTGTGGAGTCAGCGCGGCGTGACGCCGTATTCGTCGACCTCACCAGAGCCCTCGACACCGCGCTCGCCCTGCGCCGGGACGCCGGGCTCGAGCCGGTGGTCGCCCCCGTGCCGACCCGGACCGGCGCGTCGGCGTACCGGCTCGGCGCCCGGTACGCCGTCTCGGTCTTCCCGCTGCTCGACGGCGTGGCCGGCGAGTTCGGTCCACACCGGCCGGCCGACCTGCCCGAGGTGCTGGCACTGCTCGGCGCGGTGCACCGGGCCACCCCGGTCGTCGCCCGGACCGCCGGGCGCTTCGTACCGGACCTCCCCGGTCGGCAGCGGCTCACGGCGGCCCTCGACGACCTCGACCGACAGTGGGCCGCAGGCCCGTACGCGGAACCGACCCGGAAACTGCTGACGGTCCATGCCGGACGGGTCGCCGAGTGGCTGGCCGACTTCGACCGGCTCGCCGCGCGGGTGGCGGCGAGCGGTGTCGAACCGGTCGTCACGCACGGCGAACCGCATCCCGGCAACCTGCTGCGTACCGCCGACGGGCTGCGCCTGATCGACTGGGAGACGGTACGGGTCGCCCCGCCGGAACGGGACCTCTGGCTGGTCACCGACGACCCCGACCTGCTCGCCGAATACTCCCGGGCGACCGGCCACCCGGTCGACCCCGCCGGGCTGGCGTTCCACCAGCTGCGGTGGAGGCTCGCCGACGTCGCGGAGTACGTCGACGAGCTGCGCCGGCCGCACGGGGAGAGCGCGGACAGCGCCGCCTCGTGGAGCTACCTCACCAGCTACTTCGACTGACCGGACGACACCCCGCCCTCCGGCGATCTTGTCAGTCGTCGGCGGTGGCCGGGGAGGCCCGCCGCCAGGCGGCCAGCACCGTCCGCTCCTTCACCGGATCAAGGCCGGGTCTCGGCTGCCCGGCCGGGACCGGCGGCGGGACCCGGCCGGCCGCGACCAGCCACGCCCAGGTGTCCGCCACGGTCTCCGCGACCGGCCGGCAGCGCAGCCCGGTCGCGGCGGCCCGCGCCACGTTGGTGGAGAGCAGCCCGGCGTACGTCGGCCCGGGCGGGACCCAGCACGGCAGCTCGGTCCACCGGTGGAAACCGTGCGCCTCGATTGTTTCCGGATCGACCCAGACCAGCCGGGCCGCCGCCCCGGTGACCTCGACGGCGGCCTCCAACAGCGTCCGCATGCTGGCGTGCCCGGCCGGGTTGACCACGTTGACCGCCCCCGATACCCCGCCTCCGGCCGCGTCGAGCAACCAGGCGGCGAGGTCCCGGACGTCGATGTACCGCAGCGGCAGGTCGGGTGGGCCGGGGGCGAGCACGTCGCCGCCCCGTTCCATCCGGAGCAGCCAGTGCGGCAGTCGACCGGAGTCCTCGTACGGGCCGAGGATCAGGCCGGCCCGGGCAAGCACCGCCCGCTCGCCGAACGCGGCCTCCACCGCGAGTTCGCCGCCCCGCTTGTCCGGGGCGTAACCGGTCGCCCCGGCGTCCGGGGACGCCTCGACGGTCGGACCGGACTCGTCGAGGTCGGGTGGGGGAGGCGAGGCGTACACCGCCCGGCTGGAGACGTACAGGTAACGCTCGGCCCGTTCGGCGAGCAGGTCGGCGCTGTTCCGGACCGCGCACGGCGCACCGGACCAGGTGTCCACCACCGCGTCCCACCGGCCATCGCGGAGTTGGCCGAGGTCGGTGGGACGGAGCCGGTCACCGGTCAGTCGCCGGGTTCGCGGGTGCGCCCAGCCGCCGAGGCCACGGTTGAAGGTCGTCACCGACCAGCCCCGGTCCACCGCCGTGGTCACCACCCAGCGCCCGACGAACGACGTCCCGCCGAGCACCAGAAGTCGCATGACGACATTCTGCCGGGTGACGGCAGCGATCGCCGACAACGGACGGTCGGCTGACCCGACGGACCGCGAAGCACATTGTCACGAGATTATCGGGCTGCCGCGCCCGACGATTCGGATGATTCGTGGACGCCGATCGCCTCGTTTCCGTATCCGGAAACTGGTGACCCGGACAAGAATGGTCCCGCCTGCGGGACCGGATCTTCCCGCCATGCGGGAGGAACTGTGCGGCCGCGACCCCTTCGCGCGCTTTTGGTGGAGCCGCAGGATCTGCGGCCGAGTCGACCTCCAGCCCCGTTCGGGTACGCCCCCGCCGCCGATGCCCCCTGCGCCGGGCCACAACCGCGTACGCTCACCAGCGGAAGTGGTGCCGATCTCCGGGGCGGCGTAAACGGACGGGATGCGGCCATAGATTCCAGGTGCCTTGCTGTCAATGGACTGATGACCGCTTTTAGTTCGCCCTGATCGGTCTGGCATCAATAACGGTCTACGCGGTTATCTCGGCACAGGCTTTCCGCTGCCCCCGGAGGTGCCGTGTGCCGATCCATTCTGTCCCGGAACCATCCGCCGCCACCAGACGTGCCACAGCCGGCCCGGCTGCACTTGTCGGGCGGGACGACGAGTTGGCCCGGATGGTCGGGCTGCTCGACGAGTCGTCGCAGCCACGCATCCTGACCCTGGACGGCGAGCCTGGCATCGGCAAGAGCCGCCTCCTCGCCGAACTTGTCAAGACCGCCGGTGCCCGGGGGCGCACCGTGCTGTCCGGCCGGGCCACCGAGTTCGAACGCTCCCTCCCGTACGGGGTGGTGCTGGACGCCCTGGCCGGTGTGCCCGACCAGCGGGCCGAACTGCAGGCGTTGCTCGACGCCGTCGCGGGCCGGGACCTCGACCCGGTCGCCGACGGGCCGGCGGCGGCGGTCGAGCGGCACCGCCGGCACCGCCGGTTGTGTGAACTGCTCACCGCCCTCGCCCGGCCGGCCCGGTTGTTGCTGGTCTTCGACGACGTGCAGTGGGCCGACGACGCCTCCGTCGAGTTCTTCGGCTACCTCCTGCGGCATCCGCCGGGCAACGGTGTGCTGGTGGTCTTCGCCTTCCGGTCGGACCAGTGCCCGGACCGGCTCGCCGACGGACTCGCCCACCTCACGCCCGCGCCCACCCGGGTACGGCTCGGTCCGCTTTCCGGCCCGGACCTCGACCGCTGGCTGCCGGCCGAACCACCGTCCCGTCGCCGGCTGCTCCACCAGGTCAGCGGCGGCAACCCGCTCTATCTGGAACTGCTCGCCGGCACCCCGACCCACGTGCTGACCGCGTTGCGTCGGGGCGACTGCCCGGACGAACCGGTGAGCACCGCCCTGCACGGTGCGATGGCGGTGGAGGTACGCGGCCTGAACCCCACCGAGCGGCTCGTCCTCCAGGCCACCGCGGTCGTCGGCACCGGACTCGACGTGGCGGCGGTGGCGGCGGCGGCCGAACTCGACCTGTGCCGCACCGGCGTCACCCTCGACGCGCTGGTGGCCCGGGATCTGCTGCGCCAGTCCGGTGCCGAGTTCGACTTCCGGCATCCGCTGGTGCGGGCGGTGGCGTACTGGATGGCCGGCCCGGCGTGGCGGCTCGGCGCCCACCGTCGGGTGGCCGCGCACCTGCAACGGCGGGGCGCGCCGCTGACCCTGCGGGCCCACCACCTCGGCCGGGCCGTCGAACCGGGGGACGAGGCCGCCGTCGAGGTGTTGACGCTCGCCGCCCGCAGCACCATGGGTACCGCGCCGAGCACCAGCGCCACCTGGCTGCGTGCCGCGTTGGCGGCGCTGCCCGACGGGCCGGACCAGGTCGACCGGCGGGCCGAACTGCGGTTGCTGTTCGCCAAGGCGCTCAGTGTCACCGGTCAGTTCGACGAGTCCCGGGCCGTGCTGCACGAACTGGTCGCGGTCGCCGGACCGCACCGGCACACCGCGGTCGAGCAACTCGCCGTGCTGGAGCGGCTGGCCGGCCGGCACGACGTCGCCAGTGCCCTGCTCAGCACCGAGTTGGAGCGGCTCGGTGTCGCCGGCGCCAGCCAGGCGATGCTCCGGCTGGAGCTGGCGGTCAACGAGATGCTCGCCGGCCGGTGGCGGGCCGGCGCCCGGCACGCGGCGAAAACCGTCGAACGCGCCCGGCACGGCGGGCACCGGGGGATCGAGGCGGCGGCGAGTACCGTGCTCGCCGCCTGCGCCCTGGCCAAGGGTCCGCTCTCCACCGCCCGGGTCCGGATCTCGTTCGCCGGCCGGATGATCGACGCCCTCGGCGACGTCGCACTCCGGGACGAACTCGGGGCGATCGCCCTGCTCGCCTGGATCGAGGCGATGGTGGACCGGTACGCCGACGGGCTCGCCCACGCCGAACGCGGCATCGAGGTGGGCGTGCGGTTCGGTCGGATCCACGTCCTGCCGGTGCTCTACGCGGCACGTTCGGTGCTGTACGGCGCGACCGGCCGGGTCGACGAGGCGCTCCGGGACGCGGAGGAGGCCGAGGAGATCGCCCGCTGGCAGGGCAGTGCCGAAGCGGCCACGCTGGCCACGGCGGTCCGACTCCGGCCACTGCTCTGGGTCGACGGTCCGGAGGCGGTACGCCCGGTCCTGGACCGGCTGCGGGGCAGCGCACCACCGCGCTCCACCCTCTACCGGGCGGTCGTGCAACTGCACCTGGCGGAGGCGTGTCACGCGCTCGGCGAGTACGACGACTGCCAGGAGCTGCTGGCGGACGCGGACGCGTACCGCTGCCTCGGGCCGGCCGAGGCCACCATCCTGGCCCTGCGCGCGCTCTCGGCGGTCGGCGCGGCCACCGCCTCGTACGGGCCGTCCGGCGTCGGCCCCGGCACCGCTGGCACGTCCGTCGCCGGTACCCCGACACAGCTGCGCCGCTGGTTGAACCGGGCCAACGACGTCGCCGCTGGGATGCCGGCGCGACTCGGTCACGTCGGGCTGGCCCGCGCCGGCCTGTTGATGGCACAGGGCCTGCCCGCCGCGGCGGTGTCGGAGATCGCCCCGACGATCGGCTGGTTCACCCGGGCCGGCACGCCGGTGGCCGAGGGACAGGCCCGGATGCTGCTCGCCGAGGCGGAGTTCGCGGCCGGACGCCCGCAACCGGCCCGGGAGCAGTTGGGCCGGGCCAAGAAGCTCTTCGCAGGTAGCGGTGCGCGCTGGCTCGCCGGACAGGCGGACCGGGCCCAGCGTCGACTCGCCGCGCGGCTGCCCCGGCAACGTACCGAGGGCTCGGTGACGCTCTCCGCCCGGGAGCGGGAGGTTGCCGAGCTGGTCGCCCAGGGCCTGACCAACCACCAGATCGCCGGCCAGCTCGTGCTGAGCCCGCGGACCGTGGAAACCCACGTCACCCGGATCATCGCCAAGCTCGGCGTCCCGTCCCGGGCCGCGGTGGCCCGCCAGCTCGGCGACCGTCAGTGACGGGAAGGGGCCCTGCCGACCCACAGCTCGATGGGCTGCTCGTACACGGCGGTCACTCGCCCGGCTCCTCGTCGTCCCCGTCCTCGGCGGTCAGCCCGTGCCGGTCGAGGAACTCCCACCACTCGTCGTCGGTCGCGGCATCGAGGTACAGGGGACCGAACACGTAGCCGGCGAGAAAGTACTCGAGGTTCGGCATCAGCTCCTCGAACTCGTCCCGGGCGTAGAAGGGGTCGCCGCTGGTCCGCGGGAACCACCAGACCGCCCCGGTGTCGCGCCGCAGCAGCAGCGGCTCCCGGGCCAGGTCACCCAGGTAGTACCAGTCGGCGGGCTCGTCGGACACGCCGGTGAGCTCTGGCATGCTGCCGAGCATGACCCGCCGGTAGTCGACGTCGGCGGTGCCCCACAGTTCGACGTCGCCGGCCCGGACGCCGTCGGCGACCTCCAGCAGCTCCCGGACCGGCCGCGGCACCTCGGCGGGAATCTCGTGGGCCGGCGCGGCCTGGTGAATCTGCGCCCACAGCAGGGTCGCGGGTTGGTCTGCCTCCAGATCGGCGCGCAACTCCGCGATGAGCTCCCGCAGGTCGGGGTCCAGGGGATCACCTCTGTCCGAATCGGGATTCGGTCGGGCAGGTTCCGGATCAGCCGCCAGATCGACGACTCAGCGTGTCGAACCCGTACGGGTTCCGTGTTTCCCCGGATCCTACGGCGGCCGACGACGGGCAGAGTGGGGCACCTACTCGTCGAAGGAGGTGAATCTCATGTCCCACCCGCAGACCCGGCCGTTGAAGAAGCTCGTGGTGCGCAAGGCGGGCCCGGTCCGGCTGACCGCCGCCGCTTCCGCGATCTACGGCGACACGTGCGGCCCGTCCCTGCCCGGTCCGATCTGGCCCTGGGTGAACTGACCCGCCCGAGTCGCCCGGCCGGGCCCGGCCCGGACGGTGACGCGGCCGGGCGACGCGGCGGTGCGGTGGTAGCCCGAGGTGCCGACGTCGCGGGCCGGTGGGCCCGGATGACGTCGCGAGGGCGGAGAGGAACCGATGGAGACCGAGCAACTCGACCGCGTGGTGCGCCTGCATCCGCTCGTCTACCTGGAGGAAGCCGACGCGGTCACGGTGGGCCGGCCGGACGTCGACTCGTACGCGATCTTTCCGCCGGACGGCGCGGAACTGGTCCGTCGGCTCGCGGCCGGGACGACGCCCCGACAGGCCGCCGAGTGGTACGCCGACACCTACGGCGAACCGGTCGACGTCGCCGAACTGCTGGAGACCCTCGCCGAGCTGGACTTCATCCACCCGCCCGGGGTCGACGGGCCGTCCAGTGCGGACAACCCGTCCGAGCTGGACGTGCCACCGGATCCGGTGCGCTGGCAGCGGCTCGGCCGGGCCCTCTTCTCCCCGGTCGCCTTCGCCGGGTACGCGCTGCTGGTGGTCACCGCCGTCGCGGCGATGGTGGCCCAGCCGGACCTGGCACCGCACTACGACCACATCTTCTTCACCGACTACTACTCGGTCATCGAACTCACCCTGTTCCTCGGACAGATCCCGCTGATGCTGGTGCACGAGGCGGCACACGCGCTGGCCGGCCGTCGGCTCGGGCTGCGGTCCCGGCTCTCGCTGAGCCACCGCCTCGGCCGGCTGGTGCTGGAGACGTCGCTGGACGGCCTGGTCGTGGTGCCCCGCCGGCGGCGCTACCTGCCGATGCTCGCCGGAATCGGTGCCGACGTGCTGACCGTGGCCGGGTTGACGCTGGTCGCGGCGGTGCTGCGGGAACCGGACGGCAGCGTACCGCTGGTCGGCCGGATCTGTCTGGCGCTGGCGTTCGGCACGGTGCTGCGGACCGTCTGGCAGTTCTACTTCTTCCTCCGTACCGACCTCTACCACCTCTTCACCACGGTCTTCGGCTGTGTCGACCTGCACGGCACGGCGATGCGGATGCTGCGCAACCGGGTCGACCGGTGGCTCGGGCGTCGGGACCGGCTCTACGACGAGTCGCTGTTCCACCCGGTCGACCGCCGGATCGGCCGCTGGTACAGCTGGCTGGTGGTGGTCGGTTACACGGTCGGCCTGGCGACGCTGGTCTACATGCTGCCGGCGGTGTACCGGTTCGCCAGTGGAGTGCTCGGCCGCTTCTTCACCGAACCCGACCTGGCGGGACTGGCCGACTCGGTCGTTTTCCTCGGACTCAACGTCGGGCAGCTGGTCCTGCTCGTCGTGGTGATGGTCCGGGAGCGCCGGAGCCGGGTCCCGTCACCCCGTCACGTCATCGCCTAGGGAGGCGGCAGCATGCCAGACATCCGACCGGCCGGCGCTCCGGACGGGCCGCCGGACCCGCCGCACCGCTGGATCCGGGCTCCACACCGGCACGACCGGCGGCGGTTGCTCGCCGCCGCCGTACCGGCCGGTCCGGTACTGGCCGACGTGGACGCCCACCGGCGGCGGCGGGGACCGTACACCGCCGGTGGCGAGCTGCTGCGGACGGTGGTCCCCGAGGCGTGGCGGCACTGGCCGGAGCTGGTCAGCCGACACGAGGTGGAGGTGCTGTCCCTCGCCCCGGAAATGCGGGACCTGATCCCGGCGACCCGGCACACCCTGACCTCGCTCGCCGTGCCCGAGGAACGGACCCGGTTCTACTCCCGGCTCCGTACGCTGCGGATCGCCCACGGCGTGGTCGAGTTCCTCAACGGCTATCTCGGCCGACTCGACGGCGGACCCCGTTACCTGCTGGTCGACAATTTGCACGAGGCCGACCCCACCGACCAGGAACTCTGCGCGGTGCTGCTGCGCCGCGCCGATCCGGGCCTGCTCCGGTTGGTCGTCGCCACCGGCACCGACGACCCCGTCGTACCGCCGGGCCCGCTGGCGGTGTCGCTGGCCGGGGCGATGCGTCGGTACGCCACCGAGGTGGTCGTCGCCCCGACCCCGGCACCGGACCTGCCCGAGTGCTCCGACCTCGAACTGGCCCGCCGGTACGTCGCCGCCGACTGCGTCGACGACGACCCGCGGGTGCTCGCCGCGTACCGGCGGATCGACCCGGGGGAGCGGGCCCGGCTGCACGACCAGCGGGTCGCCGAACTGGCGGAGGAGCCCGACTGGTCGCTGCGGCTCGGCGCGCTGCCGTACCACGCCGAGCACGGCGCCGACCCGGCCGGCGCCGGGGCCGACGCGCTCCGGGCGGCCCTCGACTACTGCGTCGACATGGGCTTCTACCACGCCACCGTCGACTATGGAGAGCGTGGCCGCGCGGTGGTCGACTGGACCGCACAACTGGACCACTGGTGGGCGTTCACCACCAAGCTGACCACCTCGCTGGCCGCGCTCGGCCTGCCCGAGCTGGCCCTGGCGCTCTACCACGAGGCGCGGGCCCGGACCACGGCCCCGATGGTGCACCTGCAGGCGGCGTACGCGACCGCGATGCTGCACACCCGCTACCTGCCGAAGGAGAGCCAGGACCACCACACCGCCCGGGGCTGGGCGAACCTGGCGATCGCGATCGCGCAGTGTCTGCCGGACCCGAAGACCCGGGCGTTCAAGACCGTCTTCAACCAGAACGGGCTGGCCCTGGTCGCCGTGCACGAGGGCCGGCTCGACGAGGCGTTGACGCTGGTCAGCAACGGGATCGAGCGGCTGGAACGGGACCTCGACGACACCGAGCACGCGCTGCACCGCTCGGTGCTGCGGCACAACCGGTCGCAGGTGTACGCCGCCCTCGGCCGGTACGACGACGCGCTGGCCGACCTCGACGCGGTGATCGCCGCCGACCCCCGCTATCCGGAGTACCACTTCGACCGGGGCAACCTGCTCCGGCGGCTGGGCCGGCCCGCCGAGGCGGTCGACTGCTACGAGCGGGCGTTGGCGCTCTCCCCGCCGTTTCCCGAGGTCTACTACAACCGGGGTGACGCCCGGGTCGAACTCGGCGACCTCGCCGGGGCGCTCAGCGACTTCAGCTACGTGCTGGAACTGGACGAGACGCATCTGGACGCGTACGTCAACCGGGCCGGGCTCCGGTTCGAGCTGGGTGACGCCGAGGGTGCCTGGCACGACGTACGGGAGGGACTGGCGCTGGACCCGGACAACCCGCACCTGTGCTGCGTCCAGGGACAGCTGCTGATCGCCGACGATCCCGCGGCGGCACATCGGGTGCTGACCGGACTCGTCACCGCACATCCGGGGTTCGCCGACGGCTGGGCGGCCCGGGGCGCCGCCGCGTACGACCGGGGTGACCTGGCCGACGCGGTCGCCGACTTCGGTCGGGCGCTGGCTCTCGTCGACACCCCCGCCACCCGGTTCAACCGAGGCACCGCGCTCGCCGAGTCCGGCCGGTACGAGGAGGCGCTCGCCGACTTTACCGAGGTCCACGCCAGCACGGGCGACCCGGAGGCGCGGACCCAGATCGGAATCTGTCTGGAACGGCTCGGCCGGACGACGGTGCGGACGGGGTGAGTGGCGGTGACGCTGACGGTCGACTACCCGCGTCCGGTGCCGTTCGTGGGCCGGGCGGCGGAACTCGCCCGGATCGAGGCGGCGGTGCGGGGGCTTGACGCCGGACGGCAGCGGATCGTCGAGGTGGTCGGCGGCCCGGGTACCGGCAAGTCCCGGCTGATCGTCGAGGCGCTGAGCCGGGCGGACCGGCCCGGTACGACGGTCTGCGCCGGTTCGGCGGCCGAGGCCGAGCGGCGGATCCCGTTCCACGTCTTCCTGCACGCCCTCGGTGACGAGGTCGCCGAGCACCTCGGCGCGAAGCACCCACTGTGGGCGGTGGTGGCCAGGGAGGGGTGCGGCGAGCGGCTCAGCGTGGCCCGGTACCAGCTGCACCGCGCCTGGCGGCGGGCGGTCGCCGCCCGGGTCGGCTCGGGGCTGGTGCTGGTCCTCGACGACCTGCACTGGGCGGACCCCGCGTCGGCGGAACTGATCGACCACCTGGTCCGGTACCCGGTCCGGGGTCCGCTGCTGCTGGTCCTCTCCGGCCGGCCGGCTGCCGGACCGCCCCGCCGGGCCCGGTGCGCGGTGGACGATCCGGTGCCCCGGTGCCGGATCACCCTGGACGCCCCGCCGCCGGTCGCGGCGGATCCGCTGGCGGTGCTGACCGACCGGGAACGTGAGGTCGCCGAGTTGGCCCTGACCGGGGCGACCACCCGGCTGATCGCCCGTCAGCTGCAGGTCAGCCCCCGTACCGTGGACGCGCACCTGATGCGGATCTACCGCAAGCTCGGGGTCGCCTCCCGGGCCGCCCTGGTGTGCCTGTTGGCACGGACCCGGGGGCCGGCCGGATGACCGGTCCGGGCTGGACGCGGCCCGCTCAGCACCGGGTCGCCGGGACGGGACACCCGGCGACCCGGTCCGCCCCGACCGGGTCCGCCCCGACCGGGTCCGCCCCGACCGGTTTCGGTGCCGGGGACGGGCCGACGATGGCATCGATCCGTGACACGGTTCCGGGGCGTCGGCACGGTCCGGCGCCAACCGAAGATCCAACCCCGCGACCGGCCGATACTCGCTTCGACGGTGGTGCATTCCGGACGCCACCGCCGGGGTGGTGGGAGGCCAGCGTGGAACGTCGGCGACAGGGGTGGGCGCTCGGACTCGTCGTGCTGCTCGGCCTCGGCGGCTGCGGCGGGGATCAGGCGGTCTCGGCGGGTGGCACGCCGGCGGCGGGCGCCGGGGGATTCGGCGTGGCGCAGGCGGCCGAGGTGCTGGCCGCGTTCGACGAGGGCGACTCGGCGGCCTCCACCGCCGGTGACCCGGACGCGCTCGCCCGGTACGAGGTCGCCCCGGCCCTCGACGCCAGCCTCGCCGGCATCCGCCGGGCCGAGTACCACAAGCGCACCCAACCGAAGTTCCAGCACGTCGACCCGAAGTTCGCGGTGCCCGGCACCGATCCCCGGTGCTTCCTGGCCAGCGCGACGCTGCGGATCACCGGCGAGGAGTCGGCCTACGTCGACTTCAGCCAGTTCGTCCGTACCCCGGCCGGGGACTGGAAGTTGAGTCATCACGTACAGGTGAGTCGCGAGGCGGTGCCCTCCATCGGTGACCTGTCGGCCAGCCCGGCGGTGTCGTCGACGGAGGCGGTCGGGGAACGCAGCCGCAAGGCGCTCGCCACCGAGTTGTTGGCCCGGACCACCGCGACCGACAGCGCGGACACCTCGCTGGTCGCCTCCAGCCCGCTGCTGGACCAGCAGTTCGCCGCCGGTTGGACCATCTACCAGCAGCAGATGGCCGCGGCGAAGCTGACGGTCGAGCGCACCATGCAGAGCGCCGAGTGGTCGGCCTGTGCCGCCCGCACCCCGGGCGGCACCCTCACCCTGCTCACCATGTACGTCACCGACCGGGTCGCCCCGGCGGCCGGCGGTCGCGGACCGGTCGTCCTGCCGGCCGAGAGCCCCGACATGATCGCGCTCGGTGAGCGGAAGGGGGTACGCGGGCCCGCCGTGTCGGTGTCCCGGGTGGAGGTTTTCCTGCTGCTGGTCCCGGACGCCGAGGGTTCCCCCGCACGGGTTCTGGGGCTCAGTGACGCCCCGACGAAGGTGACCACGTCCTGACCGCGACGGGTACGGCGACCGGGAGGCATGATGCGACGACCACGGTTCCGAGCCGACTACCAGCCTGTGCCGGTCTCCGGCGACGACGGCGACTACCTGGTCGTGCTCGGTGAGGAACGGAACCTGCTGATCGAGGACCCGGTCGCCGCCGAGTTGGCCCCGTTGCTGGACGGCACCCGGGACGTCGGGGTGCTCACCGCCGCGCTGGCGCCCCGGCACCCGGTGGCGGCGGTGGCCGGCGCGCTGCGCCGGATGGCGGAGCTGGGCCTGCTGACGTACGGGCCGACCGGGGCGGGGACCGCCCGGTCCGCCGGCTGGGACGCGCGGGGGATCGCCCCGGACGTCGCCGAGCGGTGGGGCCGTACCGGGCACGTGCTGCTGGTCGACGCCGGCTCTCCGGCACTGCGCGGCCTGGCCGCCGCGCTCGCCGGGTGCGTCGGCCGGGTCGAGGTGGTCGACGTGGCGGCCCGGGACCTGACCCGACGACTCCGGGACCTCGCCCCGGCCACCGCCGGTGCGTCCGGTCCGACGGGTGCCACCGGCCCGTCCGGCCGGACGGACGGGACCGGGCCGTCCGACCCGACGGACGGTTCCGCCGTGGCGGTGCCGGGGCTGGTCGTCGCCGTACCGGGAAGTGTGCTGGACCCCCGGCTGGCCGCGCTGAACCGGGCCTGCCTGGACGCCGGAGTGCCGTGGACACTGGTCCGACCGCACGGCACCGTACTGGTGCTCGGCCCGCACCTGGTCCCGGACGAGACCGGCTGCTGGGAGTGTCTGCGCCAGCGCTGGACGGACAACGAGCAGGTGGAGAGTTTCCTGGCCGGCCAGGCACCGGACCGGCCCCGTCCGGTCGCCGGACGGGCCGCGCTGCCGGCGACCAGCCTGGTCGCGGCCGGACTGCTCGCCGCCGAACTGCCGGTGCTCGGCCTCGCCGGCCGGTCGCCCCGGCTGACCGGCCGGATGCTGACCTTCGACACCCGCGACCACACCGCCACCTCGCACGAACTGGTCCGGCAGCCGCAGTGTCCCGCCTGCGGCGACCCGGACCTGACCCGCAAGGCCGACGCCCGGATCGTGCTCACCGGCGGCACCCCGACCGGCGAGACCGACGGCGGTACCCGGCTGCGGGCGACGGCCGAGACCTACCGGCTGCTCTCCCGGCACGTCAGCCGCTATCTCGGCGTGGTGACCCGGCTCGACGCGCTGGACGAGGAGGAGAACCTCACCTACAGCTACCTGTCCGGGCACAACTTCGCGCTCGCCCGACACCCCGTCGGGCTGCGTAAGAGCCTGCGCGGGCTGTCCGGCGGCAAGGGACGGACCCGGGCGCAGGCCAAGGTCAGCGCGATCGGAGAGGCGATCGAGCGGTACAGCGCGGTGTGGCGGGCCGACCGCCCGGTGCACCGGGCCAGCTACGACCAGCTCGGGCCGGACCGCGCGGTGCACCTGCGCGACCTGCTGCTCTTCTCCGACCGTCAGTACCGGGACCGGGACCGGCTCAACCGGGTCGGCGGCCACTTCCACCAGGTGCCGCGGCCGCTGGCCGACGACCGCGAACTGGACTGGAGCACCGCCTGGTCGCTGACCTCCGACGCGCCCCGGGAGATCCCGGCCGCCTACTGCTGGTACGGCCATCCGGAGGTCGGTCTCGGGGTCTGCGGACCGGACTCGAACGGCTGCGCCGCCGGCGGCACGGTCAGCGAGGCGATCCTGCAGGGCTTCTGCGAACTCGTCGAGCGGGACGCGGTCGCACTGTGGTGGTACCACCGCTCCCGGATGCCCGGAGTGGACCTCGACTCGTTCGACGACCCGTGGATCGACGCGCTGCGCCGACACTACGCCGACACCCTGGCCCGGGACCTGTGGGTGCTGGACGTCACCGCCGACCTCGGCATCCCGACGTACGCGGCGGTGTCCCGGCACCGCGCCCGCCCGACCGAGGACGTCATCGTCGGCTTCGGCGCCCACCTGGAGCCCCGGGTCGCGCTCGGCCGGGCACTGACCGAACTCAACCAGTTCCTGCCGATCGTCTCCCGTTTCCTCGACGGCCGGACCCGGTACGGCGTCACCGACCCGGACACGGTGCGCTGGTACCGCACGGTCCGGGTCGCCGAGCAGCCGTGGCTGGTCCCCGACCCGGCGGTACCGCCGACCGACGTCTCCACCCGACCGTCGCTGGGCACCGGCGACGTCGCCGAGGACGTCCGACGCTGCGTGACCCTGGCCGCCGACGCCGGGCTGGAGGTCATCGTGCTGAACCAGTCCCGTCCGGAGCTGGAGCTGGCGGTGGTCAAGGTGCTGGTACCGGGACTGCGGCACTTCTGGCGGCGGCTCGGCCCGGGACGGCTCTGGACGGTGCCGGCCCGCCTCGGCCGCACGCCGTACGCGGCCGACGAGGACGCGGTGAACCCGCTGAGCGTTTTCTTCTGACCGACGGTGTGGAGCGTGGAAGATGAGGGATCCCAACGGTGCCGGTACGGCCACCGACCGACCCCGGATCCGGGAGAGCTACCGGCTGCGGGCGGACGCCCAACTGCTCGCCGCCGCCGACGGTGGGCTGGCGTTGCGCCAGACCCGGTTCCGGCTGCCGTTGGACGCCCTCGGTGTCGGCGGCCGGGCGCTGGTGCTCCGGCTCGCCGAGCGGTGGGTCGACGACCTCGAACTGCACCGGCTGGTCAGCGGCCTCGAGGGGGAGCGGCAGGTGCTCCGGGCCCAGGTCCTGCTGCGTCGTCTGGTCGCCCACTCCTGGCTGCGGCGCCGGCTGACGCTGGGTGACCGGGTACTGCTCGACGTCGTCCCCCGGGGACTCGGTGCCGGCAGCGCCCCGGCGTCCCGCCGGCACGACCCGGCCACCACGTACCGGCTGAGCCGTTTCGCCACGCTGCGGCCCGGCGACGGCGGGTTGACCGCCCTGACCCCGCTGGGCGGCGCGGTGCTCGACCACCTCGACCCGGCCCTGGCCACCCTGCTCGGACTGGCCGCCCGGGGGATCGCGCCGCCGGGCGCGGCGACCGTACTCGACGTCGACGAGCAGACCGCGGGACGGGTCATCGACGAACTGCTCACCGCAGGTGTCCTGGTGACCGCCGCCGAGCAGGTCAAGGAACACGCCGACCCTCGGCTGGCGTACTGGGCGCCGGAGGAACTGGCGGTGCACGACCGGTCCCGCCCCGGCGGGCACGTGGCACCGGTCGGCGCCACCTACCCGTTCCGGGACACCTTCGACCCGGCGCCGCTGCGCCGGGTGTTCCCCGGTGCCCGGGTCGTGCCACTGGCCGTACCGGACATGGAGCTGGCGGCGAAACGGGACGAGTCGTTGACCGAGGTGGTCCGGGCCCGGCGCAGCATCCGGGAACACGACGACGGCCATCCGGTCACCGTCGAGCAGCTGGCCGAGTTCCTCTACCGGGTGCAGCACACCATGCACCTCGGCGAGGCCGCCGGACAGCAGGTGGGCCGGCGACCGTACCCGACCGCCGGCAGCCTCTGCGAGCTGGAGATCTATCCGGTGGTGACCCGGTGTGCGGGGCTGGCCGCCGGGCTCTACCACTACGACGCGGTCGGGCACCGGCTGGAACTGCTCACCGAGCGCGGGGTCGCCGGCAGCAAACTCGTCGAGTACGCCCGCAGCGCCGGGGCGATGACCGCGTCCCCGCAGGTGCTGCTCGTGGTCACCGCCCGGCTGGAGCGGTTGAAGTGGAAGTACGAGGGGTTGGCGTACCCGCTGCTGCTCAAGGACGCGGGCGTGCTGACCGGCCTGATGTACCTGGTGGCGACCGCGATGGGACTGGCGCCGTGCGCGCTCGGCGCCGGCCAGTCCGCCGCGTTCGCCGAACTCGCCGGGGTCGACCCGCTGGTCGAGCCGAGCGTCGCCGACTTCCTGCTCGGTTCCCGTCGCACCGGGACGCCGACCGACGAATCCGCATCGCGGGAGGGACAAGCATGAAGTACCGACGTCAGGCGCTGCGCCGGCTGGAGGCACCGGAGCAGCTGGACGAGGCGGTCCGGCTGGCCGGGGTACCGACCTGGCTGACCGCGGTGGCACTCACCCTGGCGGTGGTCTTCGCCGCCGGGTGGTCCACCACCACGGAGGTGAGACGGGTGGTGGAGGCGGCCGGCGTGCTGATCCACTCCGGCGGTGTCTCCCCGCTGGACGCCGTCGAGGGCGGGCAGGTGATGGAGGTGTGGGGGGCGCTGAACCACCGGGTGGCCAAGGGCACCCCGCTGTACAGCCTGCGCTCCGCCGACCAGCGGATCGTGATCGTCAACGCGCCCTGGGACGCGTACGTGGTGACCTGGATGATCTCCGAGGGGCAGCTCCTGCAACCCGGTACCCGGATCGCCGACATGGAACGGCTCGACTCGCCGGACGACAACCTCCAGGCGGTGGTCTACGTCGCCGCCTCCTCCGCCCCGCTGCTGCGCCCCGGCAACCAGGTCGAGGTCATCGCCGAGTCGGTGCCGAGCACCATCTTCGGCAACCTGCGCGGCACTGTCGCCACCGTCGGCGCGTTCCCGGAGACCGAGGAGTCGCTGCGGGCGTTCCTCGGCAGCGGTGCGGACGTACGGCGGCTGCTGGCCGGCGGCAGCGTCATCCGGGTCGCCGTGCCGCTGGAACCCGATCCGGACTCACCCACCGGTCTGAAGTGGTCGAAACAGTCGCCGCCGTTCCAGCTCAACTCGGTCAGTGCGGTGACCGCGAGCTTCACCGTCGCGGTCGAGCACCCGATCGACTGGTTGTTGAAGCGGTGAGCGCGCCCACGATCGACCTCGGGGACATCGCCGCCCCGACGCCGCCCCGACCGCGCCGACGGCGGGTCCGCACCCCCACCCTGATCCAGATGGAGGCGGTGGAGTGCGGCGCCGCCGCGCTCGGCATCGTGCTCGGCCACCACGGACGGCACGTGCCGTTGGAGGAACTGCGCGAAACCTGCGGGGTCAGCCGGGACGGCTCCACCGCCGCCAGTGTGCTCAAGGGCGCCCGCCGGTACGGGATGGAGGCCAAGGGCTTCCAGATGGAGACCTCCGGGCTGGCCGACGTACCGCTGCCCGCCGTGCTGTTCTGGCGGTTCGAGCACTTCCTGGTCCTGGAGGGACTCGGCCGCAAGGTCTGGCTCAACGACCCGGCCACCGGGCCCCGGGCGGTCGGCTGGGACGAGTTCGACGGTTCCTTCACCGGAATCGTGCTGACCATGCGTCCCGGGCCGGACTTCGCCCGGGGCGGCAGCCGGTTCCGGGTGCTGCGGGCATTGGCCCAGCGTTGGCGCAACCTCGGCTCGGTGCTGCCGCTGACCGTACTGCTCGGGCTGCTGATCGCGGTGGTCGGCCTGACCAGCCCGGCCCTGGTGCGGGTCTTCGTCGACCGGGTGCTGCTGGCCGGCGACGACTCCGCGTTCGCCGGACTGGCCGCCGCGATGGCGGTCGCGGTCGGATTCACCCTGGTCGCCGGGCTGGTCCAGCAACGACTGATGGTCCGGGCGGAGACCGCGCTGGCGTTGTCGGCCAGCGCCCGGTTCTTCCGGCACCTGCTGCGGCTGCCGATCTCCTTCTTCAACCAGCGGCAGGCCGCCGACCTCGCCCAGCGGGTCCGCGGCAACGAGGTGGTCGCCGAGGTGCTCACCCGGCGGGTCGCCACCACCGTGGTCGACTGCGCGCTGGTCGGCGCGTACGGGATCCTGCTCTGCCAGTACGACCTGCTGCTCGGCCTCTGCGCGGTGGCGTTCGCCGGGCTCAACGTGCTGGTGCTCCGGCAGGTCTCGGCGACCCGGTCCACCGCGGTCGCCAGCCTGCAGGCCGATCGCGGCAAGCTCTTCGCCAGCGTCTACACCAACATCCAGATGATCGAGACGATCAAGGCCGGCGGTGAGGAGGAGGTCGGCTACCAGCGGTTCGCCGCCCGGGGCGCCGCGGTCGCCTCCGGTCAGCAGCGGCTCGGGGTGCCGACCGCGGTGCTCTCCGTGGTGCCCGCCCTGCTGGCCGCGCTCAACACCGCGGTGCTGCTGGTCCTCGGCAGCGAGCGGGTGGTGGAGGGCGCGCTGTCGATCGGCGTACTGGTTGCGATGCAGGGCCTGGTCACCGCGATGAACAGGCCGGTGGCCAACCTCACCGCACTCGGCTCACGACTGCAGGACATGAGCGCCGACCTGAACCGGCTGCGTGACGTGGAACGGTATCCGCTGCCCGCCCAGCCGGCGCACGTCGGCCCGCTGGCTCCGCTGGAGGGCCACCTGCGGATCGAGAAACTGACCTTCGGCTACAACCCGCTGACCACGCCGCTGCTGGTCGACTTCGACCTGGACGTGCCGCCCGGCAGCCGGGTCGCCCTGGTCGGCGGCTCCGGCAGCGGCAAGTCCACCATCGGACGGCTCGTCGCCGGCCTCTACCAGCCGTGGTCCGGACGGGTCACCGTGGACGGCCGCCGGCAGCTGGACACCGACGTGGAACTCTGGGCCGCCACGGTGGCCATGGTCGACCAGGACCGGCTGCTGTTCGAGGGGACGGTCCGGGACAACGTCACCCTCTGGGACCCGACCATCGACGACCGGCAGGTGGTCGCCGCGTTGCGGGACGCCGCGATCCTCGCCGAGGTCGCCGGCCGGCCGGGCGGACTGGCCAGCATGGTCAAGGAGGGCGGGAAGAACTTCTCCGGCGGCCAGCGGCAGCGGCTGGAGATCGCCCGGGCCCTGGTCCGCAACCCGAGGGTGCTGATCCTCGACGAGGCGACCAGCGCGCTGGACGCCGAGACCGAGCAGCTGATCGACCGGAACCTGCGCCGAAGGGGCGCCACCTGCCTGATCGTGGCGCACCGGCTGTCGACGATCCGCGACTGCGACCTGATCGTCGTGCTGGACCGGGGGCGGGAGGTCGAGCGCGGCACACACGACGAGCTGATCGCCCGCAACAGCGCGTACGCGCGACTGGTCCGCGAGCACTGAGGTGACCAGACGAGAGGGAGGGATCGCCGTGCACACCGTCAACTCGCCCAGGATCGCCGGCTGGGAACGACTGATCGGTTTGGGTACGCCCGCACCGGTCGGCACCGTACGACTCGACGGCGGCCAGGCCGCGTACGTCGTGCTGGGCGGCGAGGCGGACCTCTTCGCGGTACGGGCGGACGGGTCCGGCACCGCCGCCGACGGGAACCCCGGCACCGGGGGCGCCTCCCGGCGACACTTCGTCGCCCGGCTGCCCGAGCAGGCGATGGTGCCCAGCCCGGCGGTACTGGGCCAGTGGCGACTGATCCTCGTACCGCTGCCCGGCACCGAGATCCGTTGCCTCGACGAGCCGGGCCGGCGGCGGATCGAGGAGGCGGCCCGGACCGATCCGACCCGGGACGGCGGCGCCATCCAGACCGGGCGGGCGGCCGTGTTCGCCCTGGAACGGGCGCTGACCGCGATCGCCGACTCGCTGCGCCGGGGGCAGGCCCCGCGTACCGCCGCGACACTGCGTCCCCGGGAGATCTCGTCGCTCGCCGCCGGCACCACGCTGACCGGCGCCGCCGGACTGTGGTGGCTGCGGGTCATCGGCGGGACGGTGGTCCGCAACGACGGCGGGCAGACCGACACCTGGGGCAACGACGGCCTGCTGCTGCTCGCCCGCCGGGACTGGATCTCGGCGGGGGAGGACTGCACGGTCGAGGCGCTCAGCGGCTGGCAGCTGCTGCGGGCGGGACAGCTCTGGGACGCGCTCGACGACCACTTCGTCCGGCTGGTCGGGTTGATCGGCGTACGGATCGCGGCGGCGGACGTCGACCTGGTCGCCGGACTGGACCGACGCAAGCGGGTCAACGCGGCGGTGGTGGCCGGCGCGGCCCGCCAGGCGTACGGGGTGGTCGGCGCCGGCGGTCGGGGCGCGCCGACCGCCGAGGTCGCCCACCTCGACCTCTACCAGCGGGCCGCCGCCGTGCTCCGGTTGCTGACCGTGGAGACCGGGGTGGCGGTGACCGAGCCGGCCGACCGTCGGCTGACGGTCGCCGACGAGCGGGAGGCGATGCGGGCGGTCGCCCGCAGTTCCGCCCTGCACCTGCGGGACGTACGCCTGCCGGAGCAGTGGTGGCGCCGCGACCTGGGCCCGTTGATCGGCTGGTGCCGGCCGCCGGCCGCCCTGTCCGCGTCGGCGGAGCTGGCGGTCGGCCCCGCCGCGTCGGAGAGGCGGGTGGCCGGCGCCGCCGTACCCGATGATCCGGCGGCGGACGACGAGCCGGGGCCACCGACCGCGGTCGCGCTGCTGTTCCGGGGCGGCCGGTACCGGGCGGTCGATCCGCAGACCGGCGCGGCGGTCGCGATCGACGCTGGGCAGGCCCGCCGGTACGAACGGGCGGCCACGGTGATCCAGCTGCCGCTGCCGCAGCGGGCCGGGTTCGGTCACCTGGTTCGTTCCGCGACCCGCAGCGGCCGGCGGGACCTGACCGGCCTGCTCGGTGCCACGGCCGTCACCGCGACCCTCGGGCTGGCGGTACCGATCGTCACCGGGAAGGTGCTCGGCTCGGTGGCCAGCGACAACGCGCCGATCGGGTTGGTCCAGCTGGCCACCGTGCTGGTCGCCTGCGCGCTGCTCGCCGCGCTCGCCGCGGTCGTGCAGAACCTGCGACTGCTGCGGTTGGAGGGCCGGGCCGAGGTCGGCGCGCAGCTCGCGCTCTGGGACCGGTTGATGCGGCTGCCGGTCCGGTTCTTCACCCGAAGCTCCAGCGGCGAGCTCGCCAACTCGATGCTCGGTGTCACGTTCGTCCGGGAGTCGCTCAGCGGTATGGCACCGGCCGCGGTCACCGCGCTGGCGACCGTCGTCGCCGACCTGGTGCTGCTGGCCGTGGTCAGCCCGCCGCTCGCGGCGGGCGGACTCGCCATGGTCGCGCTCGCGGCGGCCTTCACCGCCGGCATCGGCCGGGCGGTGATGCGCCGGCAGCGTCGCGCGCTGCCCGCCGAGCACCGGGCCGCCGCCCGGACCAACCAGCTGCTCGGCGCGATCAGCAAGATCAGACTGGCCGGTGCCGAGGACCGCGCCTACAGCTGGTGGTCGGACGCCGCCTCCGCCGCCCGGGCCGAGCTGCAACGGGTACGTCGGGTGCAGGCCACCCTGGCCGCGGTGGCCGGCGCGCTGCCGATCGGCGGCATGTTGGCGATGTTCGCCCTGCTCACCGGTCCGCTCGACGGAGAGGTGGACGCGGCCGGGTTCTTTGTCGTCAACATGGCCTTCACGTTGCTGCTCGGCGCCCTGCTGGTGCTGGTCATGACCGGTGTCGAGGTGGTCGCGGCGCTGCCCCGGCTGGAGAACCTGCACGACATCCTGGCGGCGGAGCCGGAACGGCAGCCGCAGCGCACCGATCCGGGCGAGTTGCAGGGCGGCGTCGCGATGCGCGAGGTGACCTTCGGCTACCAGCCGGACGCGCCGCCGGTGCTCGACGACGTCTCCTTCGAGGTCCAGCCCGGCGAGTTCGTGGCGATCGTCGGGCCGAGCGGCTGCGGCAAGTCCACACTGCTCCGGCTGCTCCTCGGTTTCGAACAGCCGCGCAGCGGCGCCGTGCAGTACGACGGGCAGGACCTGACCGAACTCGACATGCAGGCGGTCCGGCGGCAGTGCGGTGTCGTACTGCAGGACGGCATGCTCTTCGCCGGTACGTTGCGGGAGAACATCTGCGGCGCGTCGAGCTTCACCCTGGACCAGGTCTGGGAGGCGGTCCGGCTGGCCGGCCTGGAGGAGGACATCGGCCAGCTGCCGATGGGGCTGGGCACGATGGTGCCGGTCGGCGGCGGCACCCTGTCGGTCGGCCAGCGCCAGCGGATCCTGATCGCCCGGGCGTTGATCCACCGGCCCCGGATGCTCTTCTTCGACGAGGCGACCAGCGCACTGGACAACCGGACCCAGGAGGTGGTGACGGCCAGCACCCGCGAACTCGCGGCGTCCCGGATCATCATCGCGCACCGGTTGTCGACGGTGATGGACGCCGACACCATCCTGGTGATGGACCGGGGTCGGATCGTGCAACGGGGCAGCTACCGCGCCCTGATGATGGACGAGGACGGGCTGTTCCACCGGCTCGCCTCCCGACAGCTGTTGCAGGCCAGCTCCCAGGCGCTGGACACCCCGGAGGCGATCGACCGGGAGTTGGGCGAGGAGACGTGAGCCGACGCGGGGGAGGCCGGATCGCGGCCTGAGCCGGCGTCCGCCGTACCTTGGGGCGGCGGGCGCCGTGGCGGTCGGGGTGCCGGTCCGACCGTGCCGGCGGGACGCGGATCGGTCCGGGTGACTGCGGGTCAGCCGTTGTCGACCGTGAGCTCGTCCTCGATCTGCAGGTCGAGGGCCACCGGGGCGGCGACGAACTCGGCGATCGCGGCCTCCCCGGAGTTCTCCGCCACCACCCGGAACGCCTCGCTGAGCAGTCCGATCAGGCTCCGGGTCAGCGCCGTCGTCTCCTGGTCCAGTTGCTCCCAGGAGGTCGCGGTCGGGCCGGTGCGACGTAGCGACAGCATCCGGGTGCCGGTGCTGCGGACCAGTTCCTCGGCGACCACCCGGAGCTTGTCCAGCACCTCGGCGAGCAGGGCCAGCGCGGCCGGGACCGGCACCCCGGCGTGCCGCAGTTCGAGGGCGGGCTGGACCACCCGGGCCCGGGCGACCCGGATCGCACCGTTCCCGTCCCGCTCCAGCACGCCGTGCCGGGCCAGGGTGTAGACCAGCGAGGGGTGTTCGGCGGCGAGCCGGGCGAGCGCGGCGGTCAGCGGTTCGGCGGGCGTCACGGTGGGACGGCGTACCCCGAGCATCGCCTCGATGGCGACCAGGTTGAAGCCCTGGCGCTGCAGCAGTTTGATGCTCTCCAACCGGCGTACGTGTGCCGGCGTGTAGTAGGCGGTCCGACCCACCCGGGTCGGCGGGGCGAGCAGCCCCCGCGCCTGGTGCGCCCGGATGTTGCGGGGTGACATGCCGACCGCCCGGGCCAGGCCGTCGATCGTGTACCGCTCGGGGACCGGCGCGGAACCGGCGCGGTCGCCGACGGGGGACAGGCTCGCCGTCATGGCACTCCTCCGGTCGCGCGGGCGATGCCAACCTATCAATGCGTACGACCGGCGGGTATAGGTGAAACTACTACTGCCGGACGTCGGGGCGTACCTCGTACAATCCCAGCACGGGCGACCCGTGTGGTATGGGCGTGGGTAAATCCAGAATCGACACCGATCCGTGCCGCGCGAGGTGTGGTCGCGGTGCGCATCCGTGCCATCCGGCCTGTTTTCTGGCGTGTCGGGGTCATCGGGCCGCAGTATTTTCCGTGCCGGCCGCGCCAATATTCGCAACGGTGGGCGGCGTATCCGAAAGGTTCGAGGAGGACAGCAGATGGCGCCGAAGGATCGGGCGATGTTCATCGCCGCGTACAGCAGGCTGGTCGCCGAGGTCTGGGCCGACCCGGCGACCGAGCGGCAGCTCGCCGAGGACCCCCGGGGCCTGCTCGCCCAGCATGGCCTGCAGGTGCCGGAGGAGGTCGAGATCAGCGTCGTACGGGAGACGGCGGACGCGGAACCCAACATCGACGTCCAGGTACGGGCCTGGGAGGCGGCCGTGGACAGTGGTGTCTTCACCCTGTTCATCCCCCGCATCGAGCCGATCGCGCCGGGGGAACTCGACGAGGACGAACTGGACCGGGTGGTCGGCGGAATTGACGCGAGTTGCGCCTGCTGTTGCCCGTGCTGCAGCACGACGTGACGATTTCACCGATCAATGACAGCAAGAACACCCGTCGGCTCGGAACGATGTAAACCGCACCCAGCTCCTTGAAACAGCGAATCCGTCGCTTGTACGTTTTCGACAGCAGCCGGGACTGCAGTCGTCAATTCCCCCGGAAAGGAAGCGCCGTGAGTGCCGAACAGGAAGAGTTCCTGAGCAAGTACACCACCATCATGGGCAAGGTGTGGCAGGACGAGGCCGAGGAGCGCAAGCTGCTCGCCAACCCGAAGAAGTACGCGATCGAGGCCGGTCTGCCGGTGTCACCGGACGCCGAGGTCGTGCTCGACCGCAGCCAGGCCGACGGGCTGTTCGCCTCGGCGCAGCTGGTCGACGACTGGAACAGCACCCCCGGTCGGCACGTCCTGCACGTGCCGGCGGCTCCGCTCGTCGACGTCAGCGAGCTGGACGAGAAGGAGCTGGAGACCGTCGCGGGCGGCGGCGCCGCCGCCGAGGCACCGGTCGTGATCATCGCCTGCTACGTCAGCACCTGATCGACCACCGCGTCACCGGACGGCTCGACACCGTGCGGCCCGGACGGCTCACCACCGCCCGGGTCGCACGGTTTCCGCCACCGGTGACCGTCGGCGTGCCGGTCGGTGTCGGGTGTGGGGAGGAGTCGAGATGCCGTACGAGGGTCCGGCGGTGGCGGTGGCGTCAGCCGGTACGGGGCCAGTGACCAGTCCGTTCCGCAGCGCGAGCCCGGAACGGACCCGGGAGCGGGTCCGGCCGATGCTGTCCCGGTTCGGTATCACCCGGGTCGCGGACGTGACCGGTCTGGACGAGATCGGACTGCCGACCTGTGTGGCGTACCGGCCCTGCGGGCGGACGCTGTCGGTGAGCCTGGGCACCGGACTCGACCCGGTGCAGGCGTGGGTCAGCGCCGCGATGGAGAGCATCGAGACCTGGCACGCCGAGAACGACCGGCTGCCGATCGTCGCCCGGGGTGCCGCCCGCGACCTCGGCGTCGGGTACGACGTACGCGCGTTGAAGCTGGCCCAGCGCTCCCCGCTGACCGACGCGACGGTGCTGGACTGGGTCGTCGGCCGGGGCCTGCTGACCGGTGCCAGATGTCTGGCGCCGGTCGACCTGATCCGGCTCGACTTCACCGGCGTCATGCCCTGGCACGACGTGCTCTTCCATCCCAGCAGCAACGGGCTCGCCACCGGCAACACCGCCGCCGAGGCGACCCTGCACGCCCTGCTGGAGATCATCGAACGGGACTCGATCACCCCGTACTGCACCACCCCGCTGGCCGACCGCCGGTACGTCGACCCGGGCACCGCCCGGCACCCGGTCGCCGAGGCGGTGCTCGCCGCGCTGCGCGGTGCCGGCTGCTGGGTGGAGCTGGTCGAGGCGACCGGTCGGCTGGGCGTACCCACCTACGCCTGCTCGATCTGGTCACCGGACCTGCCGATCGTCTGTGGTGGTTTCGGCTGCCACCTCGACGCCGGGCTCGCCGCGGCCCGGGCGATGGCCGAGGCCGCCCAGTCCCGGCTCGCCGTCGTCTCCGGAGCCCGGGACGACATCGACGCGGCACACTACGTCACCGCGGACCCGCTGGCCAACCCGAACGTGCACCAGCGGACCCTCGGCCCGGTCACCGGCTCCGTGGCGGTCGACGGGCACGACGTCGAGGCCACGGTACGACACTGCGCGCGGCGGATCATGGACGTCACCGGGATGGAGCCGTTCGTGGTGGACATGACCCGGGCCGACGTCGGCATCCCGGCCAGCAAGGTGATCGCGCCGGGGCTCGACTTCTACACCCTGCACGAGATGTCCCGACGGCCGGGAGAGCACTGATGCCCCACGACTACGTCTTCGTCGGTCCGACCCTGCCCACGGCCGAGGTCACCGCGCTGCTGCCCGGCGCCACGCCGCTGCCGCCGATCCGGCACGGCGACCTGCTCCGGCTCGCCCCCCGCCCGGGCGACCGGGTACTGATCATCGACGGGTTGTTCCTGCTCACCGCCCCGATCCGACACAAGGAACTGCTCGACGCGTTGGACCGTGGAGTCGTCGTGGCCGGCAGCAGCAGCATGGGCGCCCTGCGCGCCGCCGAGCTGTGGCCGTACGGGATGCGTGGGGTCGGCCGGATCTTCGAGTTCTACCGGGACGGGGTGGTCACCGACGACGACGAGGTGACCATCGTGCACGGGCCGGCCGAGGAGGGCCACCGTCCGCTCAGTGAGCCGCTGGTCAACCTGCGGGTCTCGCTCGCCGCCGCGGTCGCCGCCGGGGTGCTCGACCGGGCCGGGGCCGACGCCCTGCTCGAATGTGCCCGGCAGGTGCCGTTCCGGGCCCGGGGTCCCCGGATGTTGCGGCGTCGGGCGTACGCGGCGGGGCTGCGGGACAGCCACGACCGGTACGCGGCCTGGGCCGCGACGCACCCGATCGACGCCAAGGCCGACGACGCCCGGGAGCTGCTGCGGCTGGCGGCGGCCGGCGACCGGCGACTGCGCCCACGGGACGACGCCGACGCCGTGATCGAGTCGGTCGGCACGGTCTTCTTCGAGGCGTGGCGGACCCGGCACCACGGCGGGACGGCGGGGGAGCGCTGGGTGAACGACGCCAAGGTGATCAACGCCCTGATGATCCTGCATCCGGAGTTCCCGGCCCTGCACCGCCGACACGTGTTGCGACTGCTGGTCGGCGCCGACCCGGGGACCCCGCCGTCGGAGGTCGAACGCCGGGCCCTCGACCTGGCCCGGCAGCGGGGGCTGACCGACGAGGGGGTCACCGGCTCGGGCTGGCTGACCGCCGACGAGCGGAAGCTGCCCGCGGCCGAGGCGACGCTGCGGGTGCTGGTGCGCGCCTTCGGCACGGTCAACAACAAGGTCCTGCCGTACCGGTGCCTGCCGCCGGAGCTCGCCCGGCCGGAGGTGCTGGAGTTGACCCGCCGGATGGTCGGCTCGGCACTGCGGCTCACCGACCGGCTGCCGCATCCCGACCCGCACCGGCCGCTGCTGCGGCTGCGCTACCGGCCGACGGTGGTCGACGAACTGCTCTGCCGGTTGTGGGGTTGCCGCCCGGAGGCGCTGGAGGCAGCCGGCTGGGACCGGGGCTTCGGCGACCTGGCGTGGCTGCGCGGCAACGCCGAGCCGCTGGTCTCCTGGCTGAAGGTGGCCACCGCCCGACCCGAACCCTGGTACCCGCCGACCCGCCCCGTCGAATCCAGCCTGGCCAAGGCCGGGTGACCGCCCGGTCCGGTGGAACCCAACTGGTCTTGTTCCGGTGACCGCCCGGTCCGGCGGAATCCAGCCTCGTCCTGGTGTGGTGACCGTCCGGGTCGGTCCGGGAATCGTTGAACTGTCCGGGTTCTCCGGGCACCCGTGATACACCTCGGGGAGGCGACCGGGGGCGGGTGGAGCGTCGGTGACTGGATCTCCTTCGTCCGGGATGCGCGGGCGGACGGTGTGGCGGCACGAGGTGTCCGCTCCGCTGCGCCGGTTCCTGCGTACCGAGTCGGGCAGCGCCGGCATCCTCGTGGCGACCATCGTCGCGGCCCTGGCCTGGGCGAACGTCGACAGCCACTCGTACGAGACGCTGTGGGGGACCGAACTGTCGATCCGGCTCGGCCACCTCGGCGTCACGCAGGATCTGCGTGACTGGGTCAACGAAGGACTGATGACGTTCTTCTTCCTCGTCGTCGGGCTGGAGGCCCGCCGCGAGTTCGACCTCGGCGACCTGCGGGACCGGCGACGGTTCGCGCTGCCGCTCGCCGCCGGCCTGGCGGGCATGCTGATCCCGGTGCTGATCTACCTGCTGTTCAACCAGGGCGGCGTCGGGGCGCACGGCTGGGGAGTGGCGATGTCCACCGACACCGCGCTCGCCCTCGGCCTGCTCTCCCTGCTCGGCCGCGGCGTCCCCCAGCAGGTACGGATCTTCCTGCTCACCGTCTTCGTGGTGGACGATCTGGTCGCGCTGGTCGTGATCGGGGTCGTGTACAGCGAGAACGTCAAGGTCACCCCGCTGGTGGTCGCGGTGGTGATGTTCGCCGTGCTGCTCGGGCTGCGGCTGCTCGGCGTCCGGCGCGGACTCGTCTACCTGCCGTTCGGCATCGCCCTCTGGGCGGCACTGCTGGCCGGCGGGGTGGAACCGGTGGTCGCCGGCCTCGCCATCGGGCTGACCGCCACCGCCTACACCCCCAACCGGAGCGCGCTGGAACGGGCCACCGAACGGTTCCGGCTGTTCCGCGAACAACCGACCCCCGAGCTGGCCCGCTCGGCCGCCTGGGGGCTGGCCCGGTCACTGTCACCCAACGACCGGCTCCAGCGGATGTACCACCCGTGGGCGAGCTACGTGATCGTTCCGGTCTTCGGCCTGGCCAACGCCGGCATCACGCTGGACGGTCGGTTCCTCGCCCGCGCCTTCACCTCGCCGATCACCCTCGGCATCCTCCTCGGGTACGTGCTCGGCAAGCCGATCGCCGTCGTCGGGATCTCCTGGCTGCTGAGCCGTTTCACCCGGGGCCGGATCCGCCCGGCCGTGGGCTGGGCGGCGGTGCTCGGCAGCGGCACCATCGCCGGTCTCGGATTCACGGTCTCGCTGCTGATCGCCACCCTCGCCTTCGACGGTCCACAGCTGGCCGAGGCGAAGGTCGGGGTGTTGAGCACCGTGCTCGTCGCGTCCCTGCTCACCTGGGCGGTGTTCCGGATCACCGCCGCGCAGCCGACGCCCCGGCGGGCCCGCGCCCTGCTCGGCGACGTCGACCAGCTCATCGACCTGATGCCGCCGGTCGACCCGGACCGGGACCACGTCCGGGGACCGGACAGCGCCTCGGTCACCCTCGTCGAGTACGGCGACTTCCAGTGCCCGTACTGCGGGCAGGCCGAGCCGGTGGTCCGGGAGCTGCTCACCGACTCCGACCTGCGCTACGTCTGGCGTCACCTGCCGCTCTCCGACGTCCACCCGCAGGCCCGACTCGCGGCGGCGGCGGCCGAGGCGGCGGCGGCCCAGGACGCGTTCTGGCCGATGCACGCCCTGCTGCTGACCCGCCAGAACGCCCTGACCAGCGACGACCTGATCAGGTACGCCGACGAACTCGGCCTCGACCGGGACCGGTTCTCCCACGACCTGCTCACCGACGCCCACGACGACCGGATCTCCGACGACATCGACTCGGCCGACCTGAGCGGCGTCTCCGGTACGCCGACGTTCTTCATCAACGGCCGCCGTCACTACGGCGCGTACGACATCGGGACCCTGACCAGGGCGATCAAGACGGCCCGGGCCCGGGCCCGGATCCAGGCCGCCCGGAGCCGGAACGCCGGATAGCAGGACCGGCGGGGCGTTTTGCCGGGTCTGACCGGAGCGATTGCCCGGGTCCGACCGGCGGGCGGAGCGTCGCCGGGTCCGCCGACTGTGACGACCGGCGGGACCGACATATGCTCGTCACATGGGGGCGATCAGGATGGTTGGCGACATGTCGCCAGCTCCATGCTCCCGTCACCTCTGCTGGTCCTACGACGATCCGGCGGCGTTCGACGCGCGGGCCCGGGACTTCCTGGCCGAGGGGCTCGCCGCCGGGGAGCGGGTCTGGTATGTCGGCCCGGAGGAGCCGGACCGGCTCGTCGAGCGACTGCGCGACGTCGCCGGCCTCCCGGACGCGCTGCGCCGGGGAGCCGCCCGGCTCGTCTCGACGACCACCGCCTACGCCGACCGGGTGGTCGACCCGCCGGCGCAGGTCGCCGCCTACGCGGCCGCCACCGACGAGGCCCTGGCGAGCGGCTACACCGGCTTCCGGGTCGTCGCCGAGGCGACCGCGCTGGTACGGACCCCGACGCAACTCGCGGCCTTCACCCGGTACGAGCACCTCATCGACCGCTACATGCGGATCCGACCGATGTCGGCGATCTGCGCCTACCACCGTCCGGAACTCGGCGATCGGGCGATCGCCGAGCTGGCCTGCCTGCATCCGGAGACCAACGCCGAGGACGTCCTCTTCCGGCTGCACGCCTGTGCGCCGGGCGACGGCGTCGCCGCGATCTCCGGTGAACTGGACAAACTGCACCAGGAGTTGTTCATGACCGCGCTGGAGCGCGCCGACCTGACGCCGGTCGATGGTGAGCTGGTGGTGCAGGCCGCTGCCCTGCGGTTCGTCGACCACCGCTGTCTCCTGCACCTGCGGGAGTACGGCCGCAGTCGCGGCGCCGAGGTGGTGCTGCGTACCGGCCGGAACTCCGCCGGCCGCCTCATCGACCTGCTCGGCCTCACCGGGATCCGGGTGGAGGCCGCCCGATGAGAACCGGCGCCGCCATGGGCCACGACGGCTACTACCACGAGGCCGTCCCGTACGCCTCGGACGAGGAACTGCTCGCCGTCGCGGTGCCGTTCCTGCTCGGCGGGGTCGAGGCGGGCGAGCCGACCGTGGTGGCGTTCGGTGAGCGGAACGCGGCGCTGCTCCGGACGGCGCTCCCCGCCGACTCGGGGGTGTCGTTCCTCGCCGGCGGGGACGTGTACGCCCGACCGGCCGGGGCGATCAGGTCGTACCGGGAACTGCTCGCCTCGTACGTCGCCGGGGGCGCCGGCCAGATCCGGATCATCGGCGAGCTGTCCCCGGTGGTGTTCGGCCCGACCTGGGACTGGTGGGCCCGCTACGAGTCGGCGATCAACCACGCGTACGACGACTTCCCGCTCTGGAGCATGTGCGCCTACGACACCCGGATCACCCCTGCCCCGGTGCTCGAGGACGTGCTGCGTACGCATCCCCGGGTCGCCACGGCGGACGGCCGGCACCTGCCGAGCGTCAGCTACGTCGAGCCGAAGGCGTACCTCACCGAGCGGCGGTCCGTGCCGCCGGATCCGCTGCAGCGGACGACACCGCTGGTCGAGCTGACCGACCCGACCCCCGCCCTGGCCCGTCGTGCCGTCTACGACGCCGACCGGGGCCAGTTGCCGGCCGACGAGGTCGAGGACCTGGTCGTCGCGGTCAGCGAGACGGTGACGAACGCGTTCCGGCACGGCGAACCGCCGGCCCGGCTGCGGATCTGGAGCGGGGACGACCGGATCGTGGTGGAGGTCAGTGACACCGGTGACGGACCGACGGACCCGTTCGTCGGTCTGCTGCCGTCCCGCAACGGTGGCGCGGGTGGGCTCGGCCTCTGGATCACCTACCAGTCCTGCAACCACGTGGCGCTGAGCCGGGAGCGGGGCGCCTTCACCCTGCGGCTGACCGCCGGCAACCCGTACGCGACCGGGCCGGCACCGGGCTGAGCCGTCCCGGTCGGCGGCCGCGCACCGGCAACCGCCGCCGTGACGGTTGTGATCATTCGTCGGGTTGGCGACAGCTGTCCACCCGCACCGGGGAGGCCGCGTCGGGCTGCCTAGGCTTGGCGTCGTGCTGATCCTGTTGCCGCCCTCGGAGGGAAAGACCGCGCCGGCCACCGGCGGCCGGGTCGAACTGGCCGGGCTGGTCCGGCCGGACCTGACCCCCGCCCGGGAACGGGTCCTGAACGCGTTGGTCGACCTCTGCTCGGTCGGCGACCGCGAGCGGACCCGGGAAATACTCGGGCTCAGCCCGGGGCAGGACGCGGAACTGGACCGCAACGCCGTACTGCGGACCGCCCCCGCCCAGCCGGCGGGGCGGATCTACACGGGGGTGCTCTACGACGCCCTCGACCTGACCGGTTTCAGCCAGTCGGCCCGCACCCGGGCCCGGCGCAGTCTGCTGATCTTCTCCGGGCTGTGGGGTGTTCTCCGGGTGTCGGACCGGATTCCGGCGTACCGGCTGTCGGGCGGGGTCACCCTGCCAGGGGTCGGCGGGCTGGCGACGTACTGGCGGAGGGTCCTCGACCCGGTGCTGCCCGAGCTGGCCGGCGGCGGCCCGGTTCTGGACCTGCGGTCCAGCGGGTACGCGGCGATGTGGCGGCCCACCGGCCCGGTCGCCGAGCGGACGGTGACCGTACGGGTGCTGCACGAGCAGCTCGTGGGTGGGGTGGCCCGGCGTTCCGTGGTCAGCCACTTCAACAAGGCGACCAAGGGGCGACTGGTCCGCGACCTGCTCGCCGCCGGTCCGGTGCCACGCACGCCGACAAAACTGGTCGAGGCGCTGCGGGACCTGAAGTACACCGTCGAGGAGCAGCCTGTCGGGGCCGGAAGGCCGCGCCAGCTCGACGTGGTGGTCAGCGAGCTGTAGCCCGGACCGGCACCGTCGCCGGGGGTGTCGTCGCCCCGGGCCTGGCCGGGCCTGGGCTAACCTGGCCGGCATGCCGCACGATCCCGAGGACCACCCCGTGGTGCCCGGCCCGGGCGGGGTCGGCACGCCTGCCCGCCGCCCGCCGCTGCGGACGATGCTCGCGGAGGCGCACAGTGGCATGCTGCTCTTCGCGGTCACGCCGCCCCGGCGCAGCGCCTCCGCCGAGCAGATCGAGGAGGTGGCCCGGGTCACCGTCGGCCGACTGGCGCCGTTGGACCTGGACGGGCTGGTCCTCTACGACATCGACGACGAGAGCGACCGGAACCCGGCCGACCGCCCGTTCCCGTACCTGCCGACCATCGACCCGGCCGTCTTCCACGCCGACCATCTCCGCGACTGGCGGCGTCCGGTGGTCGTCTACCGCTGTGTCGGCAAGTATCCGGAAGCTGAGCTGGGAGAGTGGCTCGGCGCGGCGGACGTCGACCGGGTCGCCGGCGTCTTCGTCGGCGCCTCGTCCGGGCAGAAGACCGTGCACACCCGCCTGCGCCGGGCACACGAACTGCGTCGGCGACTCCGGCCGGACCTGCCGCTCGGCGCGGTCGCCATCACCGAGCGGTACACCCGGAACGGGGACGAGCACCTGCGGATGCTGGCCAAGCAGGAGGCCGGCTGCGGGTACTTCATCACCCAGGTGGTCTACGACGTCTCCGCGACCAAGAGCCTGCTCTCCGACTACCTCTACGCCTGCCGGGAACGCGGCCTGACGCCCCGCCCGGTGATCCTCACCCTCTCGGTCTGCGGATCGCTGAAGACCCTGGCCTTCCTCCAGTGGCTCGGCGTCGAGGTGCCCCGGTGGTTGGAGAACGCGCTGCGGCACGCCGACGATCCGCTCACCGAGTCCTACGAGCAGTGTCTGGCCAACGCCGCCGAACTGATCACCTTCTGCCGGCGGCTGGGCCTGCCGTTCGGCTTCAACGTGGAGAGCGTGTCGATCCGCAAGGTCGAGATCGACGCGTCGGTCGAATTGGCCGCCCAGGTGCGCCGGATGCTCGACGCCGCCAGGTAGGGGTTGGCTGTCCAGGGTCTGTTGATCCCTGGATCGACGTCGCATACCCGGCTGTCGGTGGCGCTGTTCGGCGACGAGCGCCGGCACACCGGGCTGGCCCGTAGCCTGCACTACCGCTGGTTCACCGACCCGGCGACCCGGCTGCGTCACCCGGCGGAGGACCGGGCGGCGCACAGCCGCCTGATCGCGGCGAACCTGCACGCCGTGTACACCCGGGACGGCGCGGGCTCGCGGGTCGGGGAGATCGTCACCGCGTTGTTGGCGGCCAGCCCGGAGTTCGCCGAGCTGTGGCGTGAGCATCTGGTCCCGGGCCCGTACTGCGCGCCGAAGCGGATCCGGCATCCGGAGGTCGGGCTCCTCGAACTGCACTGCCAGACCCTGGTCGACCCCGACCAGTCGCAGCTGCTGCTGGTCTTCACCGCCGCCCCGGGCAGCGAGAGCCATGAGCGGCTCCGGTTGCTCTCGGTCGTCGGCGACCTGGGCCTCGGTGTGTGACGGGTCGGCGGACGCCGACCGGAGTGACGGGGGGGCGTCCCGCCGATGGCGGAACGCCCCCTTCCAAGCGGTCGGATGTGGGGGATCAGTCGACCCAGGGGACCTGCGGCGACCGGTAGAAGTTCACCTCCTGGGCCGTCCAGCGCGGAGCCTGCTGGGCCAGCCGCTGCCGGAACGACTCCCAGTCGTGGGTCTGCGGCGTCGACCAGCCGAGTTCGGCGATGGCCGGCAGCCGGGGGAAGGCCATGAACTCGATGTCGTCGATGCTGCGCAGGGTCTCCGACCAGAGCGGCGCCTCGACGCCGAGGATCGACTCCTCGCCGACGCCCGGGAGCCGGGTGGCCGGGTCCCAGTCGTACGCGTCCCGGACCTCGATGAGGCCGGCCCAGCTCAGCCCGAGCGGCGTGGAGCGGTCGTACTTCATGTCCAGGTAGGTGCGGTTGGCCGGGGACATCAGCACCTTGTTGCCCCGGGCCGCGGCGGCGGCCACCGAGGCGTCGGTGGCGCCGGTGCCCCAGTACTGCGGGACGACCGAGGTGGGCGGCGACACCTTGGCGATCTCGTGCCAGCCGAAGGCCCGCTTGCCGTACCGGGCGACCATCGGGATGACCCGGTCCATGAAGGTCCGGTACTGCTCGTCGGTGGTGGCGTGTGCCTCGTCGCCGCCGATGTGCAGGTACGGGCCGGGGGTCATCGCGGCGAGTTCCCGGATCACGTCCTCGACGAACGTGTACGTGAGTTCGTCCTCCACGCAGAGCGAGCTGTAGCCGACCGCGATGTCGGTACGCGGCGGCACCGCCACCCCGTCGCAGTTGAGTTCCGCGTACGTCGACTGCGCGGCGTTGGTGTGCCCGGGCATGTCGATCTCGGGCACGATCGTCACGTACCGGGCGGCGGCGTACGCGTTGAGCGCCCGGTACTCGGCCTTGGTCAGGTAGCCGGGGCCGACCCCGTCCACACCGGTGCCGGGACCGCCGCCGACCGTGGTCAGCCGGGGCCAGCTGTCGATCTGGATCCGCCAGCCCTGGTCGTCACTGAGGTGCAGGTGCAGGTGGTTGACCTTGTACTGGCTGATCAGGTCGATGTAGGTGCGGATCTCCGTCGGGGTGTGGAAGTGCCGGGCGAGGTCCAGCATCGCGCCCCGGTAGCCGAACCTCGGCTGGTCGACGATCCGGCCACCCGGCACCGTCCAGGTCCGCCGACTCCGCTCGGACGACTCGACCGCGGCGGGCAGCAACTGCCGCAGCGTCTGGGCGCCGTTGAAGAGTCCCTCGCCGGAGGTGGCCCGGATGGTGACCCCGGACCGGGTGACGTCGAGCTGGTAGCCGCCCCGGCCGACCCGGGCGTCGGCTCCACCGAGCAGCAGGGTGATCCCGAACGGTCGGGAGGAGGCCGCCGGCACCACCGGCAGCGGGTAGCCGGTGGCCGGGCGCAGCACTCCGGCGAGGTGCTCGCCGACCCGGCGCGCCTCGGCCGAACCGAACTGGGTACGGATCAGGGTGGCCGGGCCGAGCCGGAAGTTCGCCCGGGTGTCGGCGGTGGTCTGCATCGGTGCGGGGATGACACTGTCGAGTTGGCGGACGTCTCCGGGCGCGGTGGGCCCACCGGTCGCGGTGGGTGGTCCGGCGGTCGCGGGACCGGCCAGCGCCGGTCCGGCCAACAGGGCCAGGAACAGGGCGGACGCCCTGCGTAGGACGGTCGAGGGGGAACGCATCAGCACCTCCGGCGGGCAGGCGGTGGCGCCAGATCGCCGCTCGACCTGCCCGGGCGCCGCCGCGTCGGCTCAGGCTACATGCGGGTCGGTCGATTCGTAAGCCTTGTTAATTATTTTTGGGCCACGGGCCGGTGGCCGGCGGCACCACCCGGTCCGGAGTGGGCCTCGGCACACCCGCCGCCGGACCACCTGGTGAGCTGCCGGGCACTGCGGTTAGCTGGGCACATGCTGCCGTGGAACGTGGAACTCGCGGGCCGGCTCGACCGTGCCGTCATCAGCTCCGACCTGCTGCGGGACAACCCGCTGGGCGACCCGTACGAGAGACCGGTCTGGGTCTACCTCCCCCCGGGGTACGACGACGACACCGACACCCGCTACCCCACCGTGTACGTCATCCAGGGCCTCACCGGTCACCTCGGCATGTGGGCCAACCGGTCCCCGTTCCAGCAGCCGTTCATCGAGACCGCCGACGCCGTCTTCGCCTCCGGCCGGGCACCCGGCTGCGTGGTCGTCTACGTGGACGCCTGGACCGCGTACGGCGGCTCGCAGTTCGTCGACTCGCCGGGCACCGGCGCGTACCACTCGTACCTCTGCGACGAGGTGGTGCCCTGGGTGGACGCCCGGTACCGGACCATCAACCACCGCGACTCGCGGGCGATCAGCGGCAAGTCGTCCGGCGGCTTCGGCGCCATGATCACGCCGATGCTCCGCCCCGACCTGTTCGGCGCCCTCGCCACCCACGCCGGCGACACCCTCTACGAGTACTGCTACCTGTCGGAGTTCCCCAAGGCGGCCCGCGCGCTGCGCGACCACGACCACGACATCCTCCGCTGGTGGGAGGACTTCCGGTCGCGTACCCCGTTCAGCCGGCCCGGCGACCAGTCGCTGCTGGTCGCGCTGGTCTCCAGCGCGTGCTTCTCCGCCGACCCGGACGGCACCCCGCGACTGCCCTTCGACCCGCGTACCGGGGTGCTCCGGCCGGAGATCTGGCAACGCTGGCTGGACTGGGACCCGGTCCGGATGGTCGACCGGTACGCCGACGCGGTCCGCTCGCTGCGGGCGGTCTGGATCGACGCCGGCACCCGGGACGAGTGGTACCTCGACCTGGGCGCCGAGGCGTTCCGTGCCGAACTCGGCCGGGTCGGCGTGCCGGACGAGCGGATCCACCTCGAACTCTTCGACGGCGGACACGGCGGCATCGACCACCGCTATCCGCTGGCGCTGGCCTGGCTCGCCCAGCGTCTCGCCAGGTAGCCCCGGCGCCCGCACCGGCCGACCGCGCTGGCGGTGGGCCGGTGCGGCGGGGGCTCAACGGCCGAAGGTGGTCAGGAAACGGTCCCGGAAGTCGTTCATCCGCCACACCGGGGCCTGCGCGCCCGGCCGCAGACCGTCCTGCCACTTCCAACCGGAGATCCGGTCCAGTACCGCGCGGTCCCGGGCGACGATCGAGATCGGCACGTCCCGGCTCGCCCCCTCCCCGGTCACCACCGGAGCCGGCTGGTGGTCGCCGAGGAAGATCAGCACCAGGTCGTCGTCGCCGTACGTCTCCACGTAGGAGATGAGGGTGCTGACCGAGTACTCGATGGAGAGCCGGTACTGGGTGCGGACCCGGGCCGGGTCCCGGTACACCTCGTCCTTCGACGGTCCCGCCTTCGCCATCGGCCGGAACACCGAACCGTCGCCGAGTTCGTTCCAGCCGAGCAGGCGGGGCAGCGGGGTCCAGGGCGAGTGGCTCGAGATCAACGGGATCTCCGCCATCACCGGGGCGTGCTCCGGATCCGACCGTTCCCGCTGCTGGAACGCGGCCAGGGTGTACTGGTCGGGCATCGGCGCGAAACTGAACCTCGGGCCCCGGTAGCCGAGGTCCTTGGCACCGTAGAGCCGGTCGTTGTCGAAGAAGTCCGCCTCTGGCCAGGGATCGGTGAGTCCCGGCATCACGGTGACGGTCCGCCAGCCGGCGCGCCGGAACGCGCCGTTGAGGGTCAGCCGGTCGGTGGCGAGCAGGCTCTGGTACCGCTGCTGGTTGTCGGCCCACGCCCCGGAGAGCAGGGTGGCGTGGGCGAGCCAACTGCCGCCACCGGCGGTCGGCGAGGTGAGGAAGGCGCTCCGGGTGCCGTACCCGGCTGCGGCCAGCCGCCGGGTGCCGTCGTCCAGCACCGCGCCGACCTGGGCGAACTCTGGCTCCTCGACCGCGTCGCGCCCGTAGCTCTCGACAAAGGCGATGATGACGTCCTTGCCCCGCAGCGCGGTCAGCAGTTCACTGCCCGGGGTGTCCTGGAACGCGTCGACGGCGGTCTCGGCGGCGAACTTCTCCCGGTCCAGGATGCCTTCGTGGACCTGCAGCACCCGGTGGTACGCGAGCCCGCCCGCGCTCTTCGAGGCGACCGGCAGGTCCGGCACGACCTGCGCGCCGAGCACCGCACAGACCACCCAGGCGGCACCGACCGCCAGGCCGGCCCGGCTCGTCAGCCTGCGGTGCCGGACGACCGTCCGGGCCAGCCGCAGCATCGCGAGCGTCATCAGCACCGGTAGCCCGACGGCGAGCAGCACCGCTCCGGCCACCGCGCCGATCGCCCCGGCCCGACCGACCGCGTCGGTGAGGAAGTTCACCCCGTCGTCGAGCAGCATCCAGTCGATCAGCGGGTCGAACTGACGGTCGAACGCCGTGTAGAAGCCCATGTCCAGGAACTTCAGGATGGTCAACAGGCCCAGGCCGGCGCCGGTCAGCACCGCCGCGACCCGCCGGGCCCGTCCCGGCAGGACGAGGAACAGGGCGAGCGCGAGGACGGCCTCGACCGGGATCCGGGCGAACTGTCCGGGGGTGAACCGGCTGGGCTGGTTCGGTACGACCAGGGCGAGGAAGACCAGCAGGCCGGCCAGGGCGGTGAGCGTCCAGGTCGCGACCCGCCGGGCACTCCGACGCCACCCGGCCGCCGGCGCCGGCGGATCGTCGGCCGGTGCCGGGTCGCCGCTCGTCGTGCGGTCCGGCGTCGTGTCCTCGGCGGTGACCGGGTCGGCCGGCCCGGCGGTCGGCGCCGGCTGGGTGGACAGTGCGTCCTTCGGGGAGGTCGCCGGGGCGGGCGGGGGCGTGCCGTCCGTCGAGGCGGGTGGCGTCGGGTTCGTCACCGGGTCGGCCGGCGTCGGGGCCTTCACCGGGCGAATCCGGCGGCCGGGGTGCGGGGCTGCTCCACTCGGGCCCGGGGCGCCTGGCTCGGCGTACCGCCGTCGCGGTGCCGCCAACGCCAGCGGACGTCCCGACCGAACGACTCGACGAGCAGGACGACGGCGGCTGCCAGCACCGCGACCGTCAGCGGCCGGGGGAGCACGTCGGCGGTCCCGACGACCAGGACGACGCCCTGGGTCGCCGCCACGACCTTCCGCCAGTGCCGGGGCGGCAACGCTCCACGCAGCCAGGGCAGCACCCACATCGCCGCGACGAAGACGTACCGCATGCCGCCGATGGCGAGCACCCAGCCACCGACGGTCGGCGCGACGTAGACGCTGAGCACCATCAGCAGGACCGCGTCGACCTCCATGTCGAACCGGGCGCCGAGCGGGCTGGCGGTGCCGGTACGTCGGGCCACCTGACCGTCGACCCCGTCCAGGGCCAGCGCCACCGCGGCGAGCACGACCAGCAGGGTGACCGGTGTCGGCCGGTGGAACGAGTCGACCGTCAGGGCCGCCACGCCGCCGACGAGTGTGCTCCGGGCCGACGTCACCCAGTCGGCCGGCCCGAGTCGGGCCGCACCCGAGAGGTGCAGGCCCCGGACGAGGGCGGCGCAGACGGCCACCCCGTACGCCGCGCCGACCAGCCAGCCCACGACGCTCAGGCCGACGGTCCCGGCGAGGCCCGCCAGCACCAGGATCTGGCCGATGAGCCCGGCCAGCGGGCCACTTTGAACCTTTGCCACCGTTCCTCCGTGTCTATCGTTGCGCCCCTGATCATGGGTACGGAAAATCCGGCCGAACAGTTCGACAGGATTTCGGATGGGTCGAGGTGAGTTCGGATGATGGGTACCGGAACCGAGTTGACGTGGATCGGATGAGGAGGAACCGGTGAGCCGGCACGCCCGCGCCTTCTGGCTCAACGCGCCCGGCGAGGGCGAGATTCGGTCGACGACCCTGCCCGAACCCGGCCCGGACGAGGTCCTCGTCCGCAGCCGCTGGTCCGGGATCAGCCGGGGCACCGAGACCCTGGTCTTCGCCGGTCGGGTGCCGGAGAGCCAGTACGCGGTGATGCGCGCCCCGTTCCAGGAGGGCGACTTTCCCGCCCCGGTGAAGTACGGCTACCTCAGCGTCGGGGTGGTCGAGGCGGGTCCGGCGGAGCTGCGCGGGCGTACCGTCTTCTGTCTCCACCCGCACCAGACCGTGTACGTCGTCCCGGCCGCCGCCGTGGTGCCGGTGCCGGACGGGGTGCCGCCGGCCCGGGCGGTGCTGGCCGGCACGGTGGAGACCGCGGTGAACGCGCTCTGGGACGCCCCGCCGCTGGTCGGCGACCGGATCACCGTGCTCGGCGCCGGCATGGTCGGCGCCTGCGTCGCGGCCCTGCTCGCCCGCTTTCCCGGGGTCCGGGTCGAACTGGTCGACACCGATCCCGGGCGGGCCGCGATCGCCGCCGCCCTCGGTGTCGACTTCGCCGCACCGGCCGACGCCGCCACCGGCCGTGATCTCGTGGTGCACGCCAGCGCCAGCGCCGCCGGGCTGCAACGCTCGCTGGAGCTGCTCGCCCCCGAGGGCACCGTCCTCGAACTGAGCTGGTACGGCGACCGCGAGGTCAACCTGTCGCTGGGCGGCGTGTTCCACTCCGGTCGGTTGACCATCCGGGGCAGCCAGGTCGGCACCGTCGCGCCGGCCCGTCGGCCCAGTCGCGGCTACGCCGACCGACTGGCCCTCGCCCTGGAACTGCTCCGGGATCCCGCGTTCGACACGCTGCTCACCGGGCGCTCCCGGTTCGAGGACCTGCCGGACGTCCTGCACCGACTCAGCACGGGCGACCTGCCCGCGCTCTGCCACCTCATCGAGTACGACGGAGAGTGATTCGTGTTCAGCGTGACCGTCCGGGACCACATCATGGTCGCCCACAGCTTCCGGGGTGACGTCTTCGGACCCGCCCAGCGTCTGCACGGGGCGACCTTTGTCGTCGACGCGACGTTCCGCCGGGCCGAGCTCGACGCCGACGGCATCGTGGTCGACATCGGACGGGCCGCGACCGAGCTGAAGGACGTACTCGGGGAGCTGAACTACCGCAACCTCGACGACGAGCCGGCGTTCGCCGGAACCAACACCACCACGGAGATCCTGGCCCGGACGATCGCCGACCGGCTCGCCGACCGGGTGCACGCCGGGCAGCTCGGCGCCGGCGCCGACGGACTGGCCGGGATCACCGTCACCCTGCACGAGTCGCACATCGCCTGGGCCAGCTACGAGCGGCCGCTGTGAACACCCCGGCCCGGCCGGGTCCGCGTACCTCGTGGACCCGGCCGGACACCGGCCCCGACCCGGGGTCAGGCGACGGCCAGCCGGGTGCCAGCCCTGATTCGGGCCCGGCCGGCAGTCAGCCGGATGACGGTCCTCGCCCGAGTCCGGGCGGAGCCCGGCCGGCCGGGCGCGCCGGGACCGTCCACGTCGTGCTGCCGAACGACATCGACGACCCGGCCACGCCCAGTGGGGGCAACGTCTACGACCGCCGGCTCTGTCAGGGCCTGACCGCGGCCGGCTGGTCGGTCCGGGAACATCCGGTGACCGGCGGCTGGCCCCGGCCCGACGCCGCCGAACGGGCCGGCCTCGCCGCGCTGCTCGACACCCTGCCGGACGATGCGGTGGTGCTGCTCGACGGGCTGGTCGCCTCCACCGTGCCGGAGGTGCTGGTCCCACGGGCGCGGCGGCTGCGTCTGGTGGTCCTGCTGCACATGCCGCTGGACGCGGAGGAGGCGGCGCTGGGCCGGGCGGAGCGGACCACCCTGGCGAGCGCCGCCGCCGTCGTCACGACCAGCGAGTGGACCCGCCGGCACCTGCTCGACCGGTACGCGCTCTCCGCCGACCGGGTGTACGCGGCGGCGCCCGGGGTGGACCCGGCACCGCTGACCGTCGGCACACAGACCGGCAGGGAACTGCTCTGCGTCGCGGCGGTCACCCCGCAGAAGGGGCACGACGTACTGGTCACGGCCCTGGCGGCGGTCGCCGGGCTGGACTGGCACTGCCGTTGTGTCGGCTCGACGGCACGGGACCCGGACTTCGTCGCGCGGCTGCGCCGGCAGATCGACGGCCACCACCTCGCCGACCGGGTACACCTGACCGGACCGCTCACCGGTGCGGAACTCGCGGCCGCGTATGACGGCACCGACCTGCTGGTACTCGCGTCCCGTGGCGAGACGTACGGCATGGTGGTCACCGAGGCGCTGGCGCGCGGGATCCCGGTGCTGGCCACGGCGGCGAACGGACTGCCCGAGGCGGTGGGACGGGCCCCGGACGGCGGCCGGCCGGGCCTGCTGGTGGCACCGGACGACCCGGACGCGCTGGCCGGCGCGCTGCGCCGCTGGCTCGGTGACGACGACCTGCGCCGGGATCTGCGGCGCGCCGCCGAGCGGCGCCGGGACACCCTCACCGACTGGACCGTCACCGCCGCCCGGGTCGCCGACGTGCTGACCCGGGTACGTCCGGTGTGAACGGTCGCCGGACCGACCCCCTGCCCGCACCGGCCGGTTCTCCCGGCCCCGCCTTCCCCCCGGCTCCCCGGCCGGCGACGACACCCGCAGCGAGGAGAGAGATGAGCACCGAAACCCTGGGATTCGCCGCCTGGCTGGCACTGCGCGAGCCCGCCGACGCGGCGGCCCGGTCGACGGACCTCGTCGAGCAGGTCCGTCGACACCTCGCCGAGACCAGCCCGATCGTCGTCCACGACCTCGGCACCGGTACGGGCTCGATGGGGCGGTGGCTGGCCCCCCGACTGCCCGGCCCCCAGCACTGGGTCATGTACGACCGCGACCCCGACCTGCTGGCCCGGGCCCGGGCCGGGATGGCCGGCAGGGCCGCCGACGGCGGTCCGGTCAGTGTCCAGACCAGAGAGTGTGACATCACCCGGCTCACCGCCGACGACCTCGGCGACGCCACGCTGATCACCGCGTCGGCGCTGCTCGACATGCTGACCGCCGACGAACTCGACCGGATGGTGGGGGCCTGCGCGGACGCGGGCTGTCCGACCCTGTTCACCATCTCGGTGCTCGGCCGGGTGGAGTTCACCCCGGCCGACCCGCTGGACGTCGAGATCGCCGAGGCGTTCAACGCCCACCAGCGCCGGACCGTCGACGGCCGGAGTCTGCTCGGCCCGGACGCCGTCGACGCCTGCGTGGAGGCGTTCCGCCGACGTGGCGTGCCGACCGTCGTCCGGTCCAGCCCGTGGCGGCTCGGGCCGGACCAGGCCGCGCTGATCTCCGAGTGGTTCACCGGTTGGCTGGACGCGGCCGTCGCGCAGCGGCCCGAGTTGGCCGAGCGGGTCGGCGCGTACGCGGACCGGCGGCGGGCCGAGGCGGCGGCCGGCGATCTTGAGGTGGTCCTCCACCACCGGGACATCCTCGCCGGAGGCGAATGAACCTTTGGCGACCCGGGCGCGTATAGCAGGTCGATGTTCACCACGGAGAGCGCGCTCGCACTGCGTCCCGGCACCGTGTCCCCGGTGCCGGCGCCGCCCGACCGCCGGCCCGCGCCGGCCGCGCCGGGAACGTCCGACCGTCGGCCCGGCCCCGCCGCGCCGGCACCACCCGACCGCCGGCCCGGGCGGGTACCGCGACCGGCCGGCCGTCGGCCCGGCCGCCAACCCGCCCCGGCACCGGCCCGCTCGCCGGCCGGGAGTCCGGTCGCCCGGCCGGGCCAGGCCGCCCGGACCGGACGCGGTGCCGGCTGGGCCTGGCTACGACTGCTCGCTGGCGTGGGGATCCTCGGCTTCCTGTTCTGGCGACTCGGCGCCGGTCCGTTCCTTGATGGACTGCGCCTCATCGACGCCGGCGCACTCGCGGCCGCGCTCGGCATCGGCGTACTGACCACGGTCTGCTGCGCCTGGCGGTGGAGCCTGGTCGCCGGTGGACTCGGCGTACGGCTGCCGCTGGGCAGTGCCGTCGCGCACTGCTACCGCGCGGTTTTCCTGAATGCCACTCTTCCCGGTGGGGTACTGGGAGACGTGGACCGCGCGGTGCGACATGGACGGGACGCCGGCGACATCGCGCGCGGCATCCGGGCGGTGGTCTGGGAACGGATCGCCGGCCAGGTGGTGCTGGTCGTGATCGCGTTGGGGCTGCTGTTCGCGTTCCCGTCGCCGGTGCGGGCGTACCTGCCGGTCGCGACCGTGGTGGTGGCGACTGTCGGGATCGGAGTGTTCGTACTGCTCCGCACGCTGCCCCGGGACGGCGCGGCGCGGTGGACCCGTCCGCTGCGTACCGCCGTGGCCGACGTCCGCGACGGGGTGCTCGCCCGTCGTACCTGGCTGGGGGTCCTGCTGGCCTCCACTGTGGTGGTGCTGGGCCACCTGGCGACCTTCCTGGTCGCGGCCCGTACCGCGGGTGCCACCGCCCCGCTGTCCCAACTGGTGCCGCTGACCCTGCTGGCCCTGCTGGCCATGGCGGTACCGGCGAACGTCGGCGGCTTCGGGCCACGGGAGGGGGTGGCGGCCTGGGCGTTCGGCGCCGCCGGCCTGACCGCCGCCCAGGGGGTCGCCACGGCGATGGTGTACGGGGTACTGGTGCTGGTGGCCAGTCTCCCCGGTGCCGTCGTCCTGCTGGTCCGACGACGCCGACGCGGTCCGGCGTCGTCCTAACAAAGGAGAACAATGCACGCACCACTGCCTACCGCCACCGTTCGTACGCAGGTCACGGTCCCGCTCCGCTTCCCCGACGGGTACTCCACGACCGCCCGGGTCTTCTCCTTCGACGGGCTGGTGGACGCCCGGGAGCATCTCGCGTTCGGGCTCGGTGACTGGGCGGCGGCGCGGGACCGGAACGATGTCGACGCGGTGACGCCGCTGGTCCGCCCGCACAGCGAGTGCCTCACCGGCGACGTTTTCGGCAGCCAGCGGTGCGACTGTGGACCACAGCTGCGGGAGGCGGTGCAACGGATCGCCGAGGCCGGCGGCTTCCTGCTCTACCTCCGGCAGGAGGGCCGCGGCATCGGTCTCTACCCGAAGCTCGACGCGTACGCGTTGCAGGACGCCGGCCTGGACACCTACCAGGCGAACGTGGCGCTCGGGCACGGTGAGGACGAACGCGACTACACGGCGGCCGCGCAGATGCTGAACGCCCTGGGGGTGTCACGGCTCGCCCTGCTCAGCAACAACCCGGAGAAGGCCGAACAGCTCGGCCGGCTGGGTGTGACGGTGACCGAGTCCGTGCCGACCGGCCTGTACATGTCCCCGGCCAACGCCAACTACCTGGCGGCGAAGGCGAGCCGGGCGGCCCGTACCGTCGACCGACCGTTCGTCTCCTGAACCGGTCTGTGCCATGAGCGAGCGAAGAACCCAGCCGAGCGAGCGACCGTACGTGCTGCTCAGTTGCGCGACCTCGATCGACGGCTACCTCGACGACGCCACCGACCAGCGGCTGCTGCTCTCCAACGACGAGGACTTCGACCGGGTCGACGGGGTCCGGGCCAGTTGCGACGCGATCCTGGTCGGCGCGAACACGGTCCGGCTGGACAACCCACGACTGTTGGTGCGTTCCCGCCAGCGCCGGGAGCGGCGGCTCGCCAGCGGCCTGCCGGCCTCGCCGACGAAGGTCACCGTGTTGGGCTGCGGGGCGCTCGACCCGGACGCCCGCTTCTTCACCACCGGCGACGTCGACAAGATCGTCTACTGTCCGAGCACCGCCGTGGAGAAGGCGCGGGAACGCCTGGGTGACCTGGCCACGGTGGTGGACGGCGGCGAGCCGGTGAAGCCCGGGTGGCTGTTGGCCGACCTCGCCACCCGGGGAGTGGGCCGACTGTTGGTGGAGGGTGGGGCGACGATGCACACCCAGTTCCTCACCGCCGGCCTCGCCGACGAACTGCACCTGGTGATCGCCCCGTTTTTTGTCGGCGACTGCCGCGCGCCACGGTTCGTCAGCGACGGCCGGTTCCCGTGGCATCCCGGCCGGCGGGCCAGCCTGGTGGAGACCCGGCAGATCGACGACGTCGTCCTGCTGCGCTACGCGCTCTCCGACCGCTTCGAGATGTAAGGAGGGGGCCCTTCCTATCGCTTTCTGTATAGGAAGGGCCCCTTCTTAACACCGTTGGCGGGGTCGGTCGCCATCGCGCGGGGTGGCCGGTGGCGGGGTCGGTCGTTATTCCGCGAGGTATCCGGTGGCGGGGTCGATCTGGGCGAGGAAGTCGCGGATCGCCTCTTCCATCGCCGGCCGGCTCAGCGGGGGCTCGGCGGGGCCGCTGACCCCGAAGCCGTACCGGTGCGGTCCGGTCAGCCAGTCGAAGTCGTACGTGCCGGGCTCGTCGGCCCGCCTCCGCACCCGGAAGTCCTGCCCGTCGACGGTGATCGTGACCGGGTCGCCCTGGTAGCGGGTCCGCAGACGCTCGGGTACGACGCCCGGCTCCGGGTCGGTCGACATGCCTACTCCAGGGGCGATCGGCGGGACGGCGTCGACGGGTACGCGTCGACGACCGCGAAGTAGTGGTCGAGGAAGGCGTCCGGTCGTACGTCGACCGCGACCTCGTGCGGGCTCCGGACGGCGCCGTCCGCGCCCGGTCGCCACGTGGTGACACCCGACGCGGGACCGGGGTCCCGGACGACCGTCACCGCACCGGCGGCGTACGTGCACAGCGACGGTTCGAAGATGGTGGCGGCGGCCAGCGGGTCGTGGAAGGTGACGTCCGGCCGCTCGGCGATCCAGGACGCGGCCATGTCGGCCACCGGCTTGAGCAGCGGATTGCCGCACCGGGCCAGGAAGGCGTCGGCGTTCATCCGTACCCGGGTGGTGACGTCGAGACCGATGGACCGGTGCACCGGGACGGGGGTGGCGTACACCCGCGCGGCGGCGTCGGGGTCGCAGTGGATGTTCCACTCCGGGCCGGGCACGGTGCTGAAGGCGCCACCCATCATGACCAGACCGCGCAGCAGCGACGGAATCTCCGGGTCGACCGCGAACAGCAGCGCCACGTTTGTCAGTGGCCCGATGGCCAGCAGTGTCACCTCGCCGGGATGTGCCCGGATCGTCCGGCGCAGGAACTCCACCGCCGCCCCGGCCGGGAAGGAGGTCTCGTGGTCCCAGCGGGCGAGCGTGGCGGCCTGTGGAGGCGGTCCCTGGACCGGCGGACCGACCAGCGGATCGGCGGCGCCGGGCAGGACCGGTACGTCGCGTCCGGCCGCCCGGCAGAGCACGCTGGCCAGCGCGGCCCGGACCGCCGGCTCGGCACTGACCGTGGTGATGCCGAGCAGGTCGCAGCGCGGCTGCGCCAGCAGGTAGGCGAGGCAGACCGCGTCGTCGATGTCGTTGCCGATGTCGGTGTCCAGCAGGACGAGGCTCTGGTTCTGCACGGCTTCTCCACCGTCGGGTCGCGTCGGAACGGTCGGGTGCGGTCCGGGCGTCGCGCCGGTCAGGGCCGCTTGGGCGTCACCTGAGCGTCGGTCACGGCCGGGCGGGCGTCATCGGGGCGTCGAGCCGGTCACGGTCGGGTTCCGGGCACCGAGGAAGAAGATGCCGGGGAAACCCCGGGTCTCGAAGCCGTCGCTGGGATTGCGGCGCAGGCTCGACCCGTCGATCTTCATCGTACCGGTCCGGTCGTTGCTGACGAAGAAGATCGCACCGCCGCCCTCGTTGGCACGGTTGTCCTCGATGACGCTGCCGGCGATCGTCACGGTGAACCGGTTGCCGTCGGTGTAGATCGCGCCACCGCTGCCGCCGCCCGGGGTGCCGCCCCGGGCCGGGTTGGCGCCCCGGCCGACCGCCCGGTTGTGACTCAGCACGCTGTTGAGCACCACCCAGGAGACACCGATGCTGCTCAACGCACCGCCGTTGGCGCACGTGCCGCCCTGCCCGGAGGCGCCGCCGAAGGTGCTGTTGACGACGTACACCGGTAGGCCCTTGAACTGGCTCAGCACCCGGATCGCGGCGCCGCCGAGGTCGGGGCCGGTCTGGTCGCAGCGGTTGCGGACGAACCGCGAGTTGACCACCTTGAACCGCCCGCCCCGGACGAAGATCGCGCCGCCGCCACCGCCCTCGACCCGGTCCCCGGTGGAGTTGCCGTCGGCGAAGACCAGGTTCTGCACGGTGAGCTGCGGGTGGTCCTGGTCCTGGCAGTGCGACGTGGTCCAGCCCTGTGCCTGGTCACAGGTGTTCATGTAGAGGATCCGACGCATGCCGCCGCCGCTGAGCGTGACCTTGCCGCCGCCGTCGAGCACGATCCGGGGACCGGTCGAGTTCCGGATCTTCGCGGTGGCCTTCATCGTGATGGTCACCGGGGCCGGACCGCAGGAGAAGGTGATCACCCCACCCCTGGCGACCGCCGCGACGACCGCCTCCGAGGTGCAGCTGCGCGGCGTACCGTTCCCGATCACCCGGTCCGGCTTCCTGGTGTCCGCCGCGCGGGCCTCGGCCGGCACCTGGGCCCGACCCCTCGGGTTGCCGGGCCGGGGCAGCGTGGGAACCGACCGGCTCGGCGACGGGCTCGCGGTGGGGGAGGGCGGTGCCGCCGCCGACGCGGTCGGCGTCGGAGCGGCGGTCACGGCGGGGTCCCAGGCCGGTCCCGCCGTCCGGTCCTGCGCCGACGAACCACAACCCACCAGTACGGCGGTGGTCAGCAGCCCGGTGAGGGCCCTCGCGGCCACGATCCTGATGCGCACCGGCAGATGGTACGGCCGGGCGGTGGCCCGGTCGTCGCGCCGGTCACCTGGTCCGGTGTGCGGTGCCGGCCTGTCCTGACCGGAGCATCCCCGCCGGCCCGGGTGGGGTTGCCTCCGTGGCTCGTGCGGCTGGCTGCCGGGCGGGCTGACGGTCTGTTTCGTGACGACTGGAGCCAACTTTCGCTAGTTCATTCAGAACTTTCGCTGGATCGATGGAAAGTGTTAGTGTCAGCAATCGATCTTGTTTGTTCCGAGGTCGTAGCAACCGGTCCATGGGTGCACACTGGACGGTGCCTCCCTGGCCGGGATCCGCGCTCACCAGGAGGAACCGTGACCGCACCGAACCGACGGCGCCCGCGCCGTCGAGCCGCGCTCGCGGCTGGGGGTGCCGCTCTGGCGACACTGCTCGCCGGAGTCGCCGTCGCCCCCGCCACGGCCGCGCCCGCTGCCGCCGACGTCCCGCCACAGGAACCTGGTGTCACCCTGCGCTCGTACGACATGGGCGCCCCGCTGTCGACGCTGTGCACCCTCAAACCCGCACAGACGCCGAACGTCGACAAGCTCATGCCGCAGATCAACTGGGCCAGTACGGACGAGTTCGGCCTCTCCGACCGGTTCATCAGCCACGTCACCGCCAACCTCACCGTGCCGGTGGACGGGACGTACACGTTCCGGCTCACCAGTGACGACGGATCCCGGCTGACCATCGGCGACCAGCGGGTCGTCGACCACGACGGCCTGCACGGCGAAACCTCCCTGGAAGGCTCGGTGGTGCTGACCGCCGGGCTGCACCCGCTCTTCGTCGAGTTCTTCGACAACGGCGGCGGCCAGCTGCTGCGGCTCGAGTGGCGGACACCCGACGCCGACGACTTCGCGCTCGTACCGACGTCGGCGCTGAGCACCGACGCCGGCGTCGTCCGCGTCACGGCGCCCGGCTGGAAGTACTGCGAGGGTGCCGCAGACTCGGCCGGCGACGGCCTGCCACTGGACCGGGTGCACCCGGGCTACACCCTCACCGACCTTCGCCGCGACGGGTTCGAGCCGCAGGTCACCGGTATGGCCTTCCAGCCCGACGGCGACCTGGTGCTGTCCACCTGGGGCGGCACCGACAACGCCACCGGCGAGATCTACGTGGTCGAGGGCGCCACCGGCCGGACCGGCCCGGAACGGGTGACCTACCGGAGGTTCGCCGACGGGCTGCGGGAGCCCCAGGGCGTGGCGGTGGTCGACGGCACCGTGTACGTCAGCCAGAAACACGAGCTGACGGCCCTGCGCGACACCGACCGGGACGGCGTCGCCGACACCCGCCGGACAGTCGCGACCTGGCCGTGGGGCGGCAACTTCCACGAGTTCGCGTTCGGGCTGCTCTACCGGGACGGGTACTTCCACCTCAACCTCTCCGTCGCGATCAACTACGGTGGCGCCACCACGGTGCCCCAGCCGGCGCCGAACCGGGGCACCTCGATCAAGGTGAACGCCCGGACCGGGAAGATCACGTACGTGGCGGGTGGGCTGCGTACCCCCAACGGGATCGGGTGGGGTCCGAAGGGCGAGGTCTTGGTCACCGACAACCAGGGCGGCTGGCTCCCCGCCTCCAAACTGGTCGAGATCAGGCCGGGCGCGTTCTACAACCACTACACGACCCCGGCGGGCCCGTTCGACGACAACCCGGTGGGCCGACCCGTCGCCTGGCTTCCGCAGAACGAGATCGCGAACTCCCCGTCCACCCCGGTGCTGCTGAGGAAGGGCCCGTACCAGGGGCAGCTCGTCGTCGGCGACGTGACGTACGGCGGCCTCCAGCGGGTGTTCCTCGACAAGGTCGAGGGCCAGTACCAGGGCGCGGTGTTCCGGCACACCCAGGGCCTGGAGGCCGGGGTCAACGAGGTGACCCTCGGCCCGGACGGCGCGATCTACACCGGGGGCCTGGGCGCCGGCGGCAACTGGGGCCAGGAGGGCAAACTCACCCACGGCCTGCAGAAGCTGACGCCGAACGGCACCTCGGTCTTCGAGGTCAAGCGGATGCGCGCCTCCCGTGTCGGGTTCGAGCTGGAGTACACCGAACCGCTGTCGGCCGACACCGCGCGGGAGCTCGTGGACGCGTACCAGGTGACGCAGTGGCGCTACGGTGCGACCAGCCAGTACGGCGGGCCCAAGCTCGACCTGGAGACGCTCGCCGTGAGCCGGGCCGAACTGTCCCGCGACCGCCGGACCGTCAAGCTCACCATCCCCGGGTTGCGGGAGAACCGGGTGGTGCACCTGCGGTCACCTCGCCCGTTCACCGCCGCCGACGGGGAGGAGCTGTGGAACACTGAGGCCTGGTACACGCTCAATCAGATCCCGGGTCGGGTGATGCAGCCGCAGACGTTCTACGAGGCCGAGGAGGGCCGGACGGTCGGTGTCGGCATGGCGACCGACCACGCCGCCTACTCCGGCTCCGGGTTCGCCGCCGGGTTCGCCGAGGACGGCTCGTCGACCAGGATCGCCGTCGAGGTCCGCAGGAGCGGGACGTACGACCTGGCGATGCGGTACAGCAACGGTCCGAACCCCTACGCCGGCGAGAAGCAGCTGAGCCTCCACGTCAACGGCGAACGGGTCGGGCAGACGGTCTTTCCCTCCACGGTGACCTGGAAGGAGTGGGCCACCGTCACCACGTCGGTGCGGCTGGCCAAGGGCCGTAACCTGATCGAGTACCGCAAGGAGGCCGCGGACTCCGGGCACGTCAACCTCGACGTGCTCGCCGTACGGCCGCACGGCGAACGCATCACCCTCTTCGACGGCGGCGGGCTGTCCGAGTGGCAGCACACCGACGGACGCGCACCCGAGTGGACCGTCGCCGACGGTGCCATGACGGTACGCAACGGGGACCTGCGTACCGTGCAGGCGTTCGGTGACTTCCGGCTGCACGTCGAGTTCAACCTGCCGCTGTACCCGCCGGACGTGACCGGTCAGGCGCGCGCCAACAGTGGCGTGTACCTCCAGGACCGCTACGAGATCCAGGTGCTGGACTCGTACGGCATCGATCCGCCGCAGACCAACGATGCCGCCGCCATCTACACCCAGAAGGCCCCGGACGTGAACGCGGCCCGGCCGCCGCAGACCTGGCAGACGTACGACATCGTCTACCGGCAGGCCCGGTACGACGCGGCCGGCAACAAGGTCGAGAACCCGCGGGTGACCGTGGTGTGGAACGGCGTCACCGTGCACGACGACGTCGAGATCCTCGGCCCCACCGGCGGCAGCCGACCGGAGGGCCCGGCCTCGGGTGCCATCCGGCTGCAGGACCACGGCAACCCGGTGCAGTACCGCAACATCTGGATCGAGCCGCTCGACAGGTAGCCCGCCGACGGCCCCGACACGGGCGGCCGGGACCGGTTCGCCGGCCTCGCCGCCCGTGTCGTCACAGGTCCGGTTCGGATCGGGCGAGGGACGGACCAACGGCGGCCCACTCTCAGGGGCCGCTGTCCGGGTAGACCTCCACGTCGTAGAGCAACTGCACGTGGCGTCGACCGTTCGTGACGCCCACGAACACCGGGTCACCCGCTGGGGTGCGACCCTGCCGCCACACCTCCTCGCGGGCGGCTTCGCGGGACTCGCCGTGGATCCTGCCTGCCCGGTGCAGTTGCAGGACGCGTCGGGCGGTGACCCGGTCGATGTCGACGTGGACTCGTATCAGGGGCATCCGGCTCCTCCGCCTGTCCGGCGTGCTGGTGCGGTCCGCGACAGTTAGCTTACCATCGTTAAGTTAGCTGAACGCCGTGCTAGATTTCCCGGGTGGTCGTCGCAGAGCCGGACCGTTCGAAGAGCGCCGCGGACGAGCGGGCGGGGCCCGGCAGTACGACGTCGGTGTGGCTCCGGCCTGACCGAGCGCGGGCCCGACGGACTCCACAGTTGACTCTCGACCGCATCGTCGACGCGGCGGTGGGCCTGCTCGACGAACACGGCACCGAGGGGCTGACGATGCGCCGCCTCGCACAGGTACTCGATGTCACCGCGACCGCGGTGTACTGGCACGTCAAGACGAAGGACGACCTCCTCGACCTCGCGCTGGACGAGGTGTTCGGCGCCGTACCCGTACCGGAACCGGGCGAGGACTGGCGCGAGGACCTCCGGGCCCTCGTCCGGGCGTGGCGGGCGGCCATGCTGCGGCACCCGTGGGCGCCGGAACTGATCGGACGCCCGATGCTCGGACCCAACGTCCTGGCACGCACCGAGTTCCTGCAGTCGGCGCTCGTCCGGGGCGGCTACTCGGGGCTCCCGCTCGCGGTGGTGACCCGTACCCTGGCCAACTACGTGATCGGCGCCGCGCTGACCGAAGCCACCTGGCGCCGCAGCGCGAATCCCCGGTTGCGGGCCGCGGCCCGCGACCATGTCGCCGCGAGCGCCGACGCCTATCCGACCCTCAACGCCTCCGGTCACCTGGATGCGGACCGTTGGAGCGACGACCTCCTGTTCGAGGAGGGCCTGAACAGCATCCTCGCGGCTCGGAGACCCCGCGACGACGCACGGAGAGAGGGTGGCGAGGCGCGCTGAGGCGCGGCTCAGGATGGCTGGCGCGCGCCGTGAGCCTGGATGAGTCCCTCGACCCCGCGGAGGAAGGTCTCGCAGATCAGGGCCCGGTCGACAAGGCAGCCGGCCGCCATGGCGCCGTCGCGGAGCATGACGAAGTGCTGCGCGGCGGGCTCGGCCCCGGTTCGCCGGATGCTCGCCATCAAGGTGTTGATCGTGTCGAGGAACCACTGCCGGTGCGCGAGCACGGCCTGGTGCACGGGGTGGTCGGGATCGGGGTACTCGGCCACGGCGTTCAGGAAGGCGCAGCCGCGGAAGCCGGTGGACCGGATGCCCTGGGCGATCGACTCCGCGACGGCCCGTAGGGCGTCGGGTGCCGGTAGGCCGGCGGTGACCGCCTTGTCCACCTGGCCGCGGATGGCCTGGTCGGCCGCCCGCAGGTAAGCGAGGACAAGATCCTCCTTGCCGGGGAAGTGCCGGTAGAAAGTGGCCCGGGTCACCTGCGCCTCGGTGATGATCCGATCGACGCCGACCGAGTGGATCCCCTCCCGGTAGAAGATCCCGGTCGCGGTGTTGAGGAGCCGTTGCCGCGCCTCGGACGGCCGGATCTCCGTCTCGCTACGTGCCATGGGCCCAGTGTAGGGATAGAACGTTCGGTCTTGCGACTTCTCCCTGCCGTCGGGGTGCCGGCCGCTCCTCGCGGCTCGATCCGCCGCGCTCGGGGCCTACCCGATCATGGCTGGGAGGTAGAACGTTCTGTCTTGACGAATGGGCGGGGAGTCGGCATGCTTGGCGAGACAGAACGTTCGTTCTACCCATGGTGTTCCCGGCCGTGTTCGCCGGTCGCGGTCCCCCTGGTAACCACCGAAAGGATCACCATGACCACCGTTGCCGCACCCGGCATCACGACGACGGCGTCCACCCTGCGGCGGCTGTACTTCGTGCGCTTCGCGTTCGCCATCCTCTGGGCCCTGGTGATGTTCACGACCGCCGAGCACCTCGGTCCGCTCGCCATGACGCTGCTCGTGCTCTACCCGCTGTTCGACGTGGCCGCCGCCGTCACCGACGCCCGTGCGTCGCGCGCCACCGGATCCCCCGTCCTGCTGTACCTGAACGTCGTGGTCAGCCTGATCGCCGCGGTCGGCCTGGCCTTCGCCGGCGTCTCCGGCATACCGGCGGTCCTGCGGGTGTGGGGTGCCTGGGCGGTCCTGGCCGGGCTGATCCAGCTGATCGTGGGTGTCACCCGCCGCAGGATGGGCGGCCAGTGGCCGATGATCATCAGTGGTGGTCTCTCCGTGCTCGCCGGTGGGTCGTTCATCGCGACCGCGTCCGCGGACAACCCCACGCTGACCAACGCGATCGGCTACGCCATCCCCGGCGCCATCTTCTTCCTCATCTCGGCCATCCGTCTCGGTCGGGCGGCGAAGGAGAACTGACCTGGGGGCGCCGCCCTCACCCAGGCGGTCACCACGACTCGTCCAGGGCAGCGTGCCGTCCGTGCACGCTGCCCTCCGTACGGGGACATTTGTCCAAGACCTGGTGACGGCGGGCGCTGCATCATCGCCTGCATGACCGCGTACGACGTCGCGCACCCACACGGCCTGCACGTGGCCCACGACGGCCCACGGCAGGCACCGCCCCTGCTGCTCGTCCACGGATCCGGGTTCTCGGGCAGTTCCTGGAGCCCGATGGTCCCGGCACTCGCCAGCCACCGTCACGTCATCCGGGTCGACCTCCCAGGCTGTGGCAAGTCCCCGCCCGCGCCGTCGTACGCGGTGTCCGCGCAGGCGGGGCGGGTGGCGGCGGTCCTCGACGACCTCGGCCTCCGGCAGGTCCCCGTGGCCGGACACTCCAGCGGCGGCTACGTCGCGACCGCGCTGGCCGAAGAACGTCCCGAGCTGGTGGGATCACTCGCGTTGATCAGTACCGGGCCGAGTGGCGAAGCGCTGCTCCCGCAGCCGGCCCTCCTCCGGGTCCTGCTGGCCCCGCCCTTCGGACCACTGCTCTGGGCGAGGCGTACGGACGCCATGATCCGCAGGGGGATAAGCCTGACCTGCGTTCGGCCGGTGGAGATCCCGGACGACCTGGTCGCCGACGTACGCCGCATCACGTACCGGGCGATGCGGGGAGTGCTGCGGGCCAACACCGGGTACCTCGCCGAGCGGAGTGTGCCGGAGCGCCTCGCCGCCCTCGACGTTCCGGTACTGGTGATCTTCGGCGCCGCCGACCCGCGCTGGGATCCGGCGTCGGCACGCCGGTACGACGCGGTGCCGCACGCCCGGGTCGAGATGCTGCCCGGCGTCGGACACATCCCCATGCTGGAGGCGGCCGGGGCGACCAGCGAACTCCTGCTGGGCTTCCTGGCACCGGCTGCGGACACCCCGCCGGTCAGCCGACACGCCTAAACTCGTCACGTGGTGTCGACCGGGGCATCGCCCGACTGGGCGTCGGTGGAGATCGCGGTCCCGCGCTCGGCGGTCCCGCTGCCGGGGATCAGCATGGCCGGGTTCCACCAGCGCGTCCCCGCGCTCGTGGAGATCGCCATGGTCGCGCACCCGGCCGTCACCCTGCTCGTCGACCTGAGCGGAGGCGAATCCCTCGCCTACCGGGCCGGTGGCCGGCGCGAGCGCGGCAGCGTTGTCATCGGACTCGCCCCCGGCGACCTTTGGACGAGCGGCTCCGGGGTCGGCGAGTGCCTCCAGATCCGGCTGGAACCGGTCGCGGCGGCGGCGGTGTTCGGCGCGTCGACCGAACTCGGCGGGACGGTGGTAGCCCTGGACAACCTCTGGGGCCGGGACGCGGGGCAGGTCGAGGAGAGGCTGCGCGCCGCCGCGTCATGGGACGAGCGCTTCAGGCTCGCGGTGGAGTTCCTCGGCCGGCGGCTGGACCTGAACGCCCGCCGCCCCGTCGACCCGGAGGTGGTCCAGGTCTGGCGACGGACGCTCGCCAGCCGGGGCCGGGTACGCGTCGAGGGTCTGGCGGACGAGGTCGGCTGGAGCCGTAAGCGGCTGTGGTCCCGGTTCCGGTCCCAGCTCGGCATCACCCCCAAACACGCCGCCCGACTGGTGCGGTTCGACCACGCCGCGCACCTGCTCGTCGCGGGGCACGCCGCCGCCAGCGTCGCCGCCGAGAGCGGGTACGTCGACCAGTCCCACCTGCACCGCGACGTCAGGGCGTACGCCGGGAGCACGCCCTCGGCCCTGGCCGTGGCGCCGTGGCTCGCGATCGACGACGTCGCCTGGCCCGCGTCGTCACCGGTCCGGTCTCCGTAGGTCGTCGGCCGCCCACCTGGCGAGAGGACTCGGTGGTGGTGGAGGCATTCGAGGCCGCCCCTGCTCACCTCCCGGGCAGGTCGGTCAGCCAGCGCTCCAGATCTGCCGGGTGCCGGAACAGCAGCACCGGCGGCCCGGACGGGTCGGCCTGCCACGCCCGCATCCGCCGCCGCATCCGACCGAACCCGGTCAGGTGCCACACCAGGATCGACTCCGCTGACAGCACGCTGTGCCACGACTCACGGTTGCCGTTGCAGATCTCCTCGCCGCTGACCACCCGACGGACGGTGCGGCGCAGCAGCCAGCCGAAGGAGAGCCACCGCGGATAGTCCAGGCCGACGACCAGGTCGGCGCGGGCCAGCGGCACATCCCGCCACCCGTGGTACGCGCCGTCCAGGATCCAGTGGTCCCGCCGACAGATCTGCGCGATCCGGTTGCGCTGCTCGGCGACCGGCACCTCGACCCAGCCGGGCTCCCAGAGCAGGTCGTCGACCGGATACCAGGGCAGGCCGAGGCGGGTGGCCAGCCGCGCCGCCAGGGTGGATTTGCCGGAGCCGTGGACTCCGTAGATCAGGACGCGGGACGGAACCGTCATCGCGGAAAGCGTACGTACGGTACGGGCCCCTGTCGCCGGTGGTCGGGCGCCGGACCGCCGGGCGGGCGCCCCGCGCGCCCCCGTCGCCGGGTGGATCGCGTGGGTTGCCACGCTCGTCACAGCCGGCAACCGCTCACCCGCCGCTTCTCCTCTGCTTAGATCGTTACGACGATCAGAGAAGGAGCGGTACGCCGTGACGCCAGAGCTTCAGGAGCAGGAAGAACGCCTCCAGTTCGACCGCTTCGACCATGACGACGCCTGGGAACTGGGCAGTCTCCTGGTCGGGCTGGCCAGGAGGCGCGGGTTGGCGGTCACCGTCGACATCCGCCTCGGCGACCACCAACTCTTCCACTGCGCGCTCGCCGGCACCACGGCCGACAACGACGACTGGATCGAACGCAAGATCCGTGTCGTCCGCCGGTTCGGACACAGCTCCTACCTCGTCGGCCAGCGTCCCCGTGACCGTGGCACCACCTTCGAGGAGGAGAATCCGCACCTCGAACCGGCCCGGTACGCCGCGCACGGCGGCTGCTTCCCGATCATCCTCAGGGGCACCGGCCCGGTCGGCACCGTCACCGTCTCGGGCCTGCCCCAGGTCGACGACCACCGCCTCGTCGTCGAGGCCCTCGGCCTGTTCCTGGAGTCCAGGGACCCCGGGAAGCGGGCTGGCGGATAAGCCCCGCTCGGCGACTGTGACGGGGAGGATGACGGGCGACCGGGGAACCCTCGCGGCGCGGCGGACCTAGCGGGCCGTGGCGCGGTAGAACACGTAGCCGCCGAACCAGGCCCTCCCACGACCGTTCTCCGCGACGCCGGTCAGGCCGGCATCGGTCAGCGCGGCCAGCACCTGGTCGGGGCGGCTGTCCGAGACACCCGGACTGTGGTGGCCCCGACCCGCTTTCCGTCCGGACGGCGTGCTGTCGACGTCAACCACGTGCAGCTCGCCGCCGGGACGCAGCACCCGGCCGACCTCACGCAGGGCGCGTGTCCGCTCCTCCTCGGCGAGGTGGTGCAGCATGAACGCGGACAGGACCCGGTCGAAGCTGTCGTCGGGCACCGGCAGTTCACCGGCGAACGCGCGCTCGTACCGGATCGGTTGTCTGATCCGGGCCGCCTTGCGGCGGGCGCGGCGCAACGCGGCCGGGTCCGGGTCGATGCCGAGTGCGTCGACGTCCAGGTGGCGACGTCCGAGCGACCGCAGCAGGTTGCCGGTGCCACAGCCGATCTCCAGAAGTTGCTGGCCACCGCGAAGATCCGCGCGGTCCAGAAGCTGTTCGTGAATGCGTCCGACGCCCGCGAGCCGGGTGAACGGATCGTAGAGGGGCAGCAGCCAGTGTCTGCCCATGGCAGGCAGGTAGTGCTGCTCGCTACTGGGATTGGCCTGTCCGGTCATGTCACGCTCCGGTATCCGATGAAGTTCGGTCGTACTCTCAGCCTCATGCGGCACGTCGAGACGGACAATGGCGGAACTGTGGGCAGGATGCGACGAAGTTCGGTTCCGGCACCTCGCTCCGTCGGGGTGACCGGGCAGGGTGTGCCGGTCATCGGCTTCGGCCACGTACCCGGGATCGCCCCGGTCGCGGTGGCCCGTGTCCCCGCGGGCGTGCCGGGCGTCGGCCCGGCCGGCGGTGACGCGCACGCGCACGACTTCCTGGTGCTCTTCTACGCGCACCTGGCCGACGGGACGGTGCTGATCGACGGCCGGACGTGGACGGTGGCCGACGGGGACCTGTTCGTCATCGCACCCGGGCAGGTCGTCTCCTTCGACGACCCACACGAGGAGGTGGCCGCCGACGGCTGGGTGGTGTGGTTCCCGACCGACGTGGTCCGACCCGGGATGGCCGGGGCCTACTCGTCATGGCGGACACACCCGTTGCTCCTCCCGTTCGCGCGCGGCACCGACCGGGCGCAGCGGCTGCGCATCCCGCAGGCCGACCGGGCGGGCTGGTTCGAACGCTTCGCCGCGCTCGACGCCGAGCTACGGGCCCGGCGCGACGGCCACCAGGAAGCCGCCCTCGCCCACCTGACCCTGCTACTGGTGGCTGCGGCCCGGCTGTCGACCAACGTCGCCGACCAGTTGCGGTCCTCGGACGAGCCGCTCCTCGCGGCCGTCTTCGACACCATCGAGCAGCGCTACCACGAGCCCATCTCGCTCGCCGACGTCGCCGCCGAACTCGCGCTCACCGCCGGTCACCTCACCACCGTGGTACGTCGCAAGACCGGCCGGACCGTGCAGCAGTGGATCGCGCAGCGCCGCATGCAGCAGGCCCGACTGCTGCTTGCCGAAACCGATCTGACCGTCGCGGCGGTCAGCCGCCGGGTCGGCTACCCCGACGTCAGTTACTTCATCAAACGTTTCCGCGCCGAACACCGGGTGACCCCGACGCAGTGGCGTGACGCCGCCCAGCGGGGGAGCCGCGGTCCTCGTCGCGGTGCGCTCAGCCGTCGGTAACTGGCTGGCTGGTGGACGGTGGTGTTTGCGCCGTGGCCAGTATCCGGAAGCACGGGCGAAGCAGCTCGATGATCTGGTCAGGCGAGGCGTCGGCGAGTCGGCCGAGTCGAAGCAGGTAGCGCTCAATGATCACGCCGTGGACGATTGCGCTGAGCAGGCTGGCGCGCAGTTCGGCGTCGGCGGTGGGGATTGCTGCGGTGATCTGGCTGAGCTGGGGCTCGGCTGCGGCCCGGTACCGGTCGGCGGCGTCGGTGTTGGTGAGCATGGAGCGCAGGACGGCCAGCGAGGCCACCGGCTCGCCGTCCAGGCGCTTGGCCAACGAGGCGAGCAACGCCTCGGTCACCTGTTCGGTGGTGCCGCCGGGCAGCTCGTCGGCGGGTAGCGTCGCGGCCCGCGAGAAGAGTTCGTCCTTTGTGCCGAAGTAGTGCATGACCAGGCCGGCGTCGACGCCAGCCACCTTGGCCACAGCACGGATGGTGGTGCGGTCGTAGCCGAGTTCGGCGAACATCTGGCGGGCTGCGGCGAGGATGTTCTCCTCGGTCTGGCGGCGTTGCTGCGCCCGGGTCGGTCTGGCGCTCGGATCGGTCACCTGCTCATTCTACGGCTGTTGACAGAGGTGATCCTTGGTTCTACGGTCGTTCAATCAACGTGTGTTCAGTGAAGTGGGGAGCGATGGCCGTCACCGTCACGTCACGCGAGATCGTCAGGCAGATGCTTCGAGCGGGCCGCGAAACGGATATCGAGACGTTTGTGGGTCTGATGGCACCCGACGGCTACCTCGAGTGGCCGTACCGGCCGCCGGGCGTGCCCGCGCGGTTGCGGGGCCGCGCGGAGATTCGCAGGCATCTGACCGAGGTGGCCAACGGGTTCGTCAGATTCGACGAGTACTGCGACGTGGTGATGCACGAGACCACCGATCCGGAGGTGGTCATTGTGGAGTACGAAGCGCACGGAACCGTTGTCCCGACTGGCGCGCCGATCCAGCAGACGGTCATTGCCGTATTCCGGGTCCGGGACGGTCAGGTCCTGTCCTACCGCGACTACATCAACCCGATCCCTCTGGTAGAGGCGCTCGCCAGCATCACCGGCACGTAACAACACGGACGGACACCAGTGGATGCCGCCGCACGGCCGGCACATGTCGGGCCCTGTGTCCACCTTGGCGCCCGGTCACGCGGCATGAGCGGCTGGCGGAAACGGGTTGCCGGCAGGTAAGGCCGATGTCATCCTCCGCCGTGATGACGACACAAGACGAACTTCTGCTCCTGCACGACCAGCAGGTACGGGGGACCATCGCCGCGCGGCTTCCCAAGACCTGGAAACCGTCGTGGGACGGACCCGTCCTGCAGGTCGTCACCCCCGCGCGCGGGTTCGCCTTCGCCCAGGACCTCGATGGTCTCAGCGTCGAAGAACTTGACGCGCTCATCGGTCGGGTACGGGATCGTAGCGCGGCGTGCGGCCAAGCCGTCGAGTGGAAGACGTACGGCCACGACCGGCAGGATCTCACCGAGCGGCTGCGGCTGGCCGGGTTCGCCCCGGAGGCCGAAGAGACGGTCGTCGTCGGTCTGGCGACCAACCTGACCGCCGCAGGCGAAGTCCCCGACGGGATCACTGTCCGCCCGACGACGGATTCGGCCGACCTACGCCGGATCGCGGCCATGGAGTCCGAGGTGTGGGGCGTCGACTGGTCCTGGCTGGCCGATGACCTACGCGACCGGATCTCCTCGGCCCCGGAGAACATCGTCGTACTCGTCGCGGAGGCTGCGGGCGAAGTCGTGTCGGCCGCCTGGCTGGTCATCCTTCCCGGCACGGACTTCGCCGCGCTGTGGGGCGGATCGACGCTCGCACAGTGGCGGCGAAAGGGCATCTACCGTGCGCTGGTCGCCCGCCGCGCGCAGCTCGCCACCGAGCGGGGCGTCACGTACCTCCTGGTCGACGCGTCGAAGGACAGTAGCCCCGTTCTGCAACGCCTCGGTCTACAGGTGGTCACGACCACCACCCCATGGGTATGGAGTCCGACCACCCCTCTGCCCTCCGCGTAACGCACTATCGAGCCCAGGTTTGCCGGGTTCAGGACGCTCGCCATACTGCCCCGAACCGCGCCGTGGCCACTGGCGGGTGGAATCGGCTCAGCGTTTCTCCACCCCGGCCGGTGCCGGCGCGGTGACCTCGGCCCGTGCCGTAGCCGTCGAAGGTGAACTTCACGTCGAACGCAGGAACGAGCCCGGATTCAGTTTCCCTGGCTGCCCGTGGCGCCCCACCGGGGCCAGGGTGTGATCGATTGCCTGCGCGATCAATCTGCCTGCTTGCTCGACGTGCTGTCCGGCCTGCCGCATCTGGGCAATCACTTCACCGAGCATCAGCGACCCTTTGGTAGGGCCCCGGCAACGGAGTGCGCAGGTATTGGCGACCGTAGCCCATATGCCAGGTTTCTTGCTGCCCGCGTAACGGCGTACGCCTCCGCAAGGTCCGGAGGCGTACGCCGCGCGGTGTGAGGTCGGTCAGTGGGGGAGGAAGCCGGTCTTGACGGCGACGACGAAGGTGGTCCAGTCGTCCGGTGCGAAGGTCAGGACGGGCCCGGTCGGGTCCTTGCTGTCGCGGAGCCCGACGATGCCGGGCAGGTTGTCGGCGACTTCGACGCAGTCACCGCCGTTGTCACCGCTGCGGGTGCTCTTGTGCCAGCGTGCGCCGGTCAGGTCAGTCATGTCGGGCCTCACTGATGAGTGCGGTGAGCATGTCCTTCGATTGTGTCTCACCGAGCGCGAGCGTGGTCAGTCCGCTCCACGCGTGTTCGTAGGCGGCCAGTTCCTCCGGCCGGTCGAGGTAGATCGCCCCGGTCAGCGCCTCGCTGTAGACGACCGACGGCTCGGGGACGACGCGCACCTTGCTGCCGGGCGGAAAGTCGAGGATCACGAACGATCCCGCGATCGAGCCGGGGTGTGGGCCGGCGGCCAGCGGCAGCACCCGCAGCGACACGTTCGGCAGTTGGGCCACCTCCAGCAGGTGGCGGAGTTGATCGATCATCACGTCCGGTCCGCCGACGGGCCGGCGCAGCGCCGCCTCGGAGAGCACCGTCTCCAGCCCGGGCGGCTTCGGCAGTCGCCGGGTCAGCAGAGACTGCCGCTGCAACCGGACCTCGACTGCCCGCTCCCGCTCGTCGTCACCGAGCTTTCCGCCGAGGCGATACAGCGCGTGTGCGTACTCCTTGGTCTGGAACAGGCCCGGGATCAGCGTTTCGTCGTAGCGGCGAAGATGTGAGGCGGCGGCTTCCAGCCCGAGGTACATCTCGAACCAGCTCGGGATGGAGTCGCCGTACGCATGCCACCAGCCCTTTGACTTGGTCTCGGTGGCGAGGCCGCACAGCACCTCGACCATCCTCGGTGTGACGCCGTACAGCTCGCACATCGCCCGCACGTCGAGCAGTCGAACCGCGCTGAGTCCATTCTCGATCCGCCAGATCTTCTGGCGGCTGTATTCGAGCGCCTCGGCGGCGGCGTCCATGGTGACGCCCGCCTCGGTGCGGTACTGCCGCAGCAGCCGGCCGAGCTGGCGTCGGGGCACCGTCGAGCCGATCTCCTCTGCCATCTGATCTCCCCAGTTCCGTCGGACAACACTTCGGGGCAGGCCCGCGCAACACTTCGCGGTTGCGGCGAAGAAAGTCGGCACCGGCCCCTGACTTTCTTCGCCGGAACGTTGCGCGCCCCCATCGGACTGCTCCAGGATGACGTCCAATGGTCGTGGATGTCGATACATTTGCCTAGCTGTTGTTTGATGGTGATCGGAGCGGCCCTGCCGTCGCACCGCCGAGGTGCGGGTGCGCTGACAGGTGCCTTGGGGTGGTCCGCCCGTTCGCGGCGGGCGGGTGGGCCGCCCCGTCCAACCCGAACTGAAGAGAGGCAGGCCCGTCGTGCGTGTGGTGTTACCTCGGATCCGTCGGCCCAAGCCGTTTGAGCGGAAGCGGCATGACGGCGGCTACTACCGGTCGGCGGCGTACCTGCCGTTGCGGCCGTGGCAGGTGCGGGACCGGCGGTTCCGGTTCGCCCGGGTCGGGCAGCGCGGCTTCGACCAGGCCGAGGTCCGCGCGTTTCTCGCCCAGGTCGCCGACGACCTGGCCGCCGCGTACGACGCGGTGGCCCACAGCCGGCAGGAGACGGCGCGGATCAAGGACGCGTTGCGGCGTTGGCAGTCCGAGCAGGCCGGCACGGTGGGTGAGCGGGGGCGACCCTGATGCGGTACGTCATCCAGCTCCCCGTCACCGCCGCCAACCTGCACACCGCGATCCGGCTGGCCCGGGTGGTGGCCCGGACGCTGCGTTTCCTGCCGCGCATCGACCCCCGGGCCACCACCGTCGTCGAGGACGGTGATCCCGGCGTACGACATCGGGTCTTCTGCGATCTGACGCTGCCGGGCGGTCGGGGTTGCCTGCTGCGGGCCGGCCACGACGGCGGGTGTTCCCGCCGCCTCCGACGTTCCCGCGTCACCCCTGTCGACCTGTGAAACCGGAGGAGTAGTCCGTGCGCCTGGTGATGACACTGGTAGCGGTCGGGGTGCTCGGCTTCGCCGCCGGTCTGTTCCTGTTCAGGGTCAAGTCGAGGTGGTGCCCGCAGTGCGGCGCCCGACTCGGATGCCCCGACTGCCGTGGTCGTGTCCCGCACCCGTACCTGCGCAACAGCCGCCCCGGTGGCTGGCAGTGAACCCACCGCCGGCGTACCCGATGCTCCTGCCCGCCGTCGTCGTCACCGGCAAGGCACGGCGGCGGGCAGGGCCCCAGATGGCGGCGAGGTGCCGGTCACGGTAGGGGTCGTCGGCATGGACGAGCGGCCGGGCGCGAAACCGTACCCGATCATCGTCCGCGCCACCGCACTGCGTCAGCCGCGGTTCGTACGCCCTGGTTCGCCCCTGGTCGGGTTTGAGAAGATCGGCGCGAGGACTCTCGGAGCGGGCCGTGCGTTAGCGTCGGGAGGCTCGCGATCAGTTTCCCGGAGGGAGAGTCTGTGACGCTGGAACAGGGGTCGATCTTCGCTGGGTACTCCGTGGAGCGGCTCATCGGGGCAGGTGGCACCGGCGAGGTGTACGCCGCGCGGCACCCCCGACTGTCGCGTAGAGACGCCCTCAAGGTCCTGCCCGTGGGTGGCGAGAACGATTCGGGATACCGGGCGCGGTTCGAGCAGACCGTTGACGCGGTCGCCAGATTGCGGCATCCGAACATCGTGGCGGTTCACGATCGGGGCGAATTCGACGGGCGACTGTGGATAGCGATGGATCTCATCGACGGCCGATCGGTGGCGGAGATCATCCGCACTACCCCCACAGGGCTTCCGCCGGCGCAGGTCAGCCACATCGCGGTGGTGATGGCCAGCGCACTGGACTACGCCAACAGCTGCGGTGTGCTTCATCGCGACGTCCGACCCGCCAACATCCTGGTTACCTCCCAGGGACACGTAGCACTGACCAATTTCGGCATCTCGGGGTTGGCACTCGACGAGACGGTCCCGTCCGGCTCCGGGGTGACAGTGGATACGGTGAGTTACTCATCACCCGAACAGCTTCAGGGCGGCCACGTCGACGGACGGTCCGACCAGTATTCCCTGGCATGCACCGTGTTTCGCCTGCTCACCGGTCATGATCCGTACGAGAACGCCAATCCGGTCGCCGTCATCGCGGGACATCTGGGACAGCCGGTGCCGTCCGTGCGACGGTTTCACCCACAGTTGCCTCCGACGGTCGACGCGGTCCTCGCGCGTGCCATGGCCAAGGATCCGGGTCACCGCTACCCGTCCTGCACCGAATTCGCCAACTCGCTCGCGGCGAGCCTCGCCAGCGCTCCGGGCTTGGTCGCGTACCAACAACCAGCCGGCCCGTCGCCGGTCACCCCCCAGCCCATGCCTGCCGACCGGGGCCAGCCGGGTGGCCCGATCCAGTCGGTTCGGCCCGGGCGGCCGACACGTGGCCGGTGGGCGATAGTCGGCGCGGCGCTGGCGGCCTGCCTCGTCCTGGTCACGGCGGTGGTGCTCGTCGTCAGGCTGAGCGGTTCGAGGGACGCCATGGCATGGGACGACACCCTGTACCCGCAGGAGATCCCGTCGATATTCCGCATGCAGTTGCGCGACGAACTCCTTGCGCTGACGTCCCGTCCGCCGAAGCTGTCGTGGACGGCCGAGGTCCGGGGCGGCCAAGCCAACATCGTCGGCGGTGACTCCAGCGTTGTCGTGCTTCAGTCTGGTACGTCCCTGCTGGGCCTCGACATGCGCACCGGCGCGGCGCGCTGGCCCTCCGTCGACCTGCACGACACCGTGGCGTCGTGCGCCGTCCGGGAGAACCGGATCGGATGTGTCGCACCGGCCCGCAACGGGTCGGACTCCACGGTCTTCATCCTGGACACCGGTCGTGGCGAAATCATCGAGACGGTGAAGGTCCCCAATCGGGATCTGCGCTCGATGGTCGTCGCCGGCGATCGGTTCATCGCCCTGACGGACATCCCCGACGACGGGGGGTTCGCCGCCGGCTACACCACCGAGGGCGACCAGCTGTGGACACGCGAGGGACACGACGAGATGTACGTGTCGGCCGGTCGGGGGCTGCTGGTCGACACCGCTCACGACGCCGACGAGGTCGTGTTCGTCAACACCGCGGACGGCCGTGAGGTGCTCAGGTCCACCCGGGTGGTAGATGAACGCGATCTGGCCTGGAACATCTTCCGTGACGGCATCGCAATCCAGAATCAGGACTGGACCGGTACCGACATCTACGATCTGAACGGGCAGAAAAAGTCGTCCGTGGCCGGGTGGGAACCGGCGGCTTACCAGAACCGTTACGCTGCCGCCTCGCCGATTCCGCTGCTCGTCCGACTTGGCGGTAGCGCCCCGCACTATCCGGACAGGAGTACGGTCGCTGCGGCGAATCCGGAGACGGGACATCTGCTGTGGCGGATATCCGGGCCGGAGCTGTCGACGGCGATGGCGACAGTGGCCGACAAACTCGTCATGCAGGTGGCCGCCCCGGGCGCCTCCGGTGACTCCACGGCCTCTGCGGAGCCGACAGGTCAGGAGTTCGTCCGCGTGTACGACTGCATCACCGGCGAACCCCTGTCGTCGCCGATCGACATGACGAGGAGCACCGCCGTGGAACCGTACTGGATCGAGTCGGACGGTGACCAACTCGTCTACACCTACGTCGAGAACCGTCCGGAAACGCCGTACGTCGTGGTCGGATACGACATCACATCAGGCCAGCGGGAGTGGGAGCTGCCACTGAAGAACGGTCCTGAATACACCGGCGGTGCTATCGTCGCCGCCACCGGTCCGGAGGCGGTCAGTCTTTTCAGGTGAGGCCCGGGGCCTCACCGACGAACGCGCCCAGGCCATCCCGATCTTCGAGGAGCGGCTGCCGCTGCGTGAGGTGATCCGCCGCCGCGTCTTTCAGGAGGTCGCGGAGCAGGCGCGTCTAACACTTCGGCGAGGCCTCCGCGACGCTGGACGACACGTCCGGGACGGTCAGTGTCACGGTCACCTGCTGGCGCAGCACTCGCCGTCGTCCTCAGCAAGGCACTCATGCTGGCCAGGGACATCCAGATCACCGACCCTACGATCATCCAACAACTGCGGTGTTGACCCGGTCGTCGTGATCGTCGTTGCGGGGAGGCTGCCCGCAACGGTATTCCGCTGCCAGCCGGTGAGACCGGGTATCAGGAGGCGACCGGTGCGAGCGCGCCCCAGCCGTCCGGCACCGGCAGCCCGGCCGCCCGTCGGGCCAGCACGGCGGCACCGACCTGGGCGGCGGTCGCGCCGAACGCCGACGGCAGCAGTTCGGGCGCGTCCCGCCAGGCGAGCGCCGCGGCCAGCGCCTTGCGTACCGGGCCGAAGAGCTGCTCACCGGCCTGGGCGAGCCCGCCACCGAGGACGATCCTGGCCGGGTCGAGGGTCAGGGTGAGGGTGGCCAGCGCGAGTCCCAGCGCCTCGGTCGCGTCGTCCCAGACCGACCGGGCCAGCGGGTCGGTCTCGTACGCCTCGGCGATCGCCCGACTGTCCAGCCCCGGAGCACCGCCGAGGCGTACGTAGCGGCGGGCCAGGCCACCGGCGGAGGCGTACACCTCCAGGCAGCCGCGTTGCCCGCAGCTGCACGGCTCGCCGCCCGGGTGGACCGGCATGTGCCCGACCTCCCCGGCCGACCAGGTGGTTCCCGGCACCGGCAGGCCGTGCACCACGACGGTGGCGGCGATCCCGGTGCCGAGCGGCAGCAGCAGGAAGTTGTCCAGCCCACGGCCGGCGCCGGCGACCGCCTCGGCGATTCCGGCCGCCCGCGCGTCGTGCCCGACCGCGACCGGCAGCCCGAGGTCGTCGCCGATCAGCGCGCGCAGCGGCACGTCGCGGAACCGGATGTTGGAGGCGTACCGGACCACGCCGGCGGCCTCGTCGATGATGCCCGGGGTCACCACCCCGATCCCGGCCGGAGTGGCGCCGAGCGTGAGCGCGTCGTCGCGGAGCCGTCGGCACAGCACGCGGACCGCCTCCACCGGATCGGCGCCGTCCGCCACCCGCGACGGCACCACCACCGTGTGCCGGAGCCGGCCCGTTCCGTCGACGATCGATCCCTTCATCGTGGTACCGCCGACGTCGACGGCGAGCACGGAACCGTCCGCCTCGGGGCCGGTCACCGGAGTCACCGGGTCACCACGGCCAGGTCGGCGGTGAAGTCGCGGTCCAGCGGGAAGACCGGCCGGAGCACCCGCTCGTACGGCAGCCGGACGAGATCCTGGTCGACGCCGCCCGGGGTGAGCGCCAGCCGCCAGTCACCGGACGCCTCGAACAACTCGGGTTCCAGGTAGCCGATCTTGACCACCACGACGTCGACCTGGTCGACCGCGACCCCCAGCCGGGCGTACGACGACAGCAGCCGGTACTGCATCCGGCGCGAGGTGACGAAGACACTGAGTCCGCCGACCCGGACGCTGACGCACCGTCCACCGTCGGGGTCCTCGGCGACCGCCTCCAGGGTGCCCTTCAGCTCCAGCGGTCCCGGGTCGCGTGGGTCGATCCGGCCGCCGACCCGTACCTCGACCGGGGAACCGATCGGCTGGTCGGCGACGTGGGCCACCGCCTCCGGGTCGACGAGTGAGGCGTACACCGCCCGGATGGCGCCGTCGGAGATCTCCGGGCGGGCCAGCATCCGGTCGAGTGCGAAGGTGACGTCGTCGGCGCCGCCGGCTCCCGGATTGTCTCCGGAGTCGCTGATGAAGAACGGCCGCCGGGTCGGTTCGGAGATGGCGCCGAGTGCGGTGTCCAGGCACTCGTCCATCGAGCCGGTGGGGGCGACGAAGGTGAACTCGTCGCGGGCCGCCCAGAAGCGTTCGCCGAGTTCCCGGGCGGCCTCGGCGGTCGCGGTCGGGTCGGTGCCGGTGGCGACCACGGCGCCCCGGCAGCGCGGCTGGTCGGCCCAGGCGAAGCCGACCCAGATCGCCGCGTCGATGACCCCGTCGCGGGCCTCGACGTCGGGGATCCGGCCGTAGAGGCTCCGGGCCGGCTCGTCCCGGGTGCTGGTCATCTCGCCCGGCAGCAGGATCGGTACGTGCACCAGCGCCTTGTGCGGCCGTTCCTCCCGACGCAGCGCCTCGACCAGGTTAAGGGCCGCCCGCTCCCGGGTCTCCCAGACGTCGACGTGCGGCGCGGTGCGGTAGCAGGTGAGCAGGTCGCAGTTGTCGAAGAGGACGTGCGAGACGTTGCCGTGCAGGTCCATCGCGGCGGAGATGAACGGCTCCGGGCCGATCTGCGCCCGGATCGCGGTGACCAGGTCGCCCTCGGCGTCGTCCCGGCCGACGACGCTCATCGCGCCGTGGATGTCCAGCAGCATCCCGTCCACCGGGCCCGCCTCGGCCAGCTTCTCCACGATCTCGGTGGCCCAGGCGTCGTACGTCGACGGCTCGACCGCGCCGCCGGGCAGCGCCCGGGCGTGCACGAGCGGGATCCACTCGACATCGGCGGCCCAGGCGGCGACGGGGGAGAGCCAGGCGTACCGGGCGAGCAGCGCGTCGCCCCGGGTGACCTCGAAGTCGTGGGCGGTGCTCAGATGCGGCGAGAACGTGCTGGACTCGATGTGGATGCCGCCGATGGCGACGCGGAGGGGACGGGGCACGGGTGATGGCTCCTCAGGAGGGTCGTACGTCGGCCGTGGTGCGTAGCAGGTGTCCGAGGCCGACCAGGGCCGCGTCGGGGCCGGCGACGCTGGCCTCGATCATCAGGGACTGGGTCATGGACGGTAGGCAGCGTTCGTAGAGCATGCCGCGCGCGGCGGCCACGTAGACGTCCAGACTGGACAGTGCGCCGCCGATCACGACGGCGTCGGGGTTGAGGAAGTTGACCAGCCCGGAGAGGGCCACCCCGAGCAGTCCGCCGGCGTGGCGGACCATGGTCACCACGGTCGGGTCGGCGTTGCCGACCGCCGTCATGATGTCCCGGGTGGTGGTCGCCGGTGAGCCCTGTTCGGCCAGTTGGCGGGCCAGGGCGGCGCCACTGGCGACGGTCTCCAGGCATCCCCGGCTGCCGCAGGAGCAGTGCCGTTCGCCGCTGTCGGCCACCCGTACGTGGGTGACGTCGCCGCTGAGTCCGCGCCCGCCGCGGTGGATCTGACCGCCGCTGACCAGGCAGGCACCGATGCCGGTGCCGGCCTTGACGTAGATCATGTCGCCGGTCTCCCGACCCCGGATGACGTGTTCGCCGATCGCTGCGGCCTTGGCGTCGTTGTCGACGACCACCGGCACCGCGAAGCGTTCCCGCAGGTGGGTGCGGGGGTCGACGCCGCTCCAGCCGGGCATCCGGGCGGGGCCGATCAGTCGGCCGCCGGGGAACTCGACCGGGCCGGGCAGGGCCACCCCGACGCCGAGCAGTGCCTGGCCGGGCGTCGCCTCGCCGGACAGTCGGGTGACCGTGGCCGCGACGACGTCGAAGACCGCGGCGGGCCCGGCGGCGATGTCGATGGCCACCTCGGCGGTGGCCCGCAGGGCCCCGTCCGGTCCGCAGAGGCCGACCCGGGCGTGCTGGCCACCCAGTTCGGCGACGGCGTGGATGCCGGCGCTCTCGCGTAGTCGCAGGATCCGGGGACGTCGGCCACCGGTCGACCGACCGACCCCCTCCTCCAGGATGGCGCCCTCCTCGAGCAGGCGGCGCACCACGCTGGTGACGGTCGAGGGGGCGACCTGCAACGCCTCGACGAGGTCGGCGCGGGAGGTGGCCTCCCCGTTGGCCAGCAGGCTGAGGGTCTGGTCGCGCAGGGTGGCGGAGATCGATGGTTCCGACATACCTCTCCTCCTTCGGGCCGGTCGTCCGGCGTCGCCGCCTCAGCTTGGCGGGTGCAACTGCCGGAGACGGACGCCGGGGTCACCGGGAAGAGTATCGGACGTTGCTTCGCCGACTTTGATCCTAACCTGGCCGAAGTGCTCGAAGAAAGAGAGTTCTTTTCGTTGACTCGCAACTTTCACCCGGCTAGATTCTCGACATCGAACGCTCGAGGAGCATCACCAGGTGGCTGGGACGCGAGTCAACGCCGCTGGCGCCCGGAGACGCGGGGCACGTGTAGATCAATCGAGGAGATCCATGAGGAGCAGATTTTCCGGGCGCGCACTCCGCAGCGCGGTGGCCGTGGTCGGTGCGGTCACCATCGGGGTCGGCCTGGCCGCCTGCGGTGGCGGCAGTGGTTCGTCGAAAGAAGGCGGCAGTCAGGGCAAGGACACCGCGACCGTCGCCCTCCGTACCCCCAACTGGATCCTGCCGATCTCGGCGCCGGGTTTCACCCAGGGGGAGAACGCCATCTTCGGCCAGGCTCTCTACCGGTCGCTCTACCAGTACCGACTGGACGGCACGGCGCAGTACAACATCGACCCGAACCGGTCGATGGCCGAGGTCCCGGTGGTCAGTGACGGCGGCAAGACGCTGACCATCACGCTCAAGGACAACACCTGGTCCGACGGCAAGCCGGTGACCACCAAGGACATCCAGTTCTGGTACGACCTGGTCAGCGCCAACAAGGACAAGTGGGCGTCCTACCGGGCCGGCGGCTTCCCGGACAACATCGCCAACTGGACGATCAAGGACGACAAGACCTTCTCGATCACGACGAAGCAGGCCTACAACACGGCGTGGTTCGTCGACAACCAGCTCAACAAGATCACCCCGCTGCCCCAGCACACCTGGGACAAGGACTCGGCGGGCGCGACCGTGGGCAACCTGGCCAGCACCCCGGAGGGTGCCCGGAAGGTCTTCGACTTCCTCACCGCCGCCTCCAAGGACCCGAAGACGTACGCCACCAACGAGCTGTGGAAGGTCAACAGCGGCCCGTGGAAGCTGGAGAAGTACGTGCCGAACGGCGAGGTCACCCTCGCCGCCCAGCCGAACTACTCGGGCACCGACAAGCCGAAGCTCAGCAAGATCGTGCTGCGGCCGTTCACCAGCGACGACGCCGAGTTCAACGTGCTCCGCTCCGGTGAGATCGACTACGGGTACGTCCCCGCGGCGAACCTCTCCCAGGAGGACTACCTCAGGTCCAAGGGCTACACGATCTCGCCCTGGTACGGCTGGTCCATCACCTACCTGCAGCTCAACTACAACAACCCGAAGACCGGGGTGCTGTTCAAGCAGCCGTACCTGCGGCAGGCGATGCAGATGCTCGTCGACCAGAAGACGATCAGCAAGGTGATCTGGTCCGACACCGCCGCTCCGACCTGCGGTCCGGTGCCGGCCAAGCCGGGCACCACCGGCACCGACGCCGCCGGCTGTGTCTACCCGTTCGACCCGGCCCAGGCCAAGACGCTGCTGGAGAGCCACGGCTGGAAGGTCACCCCGGACGGCGAGACCACCTGCGCCACCCCGGGCAGCGGACCGAACCAGTGCGGTGACGGGATCGCCGCCGGCACCCCGCTGAAGTTCACGGTGACCAGCCAGACCGGTTTCGCCGCCACCACCAAGATGTTCGCCGAGATCAAGTCGCAGTTCGCCAAGCTCGGCCTCCAGCTCGACATCAAGGAGGTGCCGGACTCGGTGGCGGTCACCCCCGCCTGCAAGCCGACCGAGGCCGCCTGTTCCTGGGACATGTCCTTCTTCGGTTCCCAGGGCAGCTGGTACTACCCGGCGTTCGCCAGCGGCGAGCGGCTCTTCGCCTCCGACGCTCCGGTGAACCTGGGTAACTACAGCAACCCGCAGGCCGACCAGCTCATCGAGGCCACCCAGTTCTCCGGCGACGAGAGTGCGCTGAAGGCGTACAACGACTTCCTCGCCAAGGACCTGCCGGTGCTCTGGATGCCGAACCCGGTCTTCCAGGTCTCCGCGTACCGCGCCGGGCTCCAGGGTGTCGAGCCGCAGGACCCGATGAACCTCATGTTCTTCCAGGACTGGTCCTGGAAGAACTGACCCACTGATTCGTTCCGGTCCCGGTGGCGCGCCCGTCGCGCCGCCGGGACCCCGATCGGGGAGGAGCCGCCCAGGTGGTCCGGTACCTCATCACGCGCTTGGGCCAGGCCCTCGTCGTCATCGTGCTCGTCACGGTGATCGCCTTCCTCATCCTGCACCTGCTGCCCGGCGGTGCGGCCCGGGCCACGCTCGGCAAGGAGGCGACGCTGGACCAGTTGGCGGCGTTCAACCACGAGATGGGCTACGACAAGCCCTGGATCCAGCAGTACGGGATGTACCTGCAGCGCCTGCTGCAGGGCGATCTCGGCTACTCGTACCAGCTCAACCAGTCGGTCACCGAGGCGATCACCCAGCGGCTGCCCAAGACGATGGTGCTGTCGCTGCTGTCGACCCTGCTCGCGGTGGTGGTCGCCATCCCGCTCGGGGTCATCCAGGCGGTACGCCGCAACCGCTGGGCCGACTACACCATCACCTCGCTGTCGCTGCTGGCGTACGCCACGCCCATCTTCTTCATGGGCCTCATGATGATCATCCTCTTCTCGCAGGTCTGGCCGATCCTGCCGCCGGAGGCGCCACAGGGGTACACCGTGGCGGAGGTGCTCGCCGACCCGGCCGGGCTGGTCCTGCCGACGGTCACCCTCGCCATCGTCACCATCGCGGTCTACTCGCGGTACGTCCGCTCCTCGATGGTCGACAACCTGAACGAGAACTACGTCCGTACCGCGCGCAGCAAGGGCCTCTCGGAGCGTCGGGTGGTGCTGCGGCACACCCTGCGCAACGGGCTCTTCCCGGTCATCACGCTGCTCGGGATGTACCTGCCCGCACTGTTCAGCGGTGCCCTGGTCGTCGAGTCACTGTTCAACTTCCCCGGCATGGGGCAGCTGTTCTGGCAGGCGGCCCTGAAACGTGACTTCCCGATCCTGCTCGGGGTCACGCTGATCATCTCGATCGCGACGGTGGTCGGCGCACTCCTCGCCGACCTGCTCTACGCCGCCGTCGATCCCCGGGTCCGACTCCGCGGGAGCACGTCATGACCACACTGTCCGAGGCGGCCCGCCCGGTTTCCGGTCCGCAGCAGCCGAACGAGGCGGCGGAGCCGCCGGTACGCGGCCTGTGGCGGCAGGGCCTCGTCGTCTTCTGCGAGAACCGGCTCGCCCTGGTCGGCCTGGGGCTGTTCATCCTGCTGGCCGGGGTCTGCTTCCTCGGTCCGCTCTTCTACCACACCGACCAGGTGCACACCGACCTGATGGCGGTGCACCTGGCCCCCGGTGAGCAGGGGCACCCGCTCGGCACCGACGGGGTCGGCTACGACCAGCTGGGCCGGCTGATGCTCGGCGGGCAGACCTCGATCGTGGTCGGCCTCGCCGCCGGTCTGCTCGCCACCGCGCTCGGCACGCTCTGGGGCGCGGTCGCCGGCTTCGTCGGCGGTTGGGCCGACTCGGCGATGATGCGGGTGGTCGACGCGATGATGTCGATCCCCTCGCTCTTCCTCTTCATGCTGCTGGCCGCCATCGTCACGCCGAGCGTGCCGATGCTCATCCTGATCATCGGCGCCTTCGCCTGGCTGGGGCCGGCCCGGCTGGTCCGCGGCGAGGCGCTGACCCTGCGTTCGCGCGAGTACGTCCAGGCGATGCGGGGCATGGGCGGCACCGGTGGCCGGGCGGTACGCCGGCACATCGTCCCGAACGCGATCGGCACGGTGATCGTCAACGCGACCTTCCAGGTCGCCGACGCCATCCTCTACGTCGCGTACCTGTCCTTCCTCGGTCTCGGCGTACCCCCGCCGGCGGCGAACTGGGGCGGGATGCTCTCCGACGGGCTCGCGGACACCTACAGCGGCCACTGGTGGCTGCTGTACCCGCCCGGAATCGCCATCATCCTCATCGTGCTCGCCTTCAACTTCATCGGCGACGGGCTGAGGGACGCCTTCGAGGTCCGCCTCCGGCGACGCTAGGCAGGAGCAGGGAAATGAGCGCACCGAACGATTCGACTCCGCCGGAGGTGGCCCGGGACCGGGCCGGCGGACAGCCCCTGCTGGAGCTGCGTGACCTCCACACCGACATCGCCCTGCGGCGGGGCACCGTGCACGCCCTGGACGGCGTCGGCCTGACCGTGCTGCCCGGGGAGACCCTCGGCATCGTGGGCGAGTCGGGCAGCGGCAAGACGATGACCGCGTTGTCCATCATGGGCCTGCTGCCGCCGGGCGGTGAGGTGACCGGCGGGCAGATCCTCTTCGAGGGCCGTGACCTGCGGTCCCTCCCGCGTGACCAGGTACGCCGGATCCGCGGCGTCCGGATGGGCATGGTCTTCCAGGACCCGCTCACCTCGCTCAACCCGACCATGCGGATCGGGGCACAGGTGGCCGAGCCGCTGCGGGTCCACGAGGGGGTCGGCAGGGCGGCGGCCCGGGAGCGGGCGATCGAGATCCTGCGCCGGGTCGGGATGCCGCGCCCGGACCGGATCGTCGACAACTACCCGCACGAACTCTCCGGCGGGATGCGGCAGCGGGTCGCCATCGCGATGGCCCTGGTCTGCTCCCCGCGACTGCTGATCGCCGACGAGCCCACCACCGCGCTCGACGTGACCACGCAGCGGCAGATCCTCGAACTCATCGACGACCTGCGCGAGGAGTTCGGCATGGCGGTCGTCCTGGTCACCCACGACCTCGGGGTGATCGCCGGTCGGGCCGACCGGGTGGCGGTGATGTACGCCGGCCGGGTGGTGGAGACCGCGGCGACCGGTGAGCTGTTCCGGTCACCCCGGCACCGCTACACCGAGGCGCTGATGGAGGCGCTGCCCGAGTCCGCGATCCGGGACGAGGGGGAGCACGCCCGGCTCTACAGCATTCCCGGGCTGCCACCGGACCTCTCCCGGCCGCTGACCGGCTGCCGCTTCGCCCCCCGCTGCCGGTACGTCACCGACGAGTGCCGGAGCACCGAGGTCACCCTGACCGGCACCGGTCACCAGCACGCCTGCCTGCATCCGGTCGCCGTGGCCGACCCGGTGCTCCGGACGGCGGCCGAGCCGGTCACCGGATCGACCGCGACGCCGGCGGAAGCCGTACCGGTCGCGCCGTCGACCACGGCTCCGGTGGCGGCCGCACCGGTCGCCTCGGACGCGGACGCCGGGCCGGCTCCGATCCTGTCGGTCCGCGACCTGGTGAAGAACTACCCGGCCGGCGGCGGAGGGCTGCTGCGCCGGGCCACCGGCGAGGTGAGCGCGGTGGCCGGGGTCTCGTTCGAGGTCCGCCCAGGGGAGACCTTCGGACTGGTCGGCGAGTCCGGCTGCGGCAAGTCCACGGTGGGCCGGCTGGTTGTCGGGCTGGAACGGCCGAGTGCCGGGCAGATCGTGCTGGACGGCACCGACCTCAGCACCCTCGCCGGCCGGGATCGCCGCCGGATGCACCGGCAGGTCCAGTTGATGTTCCAGGACAGCTACGCGGCGATGAACCCCCGGATGCGGGTCGATGCGATCCTCGCCGAGCCGCTGGAGATCCAGCAGGTGGGCGACGGCGCCGCCCGGCGGGCCAGGATCACGTCCCTGCTCGACCAGGTGGGGCTCTCCCGCCGGGTGCTGGAACGGTATCCGCACGAGTTCTCCGGCGGCCAGTTGCAACGGATCGGACTGGCCCGGTCGCTGGCGCTGCAACCCCGACTGATCGTCGGCGACGAGCCGGTGAGCGCGCTGGACGTGTCGATCCAGGCCCAGGTGCTCAACCTGATGCAGGACCTGCAGTCCGAGCTCGGACTGGCGTACGTCTTCATCAGCCACGACCTCTCCGTCGTCGACTACATGGCGGACCGGATCGGGGTCATGTACCTCGGCAAGCTCGTCGAGGTCGGGCCGGCCCGGGAGGTGGTCCGGGCCGCCCGGCACCCGTACACGCAGGCGCTGATCGACGCGGTGCCGTCGGTGAGCCCGGAACCGCAGGCGCGCCGGGAGGGTCTCACCATCCGGGGCGAGTTGCCCAGTGCGCTCAACCCGCCGACCGGGTGCCGGTTCCGGACCCGTTGCCCACTCGCCGCCGAGATCTGTGAAACGGAACCGCCGCTGGCCGGCGACGTACACCAGGTGGCCTGTCACTTCCCGCTGCGGCCGGAGTCGGCGGCGGCGACCGCGGGGGCCGGGGCCGCCCGGTGAGCCGGGACCTGCCGATCGTGGAGATCTGCGTCGGCGACGTACCGGCCGCACTGACCGCCGAGGCGGCCGGCGCGGACCGGGTGGAACTCTGCGCGGACCTCGGCCAGGGCGGTACGACGCCGAGCCTCGGCGCGGTGGCGGTGGCACTGCGGACGTTGCGCCGGGTCGGTGTCCGGGTCATGGTCCGGCCCCGGGGCGGGGACTTCCGGGTGAGCGAGGTCGAGGAGCGGGTGATGCTCGCCGACATCGCGGCGATCCGCCAACTGCCGAACCCGCACGGGCTCGCGGTCGGGGTGGTGGTCGGGGCGGTCACCGCCGAGGGGGACCTCGACCTTCCCGTGCTGGGCCGTCTGGTCGAGGCGGCGGGCCCGCTGCCGGTGACCGTGCACAAGGCCTTCGACGAGGTCGGCGACCAGCACGCCGCGCTGGAGGCCGTCATCGCGATCGGGGCCGACGCGGTACTCACCTCGGGGGCGGCGCCGAGCGCGCTGGCGGGCGCGCAGCGGCTCGCGGCGCTGCGCCAGCAGGCCGGTGACCGGCTGCGGGTCATCGTCGGAGGTGGGGTCCGGGCACACAACGTCCGGGAGGTGCTCGCGCTGACCGGGGCCCGCGAGGTGCACCTGCGGGCACCCGTGCAGCGGAACGGCCGGGAGGCCACCGACGGCGACGAGGTCCGTCGGGTCGTCGCCGCCGTCCGGGCCGACTGACACCTCTTCATGCATCGACTACCCTGAATTACTTGCGTAGTCAACAAACTTGGGTCATGATCGATGTGGCTTTTGTCGACTCGAAGGGGGTTCTGCCATGCGTCGAACACGAGCGAGGATCGGTGTCGGCCTGATCGCGTCCACTGTGCTGGCAGTCGGGCTCGGGATCGCCGCCACGCCCGCCTCGGCCGTGTCCACCGAGGAAACCGGCCTGACCTTCTACGACTCGACCTTCACCACCCCGGTGCTGCAACTCGACACCCCGACCGGCGAGTGCCTGGCCCTGCCCGCGGCGGCCGGTGCTCTGGTCGGATGGAGCGGTGTCAGCGACGTCGTCACCTACCGGAGCGCGGACTGCACCGGCTACGGCGTCAGCAGCGGCACGCTCGCAACCTTCACGCCCGGGCGCTACCAGAGCTTCCGCGCCTTCTGACCGACGGCGGGCCGGGCACGGGTGGACACGTCCGCCCGCCCCGGCCCCTACACTTCCGGGCGGCGGACCGTAGCGCAGCGGTCGTCGCGTCCGGTCTCCAAAACCGGAAGGACGCCGGTTCGAATCCGGCCGGTCCGCCACCCGAAACCGCGTACCCATGACGATCTCCGGCGCTCTACACTGCCTCCCGGCGGGCCGTAGCGCAGAGGTAGTCGTGCCTCCTTATCAGGGAGGAGGACGCCGGTTCGAATCCGGTCGGCCCGCCCCACGTACGACGAGAGGGCGACATGGGGCGGCGGGGCGATTGGAAACGGCGGGCCCGGGAACTGGCCCACTTCGCTCCTGCGTCGATGGTTGCCGCCGCCACCGCACGCCGCCAGCAGGGCGACTGGCGCGGTGCCTGCGCCGCCGCCGGGTTCGACGTGCACATCGACCTCCACGACCTCGCCAACCGGTACGGCACCGAGGAGGCCGCCCGGGTCGAGGCGGACCTGACCGGGTTCGCACCGGACCTGCTGCGCCAGTTCCTGCCCCGCACCCCCACCTCGATGTTGGCGCCGCAGGTACGTGTCGTGCTGTCCCGCCGGACGGAGCCACTGTGGACGCCGCCGCCCGCGGGGCAGCGGGACGGGCGGCAGCGGGTGCCGAGCCGACGACCGGCCCCGGTGCTGGTCGCGACACTGCCGGAGAGTGCCTCGGCCCCGCAGCGGGTCGAGTTGCGGGTCGCCGAGGTCGAAAGGCTGCCCGACCGGTGGCACGACCTCCCCGACTGGTGCTGGCACGCGGACGCGGTCGAGCAGCGGCGTTGGGCGTACGGGGCGTCGCCGACCCGGCTCGCCTGGCACCGGCCGGACGGCACCCCGTACCGGACGGGTGAACCCGGCAGGACCCAGTGGCCGGACGACCGGGCCTCCGAGGTGGAGACGATCCACCGACTGCTCGCCGAGAACCGGGTGCTGGACGCCTATGCGGCGGCCGGCCTCACCGTCGACCTCGACGAGGAGCAGGCCTGGTATCGATGGAACCAGTGGGCGGACTATGAGCTGGTGCGGCTCGGACCGACCCTGCCGCTGCTCGCCGCCGAGGCCCGGCGGCTCGCCGGACGCTACGCGTGTGCCATGCTGCCCGACGGCGACCGCAACAGCAGCCTCGTCGTCGACGACGGACCGCCCACCGTCCGCCGGACCAGGCGCGGCCAACGGCTGTGGGGCCCGGACCCGTTCGTCCTGCGGGCGCCGATCGAGGCCGGGCTGCTGAACCGGGGACTGCTCCGGAGGGACGACCTGCACCCGCTGGTGCACGAGGCGTTGTTCCCGGACCGGGTCCAGGACTGGCGGGTTCCGCCGCCGGCGCCCGTACCGGCGATCCGGATCCGATGCGGGCCGGACTGGCACGCCCTCTCCGTGACCGACGGACGCCTGGTCGCCCAGCGCCACACCGAGCAGGAACTCCGCCGCGAGTTGGTGCTCGGCGGGCTCGGCGGTCCGATCAGCGGCTGTGCCGCGGCGGTACGCGCCTGGCGTACCGGGCAGGGGCCGGTGCCGAAGCAGATCCGGCTGATCCGGCGGGACTTCTTCGCGCTGGCCCGACACGGTGACACCGACGCCCTGCTCGCCCTGCTCGCCGACGGATTCGACCCGGCACTGCGCGACGGCGACGGCGGCACACTGCTGCACTGGCTGCACCGGCTCGACCACGCCGAGATGCTTCCGCTGCTGCTCGCCGCCGGGTTGTCCGTCGACGAACGGGACCGCAACGGCGACACTCCGCTGCACCGCGCCGCCCGGGCCGCCGCGACCGAGGTGATGGCGGCGCTGGTCGAGGCCGGCGCCGACGCCGGACTGCCGGACGCGCTGGGCCGGACCCCGGCGGTCGTGCTCGGTCAGGCCCGGGGCCGGGCGAATCGGTGACCTCCGTCGGCGCACCGTGTCGGTGGGCTTGGGTATGCTGCCGCGCGGCGAGGCCGTAGCGCAGAGGTCGACGCGCCTTGACAGCAAGCTGGAGGACGCCGGTTCGAATCCGGCCGGTCTCGCCACCTTTTTCCGCCGGAGAACGTCCATCGGGGAGGCACGGTGTCCGTCGAGCGTGCCGAGGTGGCCGCCTGTGTGGACGTACTCGCGCGGCTGGACGCCCCCGACCTCGACGAGACGGTCCGCGCGGAACTCGAGCGGGCGGTGGTGACCGCGTACCGCGGGGTCAAGAAGCGGGCGAAGGCCCGTCGGTCCGCGCGGACCCGGGAGAGTGACCGGGCGCTGCTCGCCGGCGCCACCCGCTTCCACACCGAGATCCCGACCACCGGGCCGGTGCCGGGCCTCGAACCGACCGGGTCGACGGGCCCGACCGCCTCGACCGACGGTCCTGCGGCCGTGCCGGGACCCGCCGCCTCCGGTGCGCCGACCGACGGTGGCTCCCTGATCCGGGCCCGGCACTGCTACGTCTGCAAGGTGCCGTTCCGCGAGGTCGACGTCGACTACCACATGATGTGTCCCGCCTGCGCCGAGCAGAACCGGGTCCGTCGGTTCGCCCGCTGCGACCTGTCCGGCCGGACCGCCGTGGTCACCGGCGGGCGGGTGAAGATCGGCTTCCACACCGTGTTGAAACTGCTGCGCGACGGCGCCGACGTGATCGTCACGACCCGGTTCCCCCGGGACGCGGCCCGGCGGTACGCCGCGGTGCCGGACTTCGAGGACTGGGCCGACCGGCTCTACGTGCACGGCCTCGACCTGCTCGACCTGCCGGCGACGCTCGACTTCGTCGGACTCGTCGGGCGGCGCTTCGCCGGGCTGGACATCCTGGTCAACAACGCCGCCCAGACGCTCTACCGGCCGGCGGCGTACCACCGCGACGCCCGGGAGGCCGAGGCGACGGCGCTGGTCGGGCCGGCGGCCCGGGTCGCGATCGGCGGCGGCCCGGGCGGCCCGGCGGCACCGGGCCTGCCGACCTCGCTGGACGCGTTCTTCCCGCCCGGGCAGCTCGACGAGACCGGCCAGCAGCTCGACCTGCGCGAGGTCAACTCGTGGGTGCTGCGGGACGCGGACGTCAGCCCGCACGAGTGGTTGCAGGTGCACGTGGTCAACGCGTTCGCGCCGTTCCTGCTCACCTCGCGACTGCGTCCGCTGCTGGCGGCGAGTGCCCACCCGCGGCGGTACGTGGTCCAGGTCTCCGCGATGGAGGGCAGCTACTCCCGGGCCGGCAAGACCGTGCGCCACCCGCACACCAACATGGCGAAGGCGGCGCTCAACATGCTGGTCCGCACGGTCGCCGCCGACTACGCGACCGACGGGATCCGGATGAACAGCGTGGACACCGGCTGGGTGACCGACGAGCGTCCGCACCCGAGCAAGACCCACCAGCGCGACCACGGCTTCCGGCCCCCGCTCGACGTCATCGACGGTGCCGCCCGGGTCTACGACCCGATCGTGCGCGGTGAGCACGGCGAGCCGCTGAGCGGACTCTTCCTCAAGGACTACCGGAGTGTGCCCTGGTGACCGATCCGACCCCGGTACGCTGCCCGATCATCGCCGACCCGGACACCGGGCTCGCCGACCCGACCGAGTTCGACCCGCTGCTGGACCGCCTCGCGGCACCGGGCGCGGTGTCGGACAACGAGGTCTTCCCCCGGGGCACCCTTCAGGCCGACGGTCGGCTCGACCTGTGCAAGCAGGGCATCGGGCCGGTGCAGACCGCCCGGATCGTCTCCGTCGCGGTCGACTCGCCGTTGGTCCGACACCTGCTGCTCGGCACCAACGGGCTCGGTGCCGAGGGCGCCCGGGCGGTGGCCGCGGCGCTGCGCCCCGGTCACCGGGTGCAGACGCTCTATCTCGGCTGCAACCGGATCGACCCGACCGGGGTCGAGGCGCTCGCCGACCGGATCGAGGGTGACAACACCGTCCGGGCTCTCTGGCTCAAACGCAACCCGATCGGCGACGAGGGCGTGACGAGACTCGCCGCCGCACTCGTCCGGAACACCACCGTCCGGACCCTCGACCTGGTCAACGTCGGGATGAGTGGACACGGGCTGGCCGTGCTCGCCGAGGCACTCGTCCGGCGGAGGCCCCCACTGCAACGGCTCTTCCTCGGCGGCAACGGCTTCGGACCGGAGGCGGCGGCGACCCTCGGCGTCCTGATCCGGCAGGCCGGTGTCCGTGAGCTGTACCTGGCCGCCAACCACCTGGGTGACGACGGCGTCGCGGCGCTCGCCCGGCTCGCCGACGGGGTCGAGCTGACCCTCGGGCTGGGCGGCAACGGTGTCACGCCGACCGGGGTGGCGGTGCTGGCCCGGCACCTCGGCGCGTGGCGGTCGCTGGATCTCGCCCGGCCACCGTCCGAGCGGGCGCTCGGCGCGGACGGCAACGTGGTGGGGGACGAGGGCGCGGCGGAACTCGCCGTCGCGCTGCCGACCGCCCGGCTGCGCCGGCTGGACGTACGCCGTACCGGGATCGGGGGGCGGGGCGCCCGACAACTCGTCGACGCCGTCGACGGCCACCCGACCCTGGAATACCTCGGCATCAACGGCGGGGTGCCCCGCCGGATGCGCCGCCGGGCCACGGCACTGCTCGCCGACCGGCCGGTCACCGCACCCCACCCGGACATCCAGGCGATCGCGAGCGTCTACCGGTGACCAATCCACCACCGGTCATCCCCGAACTCCAGGTCTGGCGGCGGGTCCGGCAGTACGCCGTACCGGCGGCGATGATCGAGGCGTGTACGGCCGCCCGGTCGGCCGGGGACTGGCGGGCCGGCTGTGCGGCGGGCCGGATCGACGTCGAACTCGACCTGGCGGAGGTGGCCCGGGAGCACGGCCGTACCGCCGCCGACCGGATCGAGGCGGACCTCACCGCGCTCGCCCCCGACCTGCTGCGCTGGCACCTGCCCCGGGCCCTCGGTGGCCGGACCAGCCTCGCCACCCACCAGCCGTGGCTGCTCTCCACCCTTGAGGAGCGGATCGAGGACACCGAACCGGTACTGGTGCTGCGGTCACCGAAGACGGTCGACGGCTCACAGCGGCTGCTGCTCACCGTCCGCCAGGCCGGCGAGCGGGACGGCGAGTGGTGCGACCTGCCGCCGGTCTACTGGAGCGCGGACCACGTCGCCGGCCTCGCCGCCGCGTACGGCGGGTCCCCGGCGCGGATGCCCGGCTTCGAGCCGGACGGCACGGTCCGCCCGTTCGCGCGGTACGCCACGGACCCGGACCCGGCCGACCCGGCGAGCCGGACGGAAACCTTCGAACGGCGGATCGTCGCCGGTGACGTCGTCGCGGCCTGGGCGGCGTTCGGTGTCGCACTGGACCCCACCGAACCGGAGAACCTGTACCGGTGGGAGAACGGGATCGAGTCCGTTGCGTCGGGTGTGCTGACCCCGGTCGGACTGGCCGCCGAAGTCGCCCGCCTGCACCGCCGCTACGGCATCGACCAGGCCCTGGTCGGCACCTGGTGGCGGTTCGCCGTAGCGGTGCGGCGCCGCGACGACGGCAGCCTCGGCGCCCGGTTCATCAGCACCGACGAGGAGCTTCGCCGGCTGCCCCGGGTCGCCAGCGTGGTACACCGTCGACCGGTCGACCTCGACCTCGTCCGGCACGGTCTGCTCCAACCCGCCGAGGTGCACCCGCTGGTGCGGCAGGCGTTCTTCCCCGCCGCGCCCGGCACGGCGGCGGTTCCCGACCGCGTGGACCTGCGCCGGGTCGCGTCGGTACGGTGCCGGGGCGAGTGGCACACCGTCCGGCACGGCGACGGCCGGCTCGACCGGGTCGCGCACCCGCCGGACGAGATCGCGCGGGAGCAGGCGCTGCGGGCCTTCGGCGGCCCGGTCACCGGCTGCTTCGCGACCCTCGAGGCGTGGCGTACCGGCACCGGTCGGCTGCCGCGCCCGCTCCGGGAACTCCGCCGTGAGGTGCTGCAACGCCTGCAGCACGGTGGTTCGGCGGCGCTGGCCACACTGCTCGACGCCGGGCTCGACCCGGCGTTCCGGGACGGCCGTGGTGGCACCCTGCTGCACCACGTGCGCTCGGTGCGGGACGTCGGGGTGGTCCGCCGGCTGCTCGACGCCGGGGTGCCGCTCGACGCGGTGGACAAGCGGGGACGGACGGCGCTGCACGTGACCGTCGGGGACGGCGGCACCCTGGAGATGATCCAGGCGCTGCTCGAGGCCGGCGCGGACCCGCGGGCGACCGACGCCGAGGGGACGACCGTCGTCGAGTTCGCCGAGTACAAGGCGCAGATATACGCCTACGACGAGGAGGACGAGGACGAGGTGCCGGAGGAGTACCACGTCCTGTTCCGGATCCGTGACCTGCTCAGGGATTGGAAGGACCGGTGACCGTGACCGAACGGGCGCCCACCGCGGCTGGCCCGCTCGCCGCCGCCGACGCGCTGGTCGCGGCCAGCCGGGCGTGGCGGACCGAGCCGGCCCGGGACCCGAAGGTGGAGGCGCTCGCGCTGGCTGTCGCGGCGAACCTGCCGGTGCTGCTCTGGGGTGAGCCGGGGATCGGCAAGTCCGCGACGCTGCAGCAGCTCGCCGAGGGCATGGGTACGCCGATGGAGACGGTCATCGCGAGCGTGCACGAGCCGAGTGACTTCGCCGGACTGCCGATCGTCGGTGACTCGCCGGCCACCGACGGGGTGCCGATGGCCCCGCCGGACTGGGCGGTACGCCTCGCCCGTACCGGTTCGGGGCTGGTCTTCTTCGACGAGCTGTCCTCCGCCCCGCCGGCGGTGCAGGCGGCACTGCTGCGGGTCGTGCTCGAACGTCGGGTCGGCAGCCTGCAACTGCCACCCGCGGTACGGATCGTCGCGGCGGCGAACCCACCGACCAGTGCCGCCGACGGTTGGCACCTCAGCCCGCCGCTGGCGAACCGTTTTGTCCACCTGTACTGGACGCACGACGCCCGGACCGTCGCCCGTGGCCTCGCCGGCACCTGGCCCGCGGTCCCGGTACCGAGCGTCGAGCCGCGACGTACCTCCAGCGCGGTGGCGAGGGCGCGCGGCGCCGTCGCCGGTTTCCTCACCGCGCGCCCCGGTCTCGCGCACCACCTGCCGGGCGACACCGAGGCGCGCGGCGGGGCCTGGCCGTCCCCGCGCACCTGGGAGATGGTGCTGCGGCTGCTCGCGTTCCACTTCAGCGCGGGCACCGGCGCGGACGCGCTCGGGCTCGCGGTGGTCGGTGCGGTCGGCGACGGCGCCGGCCTGGAGTTCGTCACCTACCTGGAGAATCTCGACCTCCCCGATCCGGAGCGGGTGCTCGCCAACCCGGAGGCGTTCGCGCTGCCCGAACGCGGCGACCGGCAACTCGCCTTCCTCACCGCGGTGATCTCCGCCGTGCGCTCCAACGTCGACCGGCGACGCTGGGAGGCCGGCTGGGTGGTGCTGGAGAAGGCCGTCGAGGCGGGGGTTCCGGACGTCGCCGCCCGGGCCGCGATGGACCTTGCCGCGCTGCGTGACCCGGCCTGGCCGGTGCCGGCGGCCATCGACGCGTTTGTCGAGGTGCTGCAGCTCTCCGGGCGTCTGTCCGGATGACCGGCGACGCGGCGGACGGCCGCGGCGGCCACCGGGTCGGCGTCCCGACCGGTTGCTCCGACCTGCCGGCGGCAGCCGGATGACCAGGCGGGCGCCCGACGGTTCCGGGGCGCTCGACCGGACCAAGCTGCTCGCGGCCCGGTTCCGGGCCGCCCAGGACCGGCCGTACCTGGCGACGGCGCTGTTCAGCGTCACCGTCGTGGAGTCCCGACAGGTGCCGACGATGGGCGTGGACCGGCGGTGGCGGTGCTACGTGTCGCCGGAGTTCGTCGACCGGCTGCCCGTTCCCCAACTGGCCGCGGTCTGGATCCACGAGGTGGCGCACCTGCTCCGCGACCACCACGGCCGGGCCGACCGACTCGCGCACGCGGACCGCGCGGACCACCACCGGGTCAACGTCGCGCAGGACTGCGAGATCAACGACGACCTGATCGCGGACCTGCTGCCCCTGCCGCCCGGCCGGATCGAACCGAAGACCTACCAGCTGCCGGACGGGCTGCTGTTCGAGCAGTACCTGCCCCGGCTGCCGGCGAGCGTGCACGGGCACCCGGGGTTCGGCGGCGAGCACGGCACCGGCGTCGAGTCGGACTGCGGCTCCGGGGCACACGGCGTCGACCGGCCGTGGGAGAACGGCGCGGCCGAGGGTGCGGTCAGTGACGTCGAGGCGGGCGCGATCCGCCGGGACACCGCCCGGGCGATCCGGACCCACGGGCGTACCCGGGGTACGGTGCCGGCCGGCTGGCAGCGGTGGGCCGTCGAGGTCCTCGAACCGACGGTCGACTGGCGTCGGGCGCTGACCGGCGCGGTACGCGAGGCGGCCGCCTGGGCGAGCGGGGCGGTGGACTACACGTACCACCGGCCGTCCCGGCGGTCGGCCGCGCTGCGCGGGGTGGTGCTGCCGAGCCTGCGTCAGCCGGTGCCCCGGGTCGCGATCGTGGTGGACACCTCCGGATCGATGGGACACGCCCAGTTGGCGGCGGCGCTCACCGAGGTCGCCGGGGTGCTCCGGGCGGTCGGGATCGGTGGCAACCGGGTCACCGTGCTCGCCTGCGACGCGGACGTGCACGTCGTCCGCCAGGTGCACACCGTCGGCGAGGTACGTCTCGCCGGCGGCGGTGGCACGGACCTGCGGGTCGGGGTCACCGAGGCGCTGAAGGGCAGGCCGCACATCGTGGTCGTGCTGACCGACGGACACACCCCCTGGCCGGCGGCCCCGCTGGAGTCGACCCGGCTGATCGCCGGGCTGATCGGGCATGCCCCGCCGGCCCCGCCGGCCTGGATCACCACCGTCCACATCGCCGACCCGGAGTCCTGACCCGGGCGGAGTGGCCGACACTGGAACGGGTCGGAATCCAATCGACCGGAAGCGAACCGATCGACCGGATTTTCCGTACCCAGGGGTGCGGGCATCCGCGCCGCAGCGACGAAAGGGTGATCGTGACGACCGGTCGAGGGATTCCGCCCCTGTTCCGCCGTACCTGGGGGATCATGCGATCCCTGGCCATCTACCACGGCCAGCCGAGCAAGCACCGCCGTGCCCGCCAGCTCTACCAGGAGTTCCTCGGGCCGGGCGAGGTCGGGTTCGACATCGGGGCGCACGTCGGCGGACGGGTACGCACCTGGCGGCGGCTCGGTGCCCGGGTGGTGGCGGTCGAGCCGCAGCCCGACTGCCTCCGGATCCTGCGGCTCCTCTTCGGCCGGGACCGGGGTGTGGTGATCGTCCCCGAGGCGATCGGGGCACGGTCCGGGCGGGCGTCACTCGCCCTGTCGACCACCCATCCGACCGTCTCGACCATGTCGCAGGACTGGATCGAGTCGGTCACCACGGACGAGAGCTTTTCCCGGGTGCGGTGGGACCGGTCGGTCGAGGTGGCGGTGACCACCCTCGACGATCTTGTCGCCGTGCACGGCACACCGGCCTTCTGCAAGATCGACGTTGAGGGTTTCGAACTGGACGTGCTGCGTGGGCTCAGCCGACCGCTGCCCGCGCTCTCCTTCGAGTACCTGCCACCGGCGCACGACGCCGCGCTCGCCGTGCTCGACCTGGTGGAACGACTCGGGGCCATGGCGGGCGGATACCGCTACAACTACTCGCCGGTCGAGACGATGCGGTACGCCAGCGACGAGTGGCTCGACGCGGCGGGCCTGATCCGCCTCCTCGACCGGTTCCGTCCGGCGGGCCGGTCCGGCGACGTCTACGCCCGGCTGAACACCGACGAGCACACGACGTCCGCCGGCTGGGCGGGCGATCCGGCGTCCCGGGCGGCCGAACCGCAGGGGCCGGCGGGCGATCCGGCGTCTCCGGCGGCCGAACCGCAGGGGCCGGCGGGCGGGGTGACACCGGAGGGCTGACATGCGGCCGGTGACTACCGGGGGGCCCACCGCCAGATCACCTCCGAACCGGTCAAGCTCGCCACCGGGTACGGCCGGGCCGGGCCCAGCGCCTCGGCCAGCGCCCTGCCGAGCTGCTCACACCGCTCGCCGAACGGGCGGTAGCCGTACCGGGGCACCAGCCAGACCGCGCCGCCACCGCGTCCGGCGGCGATCCGGCGGGCGAGTTCGACCGGATCCTGGGCCTCGATCCGCTGCCGGTAGTCGGTCCAGTCCAACCGGCCCGGCCAGTCCTGCTCGGGGAGGCTGAGCAGCCGGGGCCGGTGGTGCAGTCGGCGTACCACGTCGGGACCGAGCTGGTCGGGGCAGAAGATCACGGTGTCGGCGTCGGTGAGCTGCCGGTTCAGTACGCCGGCGACCGCCGCCGCGTCGGTTCGCGGCCGACCGACCAGGACCGCGTCCACCGCCAGCCAGGCGACGGTCAGCCCGGTCACCAGCACAATCCGCCACAGTTTCGGCAGCAGCGTCGCTCCGAGGCCGAGCAGCAGCAGCGCCAACGGCACCACCACCGCCGTGTAGCGGCTGACCACCGCCGACCGGGTGAGCCAGGCGACACCGACCGCGAGCAGCAGCGTGGCGGCACCGGCGGCGCCGATCCACCGGGCGCGCCGCCCGCCGGCCAACGCCCCCCGCACCATCAGTGGCCAGGTCACCAGTACCAGCGCCATCGCCGGTCGTACCTCGGTGGCGGACCAGTCGACCACCACGTGCAGCAGCACCTGCGGCCCGCTCCGACCGGACCACGGGGTCCCGGTGTGCCGACTCTGGTGCAGGAAGGTCGGCAGCCAGGGCAGGAACGGTACGACACCGGCGGCGAGTCCGGCCAGGCTCCATCCGGCCGCCCGGCAACGGCGGTGCAGCAGCCATCCCAGGACGCCGACGCCGACCACCGCGTACAGGAAGAGCGCCCAGTAGTGGGTGAGCAGCAGCAGTCCGGTGACCACGGCGAGGGCGAGTGCGGACACCGGGCCGGGGCGCCGGTGCACCGCCGCCAGCGCGAGGACCCCGAGCAGCACCAGCAGCACCACCAGGGCGTACGGACGGGCCTCGGTGGCGTAGCGGACCAGCCACGGATTGGCCGCCGCGAGCACGAGGGTGACCGGGCCCGCACCCCGGCGGCGGCCCAGGAGGTGGAACAGCGGCAGGGCGGCGGTGGCGAACAGGCCGGAAAGGGCGCGTACCGCCGTGTCCCCGGTGCCGACCAGCGCGATCCAGCCGTGCAGGATCAGGTAGTACAGCGGCGGCGCGCCGTCTCCGCGCAACGCGGTGAGGAGTTCGGCCGGCGGCAGTCGGCTGATCGCGACGCTCTGCGCCTCGTCCAGCCAGAGCGGGGAGGTGGACCAGAAGCGCGGCACCAGGCCGGCGGCGACCACCAGCAGCACGAGCAGCCTCGGCCCCGCCCGGCGCCATCGCCCGTCGCCGCCCGCCGGTTGGGCGTCCTTCCCGGAGGTGGACCGGTCCGATCGGTCGGTTCGCCGGGGGGCCGTCATCCCCGGGGCTGGCCCGCCGCCGCGTACGTCGGCGCGGCGCGACCGCCGCCGTCCCGGTCCGGCCCGCCCTCCTCCTGGTAGTCGTCCTCCACGTTGACCGCCCAGAGGTCGTACGTGGCACCGAGGATGTTCTCCACCGCCCGCATCGCGGTCAACATCGAGTGGTCCTGGTTGTTGTACTTGTGCATCCCGTTGCGCCCCACCGGGTAGAGGTTCGGCGCTACCTCTGTCAGCCAACGGCGGAGCACGTCGACGTGGCCGGCGTATCCGGCGTCGTAGACCGGGTACGCCTTTGGGACCCGCACGACGTACCCGGCCGTCACGGTGCCGTCGACCAGTCCCAGTTCGCGCAGTTCCCGGGCGGCCAGCGTGACCAGTTCGTCGTCCGGCATCCGCCACAGCTCGTCGCCCTCGCGGACGAAGTACTCCAGCCCGAGGCAGGTGTGCCCGTCCTTGACCAGGTACGGCGACCAGGAGCCGAAGTTCTGCACCCGGCCGACCCGTACTCCAGGGGTGTGCACGTAGATCCAGTTGTCCGGGAAGGCGTCGCGTACCGGCAGGACCAGGGCGACGGTGAGGAAGTCGCGGTACGTCAACGCCCGGGCGGCCGCCGCGACCTCCGGCGGCGGATCCATCACCAGGACCAGTTCGGTCAGCGGCATGGACGAGATCAGCCGGTCGCAGTCGACGCGTTCGAGGACACCTTCCCTGGCCACCGTCACCCCGTTGACCCGACCGTCGGCGTGGTGCACCTGGACCACCGGGCGGCGCAGCCGTACCTCGCCACCGCCGGCCTCGACCAGCTCCCGGGCCCGCTGCCACATCATGCCCGGGCCGAGCCGGGGGTACTCGAACTCGTTGATCAGGGTGGTGATCCGTTCCTGGTCACGGCCGGTCCGGCGCGGACGCAACGCGTCCCGGACCGCGGCGCCCAGCGACAGGTCGCGGATCCGCTGTGCCGCCCAGTCCGCCTGGATCAGGGTTCCGGGCACGCCCCAGACCTTCTCGGTGTACGTCTTGAAGAAGATCCCGTAGAGGCGGCGGCCGAACCGGGCCGTCACCCAGCCCTCGAAGTGGCTCTGGTCCCGAGGCGGCCGGATCCGGGCCCAGAGGTACGAACCGACGCAACGCGCCGCCTCGACCGGGCCGAGGTTGCGCAGTGCGTTCATCGGTTTGAGCGGGTAGTCGAAGAGCCGGCCCCGGTAGAGGATCCGGCTCATCCGGGGCCGGCACAGGAAGTCCTCCGGCGGCAGGATCTCGTGCCACAGCTCCCGCACCTCGTCGACCTTGGTGAAGAAGCGGTGTCCGCCCAGGTCGAACCGCCAGCCGTCGCGTTCCACCGTGCGGCTGATCCCACCCACCTCGCCGCTCGCCTCCAGCACCACCGGCCGGTGCCCGGCGCGGAGCAGCATCAGCGCGGCGGTCAGTCCGGCCGGCCCGGCGCCGATCACCAGGGTCTCCGGGGCGCCGCTGTGCGCCGTACCCCACGCGGGTGTCGGAGCCGTGCCGGAGGCCGGTCCGTCGGCCCTGCCGTTCCGCCCACTCGTCACGGCGGTGCCTTCCCCCGATCCGGCATGCCGAATCCTGCATTTCCGCAGGAGCGGGTCCGGGACGGTCGGCTACGGCGCGACGGGCTGGGGACGGGGCTGAGGGCTGCCGGTCGGACCGTGCACGTGCGGACGACCGCCTTCCCAGGTGACCTCGTCGAGCCAGAGCTGCCGCCCCGGCCTGGCCGTTCCCTCGGCGCCGGGTCGCCAGGCGTGGTACAGCAGCCAGGTTCGCCCGGCGTACTCGACCATCGCGGCGTGTCCGGGGCCGGCGGCGACGTCGTCGGCCCGCAGGATCGGGTTCTCCGGCGCCTTCGCGCAGGGGCCGGCCGGCGTCGCGCAGGTGGCGTACCCCTCGGCGTACGTGTTCCGGTCGTAGGCGTTGGCGGAGTAGAAGAGAAAGAGCCGACCGTCGTGCCGCCAGAGGAACGGCGCCTCGACCAGCGGCCCCTCCCAGGCGCTGGTCTGCCTCAGCAGCCGGTGTGGCTCGCCGACCAGCCGCAGTCCGTCCGCGGAGAGTCGTTGCGACCACAGCCAGGTGTCGGCGCCGATCGCGTTGCCGTCGTTCTTCCAGAGCAGCCAGAGGCTGCCGTCACTGTCCCGGTACGGGCTCGGGTCGATCGCACCGCCCTGCTCCGGGGTGCAGACCAGGGGAGTGGCTGAGTCGTCCCGGTACGGGCCGCCGGGGGAGTCGGCCACCGCCCGCCCCACACACTCGCGCCCGGAGTTGTGGTCGGCGGCGGTGTAGTAGAGCCGGTAGTGGCCGGGGTTGCTGGTGATGATCTCGGGTGCCCAGGTGCGACCGGGGTCGGCCCAGCGGGGCAGCGTCGGCAGGGCGTCGCCGGCCGGTGTCCAGGTGACCAGGTCGGTCGAGGTCAGGACCGGGACGTTCTGCCCCCCGCTGTTGGTGTGCACCAGATACCAGGTGCCGTCGACGAGGACCGCCTGCGGATCCGGGCTGTCACCCTGGTGCACCGGGTTGACGAACATGCCCGGGGCGGTCTCCGTCGGCGCGGGGGAGTACGGCGGCCGGCCGGTCCAACCCACCATCGCCGCGACACTGACGACGAGCGCCATGATCATCACGGTGACGCGGTATCGGCCCGGCAGGGCCGGCTCGTACAACACGAGAGGTTTGTCCGATCCAGGAGGGTTGGGGGGCTTCCTGTGGGACAACCCCGGCCAGCCGCCCGCTCTTCCCGGAACCGCTGACTGCCGGTCGCCGGCCGGGTCAGGGCGCCGGCGCGTCGGGCAGCTTGGCGCGTACCGCTTCGGCGGCCGGGTGGCCGAGCACGGTGAGGATCTCCAGCGCGGCCCGCCACGCCGCCCGGGCGCGGTCCGGCTCGCCGAGGTCCTGCCGTACGTCGCCGAGGTGGTCCAGCGCCTCCGCCTCGCCGAACCGGTGACCCAGCTCACGGCTCAGCTCGATGGCGCGCTCGAAGCAGGCGAGCGCCTGCGCGTGGTCGCCGAGGCGGTGCCGGATGTAACCGAGGCTGTCCCAGGTGCTCGTCTCGGCGATCCGGTGGCCGATCTCGGCCTGCAGCACCAGCGCCTTCTCGCAGTACCCCAGCGCCTCCTGGTAGTCGCCGAGCAGGGCGTGGTGCCAGCCCACGTTGTTCAACGCGTTCGCCTGCCCGCTCTGATGCCCGAGGCTGCGGTACAGCTCCAGGGAGAGCAGGTCGTGCCGGATCGCGTCCGGGATCCGGCCCTGCAGGTCGTAGATCATGCTCATGCTCAGGTGGGTGTGGGCCTGTCCGACCTGGTCGCCGAGCCGGCCGAGTAGCGCGAACGCCCGCCGCAGATGGGCCCGCGCGTCGTCGTACCGGCCGAGCTGGCTCAACCCCCGGGCCAGGTCGCGGTGTGAGACGGTCTGCCCGGCGAGATCCCCCCGCCGGTCGGCGGCGGCCAGCGCCACCTGCTGCAGGGCGAGCCGGTCGTGCCAGTGCCCCTGCCGGTCGAAAAACGAGACCAGCGTCCAGGTGAGCTGCCAGGCGTAGGCGTCGAAACCGGCCTCGGCGGCCCGGCTGACGGCGGCGACCAGGTTGTTGTGCTCGGCGGTGAACCAGGCCATCGCCTGCTCGTACGTGTCGACCGGGTGGACGAGCGCCCCCGGTTCCGCCGGTTCGAGGTCGATCGGGTCCCGGTGCGCGTCGAGCACCAACGCGGCCGGGTGCGCCGTGTGCAGGTAGTGCCCGAACATCCGACGCAGGGCCGCGGCCCGGTCGGCGGGCGTGTCCTCGGTGTCGGTCAGCTCGGCGGCGTACGCGCGCAGCAGGTCGTGGAAGGCGTACCGGCCGTACGCGTGCTCGTCGATCAGGTGGGCCCGGGCGATCTCGGCCAGCAGCGGGCGTACCCGGCCGACCGGCAGGTCGACCAGGCTCGCCGCCGCCGTGACCGAGACGTCCGGTCCGGGGTGCAGGCCGAGCAGCCGGAAGACCCGGGCCGCCGCCGGGCTCATCGTCCGGTACGACCAGGAGAGCGCGGCCCGTACGTCGAGGAGCTGATCGCCGCCGTCGAAGGCGTCCAGGCCGCCGGCCGTCTCGCGGAGTTCGGCGGCGAGGCCGGCGAGCGGAAAGCCCGGGTGTGCCGCCGCCCGGGCGGCGACGACAACAAGCGCCAGCGAGAGCCGGGCGCAGCCGGTGACGATCTCGTCGGCGGCCTCCGGTTCGGCCGCGATCCGGTCACTGCCGAGTCGGCGGGCCAGCAGCTCGCGGGACTCGGCGGCGGAGAGCAGGCCGAGGGTCAACACCCGGGCCCCGTCGACCGCGACCAGGCCGGGCAGCTGGTTGCGGCTGGTCACCAGTACGACGCAACCGTCGCCGCCGGGCAGCAGCGGCCGCACCTGTGCGGCGTCGACCGCGTTGTCGAGCACGATCAGCATCCGGCGGCCGGCGACGAGACTGCGGTAGAGCCCGATCTGGGCGTCGAGGTCGGTCGGCACCTCCGTCGCCGGTACGCCGAGCGCGTCGAGGATGGCCCGTACCGCCGTCGACGGCGATACCGGTGTGGCCGCCGGGGCGAAGCCCCGCAGGTTGAGCCAGATCTGTCCGTCCGGGAACCGCCACAGGTTGTCGTGCGCCCAGCGCAGCACCAGCCACGTCTTGCCGACACCACCGGTCCCGCAGACGATCCAGACCGGGGCGTCGGCCGGCTCGGCGAGAGCCGCCAGTTCCTCGGCCCGGCCGACGAACAGCGGCGGACTGGCCGGCAGTTGGCGCGGAACCGGCGCCCGCACCGCCGCCGGTTCGACGGCGGGTACGTCCAGCGCCGGGTCGGCGGTCAGGATCCGCCGGTGCAGCTCGCGTAGCGCCGTCCCGGGGTCGGCTCCCAACTCGTCGGCGAGGAGCTCGCGTAGCCGCTGGTATCGCGCGAGCGCGTCGGCCTGCCGGCCACACCGGTAGAGCGCGAGCATCAGCTGGCCGGCGAGGTGCTCGTCGAGCGGATGTTCGGCGGCGAGCCGCAGCAGCCTGGTGAGGATCTCGGTGTGCCGTCCGGCAGCCAGTGCGAGGTCGGCGTGCCGCCGTTCGGCGGTGAGCAGTTCCTGACCGAGTGCCTCCCGGGTGGTGTTCAGCCAGGGGGTGTCGAGCCCGGCGAAGGCCGGGCCGTGCCAGAGGCCGAGCGCCTCCTCCAGCAGCGCCAGCGCCTGTCCGTCGTCGGCGGTCCGGGCCTGGCCGACCAGGTGCCGGAACCGGTGCAGGTCGACCGCGCTCGGGCTGACCGTCACCAGGTAGCCGCCGGCCTGCCGGGATATGGTGACGGTACCGGCGCCGGCGAGTCGGCGTCGCAGTCGGGACAGGTAGCTGTAGAGCGCCTCCCGGGCCCGTTGCGGCTGACGGTCCCCCCAGACCCGGTCGAGCAGCCGGTCCACCGGAACGGTGCCGTTCGCCTCGACCAGCAACGCGGCCAGCACCGCCCGCTGCCGGGCGTGGCCGAGGTCGACCGGGTGGCCGTCGACGCGGGCCTCGACCTCGCCGAGCAGCCGGAACTCAACCATGCGGTCAGTCGCCTCCGGTATGGACGAGATCGACCTCGTGCCGCCATGACCAGCGGATTCAAGGATTCTACAAGGTCGATGTCCGTGCCGTCGGCGAGGCCACAGTGGACGTGCCACCGGTAGGCGGCGACGGTGCCGGCGGTTCCCGGCGGCAGGACGGCCCGGGCCCGCCCTGCCGCCGGGTCGGCGGGTCAGTCCCGCCGGAGCACCACCAGCTCCGCGTCGTGCTCGGCGCTCCACCGTACCGGCAGGCCGACCGAGGCCAGGTGACTGCCGGAGTAACGGACCGCGTCGTGCCGGTAGACCGAGGCCGGGTCGAGGCCGGCCAGCGGCAGCCGGACCGGGCGGGACGGCAGCAGACCCGCGCCGTCGAGTCGGCCGGTGTGCCAGGCGAGCACCACCACCGTGCTGTCGTCGGGCGCGGTGTACTGCACGGCGCAGCGCGGCTGGTCCGGGCCGCCGATCAGCCGCACGGTGCCGTGCATGACGATCTCCCGGATCTCCTTGTACCGGTTGATCCACCGGGCCGCCTCGGCGCGCTGCTCCGGTGTCCAGTGCCGGATGTCGGCGCCGATGCCGAGCACCCCGGCCATCGCGAGCACGAACCGGAACGCCAGCGAGCGGGGACGCGGGTCGAACAGGCCGGGGGAGTCGGTCACCCAGGAGCTGAGCAGGTGCGGCGCGTTGGCGTGCAGGAAGCCGTACTGGATGGCCAGCCGGTCCAGCGGGCCGGTGTTGTCGCTCGGCCAGAAGACGTCGGCCCGGGCGGCCATCGCCAGGTCGGTCCGCGCGCCGCCGCCGGCACAGGCCTCGATCAGCACGTGCGGATGGTCCCGGCGCAGCTGTTCGTAGATCCGGTGCAGGTTGGCGACGTGCGCACCGTCGAGGTCGATCCGCCCGCCGGCCGCCAGCCCGGCTCCCCGGTCCGGCCCGACCCGCCCCGGTTCGGTACGCGGCCGGTTGAAGTCCCACTTCAGGTACCCGATGTCGTGCCGACGCAGCAGACCATCCACGGTGGAGTGGACGAACTCGGCCACCTCGGGTCGGCCGAGGTCGAGCAGGTACTGGTTACGGATCGGGGTGAGCGGCCGCCCCTCCACCGCGTACACCCAGTCGGGGTGTTCGGCGTAGAGCGTCGAGCGCGGGTTGACGCACTCCGGCTCCACCCAGAGCCCGAAGTTCATGCCGAGCCCACGGACCTCCTTGACGAAGGCGTCGAAGCCGGCCGGGAACTTCGCCGGGTCCGGGGTCCAGTCGCCCAGGCCACCGGTGTCGTCGTCACGGCCGACGAACCAGCCGTCGTCGACCACGAAGGTCTCCACCCCGAGGTCCGCGGCGATCCGGGCGAGCGCGAGCTGGTTCTCCGCGTCCACCGCGAAGTACGTCGCCTCCCACGAGTTGTACAGCACCGGCCGGGGCGTGAGCCGCTCCCCGGCGAGCCGGCGCTGGTAGGTGTGCCAGACCCGGGCCAGCCCGTCCAGTCCGTCCGGGCTGTACGCACCGCTGACCGTCGGCAGGGTGACCCGGTCCCCGGCGGGCAGGTCGAGCGGCCCGTCGACCAGGTGCCGACCGGCGCGTACCCGGGTCAGGCCACCGGTGTCCCGTTCCGCGCTGATCTCCCAGGAGCCGGTCCAGGCCAGGGCGACGCCCCAGGTCGGGCCAGCCGGTTCGGTTTGGTCCCGGATCGCGAGCCAGGGCAGGTACAGGTGTCCGGGTACGCCCTGGGCGCTGCCGACGGTGAAGCCACCGTGACCGAGGTCGACGTGGTCGAGCTGGAACTCCTGGGCCCACTGCCCCCACTGGTAGCTGAGCCGGGCCCCGTGCGGGGTCGGTACGCAGAACCCGGCGGTACCGGCGCGGACGAGCCGCAGCGGTGCCGACCCGGTGTTGGTCAGCTCGACCCACCGGGACACCACGTCGGTGCCGGCCGGCACCTCGTAGTGCACCACGGCACGCAGCCCGGTGACCGGATCGGCGAAGGTGACCGCTAGCCGTCCCTCGGTACCGTCGGCGTCGACGTAGCCGAGGGCGATCCGACGGTCCCCGGTGTCCGTCTCCACCACCAGGTCGGCGCCGGTGAACGGGCGGACCGCGTCGGTGGCGTACTCGACCGGGGCGGCGTCGCCGGCGGTGAGGAACGGGACCGGGCCGGTGTACTCCACCGGTGAGGGACCGTCGCTGACCCCGTGCGGCCCCCAGGCCACCAGTTCGAGCCAGCGTCCGTGCTCCGGGACGGCCACGGTGTACTCGGTGTGTGCGCCGCGCAGCGTCCAGCGTCGCGGCTTGGCACCCTCGGTCACTTGACAGCTCCGATCGCGAGTCCGGACACGAAATGCCGCTGGAAGCGGAGGAAGACCAGCACCGTGGGCACGGCGGCGATCACCGTGCCGGCGGCGATGACGTTCCACGAGGAGACGAACTGTCCCTGCAACGCCAGCAGGGCGGGGGTGACCGGCATCTTGTCGTCGGTGCGGAGCACCGTGATCGCCCAGAGCAGGTCGTTGAAGATCCAGGTGAAGGAGAGCGCGCCGAGGGCGGCGAGCGCCGGTCGGGTCAGCGGCAGGATGACCCGGGCGAAGATCTGGCCCGGTCCGGCCCCGTCGATCACCGCCGCCTCCTGGATCTCGTTCGGCAGGTCGCGCATGAAGCCGTGCAGCACGAACGTGTAGAAGCCGAGACCGAAGCCGACCTGGACCGCGATCAGCGCCCAGAGGGTGTCGTAGAGGCCGGTCAGCTCGCTGAACTTGCTGACCGGGATGAGCAGGATCTGCGGCGGCAGCAGGTTGCCGGCGAGCATCAGCAGCAGGATCGTCCGGCGGAACGGGATCCGGTAGCGGCCCAGGGCGAAGGCGGCGACCGCGGCCAGCACCAGGCTGAGCAGTACCGACGGTACGGTGACCAGCATGCTGTTGGTCAGTGCCCGGAGTTCGCCGCCGTCGGTCCACGCCTGCCGGTAGGTGTCCAGGGTGAACGAGTGCGGCAGGCTGCCGACCCCGTTGGCCGCGATGTCGTCGAAGCTGCGGGTCGACATGACCACGACCCAGGCGATCGGGCCCAGCCAGAGCAGTGCCACCAGGCTCATGCCGACGTGGAAGGCGCCGGTCCGTAGGCGGGTCATGCGTCGTCCTCCCGGAACGCGCGGACGAGGTAGCCGAGGATGACGGCGAGCGCCAGTACGAAGATCACCACGGCGATGGCGGAGCCGTAGCCGAGCCGCAGGCTCTGGAAGGCGGTCGAGTACATGTAGGTGCTCAGCAGCTCGGACGAGTGGTACGGCCCGCCCCGGGTCAACGACCAGACGATGTCGAACGAGCGCAGCGAGTCGATCACGATGACCGACAGCACCACCGCGTTGACGCCGCGCAGCTGGGGTACGGTGACCCGCCACAGCCGCTGCCAGTTGTTGGCGCCGTCCATCCGGGCCGCCTCGTGCAGGGCCGGGTCGATGGCCTTGAGCCCGGCGAGGTAGAGCACCATGACGTAGCCGATCTGCCGCCACAGGGCGGGCAGGATGACCGCGTAGAGCGCGGTCTGCGGGTCGGCGAGCCAGGGCCGGATCAGCTGTTCCAGCCCGACCGCGCGCAGCAGCTGGTCGGCGAGCCCGTCCGGCTGGTAGAAGACCCGCCAGACCAGCGCGGTCACGACCAGGGAGAAGACCACCGGGGTGAAGAGCGCGGCGCGGTAGAAGGTGATACCGCGCCGCTCCTTCTGCAGCAGCAGTGCCATGCCGAAGCCGCCGACGACCGAGAGGCCGCCGAAGAGCACCAGCCAGATCACGGTGTTGAGCAGCGCGCCCCGGAAGACACTGTCCCCGGCCAGCTCGGTGTAGTTGTCGAGGCCGATGAACTGCGGCGGCTCCAGGCCGTCCCACCGGGTCAGCGAGAACCAGAAGCCCTGCAGGGCGGGCCAGAAGACCCAGATGCTCTCGACCGCGAACGGGACGAGGACAAACGCCACCAGCAGCGGCGACAGGCGTTTCGCCGATCGCCGCCGCGGGCGGGTCCCCGCCGGTTGCCGCTGTTGCGTGCTCTCGGCTGGTGCGAGTGTCGTCATCAGCCCTTGAAGACCTTCTCGGCGCCGGCCTGCCACTCACGCAGGATCGCGTCGATGTCGTCCGGCTTGTCCATGAACTTGGTCAGCGCGGTGTCGGCGGTCGGCTGGAGGGCGTCGCTGGAGTCGCGGTTGAAGAACTGGGTCAGTTCCTTGGCGCTCTCCAGCATCGCCTTGCCCTTGGCGACCAGTGGGGAGTCGGCGGCCTTCGCCCCGGGGTTGGCCGGCAGGATGATGCCCGAGCTGCTCGCGATGTACAGCTCCTGGGCCTCGACCGACGCCAGGTAGCGCAGCAGGTCCTTGGTGCCGGTCGGGTTCCCGGTCCGGGCGCTGGCGAAGAAGCCGTCGGTGGGCGCCTCCTCGGCGACCGGCACCGCCGGGTCGATGATCGGGAACTGGAAGAAGTCGAGGTCGCCGAGGGCGTCCTTCGGGGCGGCGTCGGCGAAGAAGGTGCCGATCAGGAACATCCCGGTCTTGCCGCCGAGCAGCGCGGTGGTCGCCTCCTGGAACGGGTATGCCTTGCCCTTCGGGTCGAAGTACGGCAGGACCTCACGCCAGCGGGTGAAGACCGCCTTGACCTTCGGGTCGTCGAAACGCTGCTTGCCGGCGAGCAGTTCCCGGTGGAACGGGGCCCCGTTGATCCGGATGTTGAGGTAGTCGAACCAGGCCGAGGCGACCCACGGGGTGTCGCCGAGGCCGATGCCGATCGGCGGGATCCCCTTGCTCTCCAGGGTCTTGCAGAGCGCGATGAAGTCGGCCCAGGTCTTCGGCTCCTGCACGCCCCACTTGGCGAAGTTGGACTTGCGGTAGAAGAAGCCCCACCAGTAGTTGTTCATCGGCACGAAGACCTTGCGGCCGGACGCGTCGGTGGAGAGGGTGCGCAGCGCCTCGGGGTAGTCCGCCATGCCCTGCCACACGTCGGAGACGTCCAGCAGCAGACCCTTGCTGGCGTAGTCGTTGGCCACCGAGCCCGCGTACCAGGTGTAGAGGTCGGGCGGGTTGGCCGAGGTCAGGTAGGTCGGCAGCTGGGTCCGGAAGGTCTCGGCCGCGATGGTGTTCAGCGTCGCGGCGCCCTTGCCCTGCTTGGTGAAGTTCTCGACGATCTTCTCCATCGCGACTTTCGCCTGCGGGGAGGAGAGGTTCGACTGCAGGGTGATCGTGCCCGAGTTCTTGCCGCCGCCGGTGCTGGCGGAACTGGCGCAACCGACCAGGCTGCCCGCGCCGAGCACGCCGAGGCCGGCGAGACCCATGTTCCCGAGGAACCGGCGACGACCGGGGTCGAAGTCGCTCACGGAGTGTGTCCCTTCATGATCGACCCTGCGCTGCGCTGCGCTGCGCGGGTCGCGGTGTGTCGGTGTGTGTCAAACGGTGTGATCCAGAAGGTTGCACTCGGGGACTCGGCCTGTCAAGATTTCTTCCTAATTAATGTTTTGATCTTCCCGAGTCTGTTGATTTTTCGAGTCCGGTGGGCGGGTGAGCCAGCGTATGCGGCGACTGGAGGGCAAGGTTGCCCTGGTCACAGGGGCATTCGGAGGCATCGGTGCGGCCACCGCCCGACGCCTCGCCGCCGAGGGCGCGGCCGTCGGCCTGGTCGACGTACGGGATCCGTCCGCGGTCGTCGCCCAGATCGAGTCGGCCGGCGGGCGGGCGTACCCGCTGATCGCCGACGTCGCCGACGAGGCCGGTTGGGACGCCGCGGTGACCGCGCTCCGTGACCGCTTCGGACCGGTGGACATCCTGGTCAGCAACGCCTACCTCAGCGAGGTGAGGCCGGCGCACGAGACCAGCCGCCAGTCCTGGGACCGGCAGCTCGCGGTGAGCCTCACCGGCAGCTTCCTCGGCCTGCGGGCCTGCCTGGACGACCTGCGCGCCACCCACGGCGCGGTGGTCCTGGTCTCCTCGGTGCACGCGCTGGTGGGCCTGCCCGGGCACCCCGCCTACGCGGCGGCCAAGGGCGGCCTGGTCGCGCTCGGCCGGCAACTCGCCGTCGAGTACGGACCCGACGTGCGGGTGAACACCGTCCTGCCCGGCCCGATCCTCACCGCCGCCTGGGACCGGGTGTCCGATGCGGACCGTCGGCGGAGCGTGGCGGAGACTGTGGCCGGCAGGTTCGGCACCCCGGACGAGGTGGCCGCGGCGATCGCCTTCCTCGCCTCGCCGGACGCCGGGTACGTCACCGGCACCACCCTGGTGGTGGACGGCGGCTGGACCGCGGTGAAGGCCTCGGCCTGAAGATCGGTATCGGACGAGCGAGAAGGCGCGGAGAGCATTGGCACAGTACGCACGCCGTGGTGTTCACGGCCAGACCGTCGAGGTCATCGCCCGGCGCATCCTCGCCGGTGAGATCGCCGAGGGGGACACCCTGAACCTCACCGCCCTGCAGGGCGAGCTCGACGTCAGCCTCACCGCGCTGCGGGAGGCGCTCAAGGTGCTCAGCGCCAAGGGCATCGTCGACGCCCGGCAGAAGCGCGGCACGTTCGTACGCCCCCGTGCGGACTGGAACCTGCTCGACGGCGACATCATCCGCTGGCAGTTCGCCGAGGGCGCCGGCCAGCACCTCCTTGACCAGCTGCACGAGGTGCGTACCATCGTCGAGCCCGCCGCCGCGCGACTCGCCGCCGTCCGGGCGACCGAGACCGACCTCGCCGCCCTCGACACGGCGCTGGACGAGATGGCCGCGGCCACGGATCCGGTCGCCGCCGTCGGCGCCGACCTGACCTTCCACCGCGCACTGCTCGCCGCCACCCACAACGAGCTGCTGGAGCGGATGGAGGTGGTGATGGAGACCGGGCTGGCCGAACGGGACCGGCTGGTGCACGGCGTGGCCCAGGACGACGACCCGGTGCCCAGCCACCGGGCGGTGGTGGAGGCGATCCGCCGCGGCGACGACGCCGCCGCCGAACAGGCCATGCGCGACCTGCTCGACAAGGCCGTCCGGGACGTCCAGAAGGTACGGCGGCACGGCCGAGGCGACAGCGAGTGAGCATCGTAGGGCCGCCTGCGGCCCGAGGAGCGGAGCGAGCGCGGAGCCGGGCCGGTGACGCGGCCGAGGCGTTGGAACAGAGAGGCAACCGGTGAAGATCGACCGAATCGAGACCTTCCTCATCGCGCCCCGGTGGCTCTTCTGCCGGGTCGAGACCGACGAAGGGCTGGTCGGCTGGGGTGAGCCGGTCGTGGAGGGCCGGGCCGAGCCGGTACGCAGCGCCGTCGAGGTGCTTTCCGAGTACCTGCTCGGCGAGGATCCGCTGCGGATCGAGCAGCACTGGCAGGTGCTCACCAAGGGCGGGTTCTACCGGGGTGGGCCGGTGCTCTCCAGCGCCGTCGCCGGTCTCGACCAGGCACTGTGGGACATCGCCGGACAGGCGTACGGCGCACCGGTGCACGCGCTGCTCGGTGGTCCGGTCCGGGACCGGGTCCGGATCTACTCCTGGGTCGGCGGTGACGAGCCGGCGGAGCTGGCCGACGCGGCGGCGGCGCAGGTGGCGGCCGGGATGACCGCCATCAAGATGAACGCCTCCGGTCGACTCGGCGCCATTCCCACCTCGTCCGAGGTGGCCGCGGTGGTGGAGCGGCTCACCGCGGTGCGGGCGGTGCTCGGTGACGACCGGGACGTCGCACTCGATTTCCACGGTCGGGCGAGCGTCGCGGCGGCCCGGCGCATCCTGCCGGAACTGGCCCCGCTGCGACCGCTGTTCGTCGAGGAGCCGGTGGTGCCGGAACAGAACCACCGGCTGGCCGACATCGTCACCGCCTCGGCGGTGCCGATCGCCACCGGCGAGCGGCTCTTCGGCCGGCACGAGTTCCTCGCCCCGCTGCAGGCCGGCGTGGCGGTGCTCCAGCCCGACCTCTCCCACGCCGGCGGCATCTCCGAGGTACGCCGGATCGGTGCCCTGGCCGAGACGTACGGCGCGGTGCTGGCACCGCACTGTCCGCTCGGGCCGATCTCGCTGGCGGCCAGCCTCCAGGTCGCCTTCGCCACGCCGAACTTCCTGATCCAGGAGCAGAGCATCGGCATCCACTACAACCAGGGTTCCGAACTGCTCGACTACCTCGTCGACCCGGAACCGTTCCGGTTCGTCGACGGCCACCTGCGTCGCCCGGAGGCGCCGGGGCTCGGCATCACCGTCGACGAGAAGGCGGTACGGGACGCCGACCGTACCGGCCACGCCTGGCGCAACCCGGTCTGGCGGCACGACGACGGCTCCTTCGCCGAATGGTGAGCCATGCCGGCGGTGGACCTGTCCCGGTGGAGCTGGTCGACGTACCGCTGCGGGTCGCCGTCGACAGTGCCCGGGGCGGACGGTGGACCAGTCTGGCCGGTGGCGGGCGGGAGTGGCTCTGGCGCGGTACCGCCGTCGGCCGGGACCGGGTCGTTCCCGGTGACGCGTTTGTCGACGCGGGCGGCCTGGAGGAGTGCGTGCCAACCGTACGCGGCACTCCGGACCACGGCGACGCCTGGTCGCGGCAGTGGCGGCAGATCGCTCCGGACGCCGCCACTGTCGAATGCGCCGACTTCACCCTGACCCGGCGGATCACCGGTCGGGCCGGCACGGTGGTCGCCGAGTACCGGCTGACGGCCCAACCCGGATACCGGTTCGTCTGGGCCGCGCATGCCCTGCTGGAGCTGTCGCCGGCAGCTCGGCTGGTCGCCCCGGCCGGCACACCCACCCGGCTCTTTCCGGAGGCCGCCGAGCTGCTGCCCGATGGTGGGTGGCCGGCGGGCGCCCGGTGGCACACCGCGCCCTGGCCGACGCCGGCCGGGCTGCCGCTGGACCGGCTCGGTCCGGACGACGGCACCGCACTCGGCGCCATCCTGGTCGGCTGCCCGGACGTCCGGGTGGTCGACGGGGCGGACGTGTTGCGGTGGCGCCTCGACTGTTCCGACCAGCCCCGTTCGGTCGCGCTCTGGCGCAACCTGCGTGGCTGGCCGCAGCCGACGCCGTACCGCAGCATCGGGGTCGAACCGATGCTCGGCGCGGTCTTCGACCTCGCCGAGGCCGGGACCGGTTCCGGAACCGACGCCGACGGTGCCGATCCGGTGGGCGGGGACGTGGCGGTGGTCCCGGCCAGCGGCGAGGTCGTCTGGCAGCTCACCGTCTCCGCGTACCGTTCCGGTCGGACGCTCTGACGTCCGGCCGCCGGGTAGCGACCGGCAAGGACGCGTGTCCGATGATCGACCGCCGGCGGCGCCGCCGCGTACCGTTCCGGTCGGACACCTGACGCTCGACCGCCGCGTACCGACCCGCAGGGACGCGTGCCCCGACCCGCAAGGAGGAGACCATGCGGCTCACCGAGCCGACCCCGTGGAGCACCGACCGGTTCGAGCTGGGTGAGGGGGCCCGCTGGCTGGACGGCCGGCTCGTCCTGGTCGACCTGCTCGACGGCCGCCTGCTGGAGACCACCGGTGACGCGCCCGCGCCACTGCGTGAACTGCGCCGGCTGGAGACCCCGCTGGGCGCGGTGGCGCCGGTCGCCGGATCGCCCGGTGACTGGCTCGCCGCCGCCGGCACCGGCCTGGCCCTGCTCTCCGGGTCGGTCGGCCACCGGCAGGTGGCCGACCTGGAGGCGGACAACCCCAGGCCGGCCCGGATGAACGACGCGGTCGCCGACCCGCACGGCCGGTTCTGGGCCGGCAGCATGGCGTACGACACGACGCCCGGCGCGGGGACGCTGTACCGGCTCACCGCCGACTCGGGGCCGGTACCGGTGGTGACCGGTCTGACCATCGCCAACGGTCCCGCCTTCGACGCCTACGGCACCACCATGTACCTGGCCGACACCGCCCGGGGTGAGGTGGACCGGTTCGTCGTCGACCCGGCGACCGGTGAACTCTCCGGTCGGGAGCCGTTCCTGCGGCTGACGACCGCCGACGGCGCGCCGGACGGGATGACGGTCGACGCCGAGGGACACCTCTGGGTGGCCCTCTGGGGCGGGTACGCGGTGCGCCGCTACCGGCCCGACGGCCGGCTCGACCGCGAACTGCGGCTGCCGGTGGCCCAACCCACCAGCGTCTGCCTCGGCGGCCCCGACCTGCGTCGGCTCTTCGTGACCAGTGCCTGGCACGGGCTGAACCCGCCCGGACCGCTGGACGGCGCGCTGCTCGCGGTCGACGTCGACGTCGCCGGTCTGCCCGCCCGGTCGGTCAGCCCCGACCTCGTCGCCGCACCCGGGGTCCACCAGCGACAGCCGGGCTGACCGTCGGGTCAGGTCCCGGCCGTGCCGGCCGGGCCGGCGGACCCCCCGATGGTGGGGGCCGGGCGGCCACGGTTGTCGATCATCGCTGTCTCCTGTGTGGAACAATGGCCGCGGCCGTGCCCGGCGCTGTGCCGGGCCGTCGGACAGTTTGGAGCAGCAGTGCCGGTAACCGCGAACCTCGCCGCGTTCGTCGACAAGGACTACCAGGACAAGAGCCTGGAGGAGCTCGTCGACGCCCCGGTCGCCGCACTCGCCGGGGTCAGCGAGCGCGCCGCCACCCACCTGAAGGAGGCGCTGGGCATCAAGACGATCGGCGACCTGGGGCGGAGCCAGTACTTCCTGACCGCCAGCGCGCTGGTCCAGCTGGCCGGCAAGGACCGCTGACCCGGCGACTGCTTCGCCAGCACGGCACCAGATTTCGCGGCGGTCAGGCCGGTTCGCGCCGGCCGGGGCCGCTACCCGTGCTGTCCGGTGAGGTCCCACTCCCGCCGCAGGTCGCCGAAGACGCGGTGGAAGCCGGGGAAGGTCTTCCGGACGCAGTCCGGGTCGTCCAGGACAAGACCGTCGGCGCGCAGGCCGGCGACGCTGAACGCCATCGCGATCCGGTGGTCGGCGTGGCAGTCGATCAGCGCCGGTCGCGGCGTACCGGGACGGATCTCGATCCAGTCGGCGCCGGTCGCCACCTCGATGCCCATCGCCCGGAGGTTGGTCGCGCACGCCTCGAGGCGGTCGCACTCCTTCACCCGGGTGTTGGCCACGTCCTCGATCCGGACCGGCCCGTCCGCGTACGGTGCGATCGCCGCCAGGGTGGGCATCGTGTCGGAGATGTCGCGCATGTTGACGGTGAGGCCGCTGAGGCGTCCGGTGCCGGTGACGGTGGTCCGGTTCTCCTCGACGACCACCTCGGCACCCATCGCCCGCAGCGCCTCGACGAACCGTACGTCGCCCTGCATCGCGTTCTTGCCCAGCCCCGGTACGGTGACCGTCCGGCCGGTGAGCGCGGCGGCGGCGAAGAAGTAGCTCGCTGTCGAGGCGTCCGGCTCGACGTCGTAGACCCGGGCGACGTAGCGCTGGGGCGCCACCGTGAAGGTGTTCCCGACGGTCTGCACCGAGACCCCGAAGTCACCCATCATCGTCACGGTCATCTCCACGTACGGTCGGGAGACCAGGTCGGTGACCTCGATGGTGAGCCCGTCGGTCATCAACGGCGCGGCCATCAGCAGCGCGGTGAGGAACTGCGACGACACCGACGCGTCCAGCCGCAGTCGTCCGCCGCGCAGTCCGTTCGCGGCGATCCCGATCGGCAGGTGTCCCTCGGCGTCCGCGAAGCTGAGGGCGGCCCCGAGGTCACGCAGCGCGGTGGCGAGCGGGCCGACCGGGCGGCGACGCATCTGCGCCGAGGCGTCGAACCGGTAGTGGCCGTGGCCGACCGCGGCCAGTGCGGGCAGGAAACGGGCGGCGGTGCCGGCGTCGCGGCAGTAGACGTCCGCGTCCGGAGCCGGCGGGCCGGCGGGGCGGCCGTCGACGAGCCAGTCGTCGCCGGCCTCGGTGACCTGGTATCCCAGCGTCCGCAGGCCGTCCCGGAACGCCTGGGTGTCGTCGGAGTCCAGCGCCGCGCGCAGCCGTGACGTGCCGTCGGCCGCGGCGGCGAGGAACAGGGCCCGCGCGGTGACGGACTTGGAGCCGGGCACCTGGACTGTCGTCACGATCTCCACCTTCGGTCACGCCCCGACCACCGGGGACGGAACCCGATTCTACTGATCCGTGGCGCCGGTCCCTCGGCCTCGCACCCGCCGGGCGGATGCTGCCGGTCTGGTCGGATATCTGGCACGGAGAGCGATTGCGCTGCCGGTCCGACCGCGGGCGGGAGCGGTGACCGGGGCGTGGATCCCCGGCCACCGCTCCCGTGGCGGGGCTAGATGAAACGCCAGAGATGGTCGGCGGTGCCGTTGTCGTCCCAGATGACGATCTGGGCGCCTCTCGCGGTGGAGGCGCCGGTGACGCCGAGGACCCGGCCGCCGTTGGCGCACTGGATCCGGAAGTGACCGCCGCTGCCGTGGCGCAGCCGCCACCGGTGGTCGGCGGTGCCGTTGTCGGCCCACTGCACCACCCGGGCACCGTTGGCGGTGCCGCCGCCCTCCACCCCGAGCACCTTGCCGCTGTGCGTGTTCCGGAGCCGCAGGTACCCGCCGGTGTCGACGACGGCCGTCCAGAGGTGGTCGGCGGTGCCGTTGTCGTCCCACTGGACGACGAGTCCGCCGTCCGCGGTCGACATGTCCTGTACGCCGAGGACGAGCCCGCTGGCGAGGTTCTGGATCCGGCGCGTGCCGTTGGGGACGAAACGCCACTGGTTGTCGGCGCTGCCGTTGTCCGCGTCCTGCACCACCTGGGCACCGGGCGCGGTCGAGCCGCCCGAGACGGCGAGCAGGTGTCCGGTGTGCACGTTGCGGAGTTTGTGCGTACCGTCGCCGACGTCGACCACGGTCCACCGGTGGTCGGCGGTGCCGGTGTCACCCCACTGCAGGATGCGGGCGCCGACGGTGGTGGACATGTTCTCCACGCCGAGCACCTTGCCGCTGTTGACGTTCCGCAGTCGGGTCGCGGTGCCGTCGGCGATGATGTCCCAGCCGTGGTCGGGCGTGCCGGTGTCGTTCCACTGCACCGCCAGCCCACCGTCGGCGGTCGACATGTTCTGTACGCCGAGGACGAGTCCGCTGGCCGCGTTGACCAGCCGGTATCCCGCGCTGCCCGGGCTGCCACCTCCTCCGGTGCGCCAGTAGACGGTGTAGTTGTGCCCGTGCGCGTCGTAGAACGGCCCGAGGCGTACGGTCGACCCGTTGGCGGTCGCGGTGAACGCGAGCGCGCTGGTGCTGGTCCGGGTGATCGACGCGGTGTCCAGCGTGGGCAGGGCGGTCAGCGTGGTGTCACCGTAGTTGCCGGAGAGCACCACCGGTCCGTAGGTGACGGCGGCGACGGCGGCGTTGTCGTTGGCGGCTCGCGGGATGAGGCGCATCGGCAGCCGGACCGTGACGGTGTCGCCGGAGGCCCAGGTGCGGGTGAGGGCGGCGTACGTCCCCGGTGTGGTGGCGATGTTCTCTACCGTGCCGTTGACGCTGACCGTCGCCCCGGTCGTCCAGGCCGGGATGCGGATCCGCATCGTCCACGACCCGGCGGCGTTGCCGGTGACGGTGAGGGTCGTGGTGTCACTGACCGGGTACGACGTCGTCTGGGTGACCGTGATGCCGCGTTGTGTCCAGGTGAGCACCGACGGCATGAACAGGTTCACGGTCAGTGTGCTGCCGTTGTGGAAGTACACGGAGTCCATCAGTTTGGTGTTCACCTCGATGCCGGTGCCCTGACAGCACCAGAACGACTGGTAGTCGGTGCTCCAGGTGCCGCCACCCCACGCCGGTCCCACCCCGCGTCGGCCGCCCGGGTTCAGCGGGGTGAAGTAGGTGACGTGTCCCCGCGCGTCGGCTGGGTTCTGCTGGCCGATGAGGTGGTTCAGCAACGCCAGTTCGTAGTAGTCGAAGTACGTCGTCTGGTTCGGGTTCAGCAGCCACAGTTCCCGGGTCAGTTTGAGCATGTTGTAGGTGTTGCAGGCCTCGCAGGTGTCCCGCGCCAGGTGACTGGCGATGGCGTGCGGGGCCCGGAAGTGTTCCGCCTGGCTGTTGCCGCCGATCGCGTAGGTGTGCGCGTTGACGGTGATGTTCCACGCGTTGCTGGCGATGTCCCGGTAGCGGGTGGTCCCGGTGGCCTTGTACTCCCGGGCGGCCCCGATCCACTTGGGCACCTGCGTGTTCGCGTGCAGGCCGTTGAGCTGGTCCTGGTTGGCCGCCAGCGGGTTGAAGACGGCGGCGTGGTCGAACCGCTGCGCGGCGGTCAGCCAGCGGGCGTCGCCGGTCTGCTGGTAGAGGTCGGCCAGCACCGCGTTCATGCCGCCGAACTCGGTGCCCAGCATGGCCTGCATCTGCGCGGAGCTGAGTCTGCCGGTGCGTTGGTCGACCCAGCCGGCGAGCGCCAGGAGCACGTCGCGGGCCTGGTTGTTGCCGATGTACCGCCACACGTCGAGCAGACCCGCCAGGGTCTTGTGGATGCAGTAGTACGGCACGTTGCCGTTGCTGAGCGTGCGCGCCTCGAGGGCGCTGAACTCGGACTCGGGGAAGCCGGAGAGATATCCGGCGCTGAACCCGGCGGCGCCGTTGTTGGCCTGGCAGCGGGCGAGTTCGGCCACCATATGGTTGGCCTTGTCCCGGCAGGTCGTGTCGCCGAGTACCGCCCACGCCTGGGCCCACGCGGTCAGGAAGTGACCCTGCATGTGGGTGCGGAACGGGAAGTTCGGGGCGTCCCAGCCACCGGTCGGCGCAGCGCCGTTGGTGGAGAGGCGGTGGTTGGCCCGGAAGTTGTAGAGCAGCCGCTCGACGTCGACGAAGCGCAGGTAGTTCAGCGTCCGGTTCTGGTTGTCCAGCCATCGGCTGGTGGTGAGGCGTACCTGGCCGAGGTCGAACGGGTACGCGGAGACTCCGATGTCGGGTCGGGCGGGGGCGAGGGCGGCCGCCGCCGGCGTACCGACCACCGCCGGGCCGACGGCCGAGACGACGGTGGCGGCACCGGCGACCTGGAGCAGGCGACGGCGGTTCATGGCGGGGTTCGGCATGGCGGTCTCCGGTGACGTTCGGGACGGGGTGGCGGTGTGTCCCCGGGCGGCGGCGAGCGGAACCGCCGCCGGGGTGGGGGCGGGATGATGCGGGCCGGGGGTCGCCGGTCCGCCACGTCGGAACCCGGTGCCGGGCGTGGACCCGGCCCGGCGGCCGTGTCCGCATTGGAGCCGACGTGCCGCCTGGATGATGGGTGAGCATCTATGTGAGCGCTAACATACGCGGTCGGCAACGTGCCCGCAACCCGGAATTCCGGCGACCGGGAAGATGCGGCATCGCGCCGAGCGGCTCATCCGTGCCGGCGTCGCGGAGCCGCCGCCGCCCGCGCCATTCGCCCGGTGCTCGGGCACGCCGCGCCCTATCGTGATGTGCCACGGCGCCCCGGTTCGTCGAGCCGAATGGCGAATTCGCGTGTTCCCGGTGTCCCGGTGGTGCTCGTCGCCCGGACCGCGGAAAAACCGGCGATCACGCCTTGACTCGACGGCCGGCGTCAACCACAGTCAACCACCACACCACGGGCGGAGCCCCCGGCCCGACGGGGACACCGGAGATCGGCACGCGACCAATCGTGTCACCGCCCGCCGGGCCGACGCGTGGTCGCGACGCGGTCCGGCACACCGTCCGGGTACCTGTGACAGCGATGTGGAGATGCGAGCTACCCGTACCGCCGAGACGAGCCTGGTCCTCGCCGCGCAGGCCGGCGACCAGCAGGCGCTCGACGAGCTCATCACGGCGTACCTGCCGATGGTGTACACCATCGTGCGCAGGGCGTTGAGCGGTGACCCGGACGTCGACGACGTCGTACAGGAGACGATGCTGCGCGCCCTGCGCGAACTGCGGATGCTGCGGACGCCGGACAGTTTCCGTCCTTGGCTGGTGGCGATCGCGTTGCGCCAGGTCAGCACCCACCTCCATCGGCGTCAGACGACCGCCGTGCGCGCGGTGGCCCTGGACGAGGTGACCGAGGTGCCGGATGTCGGCGCCGACGTCGAGGGCCTGACGGCGTTGCGCCTGGACCTGTCCGACCAGCGCCGTCAGGTGGTACGGGCCAGTCGCTGGCTCGACCCGGACGACCGGGCGCTGCTGTCGCTCTGGTGGCTCGAGACCGTCGGCCGGCTGACCAGGGCGGAGGTGGCGGCGGCGCTCGGGGTCAGCGTGGCGCACGCGGGGGTACGCGTCCAGCGGATGCGGGCCCAGCTCGAGCTGAGCCGGTCGCTGGTGGCCGCGTTGGACGCCCGGCCCGGCTGCGACGGGTTGGCCGGCGTACTGGCCGACTGGGACGAGCTGCCGAGTCCGCTGTGGCGTAAACGCATCACGCGACACACCCGGTCCTGTCCGGTCTGCGTCCGTGCCGGTCGGGACCGGATCCCGCCGGAGCGGCTGCTCGTGGGTCTCGCCCTGCTTCCCGTCCCGTTGGCGCTGGCGGCGGCACTGGCCGGCAAGAGCGCGCTCACCGCGACGAGCGTCGGCGCGGCATCGGTGGCGGCGGTCTCGGGCGCGGCCGGTGGCGCCGGCGCCGTCGGCGCGGGTGTGAAGGCAGGGCTGATCGGCCAGCTCGGCCAGGCGATCGGGGCGCACCCGGTGGTCGCGGCGGTCGCCGCCGGCACACTTGTCGCCGGTGCCACCGTCACCACGGCCACCTGGTCCGCGCCGGAGCCGCCGAGGCCCGTGGTGGTCATCGCGGCGCCCACGTCGGCGCCGGCGACCAGTGAGGTGGCGACGCCCGTCGCACCGCCGGTACCGGGGGCCGGACCGGCCGCGCCGAACCCGGGACGGCCGAGTCCGACGGTCGTCAGGCCGTCGGGTACCGGGGCGCCCTCGCTCCGGTCGGGGTCCGTGTCGCTGGAGTCCGCCAACCAGGTGGGGCTGCTCGTCACGACGACCGAGGACGTCGGCGTCCTGCTCCCGGTGGGCGCGGACAGCGCGCCGGCCGCGCGGCAGCGGGCCACCTTCGAGGTGGTGCCGGGCCTGGCACAGTCGGATTGCGTCTCCTTCCGGGCCGAGGACGGCCGGTATCTGCGCCACTCGTCCTGGCGGCTGCGGTTGGGCGCGGACGAGGGCACCCGGCTGTTCCGTGGCGACGCGACGTTCTGCGTGCGCGCGGGTGCTGTACCGGGGTCCGTCTCGCTGGAGTCGGCCAACTATCCCGGCTGGTTCCTGCGCCACCGAAACCTGGAGCTGTGGGTGGACCAGGCGGTGCCCGGCGCCCAGTTCCCCGCCGACGCGTCCTTCCTGCCCCGCCCTCCGCTGGTCGGATAGTCGCGGCGCCGTCACCGGCCGGGCGGTCCGCCCCGCCCGGGGCACCGGCGTCGTCCGGGGTTGGCGTGGCAGCCGGACCTGACCGGACCGCTGGCGGCGGCTCGACCGTACGACGCTCCGGTGCGACCGGGACCGTTGCGCGTCGCCGTACATAACAGAAAAGCGCTGTGAGGTTTCCGTCTGTTCGGGCCCCGGTCGTGGCCCGGAGAAAGTGTTATCGGCCGGGGATTCCGGGAGTCGGGTCCGGAACGAGCGTCAGGGGGCCGGCCAGGTGCGATTCCATTTCAGCCATCGATACGCACCCCTTGAAGGTTCGGAAACAGTCTGGCAATATCCCGTACATCCATCTGGGCGTTTGTCTCGCTGTCTCATTCAGCGAGGTCGGGAGACCGGTGGCGGAAATGTGAGCGCTAACAAGGCCGGCCGGGCCCTCGTGTCTGGACCAACCCGGCGGCCCGAAGCGCCGCCGCCGGTCCCGGGCTCCCGGTACGCCGTACCGCGCCCCGGGTGGCCCCGACGAGAAGGAGGGACACCATGAACGACACGGGCCCGGCGCCCCTGGCGGTGCCACCCCGAGCGGCCCGCCCCGGCGTGGAGCGCCCCCGGCGGCGCCGCTGGCGGTCCACACTCATCGTCACCCTGGTGACCGCTCTCGTCGGCACTGCCGCGGCGGCGGTCAACCCCGAGCCGGCTTCGGCCGCGACGGTGGACACCAGCGCCTGGTACGTGCTGGTGAACCGGAACAGCGGCAAGGCCCTGGACGTGTACAACCTGGCCACGAACGACGGGGCACGGATCACCCAGTGGGCCCGGAACAACGGCAACCAGCAGCAGTGGCAGTTCGTCGACTCGGGCGGTGGCTACTACCGGTTGAAGTCGCGGCACTCGGGCAAGGTGCTGGACGTCTACAACTGGTCGACCGCCGACGGTGCGGCGATCGTGCAGTGGAGTGACACCAACGGGGCGAACCAGCAGTTCCGGTTGGCGGACTCGGCCGACGGCCACGTACGGTTGATCAACCGCAACAGCGGCAAGGCGGTCGAGGTGCAGAACGCCTCGACGGCGGACGGGGCGAACGTGGTGCAGTACTCGGACTGGGGTGGGAACAACCAGCAGTGGCAGCTGGTCCGGGTCGGCGGTGACACCCCGCCCACCAACCCGCCCGGCGGAACGTTCACGAACCCGGTGATCTGGCAGGACTTCGCCGACGTCGACATCATCCGGGTCGGCGAGGCCTACTACCTGTCCGCGTCGACCATGCACTACTCGCCGGGCGCGCCGGTGCTGCGCTCGTACGACCTGGTGAACTGGGAGTTCGCCGGGCATTCGGTACCCCGGTTGGACTTCGGGTCGAAGTACGACCTGTCCGGCGGTCACGCCTACGTGGACGGCATCTGGGCGTCCACGCTGAACTACCGGCAGAGCAACCGGACCTTCTACTGGGCCGGCTGCATCGACTTCGCCCAGACCCACATCTACACCGCGTCCGCCGTCGACGGCACCTGGAGCCGGCACGCCACCATCCCGAACTGCTACTACGACGCCGGCATGCTGATCGACGACAACGACACCATGTACGTCGCGTACGGCAACGGCACGATCAGCGTCGCCCAGCTCTCCGCCGACGGGCGGACCCAGGTCCGCAACCAGCAGGTGTTCCAGACCCCGTCGAACATCGGGACCCTGGAGGGGGCCCGCTTCTACAAGCGCAACGGCAGCTACTACATCTGGCTGACCCGCCCGGCCAACGGCCAGTACGTCCTCAAGGCGAACAACCCGTTCGGCCCGTACGAGATCCGGCAGGTCCTGCTCGACCTGCCGGGACCGATCGCCGGTGGTGGGGTTCCGCACCAGGGCGGCCTGGTGCAGACCCCGAACGGCCAGTGGTACTACATGGCGTTCACCGACGCGTACCCCGGCGGCCGGATGCCGACCCTGGCGCCGATCACCTGGACCGGCGACGGCTGGCCGGTGCTGCAGACGGTCAACGGGGTCTGGGGCAGCAGCTATCCCAACCCGCTGCCGCTGCGTCCGGTCAAGCCGCTGACCGGCGTCGACACCTTCGCCGGCACCACCCTTGGCCCGCAGTGGGAGTGGAACCACAACCCGGACAACAGCAGGTGGTCGGTGAACAACGGGTTGAACCTGCAGACCGCGACGGTCACCAACGACCTCTACCGCGCCCGGAACACCCTCACCCACCGCATCCAGGGGCCGACCTCGACCGCCACCGTGGAGCTCGACTACTCGACCATGCGCGACGGTGACCGCACCGGACTGGCGATGCTGCGCCAGTCCTCCGCCTGGATCGGCGTCCGGCGCGACAACGGCGCCACCCGGGTGGTGATGACCAACAACCTGACCATGGACAGCAACTGGAACACCACCGGCACCGGTACCGAGATCGCCAGCGCGGCGGTTTCCGGCGGCCGGATCTGGTTGCGGGCCAACGCGGACATCAGACCGGGTTCCGGCCGGCAGGCCCGGTTCTCGTACAGCACGGACGGCGTCAACTTCGTCTCGCTGGGCAACGCTCTGACCCTCAACAACGCCTGGCAGTTCTTCATGGGGTACCGGTTCGCCGTCTTCAACCACGCCACCCAGGCGCTCGGCGGCGCGGTGACCGTACGCCGGTTCGAGCTGTCCACACCATGACCGACCCCGGCCCACCCGCCGGCCCGACCCCGGGCCGGCGGATGGGCCGGCTCGACCCCGGTCCTCGACCGGGGCGACGGATGGCCGACGCGGAGACGCCGCGCGCCCGGCCCAGGTGTGGGGCCGGGCGACGCGACGGCGGCCCTCCGGGCCGGCGCTCAGTCGAGGGTCACGGTGCCGGCGACGGCGTCCACCGTGATCAGCTGTCCGGTGGAGATCCTCGTGGTCGCGTCGGGGACGCAGATGACGGCGGGGATGCCGTACTCGCGGGCCACGGTGGGGCCGTGCGCCATGATCGCGCCGGTCTCGGTGACCAGCCCGGCGGCGGTGAGGAACAGCGGCGTCCAGCCGGGGTCGGTGGTCGCGGCGACCAGGATCTCGCCGGGTTCGAGGTGAGCGGTGGCCGGGTCGTGGACGACCCGGGCCCGCCCGGTCGCCCGGCCCGCGGCCGCCGCCACGCCCCGGAGGGCACCGTCCGGTGCGGGCGGTGCCGGCAGCACGGTCTCGATGTCCGTGCCGTCGGACAGCAGCGCCACCGGTACGCTCCGACGGCGCAGTTCCCGCCGGTACACGGCCCGCCGCGCGGTGACGGTGTCCCGCTGGTCGACGTTCTCGTGCACGGCGGCGGACACCTCCCCGATGTCCAGGAACATCACGTCGTCCGGCTGGTCCAGCAGACCGGCGGCGGTCAGGTCGGCGCCGACACACAGCAGTTGCCGGCGCATCTCCCGGAGCCGGTACAGGCCGGCGAACTTGCCGGCCTCCCGGAGACCGGCCAGTGACCGTGCCCGGCGCAGCAGGAATCCGGCGACCCGTCCCCGTACCGGCCGGTGGCGGCGGGCCCGGACGACAAGTTCGTGAAGGGTCGTCTCGGCCCGCTCGGCGGCGCGGGCGAACCGCCGGTCGGGTGCCTGCTCCGGGTCGGTGACCCGGAGGCAGTTGGCGAGCATGGCAAACACCGGGGTCGGGTCCTCGTCCCAGCGCGGCACGCCGACGTCCACCTCGGCGACGCCGCGATGGCCGTAGCTGTCCAGGAACTCGGCCAGTCCGATCTCCGGGAGCGTGCCGCGCGCGTACCGCGCGGCCAACTCGTCCGGCGGGGTGTCCCGCAGCAGCCGGCGGTGTTCACCGGCCTGGTCGGCGATCCGCCAGAGCGCCAGGTCCATCTCGATGGTGACGTTGTGCGGCATCCCGGCCAACACGGTGTGGATCTCGTCGGTGGTGGCGAGTCCCTTCAGCAGCTGGGCCGGCAGGGCGGCGGCGAGCATGCCGGTCACGATCGGCCAGACGATGTCGTCGGACCGGTCCCCGGTCTCCTGCGCCTGGACGAAGCGGAGCCGGTCGGCGGCGGTGCGGAGATCGGCCGGCGCCGCCGAGGCGAGCCTGAGCCGCTCGACGGCGTCGAACAGCCGTTGCCGGGCGGCATCGGGGCGGGCCAGGGTGCGGATGATGCCCGCCACCGCGCGCCCGGCCGTCCGCAGCGACGGCACCGCCGCCCCGGCTCCGGGTTGCCGACGGCCGGGTCCGGGAGCGAACCGCGGATCGGCCAGGACGTGCTGCATCACCGCCTGGGCCCGCGGACCGAAGTCCACCGCCAGCATCTTGACCAGCCGCTTCCGGGCGTACCTGTGGCGGGCCAGGTCCGTCAGGTCGCCGTAGAGTCGCCCGCCGATGTCGACGATGTCGGCGCGGACACCGAGCGAGGCGAGCATCGCGGCGATCGTCGACCTCAGCGTGGACATCCCCATCGGGGTGACCGGCCGCAGCATCCCCTGGACGTGGCCGAACTCCAGGTAGACGCGGGGGGTGGGTTTCCCGGTCTCCGGCGGGAGCGGGAAGAGGGTGGTGATCGGCCGGGACTGCAGCAGCCAGGTCGTGCCCTGCCGGTCGATCGCCCACTCGACGTCCTGCGGTGTGCCGAAGTGGTCCTGCAGCCGTTCGCCCACGGCGCGCAGCTCGGCCAGTCGCTCCGGCGTCAGGCAACCCCCGGGTTCCGGTGTCGACCCGTCGAGCAGGTAGTGGTCGACGGCGTCGGCACCGTCCACCACGGTGGTGCCGAGACCGGGGGCGGCGTCGACCATCATCTCGGTGCGGCGGCCGGTCAGCGGGTTCGCGGTGAACAGCACCCCGGCCACCTCGGGGTTGATCATCCGTTGTACGACGACAGCCATCCGTACGGCCTGGTGTGGGATGTCGTGGGCGTCGCGGTAGGCGATCGCGCGGGCAGCGTGCAGCGAGTCCCAGCAGGTGGCGATCGCGGCGAGCAGCTCCGGGCCACCGGTGACGTCGAGGACGGTCTCCTGCTGCCCGGCGAAGCTCGCGTCGGGCAGGTCCTCCGCGGTCGCACTGGACCGGACGGCCACCGGCCCACCGCCGAGCCGCCGGTACGCGTCGAGGATCTCCGCCTCCGGAAGCACGCCGAGCCGGTACGCCTCGGTGGTGACGCAGAACCCCGGCGGCACCCGTTCGCCGCGCCGGATCAGCTCGCCGAGCCCGGCCGCCTTGCCCCCCACGAGGTCGACGAGCCCGGCGGTGGTTCCGGTCAACTCGATCACCAGCATCCTCGACCCCCTGTTTGCAATACGACTGCAATGCATCCACCGTACCGGCTTTGCAATACGACTGCAACGTCAAGGCTGTGGCCCTGGTTTCCTGTCGGTCGGGCGTCGATCCGGCCGGAAGGCATCGGCGTCAGCCGATTGACAAAGTTGTGTTTCCAAACTTAGTCTCACGGCGCGCGGACGGCGCCCCGGCCCCGCGCGGCCTGACGTCTGAAGGAGCATCATGGCCGGCTTGCGAGGCACGACGCGGAGAATCCGGTGGCGGCTCGGTCTGGTGGCCGCGACCTCCGTGACGCTGGTGGCCGGCGCGGGACTGGCCGTGGCGACCGGCGCCCAGGCGGCGGCCGGCTGCCGCGTGGCGTACGCGACCGCCAGCCAGTGGCCCGGCGGCTTCACCGCGAACATCAGCGTGACCAACCTCGGCGACCCGGTCAGCGGCTGGAGCCTGGTCTGGACCTATCCGTCCGGGCAGCGGGTCAACCAGGCGTGGAACGCGACCGTCACGTCGTCCGGCAGCCAGGTGACCGCGACCGACGTCGGCTACAACGCCTCGATCGCCACGAACGCGACCGTCGCCTTCGGACTGAACGGCTCCTGGACCGGCACGAACGCGGCACCCACGTCGTTCGCGCTCAACGGTGTCACCTGCACGGGCAGCGTCGGCGGTACCACCCCGCCGGCGACCACCCGACCCCCGACCAGCCCACCACCCACCACCCGGCCGCCGACCTCGCCGCCGCCGGCGGGTGACCCGATGGCCGCGGTGGCCGCGATGCAGCCGGGCTGGAACCTGGGCAACTCCTTCGACGCCGTCGGCGCCGACGAAACCGCCTGGGGCAACCCCCGGGTCACCGAGGCGCTGCTCGACAACATCCGGGCGCAGGGCTTCAACAGCATCCGGATCCCGGTCACCTGGAGCAACCACCACGGCGCGGCACCGAACTACCTGATCGACGCGGCCTGGCTCAACCGGGTCCGTGAGGTGGTCAACTGGGCGCTGGCCGACGGCTTCTACGTGATGATCAACATCCACCACGACTCGTGGCAGTGGATCAACACGATGCCGAGCGACCGGACGAACGTGCTCAACCGCTACAGCGCGCTGTGGACGCAGATCGCCACCGCGTTCCGGGACGCCCCGCCCCGGCTGACCTTCGAGAGCGTCAACGAGCCGCAGTTCACCAACAGCTCCGGCGACGCCCAGAACGCGACCCTGCTGCACGAACTCAACACGCGGTTCCACCAGATCGTCCGCCAGTCCGGCGGCAACAACGCCACCCGGCTGCTCGTCCTGCCCACCCTGCACACCTCGGCCGAGCAGGCCCGGGTCGACGAACTGGTGACCACCTTCAACACCCTGAACGACCGCAACCTCATCGCAACCGTGCACTTCTACGGCTACTGGCCGTTCAGCGTGAACGTCGCCGGCGGCACCCGGTTCGACGCGACCGTGCAACAGGACCTGACCGACCAGTTCGACCGGGTGTACAACGCCTTCGTCGCCCGGAACATCCCGGTGATCATCGGCGAGTACGGCCTGCTCGGCTTCGACCGGCACACCGGCACCATCCAACAGGGGGAGAAGCTCAAGTTCTTCGAGTTCCTCGGCCACTACGCGCGCAACCGGCGGATCACCACCATGCTGTGGGACAACGGCCAGCACTTCGGGCGTACGTCGTTCCAGTGGAGCGACCCCGAACTCTTCGCCCAGCTCAGATCGAGCTGGACCACCCGCTCCGGCACCGCGTCGAGCGACCAGGTGTACGTGCCGCGTACCGGCACGATCGCCAGTCGGACCCTGACGCTGAACCTGAACGGCACCACCTTCCAGGGGCTGCGGCAGGGCAGCACCGACCTGGCCAACGGGCGTGACTACACGGTCTCCGGCAACCAGCTCACGCTCACCGCCGCCGCGCTCACCCGGCTGGTCGGCACCCGGGCGTACGGCGTCAACGCGACCCTGCACGCCCGCTTCTCCCAGGGCGTGCCGTGGCGGATCAACATCATCACGTACGACCCGCCGACGCTCGCCAACACGACCGGTACGACGAGCGCGTTCGCGGTACCGACGCAGTTCCGGGGTGACCAGCTCGCCACCATGGAGGCGAAGTACGCCGACGGCAGCAACGCCGGCCCGCACAACTGGACCTCGTTCAAGGAGTTCGACGTCACGTTCGCGCCGGACTACGGCGCGAACACCATCACCCTGAAGCCCGAGTTCTTCGCCGAGGTCAACGACGGCGCCCGGGTGACCCTCACGTTCCACTTCTGGAGCGGGACGACGGTCACCTACCACGTCACCAGGTCGGGTGCCGAGGTGACCGGCACGACCAGCTGACCTGGCGGAGGCCGCCCGGCCCGGTGCGACAGCTTCGGCGTCGGGCGGCCCTGCCAGGCGGCCCGGTTCGGTTCGGCGTCGGGCGGCTGTGCCGGGCGGTCCGGTACCCCTGGCGCCGGTGGTTTGTCGTCGGGCGCTACTCCTCCCGGTGGCCCGGCGCGGCAACGCCGGCGAGCAGGGCCTCCGCGACGGTCGTCCGGGCGTAGAGCACATACCGGCCGCGACGGTACGCCTCGACCAGGCCGGCCGCGCGCAGCGCGGTGAGATGCTGCGACACACCACCGGCGGACAGCCCGGTCTCCCGGGCGAGATCGGTGGTGGAGGCGGGCGCATCGAGGGCGGCCAGCAGCATCGTCCGCGTCCGGCCGAGCACGGCGGCGAGTGCCGTCGGCGGGTCGAGCCGGTCGCGGCCCCACAACCGGGCCACCCCGCGGGGCGGGTAGCGCAGGGTGGGCTGCCAGGGTGGGTCGAGCCGGGCGAACACCCGGGGCCACACGAACACCGACGGCACCAGCAGCAGACCCCGGCCGGCCAGCTCGACCGCGCGGGTGAAGTGGTTGTTCACCACGTACAGGGCGTCGTCGTGCCACCGGACCCGGGCGTTGAGGTCGGCGAAGAGATGGCGGGTACCGCCGTCGGTCAGCCGGTGTGCCCGGTACAGCACGTCGTCCTCGAGCAGCCGGAGCATTCGGGGCCAGTGTGGCGCGAGCGCCAGCTCCCAGTAGCCACGCACGACGTCGACGAGTCGGCGCAGGCCGGCGGGCGGGTCCGCGTACAGCGGCTCCAGCGAGCGGGGCCGGGGGTGGGGCATTTCGTCGAGAATGCTCCGCACCCGGTCCGGCTCCAGGCCCGACAGTGACCTCAGCTCCAGTTCCAGGTCCGGTGACGGGACCGCCGGGGGCGGGCTGATCAGGCCGGGAATGCTGCGGGTCGGCACCGGGACGAGGTCGGACAGCATCCGCCAGTCGAGAGCGGCCTCGGTGAGCCGCTGACGGACCTGGGCACTCCAGGTCGCGTGCATCGGGTGCGCGTCCGGGTCCTTGACCACGCGTACGCTGGCCACGACCTCCCACAGCGGCGAGAATCCGAACCGGATGTTCGCCAGGTCTCGTGCGTTGAAGACCAGCCGGAGCATGCGGCGCCCTCCTGCGGATTCAGCCCATCCTAAATCGTCGTCGGACCCGAATCCGGCTCGGCATGGTCGACGTCGTGACCATCCCACCCCGCATCGACGTGCGGTACCGGCGCCCGCCGGCCACCGCGACCCCGCCCGGCCCGCTGTTGCGGGACGCGGGGTTCCGCAGACTCTTCTCCGCCGCCGCGGCCAGCACCGTCGGCACCCAGGTCAGCTTCGTCGCCGTACCGCTGGTCGCGGTGATCGCCCTCGACGCGACGCCCGGCCAGGTCGGCGTGCTCGGGGTGCTGAAGACCATCGCCTTCCTCCTGGTCGGCCTGCCCGCCGGAGTGTGGCTGGACCGGATGCGTCGGCGCGGGGTGATGATCGCCGCGGACCTCGCCCGGGCGGTGCTGCTCGCGTCCATCCCGCTCGCCTGGTGGCTGGACCTGCTGACCCTCACCCAGTTGTACGTCGTGGTGCTGCTCACCGGTGTGCTCACGGTGTTCTTCGACGTGGCGGCGCTGAGCTACCTGCCCACCCTGGTGGGCCGCGACCGGCTGGTCGACGCCAACTCCAAGCTGGTTGGTCTGGAAGCCGCGGCCGGGGTCGCCGGTCCCAGCCTCGCCGGTGTCCTGGTGCAGGTGACCGCCGCGCCGGTGGCGCTCGCCGTCGACGCCGCCACCTTCCTGTGGTCGGCGGTGCTCCTGCGCGGGATCCGTCGTCCGGAACCGCCACCGGTGCCCGCCGACGGCCGTCCGCTGTGGCGCGGCGTCGGCGAGGGCGTCCGCTTCGTGCTCGGCCACCCGCTGTTGCGACCCATCGCCGTCACCGGGGCGGCCACGAACCTGTTCAGCCAGGTCGCCGTCGTCGCGCTGCCGCTGTTGGTGCACCATGAACTGGGCCTCCCGGCCGGCATGCTGGGCCTGTTCTTCACCTCGGGGGGAGTCGGGGTCTTTCTCGGCGCACTGACCGCCAGGCGGTTCGGTGAACGCTTCGGCGTCGGACCGCTCCTCCTGGTGTCGGGACTGTTGAGCACCCCGGCCGGTTTTCTCGTACCACTGGTGGACCGGGGTGGCTGGCTGTGGGTCGCCATGCTGGGCTGGCTGACGCTGACGTACCGGATCGGACTCGACAACGTGCTGCTGGTGAGCATCCGGCAGCGGGTCACCCCGGATCCGATGTTGAACCGGATGAACGCCACGATGCGCTTCCTGTTCACCGGGGTGCTGGCCGTCGGCGCCGCGGTGGCCGGCGTGGTCGGCGAGGTCGCGGGCGTACGTGTCGCGCTGTGGGTGGCGGCGGTCGGCGTCGCGTTCACCTGGCTGCCGGTTGTCCTCTCCCCGGTGCGCGCCGTTCGTGGTCCGTCCGGCTGACCGCTCCGTCGGTTCTGCGCGCCGGGCCGGTGGTGCGGCGGAACGCCCCGCCCACCCCTGCCCGGTACGGGTCAGGGACGGGCGGGGCCGGGAGAGCGGGTTCAGCCGAAGTTGAACACGAGCGGGAAGACGAGGACGACCGTCCAGGCCCAGACGGCGTAGACCAGGATGTACCGGGTCTGCCATTGTTCGAGGCGGCCGAAGGGCATCCGGCCGCGCACGAAGCCGAGGAACAGCCAGGCCGACCACGCCAGGTTGGTGAGCAGGATGATGTTCTCGCCCAGGGCCGCCGTCTTGTTCGGGCTGAAGCCCCACTCGGTGATCCGACCGGTGATCGCCACCAGCACCAGCACGTCGATGATCAGGGCACTGACCACGAGGGCGAGTTGCAGCCGGTCGAACAGGCCGGGCCGGGCGCCGGGGTCGCGGGCGGAGAGGGCGTACAGCAGCAGGCCCAGCACGACGACGAGCAGCAGGTCGAACAGGATGAGCGCGTCCCGCTCGACGTTGATCCCGTTGGTGGTCCAGACCATGGCGACCAGGAAGGCGAGCAGCGCGGCCACGAACAGCGGGGTGAAGACCCGGGTCAGTACCGGAGCCATGTTCTCGATGACGCTCTGCTTGGCCTCCACCAGCCAGGCCGCCACGACCACCGCCGCCGCCGCGCCGCAGGGCAGCAGCCACGACTGGATGAATCCCTCGGCGTCCAGGCCGATGGCGTTGAAGGTGCCCACCGTGAAGGCGGTGAGTACGCCACCGCCCAGGCCGATGAGGGCGAAGTAGATCAGCCACTCGCCGGTGAACCGGATGAAGTCCATCCGGCGCCGGTCCGATCGCCAGTCACCGCCGACGTAGGCGACGCCGACGACCAGCCAGAGCGCGAGCGGCAGGTGGATCGTGCTGAGCACGACGCTCTGCGAGTCGTCGGACAGCGGGTACGCGTTCGCGGCGACCGCGCCGAGCACGAAGAGCGCGGCGAGCACGCCGATGACCCGGGGGCCGACCCGTCGCTGCCAGGCGAAGTACGCGGCCAGCGCCGGCAGCGCGAAGAGGCTGAGGTTCCGCGCGTAGAAGGTGCCCTCGTCGTCGAAGCCGATGCCGAACAGGCCCGGCACCTTGACCGAGAGGGCCGCGACCGCCGCGCAGAGCACCATGACGGGCAGCTCCCGACGGGTGCGGGCGGCGGTCGACGCGTCCGGCTCCCCGGGCAGGACGAGCTGCTTCCACAGCCGCTCGGAGTGTTCGCGGGCGAACTCGCGGGACAACTCGTCGAAGCTGCCCATCCGTTTGACGCCGATGAGGAAGGCCTCGTCGCCGTGCAGACCCGCCTCGGTCAGCTCGGTGATCTGGCTGCGGAGGTGGTCCTCCAACTCCTCACCGTCGGTGTGGCGCAGCTCCCGGCGGCGGCGCATGTAGCTCCGCCACTCGGCGATCTGGCCCTCCAGGTCGTGATCGCTGGCCGCGGTCATCGTCCCAGCTCCCAGGCGGGTGCCGGGAGCGGGGTGATGGCGGCCTGGGTGCTGTTCCAGACCCCGCGCAGGGCATCGACGACGGTGGCCCACTGGCGGCGCTGCTCGGCGAGCTCGGCCCGGCCCTGGTCGGTGATCCGGTAGTACTTGCGGCGGCGTCCCCCGGGCGGGGTCTCCCAGAACGACTCGACGTGGCCGAGTCGTTCCAGGCGGTGCAGCAGCGGATAGAGCAGACCGTCGGTCCACTCCAGCTGCCCACCCGACAGGTCGTTGACCTGCTTGAGGATCGCGTAACCGTAACTCTCGCCCTCGGCGAGGATGCCCAGCACGAGTGGCGTTGCCGAGGCCGCGACGAGGTCCTTGGTGATGTGCATGTTCTGCCCCTAACCCTAGAGCTGCAATGCATAGTAGTTCTAGGTATCGGGATCGCGCAATCCGGTCGTCGACAGCCGGGGGAGGGGGCGGACCAGGGCGTACGCCGGCGCCACGGCTCAGCGGGGTGGTCGGCGTACGCCCTGCGGTGCGAGCGGGCCAGGCTCAGCTCGTACGGTCAGTGGTATATCGAACACATATGGTGAAGATGTCCGCGTTCGCCTGTACGTAGCTCGCCGACGGCGTGAACGTGCCACCTCCGCCGCTGCCGACCATCGTCGCCAGCTCCTCCAGCGGTCCGATGATCGCCGCCAGGGCGTCGGTGGCCGCCTCCTCGGGCAGGTGGGGTAGGACCGTCTTCATCTCCGTGATCGCCTGCTCCAGTGCGGCGGCGTCCATGGTCGAGACGTCGTACTGGTCGTCGCGGAGCGCTCGTACCAGTCGAGCGGCGGCCATCGCCGACCGGACCGCCCGTGTACAGGCTTCCCTGTCCGACAACTCCAGGGCCGGCGTCGTCGCCGACGGTGTCGGCTGTGGCGGCGCTCCGGCCTCCGGTGTCGGGCCACCGCAGGCGGTGACGACGAGGAGGGCGGAGGTGACGGCACTGACGCTCACGAGTCGGTTTCGGATCATCCGAGCAGTGTGGACGGTGGGGGCAAAGTGCCCAGGGGTACGTTGTCGCGGACCCGATCGCGGTACCGCGCGGTCGACCTGCCGGTCACCTGATCGGGGACCCCCACTTAAAGCTCTACTGTGGTTATTGCCAAGACTTTGCAATATGTGCCAGCATGATCGGCGAACGACGTCCGGCCCGGCCGGTCGCGGATCCAGGCCGGCCGGCCAGGCTGTTCTCCGAGGCACCCGGTCGCGACCACACCCGGCGTACGTCGCGTTCCTGCCTGTCCACCTCGCCTGGGAGTCCCCCGTGATCCGGAAGCGTCCGCGCCTACGGCGGTTCGTGGCGGTAACCACCAGTCTCGGGCTGCTCGCACTCGCCGCCTGCTCGACCACGCCGACATCGGACCCGTCCCGCGCCAGCGACACGTTCGTGCTGGCCACCGCCGGTGAACCGGACACCCTGAACCCGGTGCTCAACTACGGAGTGGACGGCGCGTCGCTGATCTTCGACGGGCTGGTGGCCAGGGACGCGGACAACCGTCTGGTGCCCGGGCTCGCGGCAGAACTGCCGACGGTGTCGCCGGACGGCCGGACGGTGACCGCGAAACTGCGCGACAGCGTACTGTTCCACGACGGAACCCCGCTCACCTCGGCGGACGTGGTCTTCACCTACCAGGCGGTGCTGGATCCGAAGGTCGACTCGACACTGCGCTCCGATCTGGACATGGTCGAATCCGTCTCGGCATCCGACCCGACGACCGTGGTGTTCCGTCTCCGGTACGCGTACGCGCCGTTCGTCCAGCGCCTGACGCTGGGCGTCGTACCGGCGAAGGCACTCGCCGGCCAGGACGTCAACAAGGCGGGGTTCAACCGCAGGCCGGTCGGCACCGGCCCGTACCGGGTCGAGTCCTGGACCCAGGGCGACCGGCTCGTCCTGACGGCCAACGACGCCTACTTCGGGGGCCGACCGGCCAACCGTCGACTCGTCGTGGCCTTCGTCGCCGACGACAACATCCGCGCCCAGCGGATGCGGGCCGGGGAGTTCGACGCGGCGGAACTGGCGCCGAAGCTCGCGGCGGGGTTCGACGGCGACGCCGCCTACCGGGTGGAACGGGTGCCGACGGCCGACTACCGGGGCGTGATGCTGCCCATGGGCAACCCGGTCACCGGCGACCTCGCCGTGCGCCGGGCACTGAACATGGCCGTCGACCGGTCCGCGATGGTGGCCGGAGTGCTCAACGGCGCGGGTGAGCCGGCGTTCGGCCCGATCCCGCCGACGTCCGACTTCGCCGAGCCGGCGATCGTCGGCCGGCCGACCGCCGACCCGGCCGCCGCGGCCGCGATGCTCGACACCGCCGGCTGGACACCGGGTGCGGACGGGATCCGGGTCAGGGACGGTCGGCCGGCCCGGTTCGCCCTGATGTACCCGGCCAGCGACAGCCTCCGCAAGGAACTCGCCCTGGCGATGACCGCCGACGCGAAGAAGATCGGCATCGAGATCACCCCACAGGGCCTGACCTGGGACGCGATCGACCAGCGCCTCGACGCCGACGCGCTGCTCATGGGCTTCGGCACCCCGTACGACCCGGACTTCGTCTCGTACAAACTGTTCGGGTCGCGGTTCGCCGGGCAGGGCTACTTCAACCCCGGCCACTACCGGTCGACAGTGGTCGACCAGGCACTGCAGGAGGGCCGGGACCAGGCCGACCCGCAGCGGCGCAGGGCCGCGTACTCGACGTTCCAGAAGCAGCTCGCCGCCGACGTACCCTGGATCTTCCTCACCTACCTCAAGCACACCTACGTGGTGAGGTCCTCCGTCGACGGCGTCACGCCGAGGGTCGAGGCGCACGAGCACGACGTGGCCAACAGCCTCTGGTGGAACGTCAACACGTGGACCCGGCGGTGACCGACCGGGCGGTGGAGCCGGCCGGGCCGTCGGAGCCGGCTCCCGCCACGACGTCGCGCCGACGCGGCCGGCTCGGGGGAGCCGGCGCCGTGGTCCGGCGCCGTCTCCTGGTCGCGGTGCCGGTCCTGGTGGCCACCAGCATCGGGATGTTCGCCCTCGGCGCTGCCTCGCCGATCGACCCGGCCAAGCAGTACGCGGGTGCGGCGGCGTTCACCAGCACCGAGGAGAACTTGGCACAGATCCGGGCCAACTGGGGTGTCGACGACCCGCTGCCGGTGCGGTACCTGCGGTGGATCGGCAACCTGCTGCGCGGGGACCTGGGCTGGTCGACCAGTCGGCACGAACCGGTGACCTCGGTGATCGCCGCACGCGCCGGCTGGACGCTGCTGCTCGTCGGCGCCGCACTGCTCCTGGTCCTCGTCGCCAGCCTGCTGCTCGGCGCGCTGGCGGCGTACCGGCGCGGCGGGCTGTTCGACCGGACCCTGCGGGCGGCGGCGTACGCCGTCCAGTCGATGCCGGTGTTCTGGCTCGGGCTGGCCGCGATCGCCCTGTTCGCGCTGACCCTGGGGTGGCTGCCGGCCGGTGGGCTGACCGACGTCACCGCGACCGGCACCTCGTGGTCGGACGTGGCACATCACCTGGTCCTGCCGGTTGTCGTGCTGGCCGTGTCGCAGGCGCCGTGGTTCCTGCTGTTCGTCCGGGACGCGGTCGCCGACAGCATGCGCGAGGACCACGTGCTCGCCGCGCGGGCCCGCGGCCTGCCGGGCCGCACCGTGCTGTTCGGGCACGCGCTGCGGACCGCCCTGCTGCCGTTCCTCACCCTGATCGGCACCCACCTGCCCGAACTCGTCGGCGGGGCGGTGCTGGTGGAGACGGTCTTCTCCCTGCCCGGACTCGGCGGGGTCACCGTGCAGGCGGCGCTCGGCGGCGACTTCCCGCTGTTGGCCGCGATCACCCTGCTCACCACGGCCGTGGTGCTGGCCGCCAACCTCGCCGCCGACCTCGGGTACGCGGCCGCCGACCCCCGGGTGCGTCTCGATGGCTGACGCCCCGACACTCCACCGTGCCCCGTGGCGGCCCACTCTCCGGCTGCGACCGGGGCGTACCGGTGCGGTCCTCGCCGGGGCCGTGCTGGCGGTCGCGCTGGCGGCGTGCCTGCTGGCGCCGGTGCTGTGGCCGCTGGACCAGAGTGCGGTCGCGCTCGACCGGACCCGGCTCGCCCCGTCCTGGGCACATCCCGCCGGCACCGACGACCTCGGCCGGGACGTCGCGCACCGGGCCCTCTACGGGCTGCGGGTCTCGCTGCTCGTCGGCGCGATCGCGGCGCTGGTGGCCACCGTCATCGGCGGTGTGGTCGGCGGGATCGCCGGCACCGTCGGCGGGCGGGTCGACCGGCTGCTGATGCGGATCGTGGACACCATCGCCGCCCTGCCGCACCTGCTGCTCGGGATCTTCATCGTCGCCATGCTCCGACCCAGCCTCGGCGCGGTCATCGCCTCGGTCGGCCTCACCCACTGGCTCTCCACCGCCCGGATCGTCCGGTCGGAACTGCTGAGCCTGCGAACCCGGCCGTTCGTCGACGCCGCCATCTCCGGCGGGGCGGGCCGGCTGCGGGTGCTGACCCGGCACCTGCTGCCGCACGTACTGCCCCGGCTGGCGCTGGCCACCACGCTGATGATCCCGCACGCGGTCTGGCACGAGACCGCGCTGTCGTTCCTCGGCCTCGGGCTGCCGCCGCACCTCGCCTCACTCGGCAACATGATCAACGATGGGCAGGGCTCCCTGCTCACCGGCGCGTGGTGGGGCAGCCTCGCCCCGGGCGCCGTCATCGTCGTGGTCACCCTCGCCATCGCCGTACTCGCCGCCCGCTGGCGGGACCGGCTCGATCCCCGCGTACGGGCGGAGTTGCAGCTGTGACGACCAGCCAGACCGCCGCCGAGGTGGCCTCGGCCGCCCACACCGGCGGCCCGCTGCTCACGATCGACGGCCTCGGCGTGCGGTTCCGGACCCGGGAGGCGACCGTGCAGGCGGTCACCGACCTGGATCTCACCGTGCGTTCCGGGGAACTGCTGGCCGTGGTGGGGGAGTCCGGCTGCGGCAAGTCGGTGCTCGCCCACGCCCTGCTCGGCCTGCTGCCGGCGAACGCCGCCGTGACCGGCCACGCCGTGCTCCGCCAGCCCGACGGCGGCACCGTCGACCTGGTCGGCTGCGGTGAGCGGCGGCTCGCCGCCGAGATACGCGGCCGTCGTGTCGGTCTCGTCCCGCAGAGTCCGGCGACCGCGCTCACCCCGGTCCGCACCGGCCGACGACTGCTCGAGGAGACCCTGCGGGCACACGGACACACCCGCGCCACGACCCGGGGCGCGGCCGAGCGGCTCGCGACCGACGTCGGCCTCGACCCGGCCGACCTGGACCGCTACCCGCACGAACTGTCGGGCGGCATGGCCCAGCGCCTCGTCACCGCCCTCGCCCTCGCGCCGGACCCGCCGCTGCTGATCGCCGACGAGCCCACCACCGGCCTGGACCGTCCCCTGGTCGACCACACCCTCGACCTGCTCCGTCGCAGGTGTGACGGCGGCGGTGCGGTTGTCCTCATCACGCACGACCTGGCCGCCGCCGAGCGGGTCGCGGACACCGTCGTCGTGATGTACGCCAGTCGCACCGTCGAACGCCAACCCGCCCGACGCCTCTTCGCCGAGCCGGGGCATCCGTACAGCGCGGCCCTGCTCGACGCGCTTCCGGACCGGTCCTTCCGTCCCGTACCCGGGCACCCGCCGATGCTGACGGCGCTGCCGGACGGGTGCGCGTTCGTACCCCGCTGCGGGCGGGCCACCGAGATCTGCCGGGTCCAGCCGTCGACCACCGGGTACGGCGCCGGGGTACTCGCCTGCCACCACCCGCTGCCGAGCGGAGCCGGGTCATGACCGGGCACCTCGCCGCCGAGGAGGTGACCGTCGGTTACGGGCGGCAGGTGGTGCTCGACCGGGTCACGCTCACGATCGCGCGCGGGGAGACGGTCGGCCTGCGGGGGCCGTCGGGCAGCGGCAAGTCCACCCTCGTCCGGGTCCTCGCCCTGCTGCACCCGCTGAACCACGGTCACGTCAGCATCGACGGCGTTCCGGTCACCGGCACCCGATACGCGGTGCCGGCCGCCGTCCGTACCCGGATCGCGGTGCTGTTCCAGAGCCCGCGGGCCGCCGCCGACCCGCGGCTGAACCTCACCGACCTGATCGCCGAACCGCTGCGTGCCACCCGCGAGCCCGAGCGGCGGGTCTCCGCACGGGTGGCCGAACTGGCCGACCTCGTCGGACTCACCCCCGACCTGCTCAACCGCCGTCCGCACGCGGTCAGCGACGGGCAGTTGCAGCGCGCCTGCCTCGCCCGGTCCCTCGTCCACCGCCCCGACTACCTGCTCTGCGACGAGGCCACCGCGATGCTCGACGCCTCCACCCAGGCGCACGTCGCCGCCGTCATCACCGGGTACCAGCGGACCCAGCGGGCCGGCGTCCTGGTCATCAGCCACGATCCGGCGCTGCTGGGCCGGTGGGCGGACCGGGTCGTGGACCTGCCGACGGCCGGAGCGGTTCCGGCCGGCCGGACGGCGCGGTGAGGCCCGGGAGCCGTCGCTGAGGACCGGCTGGACGCGGTGCTGCGGGCTGCGGAACAGCCGAGCCTGCCGGTCCTCTCCGGTGGTGCGCAATGATGTGCTGACGTCGCGCGTCGCGGTTGTCCGGGCCGGAGGAGATCGGCGTCGATCGCCGGGCCACAATGTGGAGGGTAGATGGACTTCGAGCTGGATTCCACGACGCTGCGGATGCGGGAGCGGCTGCTCGCGTTCATGGACGAGCGGGTCCATCCGGCGGAACCGGTCTTCGAGGAGCAGCTTCGCGGGCGTACCGACGACTGGGACGCCCCGCCGGTGGTCGCGGAACTCGCCGCCGAGGCCCGCCGTCGCGGCCTGTGGAACCTCTTCCTGCCCGGCGAGCACGGCGCCGGCCTGACCAACCTGCAGTACGCGCCGCTGGCCGAGATCACCGGACGCAGCCCGCACCTGGCGCCGCCGGCGCTCAACTGCGCCGCCCCGGACACCGGCAACATCGAGCTACTTGCCCAGTTCGGCACGGCGGAGCAGCGCGACCGGTGGCTGCTGCCGCTGTTGGAGGGGCGGATCCGCTCGGCGTTCGCGATGACCGAGCCCGAGGTCGCCTCCTCGGACGCGACGAACATCGCCACCCGCATCGTCCGCGACGGCGACGACTACGTCGTCAACGGTCGGAAGTGGTTCAGTTCCGGGGCGATGAACCCGCGCTGCGAGATCCTGATCGTGATGGGCAGGACCGACCCGGACGCGCCGCGACACCGCCAGCAGAGCCAGATCCTGGTGCCCCGTGACACCCCCGGCGTGACGGTCCGCCGGAGCCTGCGGGTCTTCGGGTACGACGACAGCGACCACGGCGGACACGCCGAGATCGACTTTGTCGACGTACGGGTTCCGGCGACGAACCTGCTCGGCGAACCGGGGGACGGGTTCGCCATGTCCCAGGCGCGGCTCGGCCCGGGGCGGATCCACCACTGCATGCGGCTGATCGGGATGGCCGAGCGGGCGCTGGAGCTGATGTGTCGCCGGGTCACCGACCGGGTCGCGTTCGGCCGGCCGCTCGCCGAGCAGGGTGTCATCCAGGAGTGGATCGCCGAGTCGCGGGTGCGCATCGAACAGTGCCGGCTGCTGGTGCTCAAGACCGCCTGGCTGATGGACACCGGCGGCAACCGGCACGCGCACACCGAGATCCAGGCCATCAAGATCGCGGTACCGTCGGCGGTGGAGTGGATCCTGGACCGGGCGATCCAGGCGCACGGCGCGGCCGGGGTCAGCCAGGACACGCCGCTCGCCCGGATCTGGGCCGGCGCCCGGGCGCTGCGGCTGGCCGACGGCCCGGACGAGGTGCACCGCCGCTCGCTCGCCCGGCACGAACTGCGTCGTCACCGACCGACGTCGTCGTGAGCACTCATCTGGCCGAGCCGCGCATCACCCCGGAGATCACCCAGCGCTGCGCGACCAGGTAGACCAGCACCATCGGCGCCAGTGCCATCAGGTACGACGAGAAGGCCAGCGGGTAGTTGGTGCTGAACTGGCCCTGGAACACGTACTGGGCCAACGGCAGGGTCTGCGCGTCCGGGCTGGAGAGCACGACGAGCGGGAGCAGGAAGTCGTTCCAGGCCCACAGGCAGGTCAGGATGCCGACCGTGGCGTTGACCGGGGCGAGCAGCGGGAAGATGACCCGCCAGAACGTGGTCCAGACGCCGGCCCCGTCGGTCAGCGCGGCCTCCTCCAGCTCCCGGGGGATCGAGTTGAGGTAGCCGACGTAGATGAAGACGTTGAGCGCCAGGCCGTAGACCACGTACAGGAAGGTGAGGCCGAGCTGGTTGTCCATCCCGAGCAGGGCGGTCTGCTTGACCACCGGCAACATGATGATCGGGAACGGTACGAACAGCGCTGAGACCAGGTAGTAGAAGAGCAGTTTGAAGCGGCGCCGGTGCATGTTGCGGGAGATTGCGTACGCGACCATGGAGTTGGTCAGCAGGGTCAGCACCAGCGTGCCGACTGTGATCATGGCGCTGTTCAGGGCGGCGTTCGGAAAACCGGTCAGCTCCCAGGCGTCCGCGAAGTTCGCCCAGCGGGGATCGGTGGGCGGTGTGAGGCCGGCACCGCCCAGTTCCTCCGGAGTCTTGAGCGCGGTGACCACCGCGAAGTAGAGCGGGACGAGGATGGTCAGCGACAGGACGGCCATCAGCGCGGTGAGCCACCAGTTGACCCGGTTCTCCCGGCGCGGGCGGACCGCCCGGTCGGGCGGCGGTGCGACGGAGGTGTCGCGGCTGGCGAGGGTCTGGCCGGACATCAGGCCTCCATTTCCCGGCGCCGCAGGATCCGGAGCTGGAACAGTGAGAACGCGACGATCACGAGGAAGAAGAGCACCGCGTTGGCGGTCTGGTAGGCGAAGTCGCCGCCCTGGAAGCCACCCCGGTAGATCACCATGGAGATGCTCTCCGTGGAGGTGCCGGGGCCGCCGGCGGTCAGCGGGATGATGTGGTCGAAGACCTGGAGGAAGTTTTTGAACGACAGCACCATGTTGATGGTGAAGAACGCCGCGATCAGCGGAAAAGTGATGTGCCGGAACTGCCGCCACCGGCCGGCCCCGTCGATCGAGGCCGCCTCGTACAGTTCGGTCGGGATGGTCTGCAGACCGGCCAGGTAGAGGATGACCGCGAAGGCGGTCGCCTGCCACACCGCGAACACCACGATCGCGATCCAGGCCAGGTCCTCGTCCGCCAGGATGCTGGTGGAGAAGGTCTCGCTGCCCAACTTCTGGCCCAGGTACGGCAGGGTCGTGCTGAACAGGTAGTTGAAGATGTAGCCGAGCACCAGGATCGACATCACCTGCGGAAGGAAGAAGATCCCCCGCAGCGTGGTGCGGAACCTGATTCGGGCGTTCAGACCGACCGCGATCGCCAGCGCGACGACGTTGGTCAGCACCGTGCTGAGGACGGCGAACCGGAACGTGAACAGGTACGAGTCCCGGATCCGGGCGTCGCCGAAGATGTACCCGTAGTTCTCCAGGCCGACGAAGCGCCAGTCGCCGTACCCGGCGTAGTCGGTGAGGCTGTAGAAGACGCCCTGGAGTACCGGGATCGTGTGGAAGACGAAGAACAGGACGAACGCCGGGACGACCATCCAGTAGAAGGCGGGGTCGGTGCGGCCGGACCGGCGGCGGGCACGACCGGACCGGCGCGCTGCCGGCGGCTCGTCGACGTCGGACGGTGATCTGGTGGCAGTTGTCATGGCTCAGTTCCTCCGGCCGTCGTCACCGTCATCTCCCGGTCCTCCCGTCGCCGGTCAGTTCCGTCGGCGGGCGAGCTTCGCCCACTCCTCGTCGAGCGTGGACAGGAATGCCTGGTCGTCGCCGTCGATGAGGAACTGTTGCGCGATCTGTGCCAGCGGGATCACCGGCGGGATCTGGTGGTCGGGAAAGCCGACGATCCGGCCCTGGTCGAACAGGGGTGCCAGCTCCGCCAGCGTCGGATCGGCCGGGGTCTGGTCCCGCAGCGTCGGAATCGCGCTCTCGCCCTCCGCGTACGCGGCGATCACGTCGGGGCGCATGAGGTGTGCCACGAACGCCAACGACTCACGCTCGTGGCGCGGCTCGCGGGGCATCGTCACCGCGACGTCCACTCCGGACACCAGTCGCACGTCGCCGGCCGGCATCGGGAAGGCGCCGAGGTCGAACGCCGGCCGGAACTGGCGGATCGCCGGGATGGACCAGCTGCCCTGCACGTACATCGCGGCCCTGCCCTGGGCGAACGCCTGGTTGCCGTCGTCGTAGCCACGGGAGAGCCGGTCCGGCTGCGCGTAGGAGAAGAGCTCCCGGTACCGCTGGGCAACCTCGGACCAGCCCTCCCGGAACGACGTCCGGTCACCGCGCAGCCGGTCCCAGAAGTCGTCTGGCGACAGGTTGGCGGCGATCGGGTTGAGCGCCCCCAACGTGGTCCACGAGTCGCTCAGCGTGGCGTACACCGGAATGATCCCGGCGGCCTGGAACCGCTCCGCGGCCGCGATCAGCTCGGCCCAGGTCCTCGGTACGGCGACCCCCTGGGCGGCGAAGATCCCCTTGTTGTAGAGGATGCCGGAGGCGTTGCTGGCGAACGGCAGGGCGTTCACCTCTCCGGGGTTCGCGGTGCCTAGGTCGCCCAGCACCCGCAGGATCGCCGGGCTGACGGTCTCGACGGCGGGGACGCCGGAGAAGTCGTAGAAGACCCCGGCGCGGGCGAGTTCGGCGTACGAGGCGTTGCCGTTGAGCGTCAGCACGTCCGGTACGTCGTCACGGACCAGCCGGGTACGCAGTGCGGTCTCCGAGTCGGGTACGTGGTTCTGCACCACCCGGATCCCCGGATTCTCCCGTTCGAAGTCCGCGATGATCCGGTCGAAGGTCCGCACCGCCTCCGATTTGAACTGGAAGAACTCGATCTCGACGCGCCCGTCGTCCGGGCCGCCGACCAGACCGCATCCGGCGACCAGCGACGTCGCGACCAGGCCCGCGACCAGACGGGTGAAGCGGCGGGACATGCGCGGCACCTCCGGCGAGCACGGACGTGACGGTCGTCACGGTGATCGACCCCTACCCGTGCCGTCCGGCCGGCAAACCGGCACGCGGGCCGGTCCACCCTGGAGGTCGCCCGGACGCTCCCGGACGCTCCCGGGCGCCGAGGCGGCCGGCGCGAAACACCTCGGCGGTCTGCTCGCGAAGCCGGAGAGGCGACCGGAGGCCGTCGACCGCCGCCGGGTCCGGGCGACCCTGCGCCGCCGAGCTGATCCGTCCGGTGTCCGCCGTGGGTTACACGGATCGGTGGCGACGGGGTCGGCGCACTCGTGGGTGGCGCCGGTTGTCACGTAGCGTGGAACGGTCGGGGTGGCGAACACTCACCGTCCAAGAATGCTCACCCGCTGTCTAATATTCATAGTAATCTATGTCTGTGGCTGGTGAGGAAGTCGACGGATCATGCGGCGAGCCTCGTGGTCGGGCGGCGGCCGGGCACCGACCGGGTCGAACGGTCGAGTCGCTGGTCGGCCGGGACAGTGAGCTGAACCGGCTCGACCAGGTCATCGGGCGCGTCGGGGAGGGCGCCCAACTCGTGGAGGTCAGCGGAGACCCCGGCATCGGCAAGTCCCGTCTGCTCGCGGAACTGTCGCGCCGTTGTCAACGTCGGAGCGTTCCGGTGCTCACCGGCCGGGTTCCACCGGGCGGGTCGGTCTTCCCGTTCGGCGTCCTCATCGACGCACTCGACGACCGGCTCCGTGACGTACGGGCCGATGCCTGGGCCCACCTGCCGGCGCACGACGCCCGGGTGCTGGCCGACATCTTCCCGAGCTTCCCGTACCGCACCGGCGACAGACCCCCACCCCAACCGGCGGTGCCACGGTTCCGGCGCTTCCGCGCCATCCGGTCCATGCTGGAGGTGCTGGCGTCGACAGGTCCCCTGGTGGTGCTCCTCGACGACCTGCACCGGGCCGACTCGGACACCGTCGACGCGCTGTGTTACCTGGTCCAGTCCCCACCTCAGGCGGCGGCCCTGCTGGCGTTCGCCTACCGTACCCGCCAGGCGCCGCCGAGGCTGCGCGGCGCCGCCCGGACCGGCACCTCGCTGGTACGGCTACCACTCGGGCCGCTGTCGCCGACCGCCGTACGCACCCTGCTGGCCGCCTGCGTCTCGGACGCGGAGTGCGACGACCTGTACCGCCGCAGCGGCGGCAACCCCCGCTATCTGCGGGCGCTGCTCGACGTCGCCCGCCCGTCGCCCGGCGACACGACGTCGGTGGCGGGTTCGGCGTGTCCGGACGGCGGCACGACGCCAACACCCGTCGACCCCGTGGGGCCCGGCCGGACGTACTCGGCGGCCGAGACCGCGATCGCCGCCGAACTGGACGAACTCTCCACCCACGGCCGGCTCGCCGCGGCCGGGGCGGCGGTGGTCGGCGAGGTCTTCGACCTACCCGTGGTCGCCGACGTCGCCCAGCTGCCGGAGGAGACGGTACGCCGGACGATCGACGAGTTGGCCAACGCCGACATCGTCCGGCACGTGCCGGAGACGACCCGGTTCAGGTTCCGCCATCCGCTCGTACGCCAGGTGGTCTATCACGGCAGCCAGCCCGGTTGGCGGCTGGGCGCCCACGCCAGAGCCGCCGTCGCGCTGGCCGGTGGCCAGGACGACGAGGTCGCCCGGGCACCACATCTGGCGCTGGTGGCGACTCCTGACGACGTCTCCGCCCTGCGTACGCTCCGGCGGGCCGCGACCGCCGTCGAGCACGACTCGCCGGAGTCGGCCGCCCGCTGGCGTCAGGCGGCACTGCGGATCGCCTCGGTCGTCGGCAGCCCACCGGCCGACCGGCACGTCCTGCTGCTGCAGGGCGCCACCGCTTACGCCGCGGCGGGGTGGCCACGACAGGCCCGGGACATGCTGCTGGCCGCGCTGCGTCAGCCGGTCGTGATCCCGCCCGCCGACCGGGCCGACCTGCTCGTGCGCTGCGTACGGCTCTGTTGGTCACTGGGAGAACCCGGGCCGGCCCGCGAACTGCGCGCCGAACTGGCCGTCCCGCCGGACGCGGCACCGGCGCACCTGCTGATCGAGACGGCCCTGCTGGACCTCGCCGACGGGTCGGCGTCAACGGCTCGCGCCTGCGCCGCCACCGCCCTGCGTCTCACCGCGGACGACCCGCCGGGGTCGGTCGACCGGCTCCGCGCCTGGGCGGTGCTCGCCGCCGCCGACGGGCTGACCGGTGCCTTCGACGCGGTGGCGGCGACCCTGAGCGAGGCGGTGCCACGGCTGGACGCCATGACCGACGCGGAGTTGGCGGACCATCCCGACACGGCGTACTGGATCGGGTGGAGCGAACTCGTGCTGGAGCGGCACCACGACGCGCTGCGACACCTGGAGCGGGTCACCACCCGTTCGGCGGCGCCGCCATCGGCCCGTGGGCCCCGGGTGGCGTCCGACCCGCTGTTGGCCTGTGACGCGCTGCTGGCCCGTACCTGGATACTCGCCGTCACCGGCCGGCACACCTCGGCCGTCGGCACCGCCGCCGTCGCCGCCGACGTCGCCTACCGGTCCGGCAGCCCACACCTGCGTCAGCGGGCGGCGATCCTGCGTCGCTGGGTCGGCCTGGGCGCGGGCGGGCGCCGGCCCGGCCCGGGTGCCACACCGTCCGGCGCCGGCCGGTCGCCCGCGTTCACCGGGTCACCGGTGGTGGACCGGTGGTGTGTCGGAGTGGGCTGGTCGGACGGTGTGTCGGGCGGCCCGGACGACACGACCGGTGGGTGCGCGGACCTGCCGTGTGTGCCGGCGTCCGCACCCTCCGGGGGCTGGCCGGCGGTGGTGACCCGGATGATGCTCGCCGAGTCGCGACTCGCCGGAGGCGATCCCCGGGGGTGCCTGGACCTGCTGACGAACGGCTCCGCGCCGGCCACGCCGCGCGGCATCGACCCGGGCACCCGGATGGCGTACCACGAGCTGGTGGTCCGGGCCGCGTTGGCCGCCGGTGACGTCGCCGGAGTCGCCGAGCCGGCCACCGGTGACATCACCGAGGTCACCGACCTGGCCGCCGGTCTCGGCGCCGGCACCGGAACGACCCGGCGCGTCATCGCCGACGCCGGAAGCGGCCCGACCGGAACCGCCCGGCCGCGCGGGTTGGTCGGTCTCGCCCTCCTGGCCCGGGCGCAACTGCTCGTTACCGCTGACCCGGCGGCCGGGGCCGAGCTGGCCACCGCCGCCGGCACCGAACTGGCCGCCGCCGGCCTGGCCCCGGCGGCGGACCGGGCCCACGCCCTGGCCCGTCCCGCCGATCGGCACGGTGGCCGGCGCGGCGGCGTGTCCGAGGTGCGGCACCGAGGTGGGCTGGCCCTGTCGGCGCGCCTGACCCGCCGCGAGCGCCAGGTCGCCGAGCTGGTGCGGGAGGGCCTGACGAACCGGGAGATCGCCGCCGCGCTCGTGGTCACCGAGAAGACCGTGGAGATGCACCTGTCCCACGTGTTCGCCAAGCTCGGGGTCCGCAACCGGGTACGGCTGGCCCGGCGGCTGGACGCGACGACGCAGAGCGGAGCGCCGCCGTCCGGGCCACGGCCTGACCCGCCCTACCCGCCCGACGAGGAGTGAGCCGGTCGGGTCGGCGGGTCACCAACTGGCGGCCACCGCGGCCACCATGTCGTCGGTGTGCGTGATCGAGACGGCCAGGCCGGTGACCCCCACCCGGGCCGCCAGCCGGGCGGCCGCCCCGCCCAGGGTGACCTGCGGCGCACCGCCGGGTGCCCGGCCGACCGCGATCTCGCGTGGTGGGATCCCCCCGAACAGGCCCGTCCCGAGGACCTTGAACACGGCCTCCTTGGCCGCGAACCGACCGGCGAGGAACTCACGCCGCCGCCGGGGCGCCAGCGTCGCCGCGTACTCGATCTCGGCGTCGGCGAAGGCGTAGCGGGTGAACCAGGGCCGCTCGGACAGCCGGTCGAGCGCGCCGAGCGGCAACAGGTCGATGCCGAGCCGCATCAGACGGCACCTCCCGCCCCGACGCCCTCAAGGAAGCGCCCCTTGAGCAGCCCCTGGAAGACCGACAACAGGTGTACGTTGCCCGCGCCCTCCATGAACTCGAAGGCCCGTACGTCCCGGTAGACCTTCTCCAGCCAGGGGTCGTCGAGCAGCGACGCCGGTCCCAGCAGTTCGGCGGCGAGCAGGGTGGCGTCCTCGGCGACCCGGGCCGCACCGGCCTTCGCCGCGGCGATCCGGTGCGGATCGACCAGCCCGTGGTCGATGTCGGCGGCGGTACGGTGGTTGAGGCGGCGGATCGCGGCGACCCGGTCCTCGACCGTCGACAACCGGTCACCGCCGGCGCCGCCACGTAGACCCTGCCTGCGCAGGTGGTCACAGACCGCCTGGGCGCAACCCAGCGCCATGGCGGCGATTCCGGGACGTGCCCGGTAGAACACCTGCCGTGCGCCGTGCAGGCCACGCTGCGTGGGCCGGAGATGCTGACCGAGCAGGTTCTGCCGGGGGATCCGGACGTCCCGGAAGCGCATCCGGCTGATCCGGGCACCGCGGAGGCCGACCGACGGCAGAAGTTCGGCACTGAAGCCGGGGGACGCCGCGTCCACAATCACCGCCTCGATGCCCCACGGCCCGGGTGCCCGGCGACAGAACACCAGACCCACCTGTGCCCGCGCGCCGTTGCCCACGTAGCACTTCTCCCCGTCGAGCAGCCAACCGTCGCCGTCCGGATCGGGGCGCAGCGTGGTCGTCAACTCCGTCGCGGCCGAGCCCTTGGCCGGCTCGGTGACCGCGAAGAAGGTGTGGTCCGGCCGGTCGGCGAGCCGGCTGAACCACCGGTCCGCCTGCGCCGCGTCGGCGAGCGCGTGGATGGCGTCGCTGGACAGCGCCGGACCGGGGCTGGCCAGCAGCACGTTCGGGTCGGCGTAGGAGAACCGTTCCCAGACCACGGCCTGCGCCAGCGACGTACCGAACACCGCCGCGAGCCGGGCCGGCACGTCCAGCTCCGGCCAGTACGACCGGGGTACGGAGAAGAAGCGGTAGAGCAGTACGCCGGGCAGGTCGACGTGGCCGTCGATGGCGTCCGGGTCCTGGTCGAGCAGTTCGCCGAGCTTCCGGAACTCGCCGGACACCGACCAGCAGTGCCGGTCGAGTGCCCGCATCCGGTCGTCGAGCAGATCCAGCCCGGCGGGCGCTCCGCCATGGTGGAACTCAGCCATCACCCTGCCCCCTTCCCGGATGCAGATAGACGTTGCCGACGACCTCGGCGAGGTGCAGGTCCCCGGCGGGACCGTCGACCAGGAAACCACTGGCGCCGAGCAGTCGGAGCAGGTCACGGCCGATGCCGACCAGACGACGATGGGTACGCCACCGGCCGGCCGCGTCCTCGTCCCGACGGGTCTCCGGGGTCGCCTCGACCTCGGCGAGCCGGATCGCCACCTCGGCGAGCTGGGCCTGGACGAGTTGTCTGGCCAGCAGCGTCGCCCCGTCCGAGGTACGGGCACCGAGGTGACCCAGGGTGTGCCGGAGGACCTCGTGCAGCAGCAGTCGGTGCAGGTCGAGCAGACCACGGGCGAACGCCTCGGCGACCGCCGCCGGCACCGCGACCGCCGGCAGATCCGACGACCGGCCGTCCCATGGTCGGTCGGTGGCCGGACGGTCCGCGGCCGGGTTCGTGTCGCCGGTGGCGGCGGGGAGCACCGCGAGGCCGAACCGGGTCAGCGGGCCGGACGGTGCGCCGGGCAGCGCCACCGTGGACGCCAGCACGTGCCCGGTCGGCGACGGCACCATCCCGGCGGGCGAGACCCGGTGATGCAGGTCGTCCAGGGCGTCGGCGAGCCGACGCGCGGGGGGAGAGGGCTGCCCGACGTCCGGGACGGCGGCCCGGACGCTGGGGTGGACCCCGGTCTGTGTCATGGCGCAGGCTCCCGGGTCGAGGCGGACGTGGGTGCGGTGGTCGGATGCTGCCGGGCGGCGGTCCGGCCGGCCCGCTCGGTGCTCGACGGCCGGCGCAGCAGGGCGGTCTGGCTCTGCCCGGTACGCGGGTCGGTGTCGCAGAGCACGATCGTCCGGTACTCGGTGGCCCAGGTCAGGTGTGCACGGGCCAACTCCAGCCAGACGCCGGTGCAGTAGGTGCCGGCGCCGACCCGGTGCGTCGGCAGCCAGGTGGCCGCCAGTACGTCCGGGTCGACCCACGGACCCGCCACCACCAGCGTCGAGGCCGGGTCCGAGCGGGCGGCCATCGACCCGAGCAGACGGCCCAGGCGGTGCGTGGCCGACGGGGGCGGGGCACCGGCGAACTGGTACCCGTCACCGTGGCCCTGGCCGAAGAGGAGCAGGGCGGCCGAGTTGGTCAGCCCGTGGTCCTCGACGAAGGGATCGTGGTAGGGCAGGCTGTTCTGCTCGCAGACGAAGAGCGCGAGACTGCCGCAGCGCCCCGATCGGGCGTACGCGTCCGCCACCTTCAACGCCGTGTACGGCGCGCGCAGCCCCTGCTCGGAGATGGCGAAACTGTGGCTGCGGTCGCCGAGCAGGTGGTTGACGTACGGGGTGACGTGTTTCAGCGAGGACGGGTCAGGGATGCCGTAGGCGAAGATGAGCAGGTCCGGGCTGTTGGTCGGCAGCTCCCGCAACAGGTTCTCGGCCAGCTCGGCGAACCCGACGTTCGCCGCCCGCGCCAACCGGTCCGGGTCCGGCCGTACCCCGAACGGGCGCAGGATGTCCCGCTGGATGGCGTCGCGGTCGTCGTCCGGAACCGGCGGCAGGCGGTCCGTACGCACCAGTGCGGCGGCCGAGGTGAGTGACAGCGGCATGGTCGCTGCGGCTCAGCCGCGATCGTCCAGGTTCGCGACCACGTAGTCGGCCACCGTGCCGATGGTCTTGAAGTCGGCGATCTCCAGCCGCTCCGGGTCGACGTCGATGCCGACCCCGTCCTCCAACGCCATCAGCAGCTCGAGTACGGAGGTCGAGTCGACGTGCAGGTCCTCGAAGAGCCTGGTCTCCTCGGGCAGCCCGGAGATCGGGCGCTGCAGAACGTCGCTGAGCGACTGCTCGATCTGGGTGACGACCTTGCTGCGGTCCATGACGGGTCCTTTCGGGTGGGCGGCGGCCGGTGCGGCCGGTGGGTCGCGGACGGGAGAGCGGATCGAGCGGTGGGTCAGGAGGCGGCGAGTGGGATCAGACGCTGCGGCCGCAGCAGGTCGTCGACGGTGTCCCGGCTGCGTACCAGGTGACCGACCCCGTCCACCACGAGCACCTCGGCCGGGTGTCCGTGACTGAGGAAGAGCACCGGTGAGGCGCTGGGACCGTACGCGCCGGAGCGGGTGACGCCGAGCAGGTCGCCGGGGCGTACCTCGGGCAGCCGGACCCGTTTGGCGATCACGTCGTTGGGGGTGCAGAGCGGCCCGGTGACGGTGTAGACCTCGGTGGCCGGCGCGTCCGGCGGGGTCAGCGAACGGATCGGGAAGTTCCGTTTGACGAAGCTGCCGATGCCGACCGCCGCCATGTGGTGGTTGGTGCCGCCGTCGGCGACCACGAACCACTCGCCCCGGGACTGCTTGACGTAACGGGCCCGCAGCACGTACGTCCCGGACCAGCCGACCAGGTAACGACCCAGTTCGGTGATGATCCGGGTGCCCGGGTAGCGGTCGAGGAACTCGGCCACTGCCCGGTTCACCCCGGCCGCAGCGGCGGTTCCGTCGAGATCGGTCTCGTTGTCGAAGTACGGGACGCCCCAGCCGCCGCCGATGTCCACGGTCTCCAGCGGTACGCCGAGTTCCCCGGCGAGGTCCTCGGCCACCCGCAGCACACCCCGGGTGTTGTGTACGACGGTCTCCACGTCCAGGATCCGGGTTCCCAGGTAGGCGTGCACGCCGATGATCCGTACCCGGTTGAGGGCGGTCACCGCGGCCTTGGCGCCGCGCAGGATCTCCTCGTCGATGCCGAACTGCCGGGGCTTGCCCCCCATCGACAGCCGCGAGCCGTGGGTCTCGAACTCCGGGTTGACCCGCAGGACCACCCGCGTGCCGGCCGCCTCCGGCAGGGCGTCCAGGGCGGCCAGTTCGGCGAGGGACTCGACGACCACGGCGTGCGTGCCGCCACCGGCACAGCAGGCCCGCAGTTCGTCGTCGGACTTGCCCGGTCCGAGGAAGATGAGGTCGTCGGCGTCGACCCCGGCCCGCCGGGCGGTGACCAGCTCGGTGAGGGAGGAGACCTCCAGCCCGGCACCGAGCGAGCGGAGCAGCGCGCAGACGCTGAGGTTGGGGTTGGCCTTCATCGAGTAGAAGATGTCGACCCTCGGGTCCAGGTCGGCACGCAACCGCTCGTACCGGCGGCGCAGGTGGTCGCCGTCGTAGACGTAGAGCGGTGTGCCGTACCGCTGCGCCAGGTCGGCGACCAGGGCGGGGTCGGAGACGAACTCGCTGGCCCCGGCGTTGTCCGCCGGTTCGGGGCGTCCGGTCACGGGGAGACCTCCGGGGTGGTGGCGGATCGGCTGGCGGTGCGGGACAGTTCGGTGACGGCGGGTTGACCGGTACCGGACCGGCCGGTGGCGGCCTGGCTGCCGGTGGACGGGTCGGTGGCGGTGAATCGGCCGGCGAGCGCCGTCCGCACGGCATCGTCCAGGGCGGCCAGGCGTACCGGATCGGCCGCAACGAGCAGGGCGTACAGCCGGCCGTTGAACGGTGGTGGCTGCGCGGCGTCGGCGTTGACGGTGCCGAAGCAGGTGACGATGACGCGGTCTGACCCGGCCGGGTCGACCAGCGTGGCGATCGTCCGGTCGAACTCGGCGAACGGCACGGCGGCGGTGAGGGTCAGCGGGTAGTGCCGGGCCAGCGCGACCTGCCCGGGCGCCTGGCAGAGTTCGGTGAGACTGCCCTGGTAGGTGGACATGTTCAGCCGGGCGTTGATCTCCAATACCGGGTAGACCACGTCGTCGAGGTCCACGATGGCGTCCACTCCGACGACTCCGGTGTACCCGTCGTCGCGGAGCCGGGCGCCGACCAGCCGCGCGGCGTGGTCGATCTCGGCATGCTGTGCGTCGGTCAGGCCGGCCGGCATGACGTGGCCCTGGTGTACGCCGCCGTCGGTGAGCGCCCGCTTGACGAAGTCGAGCCGGACCTCGCCGTCCCGGGCCACCGTCACCTGGTAGTTGAGGTCGTACCGTTTCGGCAGCCACTCCTCGACCACCACGTGCAGACGGTCGTCGCCGGTACGTTCGGCGCGTCGCCGTATCATCCGCAGCAGTCGATCCGCCTTGACCGGCCCGTCCAGCACCAGCAGTCCCTTGCCGGACACCCCGTACGCGTCCTTGACGACGATCCGTTGACCCGCCGCCAGGGCCGGGCGGCGCCGGTCCAGCACGGCGGCCAACTCGTCGCAGGTCTCGCACTCGTCCCCCGGTACGACGCGCAGCCCGGCGGACGCGGTCAGCCGCCGTCCGTAGATCTTGCCGTTGACCCGTTCGAAGACCGCCGCGTCCGGCACCGCCAACGGCAGTCCGCAGCTCTCCGCCAGCTTCTGTTCCAGGTCGGTGGTGGCCATCGGCAGCAACCGGGCGCCGGCGGCACCGAGCGCGGCCAGCCGGGCCAGCAGCGCCGGCGAGTCGAGTACGTCCTCGGTCGTGGAACGGCTCGGCGCGACGTTCTCCGGTACGGCGATCTCGGGCACCGGCAGCCCGATCCGGTCCAGGTAGCCGCGGTACCCGGGGTCCAGCGGATACTTGCAGATCAGCAGGTCGTCGGCGCCGGCGAGCAGAACACCGAGTTCCTCCATCCGCCGGACCACGTTGCTGGCGGCGGCGAAACCCGGGTTGGGCAGCCCGACGTGGTGGCAGGCCCAGCGGTCCTCGGCCTCGAAGTTGCAGACCAGTACCAGCCGTCCGGCGGGATCGCCGAGCAGACTGTGTTTGAGCGAGCGGAGGTAGCCGGTGTCCACGTCGTCCTCTCAGTACTCGATGACCATGGCGGCGTAGCTGGAGCCGATCCCGACCGAGGTGAGCAGGTAGCGCTCACCGCCGCGCAGCAGGCCGCGCCCGCGCATCGAGGCCAGGTTCAGGAAGGGGTCGGAGCAGTTGCAGTGGCCGTACCGGGCGATGTTCTCCAGGAACACCCGTCGCCGGTCCAGCCCGACCTGGGCGCAGAGCCGCAGCCAGAGTGAGGCGTTGACGTTGTGCGGGATCACCATGCTGATGTCGGACAGCTCCAGCCCGGCGTACTCGAGGGCATCCGACATGGCCGCCCAGAGGTGGGTGTTGTAGGTGTCGCCGAAGCGCCGTAGTTGCTCGGCGGACATCCGGAACCCGTCGGCGAACTCGCCCTCGGTCCGGGCCGCGTAGGAGAGCACCCGGCTGCCGCCGTCGCGGGAGCCGTCGGTGGTGGAGCCGTCGCTGGTCGCGTCGCCCGGCAGGTCCAGGCCGACCAGCGAGGCCGTCGACGCCTCGCCGGTGATCGACACGTGCAGCACGTACCGCAACACGCTGTTGAACGCCTTCTCCCCGGTGACGACCAGGGCCTTCGCCGCCGGATCACCGTCGGCACGCAGCAACTCGCCGGCGATGTCGACGGCGGCGAGTCCGCTGGCGCAGAACTGCTGGGTCACCGCGAACGCGTCCGTCCTGGCCAGGCCGAGCCGTTCCCGGAGGTGGTCGGCGGCGAACACGTGCGACGGGGCGGGATCGGGCAGGGTGTGCGCGTAGAGCAGGTAGCGGACGACGGTCGGATCGGGCAGTCCCCGCAGCGCCGCCCTGGCGGCCGGGAGGAGCAGGTCGAACAGGTCGCCGTCCGGGTCGACCCGGACCTCCGCCATGCCTCGGATGCGACGCAGCACCCGGGTCTGGTAGCGGTTCAGTCCGCAGGCCGCCCCGATCTCCTCGATCGTCCACGACCGGGCGGGGGCGTACGCCTCGACCCGGTGCAGCAGGGTGGCCGCCCGGGTGACGTCGGACGGTGGTGGGATCGCCCCGGGCCGACCCGTGTGCCCCGTACGACCGACGGCGCCGGGCAGGGGCACGTCCCCGTCCGACCCGGTCGTCGCGTCGCTGTCACGTGTTGTCGTGGCGGGACCCGGCCGGCCCCGATCCGGGCGCAGCGTGCTGGCGAAGAACTCGGCCACTGGTTCCTCCGGATTCGGGGGCGGTCCGCCCGGTCAGCGTCGACGAGGCGGTGCACCATTGGTGCGCAATACGCGGATCGGGCCCCCGGGACCGACATTTCGTCTGGCACGGTCTCGCGTACCGGTTCGGCGACGCGGGCTACGTGGCCACACGCCAGACGATAGGCAGATCCAAACGCTGCGGTGAATTGGGGAAAACCCCTGCATTGATCTGGCGAACGTCAATGTAAAAGGTAGGGATTCCCCGAAGTGATTCCGGGTCGGAGTGGACCTACCGTTGACCGTCAGGTGCCATCGGGGGATTGGCTTGTGGCGGTAACCGTGCCATTTTGCCATATGGACCTGAATCGGGTGACGGTCGGTCCAGAGGAGAAGAACGATGGGAATTCGGCCTATCGACCTGGTACCTCCACCGGACGACGCGCCGCCCGCGGTCAAACTGACCCCGGTGGACCGGCTACCCGTCCGGTTCACCGGCGACCGGGACGGTACCGGCCCGACCACGCTCGGACAGGCGAACATGCTGAACTGGATCGCCAAGGAGAAACCGTACGGGCGATTCGCCGCCGGCCCGCTGGAGCTGCCGCCCGGCGCCACGCTGACCGACGTCGTGGCCGCCGTCGAGGTGCTGCTGGCCCGGCACGAGGCGCTGCGCACCCTCTTCCCCGCCGACGGGCGCACCCAGCGGGTGCTGCGCTCCGGCGAACTGGCCGTCGACGTGTTCACCGCCGACGAGGAAGCCGATCCCCAGGTGCTGGTGAACGAACTGATCCGGATCCTGCGCGGCGAGGAGTTCGACCTGACCGTCATGTTGCCGGTCCGGGTCGCGGTGACCGTCGCGGAGGGCGTACCCACCGCCGCCGCCGTGGTCTACTCGCACGTCGTGGTGGACCTGCCCAGCATGGTGATGCTGGGCAGGCAGTTCACCGAACTCGCCGCGGACCCCGCCCGCCGACAGGTCGGCCCCCGGGGACACCAGCCGCTGGACCAGGCCGCGGCCGAGCGGTCCGACCGGGGACGGCGCCGGGCCGAGGAGGCGCTGCGCTACTGGGAGCGGCTCTTCGCCACCATGCCGCAGAACCTCTACGCGGTGCCGCCGGCGCCGGACGGACCGGGCGGATCGTCGTCGTCCTGGCTCTGGTCCCGGGCCGCCGCGCTGGCCCTGCCGCACATCGCCGCGCGCACCGGCGCCAGTACGTCGATGGCGGTGCTGGCCGCCGTCTGCGCGGTGCTGAGCCAGCGCACCGGCCACCGCCTGATCGTGATGCCGACCCTGTGCAGCAACCGCTACGAGCGCCGGCTGCGCGACTTCGTCGGCCCGTTGGCCACCGACAGCCTCGTCTCGGTGGAGGTCACCTGCGACGGCTTCGACGACCTGGTACGCCGGGCCGGCACCGCCGTGCTGCGCGCCAACCGGTATCCGGCCGGCAGCCCGGAGCAGATGAAACGGCTGGAGGCCCGGGTCAACGACGAGCGGGGCACCCACTACGCCCGGCACTGCACCTTCAACGACTCCAGCGCCGCCGTCGGACCCGACCACCAACAGGCCGGACCGACCGAGGCCGACCCGACCGAGGCGCGCCGGGCGATGGCCGAGACGACGGTGGTGCCCCGGCCGTGGGGGGAGATCCTCGCGTTGCTCGCCTTCCGCCTGCTGGAGAAGCAGGGGCAGCTGATTCTCGGGGTGCTCACCGCCGACCGGCACCGGATCACCGACGCGGAGAGTGAACTGCTGCTGATGGCGGTGGAACGGCTGCTCGTCGAGGCGGCGGTCGGTGACGTGGCACTGGACCGGCTCGGCGAGGTGACCGGGCTGCGGCCGCTGCCCCGGGGCGCGGACTGGCGACTGGTCGGTTCCAGTTGGGTCCAGCTCTCCGAGGTGCAACGGCTGCTGGACGACGCACTGCCGGGCAGCGCGGGCCGGGTGTTCGCCGTACCGGACGAGCGGGGCGATCCGCAGCTCGTGGCGTACCTGGCGGGCGGGCGCCCGTCGACGCCACGACAGGCACACCTGGCTTGCCTGGCCCGGCTGCCCGGCCGGGACACCGCGATGACCCCGCAGCGGTACGTGCTCTGCGCCCGGGCACCGGAGGACCCGACCGACCTGTCGGCGTGGCAGCGGGCCGAGGTGCGCCATGCCGGCGACGGGCGGGCCGAGGTGCGCCAGGCCGGCGACGGGCGGGAAGGGGCGCGGCGGTGACCGGCGGACACCAGGACGCGATCGTGGTGTCCGGGCTGCGGAAGTCGTACCACGGCCGGCCCGCGGTGGCCGGGCTCGACTTCACCGTCCGCCGGGGTGAGGTGTTCGCCCTGCTCGGACCGAACGGGGCCGGTAAGACCACCACCGTCGAGATCCTGGAGGGGCACCGCCGTCGGGACGGCGGTGCGGTACGGGTGCTCGGGGTCGACCCGGCCCGGGGCGGGTCGGAGTGGAAGGCCCGGATCGGTGTCGTGCTGCAACGCGCCGACGACCTCACCCACTCCAGTGTGCTGAGCGTGCGCGACTGGGTCCGCTCGGTCGCCGCCTACTATCCCGCCCCCCGGGACCCCGACGAGGTGATCGAGCTGGTGGGGCTGGCCGGACAGGCCCGGGTACGGGCCGCCGCGCTCTCCGGTGGGCAACGTCGCCGGCTCGACGTGGCGCTCGGCATCGTCGGTCGACCCGAGCTGCTCTTCCTGGACGAACCCACCACCGGGTTCGACCCGGAGGCACGGGTCCGCTTCTGGTCGCTCCTGTCCCGACTCGCCCGGGACGGCACCACGATCCTGCTCACCACGCACTACCTGGAGGAGGCGGAACGGCTCGCCGACCGGGTCGCGGTGGTGGCCGGGGGACGGATCGTCGCGATCGCCACGCCGCAGACCCTCGGCGGACGGGCCAGCGCCACCGCCACGGTGCGCTGGACCGGCCCGGACGGCCCGCACAGCCGGCGTACCGGGGACCCGACGGCGGTGGTGCGGGAACTCGCCGAGCGGTTCGGCGGTGTCGTCCCGGAGCTGGTGGTGCAGCGGCCCAGCCTGGAGGACGTCTACCTGGAGATGATCGGACATGCGTCGACGGGTACGGCCGTCGGGCGACCGGAAACCGGACGGCCGGCATGACCGCCGTCAGCGAGGGCGCCCGGCCGACACCCGAACCGTCGGCGGTGGCCGTACCGACAGGTGACCACGAACGGTCGGGCGCACGGCCGCCGGGACTGGTACGGGTGGCGGCCGCCCGTACCCGGGTCGAGTTCCTCTCCTTCGTCCGGGAACGTTCGGCGATGGTCTTCACCTTCGTCTTCCCGCTCGCGCTGCTGGTCATCTTCGGCTCGGCACTGCACGGACAGCCGGTCGCCGAGGGTGTGGTCTACGAGCAGTACTTCGTGGCCGGGATGATCGCCGCCGGGCTGTTCGGGTGCAGCTTCCAGAACCTCGCCATCGTGATCCCGATCGAGCGGGACGTCGGCGGACTGAAACGGCTCGCCGGTACGCCCATGCCGAAGTCGGCGTACTTCGCCGGCAAGATCGTGATGGTGGCGTTCACCGCGCTGGTGCAGAGCGCGCTGCTGATCGGCATCGGCGTGGTCTTCTACGGGCTGACCCTGCCCACCACCGTCGGCCCGTGGTTGACCTTCTTCTGGGTGGCCGGACTCGGCACGATCGCCTGCACCCTGCTCGGCATCGGGGTGGCGGGGATCGTGAAGAACGGCCGGACCGCCCCGGCGGTCGTGTCCCCGCTGGCGACCGTGCTCCAGTTCATCTCCGGGGTTTTCTTCGTCTTCGCCACGCTGCCGACCTGGATGCAGAGCATCGGTGCGGTCTTCCCGCTCAAGTGGATGACCCAGGGGATGCGCTCGGTCTTCCTGCCCGAGTCGTTCGCCGTGCACGAGGTGGCCGGTGGCTGGGAACACGGGCGGATCGCCCTGGTGCTCGGCGCCTGGTGCCTGGTCGGACTTTTCGTCGCGGTACGTACCTTCCGCTGGCGCAACCGCGCCGACGGCTGACACCCGATGCGGTTTCCTGAGGAGATGCGATGACTGGTCGGCGGCGGACGGTCGTGCTCGGCTACAGCGGGCTGCACGGGTCGGCGGAGCTGAAGCGGTCCCACTTCCCGGACCTCGACGAGCGGGAGGCGCGCCTGTTCCAGGGACTGGATTCCGCCGCCGCCCTGGTCGTCGACGGGGAACTGGTCGCGGCGGTGCAGCAGGAGCGGTACTCCGGGATCAAGTTCGACCACTCCTTCCCGGTGGACGCGATGGTGAGCTGCCTGGCCGTCGCCGGGCTGGGCTTCGCCGACGTCGACGCCGTGGCCCACAACTTCGACCACTCCCACATGCGGGTCTTCGCCGAGGGCGAGGAGTACGCGCGACGTCGCTACCGGGAGGTCCTCGACCCGGCCCGGCAGACCGAGCTGCTGCACCGGTTCGTGCCCGCACTGGCCCGGCACCGGGTGACCCCGGTGGCCCACCACCGGGCGCACGCCCTCACCGCGGCCGTCCCGTCCGGGTTCGACGACGCGTTGGTGGTGGTCGTCGACGGCATGGGGGAGTTGCACGCGGTCAGCGTCTACACGTGGCGGAACGGGCAGCTGACCCGGCTGGCCGCGCTTGACTACCGGGCCAGCCTCGGCCTCTTCTACGCGATCCTCACCATGCACCTCGGCTACTGGCCGAACAGCGACGAGTACAAGGTGATGGCGCTGGCCGCGCTGGGCGACCCGGCCCGGTACCGCGACGTGCTGACCGAGGCGGTGCGCTGCGAACCGGACGGCCGGCTGGACGTGCCGCTGCTGCGGCTCAACCGTGGTCCACGCGCCCGGGAGACCTTCGCGACCTCCCGGGACTGGCTGGCCGCCCGGGTCTGTCCGGAGCGCCGGGCCGGCGAGGAACTCACCCGTGCGCACATCGACCTGGCCAGCGCGGCCCAGAAACGGGTGGAACAGGCGCTGACCCACCTGGTGTCGTACTGGGTGCGGCGTACCGGCCTGCGGCGGGTCGCGTTCGCCGGCGGAGTGGCGCTGAACTGCGTCGCGATCGGCAAACTGGCCGCCTCCGGTCTGGTCGACGGGGTGTACGTGCAACCCGCCGCCGGCGACGAGGGGACGGCGGTCGGCGCCGCGCTCGCGCTGGCCGGTCCGGCGGTGTCCGGCACCCGGTACCCGGCGATGACCTACCTCGGCCCGGACGTCGCCGAGGACGGCCCACCGGCCGGTCAGCCGTACTGGTCGGTGTCGGTGGCGGCGGGGGTCGCCGAGGCGGCGGTCGCCCGACTGCTCGCCGAGGGGCGGATCGTCGGCTGGGCGCAGGGCCGGCTGGAGTTCGGCCCGAGGGCGCTGGGCAACCGGAGCATCCTGGCCGACCCGAGGGACCGGGACGCACGGGAACGGGTGAACGCCGCGGTCAAGTTCCGGGAGGAGTTCCGGCCGCTCGCTCCGGCGGTCAAGGCGGAGCGGGCCGACGAGTGGTTCGTCGTCCCGGCGGGTACGAACATGCGGCACATGACGGTCGCGGTCCCGGTACGGCCGGCGTCGGCGGGCCGGATCGCGGCGGTGGTGCACGACGACGGCACCGCCCGGGTGCAGGCGGTCCACCAGGTGGACAACCCACGGTTCTGGCGGATCCTGGACGAGTTCGAGCGGTTGACCGGCACACCGGTGCTGATGAACACCTCGCTGAACGTGAAGGGCCAGCCGACGGCGCGGGCCGGGGCGGAGGCGTTCCGCACCTTCGACTCGTCCAGGTTGGACGTGCTGGTCGTCGGTGACCGGCTCTACGCCAAGCCCGAGGCGGTGTCGGCGGCCGAGCAGGCGGTGTCGGCGGCCGAGCGGTCGGCGGCCGAGGCCGGAGGACGTACGGTGCTGGGATCCGCTCTCGGCCGCTGACCCGGGACGGCTCCTAGTTCTGGAAGTGGCCCGAGTTGTAGTTTTCCTTTTCGTTGGTGTTCGGACCGTTCTGGATCCACACCTCGATGTAGACGACGTCGTCGACGTAGACCTTGTTGCGCATTTTGATCACCGTGCAGTCGGCGTCGCTGCTCCCGTTGGCGCCGTCCGCGTCCTCGGCGTAGCCGAGTTCCAGGTTCTTGGTCTCGTTGTAGGCGCTCATGACCGCGCGCCGGCTGTCGGCCCGGGTGTCACAGATCTTCATGTTCCCGGAGGTGGTGAAGACCGAGGCGGCGGCCCCGGCGGTACCGATCCGGAACGTCGCGGCCTGGGCGGCGGTGGGCGGCGTCAGTACGACCAGGCCGGCGGCGACGAGTCCGGCGGCCAGCAGCCGAGGAAAACGCATGATTCCTCCCGGGTTGCTCCAAGGTGGTGTTTTGTCAGCCTAGGCGCGCGCCGCGATCGGGCGGCCGGAACATACACAGCTTCTTCCACCCGGGGGGGTCTCCCCGGATCCACCGGTTCCCGGCCCGGCCCGGCCCGACCGGCCGGTACCTGCACCCCTGTTATCCTCTGATGACATGCAGCCAGGGGACCGGATCGACCGTGGGTCGCCGTTGCCGATGTACTACCAGCTCAAGCACCTGCTGGTCCGGGACATCGAGCGACGCCGGCTCCAGCCGGGCGACCGGATCCTCGGTGATCACGAGCTGTGCGCCCGGTACGGCGTGTCCCGTACGGTGGTCCGGCAGGCGCTGACCGACCTGGAGAACGAGGGCGTCATCGAGCGGGTGAAGGGCCGGGGCACCTTCGTCGCGCATCCGAAGACCGCCGAGGGGCTGGTCCAGTCGCTGACCGGGCTGTTCGAGGACGTCGCCGCCCGGGGCGGTCACCTGCGCAGCGAGGTGCGGCGTGCCGAGGTGGTGCCGGCGGACGCCGCCGTCGCCGCCGACCTGGGGATCGACCCCGGCGAGCCGGTGATCCACCTGGAACGGCTGCGGTTCGTCGACAACGAGCCGTGGGTGTGGACCGTGACGCATCTTCCGGCGGCGTTGGCGCCGGGGCTGGTCGAGGAGGATCTCACCGACCGCTCGCTCTACCAGGTCCTGGAGTCGACGTACGGGGTGCGGCTGGTCCGGGGCATCCGCTCGGTCGAGGCGGCGGTGGCCAACACCGGCCAGGCGAGACTGCTCGGCATCCGGCGCGGAGATCCGCTGCTGGTGCTCCGCAGCGTCAGCATCGGCGACTCGGGGCGACCGGTCGAGAGCTTCCTGGCGTTGCACCGGGGCGACCGCAGCCGGTTCCAGGTCGAGCTGAACCGGGCCGCCGGCAGCGGCCGGGCCGGCAGTCCGCTCGTGCTCGTCACCTCCTGAGTTCCGCTCCCGCCACCCGTACCGGTTCTGTCGGTCGCGCGACCCGGGTAATCTGGCCTCTCCTCTTGACATCCTGTAATGACAGGACGACAGTGGCCGGAAACACGACCGAAACAGGAGACGACGTGAGTACGAGCGCCACCCCGCCGCTCTCACCCCTGACGATCACCTTCGGCCCCGGCAACGCCACACTCGAGCCGCAGGGGCAGGTCCTCACCCGGCGGATGTCCGACCTCGAAGGACTGTTCGTGGACGGCCACGCCTGGCGACAGGCGGTCGTGGACGGCGACCCGGTGGTCTACACCGTCGTCTCCTCGCCGGTGCCCGAGGTGCCCCGCGAACTGCCGCAGTCGATCACCACGATCTACCCGGGAGACACCGGCGGCGAGTTCTGGATGACCAAGGGACACCAGCACCCGGACCCGCAGGGCGAGATCTACCTGGGCCTGGAGGGCCGGGGCGGCCTGCTGCTCTTCGACGGCGAACGGGCCGAGTGGCTGGACATGGGCCCGGGGACGATCGGCTACATCCCGCCCGGCTGGGCGCACCGCAGCGTCAACGTCGGCGACGAGCCGTACCGGTTCCTCGCCGTCTACCCGGGCAGCGCCGGACACGACTACGGCTGGGTGCTCGCCCACGGCATGGGGCTGCGGGCCCGCCGGGGCGACGCCACCGTCGAACTCGTCCCGTTCGGCGCCCCGGCGTCCGCGTCCGACAACCCCACCCGCCCCCAGGAATAGGAGACCCGATGGCAACGAAGAGCGTCTCGATCGGCGCGGCCGGGCTCGCCGCGGTCGTCACCCTCGCGGTCGGCGTGGTCGCCGGCCGGGCCTTCAGCTCCGACAACGGTTCGGACGACGGCGGGGACACCACGACGGCGGCGATCGCCGGTACGAAGATCGACGTCATCGTCAAGGCGACCGAATCCGAGTTCTGGCAGTCCATGCTGGCCGGCGCCAAGAAGGCCGGCACCGACCTCGGGGTCGAACTGGACCTGTTCGGCCCCACCTCGGAAGCCGACATCGAACCGCAGGTACGCCTGGTCGAGGACGCCATCTCCCGGGGAGCCAAGGGCATCGTGCTGGCCCCGAACTCCTCCACCGCGCTGAACGGTGTGATCGACCGGGCCCGGTCCAGCGGGATCAAGGTGGTCATCGTCGACAACGCGGTACAGACCAGGAGCGACGGTTTCATCGGCACCGACAACGTCAAGGCCGGCGCCCAGGCCGGCCAGCGGCTCTGTGAGCTGATCACCCAGGCGGGCAAGCCGGACGGCAAGGTGCTGCACGAGTCCGCGGTCTCCGGGGTGCAGGTGCTGATCGACCGGTTCGAGGGCTTCAAGCAGGGCCTGGCCGAGAAGTGTCCGCAGGCGACCATCGTGCAGACCCTGGTCAACGACAACGACCTGAACAAGGCGGTCGGCCAGGTCAACGACGCCCTGACCCGGGTGCCGGACCTGGCCGGCATCTTCGCCGACAACAACACCTCGGGCGTCGGCACGGCCCGGGCGGTGCAGGAGAAGGGCGCCGCCGACCGGGTCGCGGTGGTGGCCTTCGACTCCGACCCGGCCGAGGTCGAGGCGGTGCGTTCCGGGGCGATCGACGCGATCGTCGTACAGAACCCGTTCTTCTTCGGCTACCAGGGTGTGGTCGAGGCGGCGATGGCGGTCGCCGGCAGCAACGCGCCGCAGCGGCTGGACCCGGGCGCGGTGCTGGTGGACCGGGACAACGTCGGTGCCGAGGAACTCCAGAGCCTGCTCAACCCGCCGAAGACCAAGGGCTGAGGCGGGCCCCGGGGCCAGCGAGGAGGTGCGATGAGCAACGAGCCGGTGGTACGGCTGCGCGGGGTCACCAAGACGTACGGGCCGGTGACCGCGCTCGACGACGTCGACCTGGACCTGCTCCCCGGCGAGGTGCACTGCCTCGCCGGGGAGAACGGGGCCGGCAAGTCGACGCTGATCAAGGTGCTCACCGGGGCGGTGGCCCGGGACCGGGGCGACTACCGGGTCGACGGGGTGGCACTCGGGACGCGACCGTCGCCGGCGGAGGCCCGCGCCGCCGGCATCGGCGTCGTCTACCAGGAACTGAGCCTGCTGCCGGACCTCAGCGTCCTGGACAACCTGACGATGGGGCGCTTCCCACGCCGGTTCCCCGGCATCGTGGACCGCGGCGCGCAGCGCCGGACCGCGGTGGCACACCTTGACCGGGTCGGTCTCGCCGATCTGGACCTGGACCAACCGGTACGGGCACTGCCGACCGCCACCCGTCAGCTCGTCGAGATCGCCCGGGTCCTCGGCACCCGGGCGAAACTGGTGATCTTCGACGAGCCGACCACCGCGCTCTCCGAACGGGAGGCGGCGGCGCTGCTGGAGCGGGTCGCCGCACTGCGCGACGCCGGGCAGACCGTGCTCTACGTGACGCACCGGCTGGAGGAGATGTTCGCCGTCGGCGACCGGGTCACCGTACTGCGGGACGGGCGGGTGGTGGCGACCCGGCCGATCGCCGACCACGACCACGACTCGCTGATCCAGGCGATGGTCGGCCGTCCGGTGCAGAACCTCTACCCGGGCGTACGACACGCGATCGGCCCACCCCGGCTGGAGGTACGCGAGCTGCGTATCCCCGGCTTCGCCGCACCGGTCGACCTGACCGTGCACCGGGGCGAGATCGTCGGCCTGGCCGGTCTGCTCGGCGCCGGCCGCTCGGAGATCGTCCGGGCGGTCTTCGGCGCCGACCGGGTGGACGGCGGGCAGGTCCTCCTCGACGGGGTGCCGGTGCCGGCCGGCTCGCCCCGGGCGGCGGCCCGCAGCGGCATCGCCCTGCTCACCGAGGACCGCAAGGAGTCCGGCCTGCTGCTGGAACTCTCCATCGAGGCGAACGTCTCGATCGCCAGCCTTGGCCGGGTGGCCACCGCGACCCTGCTGCGCGGCGGCCGGGAGCGTCGGCACGTGCGGCAGGCGGTCGCCGGGCTGCGGCTGCGGTACGGCTCCTTCGACGACCCGGTCACCTCGCTCTCCGGCGGCAACCAGCAGAAGGTGCTGCTGGCCCGCTGGCTCGCCACCGGTGCGAAGGTGCTGCTGCTGGACGAACCGACCAAGGGTGTCGACGTCGGCGCCAAGGCCGACATCTACCAGGCGATCGCCGAGATGGCCCGCAGTGGTATCGCCGTACTGGTGGTCTCGTCGTACCTGCCCGAACTGTTGGGGCTCTGCGACCGGATCGTGGTGGTGCGTGAGCGTCAGGTCGTCGGTGAACTGCCGGCGGACGAGGCCACCGAGGAGAAGATCCTCCACCTCACCAGCCCGGCGACCTCCGCCGCGGACCTGTCGAAGGCCGCCTCCGCGCCGATGTCCCCGCCAGCCCCTCTGGAGTCCCGATGAGCCGCGACGAGAATCCGACCCCGGCCGCCGACGCGCCGACCTCGATCGACACCGCCCCGGACGGGACGGCCCCGGGCGGCACCGCCCTGAGCGACACGGCCCCGGACGACACCCGGGACGCGCCGGTCGGCAGCGACGACGACACCCCGGCCGGCCCGAAGCCGGCGGGCGAGCCGGAGGTGCTGGGGCTGGGCAGCCTGCTCGGCCGGGGCTTCGGCGGGCTGCCCGTACTCGTTCTCCTGGTCCTCGGGTTGAGCCTGGCCACCGACACCTTCCTGACCGGCACCAACCTGGACAACCTCGGCCGGCAGGTGTCGATCTACGCGATCATCGCCATCGGCCAGCTCCTGGTCATCCTCACCGCCGGCATCGACCTCTCGGTCGGTTCGGTGGTCGGGCTGAGCGGGGTGATCGTCGCCAAGGCGGTCTTCGACACCGCCGGCGGCGGGCCGGTGCTGCTCGCCGTGCTGCTCGCCCTGCTGGCCGGGGCGGCGATCGGACTGGTCAACGGGGTGCTGGTGGCGATCCTGAAGATGCCGCCGTTCATCGTCACCCTCGGCACCCTCGGCATGGCGCGCGGACTCACCCTGCTCTACACCGACGGCCGGACCGTCCAGCCGCTGCCCCGCTCCTTCACCTCGATCGCCGGGGGAGAGTTCCTCGGCGTCGCCAACCTGATCTGGCTGACCGTGCTGATCGCCCTGCTGGTCGGCTTCGGGCTGCGGCGCACCGTCTGGGGACGCTACATCTACGCGGTCGGCTCCAACCCGGAGTCCGCCCGGCTCACCGGCGTACCGGTGCGGGCGGTGCTGCTCAGCGTCTACGCGCTGGCCGGCGTACTGGCCGCGCTCGGCGGCATCCTGCTGGCGTCCCGGCTCGGCAACGGCGTCCCGACCGCCGGCACCGGATACGAACTCCAGGCCATCGCCGCCTGTGTGATCGGCGGGGCGAGCCTGTTCGGCGCCCGGGGCTCCGCGCTCGGCGCCCTGGTCGGCGCCCTCATCGTCGGCCTGCTCAACAACGGCGGAACACTGCTCGGCATCGACCCGTTCTGGTTGCAGGTGGCGATCGGCGCGCTGATCCTGGTCGCGGTCGGCGTCGACCAGCTGCAGGGCCGGCGGCTCACCCGGCGGGGGGCGTGAGCATGCTCGTCGCCCACGACCTCGGCACCACCGGGAACAAAGCCTCACTGCACGCCGACACCGGGGCGCTGCTCGGCTCGGTCACCGTGCCGTACCCGACCCGGTTCGCCCCGGGCGGGGTCGCCGAACAGGACCCGGCCGACTGGTGGACGGCGCTCGCCGAGGCGACCCGGGAACTGCTGGCCCGGCACCACGTCGACGCCCGGGACGTCCGGGGGCTGGCGATCTCCGGGCAGATGATGGGCGCCGTACTGCTCGACGCGGCGTACCGCCCGGTCCGGCCGGCGATCATCTGGGCCGACACCCGCAGCGCCGGGCAGTGCGACCGGCTGGTCGAGCGGATCGGCGCCGAACCGGCGTACCGGCTGCTCGGGCACCGGCTCAACCCGACGTACTCGATCAGCAAGGTGATGTGGGTCCGCGACCACGAACCGGAGGTCTTCGCGTCGACCCGGCACGTCTGCCTCGCCAAGGACTACGCGGTGTTCCGGCTCACCGGCCGGCTCGCCACCGACCCGTCCGACGCCTCCTCGACCAACGCCTACGACCAGGAGCGGGGAACCTGGTCGGAGCGGGTGCTCGGCGCGGCCGACCTCGACGGGGCGCTGCTGCCGGAGATCGTCCCGGCCACCACCGTGGTCGGCACCGTGACCGGGGCGGCGGCGGAGGCGACCGGACTGCGTGCCGGCACCCCGGTGGTGATGGGCGGCGGGGACGGGCCGCTGGCGGCGGTCGGTGCCGGCGTGGTCGGCGCGGCCGACGGCGCCTACTGCTACCTCGGCTCGTCGTCGTGGGTGTCGGTGGCGGCCACCCGCCCGCTGCACGACCCGGCGATGCGGACGATGACCTTCGACCACGTGGTGCCCGGGCACTACGTGCCGACCGCGACCATGCAGGCCGGCGGCGCGTCCCTGGAGTGGATCGCCGACCTGCTGGAACCCGGCGGCGCCGGGGACCGGTTCGGTCGGCTGGTGGCGGCGGCCGACACCGCCGGGGCGTCGGCGCAGGGACTGTACTTCCTGCCGCACCTGCTCGGCGAGCGGTCGCCGTACTGGAACCCGGACGCGGCCGGGGCGTTTGTCGGCATCGGCCGGCACCACGACCGGCCGCACCTGGTCCGGGCGGTGCTGGAGGGAGTCGCGTTCAACCTGCTGACCTGCGTCGACGCGTTCCGCGAGCACGGTACCCCGGTCGACCGGGTGGACGCGATCGGCGGCGGCGCGGCCAGCGACGTCTGGCTGCGGATCCTCGCCGACGTCTGGGGATGCCGGGTACGCCGACGCTCCATCGTGGAGGAGGCGAACAGCCTCGGCGCGGCGGTCACCGCGGCCGTCGGGCTCGGCCTGGTCGACGGGTTCGGTGTCGCCGGGCAACTCTCCGAGGTCACCGCCGAGTTCAGTCCCGATCCGGAGCGGCACGCGGCGTACCGGGAGCGGCACGCGGTCTTCCTCGACGCGTACCGTCGGCTGGAGCCGTGGTTCGTCGGACGTGGGGATGCGCGGTGACCGCGACCCGGGCCGGGCAGGTGCTGGTTACCTCCCGGTCGTTCTCCTCCGGCTCGCGGGACCTGCTCGGCGAGCTGCACGCGGCCGGCCTGACCGTGGTACGCGGCCCCGCCGACCACCGGCTCGACGCGCTGCGTCCACTGCTCGCCGGGACGGTCGGCTGGATCGCCGGCACCGGCCCGGTCACCGAGGCGCACCTGGCCGCCGCGCCGCGCCTGGCGGTGCTGGCCCGGTACGGCGTCGGGGTCGACGCGGTGGACCTGGCCGCCGCCGCCGAACGCGGGGTCGTGGTGACCAACACTCCCGGGGCGAACACCGAGGCGGTCGCCGATCTGACGGTCGGGCTGCTGCTCGCCGCGCTGCGCGGTATCCCGGCCGGGGACCGGCGGGTCCGGGCCGGCGACTGGACCACCACCGTGCGGGGCCGCGAACTCGGTTCGTCGGTCGTCGGGATCGTCGGGTACGGCCGGATCGGCCAGGCGGTGGCACGTCGACTGCGTGGCTTCGGTGCCCGGGTCCTCGCCTGTGATCCGCTGCTGGACGACCGGGTGGTCCGGGCCGGGGGAGCGGAACCGGCCGACCTGGCCGAGCTGCCGGCCCGCTGCACGGCGGTCTCGTTGCACGCGCCCGGCGGTCGACGGCTGGTCGACCCCGAATGGCTGGCCGCCGGCCGGGACGGACTGGTACTGGTCAACACGGCGCGGGCCGACCTGGTCGACGAGTCGGCGGTCGCCGCCGCGTTGCGCGGTGGGCGGCTCGCCGGGTACGCCGCCGACACGCTCGGCACGGAGTCGGCCGGCGGTACGTCGCCGCTGCTCGCCGAGGATCTGGCCGACCGGGTCGTGTTGACCCCGCACCTCGGGGCACAGACCGTGGAGGCGGTGGACCGGATGGGTTCACTCGCCGTCGCCGACCTGCTCGCCGTGCTGGACGGCGCACCACCGTCCCATCCGGTCCTGGACGGCGCACCACCGTCCCATCCGGTCCGGGCCAGCGCCCCACCGACCCGTCCCGGCGGTCCGGACGTCGCGGATGGGCCGGCGGAGGGGCCCACCGATCCGGCGGCGGAGTGGCGGTGAACGCATCAACCGGAGTGGGCGGGGGAGCCATGGTGGACGGCCGGGGCGGCTACATGGGATTTGTCGGCGTCACCACCGGCGGATCCTCGATCAACCGGGTGTTCCCGAGCTGGGCCCGGATCCTCGGCCTGCCGACCGACCGGCTGGTCGGGCACGACCTGCCGCTGGACGCGGACGACAGCCGGTACCGCGAACTCGTGCGGCGGATCCGGGACGACCCGGCGCACCGGGGAGCCCTGGTGACCACCCACAAGCTCCGGCTCCACCAGGCCGCACACGACCTGTTCGACGAGGTCGACGACTTTGCCCGGCTCTGCGGTGAGATCTCCAGCATCAGCAAGCGGGACGGACGGCTGCTGGGCCACGCCAAGGACCCGCTGACCGCCGGGCTCGCCACCGAGGACTTCCTGCCGGACGACCACTTCGCGACGACCGGCGCCGAGGTCGTCTGCCTGGGCGCGGGGGGCGCCGGCACCGCCCTGGTGTGGTATCTGAGCCAGCGGGCCGACCGGCCGGGCCGGATCGTCTGCACCGACACCGATCCGGAGCGCCTGGCTCACCTGCGCGCGGTGGCCGACCGGGGTGGCGTACCACCCGACCTGATCTCGTACCTGCCGGTGACCGGGGACGGGGACGTCACCGCGCTGCTGGCGGCGGTACCGGACGGCACCCTGGTGGTCAACGCCACCGGGCTCGGCAAGGACCGGCCCGGGTCCCCGCTGCCCGCCGGGGCGGTGCTGCCCCGCCGCGGGTACGCCTGGGAGTTCAACTACCGGGGCAGTCTGGAGTTCCTGCGGCAGGCCCGGGACCAGCGAACCGAACGCGATCTGACTGTGGTCGACGGCTGGCGGTACTTCATCCACGGTTGGAGCCAGGTGATCGCCGAGGTCTTCGACGTACCGATGGACCCGCCGACCGTGCGGCGGTTGGCGGCCGCGGCGGAGGCGGTGCGGTGAGTTTCGTCCGGACGGTGCTCGGCGACGTGTCGCCGTCGGTGCTCGGTCCGACCGACTACCACGAGCACCTGTTCCAGGTCTCGCCGTTGTTGGCCGGGGACGAGCTGGACGACGAGGCGTCCAGCCGGACCGAGGCGGCGCTGCTGTTCGGTGCCGGGATCACCGCGATGGTCGAGGCGACGCCGGTCGGGCTGGGCCGTGACCCGGCCGGAACCGCCCGGATCAGCGCCGCCACCGGTCTGCACGTGGTGGCGACGACCGGCGCGCACCGGGAGGCCCACTACGGTCCGGGGCATCCGCTGGTCGCCGCCACCGAGGCGGAGTTGGCAGCCCGGTTCCGCGCCGACCTCCTCGACGGCTGCGCCGACTTCCCCGCCGGCATCGCCGACGGCCCCGCCGGCTCCCCTGGCGGCGGCCGCACCGACCTCGGCCCGTCCGGTCAGCCGGTCCGGGCCGGCCTGCTCAAGGCCGGCATCGGGTACTGGTCGATCAGCCCGTTCGAGCGGCGGGTTCTCGGCGCGGTGGCCGCCGCGCACCGCGAGACCGGGGCGCCGGTGATGGTGCACCTCGAACACGGCAGCGCCGGCCACGAGGTACTCGACCTGCTGGACTCGGACGGTGTGGACCCGGGCCGGGTCGTGCTGGCCCACGTCGACCGCAACCCCGACCCGGGTCTGCACGTGGAGTTCGCGAACCGGGGCGCCTTCCTCGGCTACGACGGGATGGCCCGGCACCGGGAGCGGCCGGACAGCACGCTGCTCGACCTGATCGACGCGGTGTGTGCCCAGGGCATGGGCGACCACCTGCTGCTCGGCGGTGATGTCGCGCGTCGCGGCCGGTACGTCGGGTACGGCGGCATGCCGGGCATGGCGTACCTGCCGAACCGGTTCCTGCCCCGGTTGCGGGCGCGACTCGGCCCGGAGGTCGTACGCCGGATCCTGGTCGAGTCGCCGGCCCGGATGCTCACCTGGACCGGCCGGACGGGCGCCCCCGGCCACCAGGTTCTGGCTCGCGGATCATGAAGGTCGCTCGTTGGACCTGTCGTGGCGCGAGGTGATCTGACGAGCCACGAGTGGGTTGAGGACTGACCATGCCGGCCTGGGTCGGCCAGGGGCATGATCAGGCTCACCTCCGGTCGTGGAGCTGCTGGCCAACCGGTTGTCACACCCATTTCTCTGGTCATTTCTCGCCTTGTCGCGCCACGGCTGGATTCTTGATGTGTTAAAGAAAAAGTCGGGCATACTACGCATGTGACGATGGCGGCCCCGGTGCACGAGCGCATCCTGCGCCGGGCCGCGCTCCGGGTGACCCTTCCGCGACTGGCGGTGCTCGCGGCGGTGGACGCCCGCCCGCCGACACCGTCTCGATCCTCGACGCGGCACGCGGGAACCTGCGTGTGCCGGTCCTGCGGCGCGATCGCCGCCGTCGACTGCGCCGTCGACTGCGCCGTCGGCGTCACACCCTGCCTCACCGCGTCCGACCATCGTGGCTTCTCGATCGACGAGGCCGAGATCATCTACTGGGGCGTTTGTCCAGACCGCGTCAGGGCACCAGCACCCGGTTGACCGAACAAGTGACTGACAGGAGAAGGATCGACGTGCCCGAGCACGGCAGCGAGAGCGAGAACCCGGCAATCCCCGCCCCGACCGCGAAGCGGGGTCGGCCGAGGAGCAATCAGGACTGGTGGCCGAACCAGCTGAACCTTCAGGTTCTGCACCAGCACTCACCCCGGGCCAACCCGATGGGCGAGTCCTTCCGCTACGCGGAGGAGTTCACGAAGCTCGACGTCGACGCCCTGAAGCGGGACGTCTTCGAGGTGATGACCACGTCGCAGGACTGGTGGCCGGCGGACTACGGCCACTACGGACCGCTCTTCATCCGGATGAGCTGGCACTCCGCCGGCACGTACCGGATCGAGGACGGCCGTGGCGGTGGCGGCGACGGCGCGCAGCGCTTCGCCCCGCTGAACAGTTGGCCCGACAACGCCAACCTCGACAAGGCGCGCCGACTGCTCTGGCCGGTCAAACAGAAGTACGGACGGAAGATCTCCTGGGCCGACCTGCTGGTCTTCGCCGGCAACTGCGCGCTGGAGTCGATGGGGTTCAAGACCTTCGGCTTCGGCTTCGGCCGCGACGACGTCTGGGAACCCGAGGAGATCTTCTGGGGACCCGAGGACACCTGGCTCGGCGACGAGCGCTACAGCGGCGACCGGGAACTCGCCGAGTCGCTCGGTGCCGTGCAGATGGGACTGATCTACGTCAACCCGGAGGGGCCCAACGGCACCCCGGACCCGCTGGCCTCGGCCCGGGACATCCGTGAGACGTTCCGCCGGATGGCGATGAACGACGAGGAGACGGTGGCGCTGATCGCCGGCGGCCACACCTTCGGCAAGACCCACGGTGCCGCCCCGGCCGCCGAGTACGTCGGCCCCGAGCCCGAGGGCGCCCCGCTCGAGGAGCAGGGGCTGGGCTGGCGGAACAGCTTCGGCACCGGCAAGGGCGGCGACACCATCACCAGCGGACTCGAGGGCGCCTGGACAGGCACCCCGACCACCTGGGACAACAGCTTCTTCGAAACCCTCTTCGGACACGAGTGGGAGGTCTGCGAGAGCCCGGCCGGCGCGAAGCAGTGGCGGCCCAAGGGCGGTGCCGCGGCGGACGCCGTACCCGGTGCCCACGACCCCACGGTCCGGTACGCGCCGATGATGGCGACCACCGACCTCGCACTGCGCGTCGACCCGAGCTACGAGCAGATCTCCCGGCGCTTCCTGGCGAACCCGGACCAGTTCGCCGACGCCTTCGCCAGGGCCTGGTACAAGCTGCTGCACCGCGACATGGGACCGGTCTCCCGCTACCTCGGACCCTGGGTGCCGGAGCCGCAACTGTGGCAGGACCCCGTCCCGCCGGTCGACCACGAGCTCGTCACGGACGAGGATATCGCCGCCCTCACTGGCCGCGTCCTCACGTCCGGGCTCTCCCTCTCCCAACTGGTCTTCACCGCCTGGGCGTCGGCGGCGAGCTTCCGCGGCACCGACATGCGCGGCGGGGCCAACGGCGCCCGGATCCGCCTCGCACCACAGCGGAACTGGGAGGTCAACGACCCGACCATGCTCGCCACCGTGCTGCCGGCCCTGGAACGGATCCAGCAGGACTTCAACAGCTCGCAGAGCGGCGGCCGGCGGATCTCGCTCGCCGACCTGATCGTCCTCGCCGGGTCCGCGGCCGTCGAGCAGGCGGCCCGGAACGCCGGGTACGACGTCACGGTCCCGTTCGCCCCGGGTCGTACCGACGCCACCCAGGAGCAGACCGACGTGGAGTCCTTCGGCGTACTCGAACCGAGGGCGGACGGGTTCCGCAACTACCTGCGGGCCGGACAGAAGCTCTCGCCGGAGACCCTGTTGCTGGACCGGGCCAACCTGTTGACGCTGACCGCGCCCGAGATGACCGTCCTGGTCGGTGGCCTGCGGGCGCTGAACGCCAACCTGGGGCACGCGCCACACGGGGTGCTCACCGACCGGCCCGGGACGCTGACCAACGACTTCTTCGTGAACCTGCTCGACGCCCGTACGGAGTGGAAGGCGGCCACCTCGGCCGAGAACGTGTACGAGGGTCGGCACCGCGGCACCGGCAAGGTCCGGTGGACGGCCACCGCCGTCGACCTCGTCTTCGGCGCGAACTCCCAGCTCCGTGCCATCGCCGAGGTCTACGCCAGTGCCGACGGGCAGGAGAAGTTCGTCCAGGACTTCGTCTCCGCCTGGGTCAAGGTGATGAACCTGGACCGCTACGACCTCTCCTGACACCGGACGGCCCCGGGCAGGTCGTCGCTGCCCGGGGCACCGCGGCGTGCCGTCCGGCGGTGCGGGCTCCGAGAGCCGGGGCCCGCACCGCCGGGGGCGGGTGAGCCGGGGGGGGGGGCCCGGGGCGGGTGGGCGGGGCCGGGGCCCCGGGGGGGGGCGGGCGGGGGGGGGGGGCGCGCGGGGCGGGGGCCCGCACCGCCGGTGCCGGTTCAGCCGGAGAGGGCGAACGGGATGGTGACACTCGACTGGGCGCCCTGGGCGGCGGTCGCGTCGATCCGCAGTGTGGTGGGCGCCGACCCGATCGCGTTCCACACCTCCAGGCGTACGCAGCCGCGGTTCAACGCGGCGAAGCCGCCGGAGACGGTTCGTACGCCGGCGGCCTGGGTGTAGACCTCGGTGCCGGGCACCGGGTCGGTGGCGAAGTAGGCGTACGTCTCGGTCCGGCCGTAGCTGCCGGAGCCGGTGAAGTCGTACGAGATCCGGGCCTGCACCCCGGCCCCGACGGCGGTGCCCGCGTCGACGTACAGGGCGAAGCTGGTCGCTCCGCCGCCCTGGTACGTCCCGGTCAGCCCGCACACCCGGTGGGTGACCGGGTTGGTCGGGGTGCCGTCGTGGTTGCCGTTCGCGGCCGGCAGGGTGACCGTACCCGCCCCGGTGCCCGGGGTGCCGGCCAACGCCCCGGCGGAGCGGACGAAGAGCCGGTTGCTGGTGGTCGGCGGGTCGGTCGGGGTCGGGGTGGGCGTCGGGGTGGGGGTCGGGTTGGGCGTGCCGCCGCCGGCGTTCCCGCCGCTCCAGGTGTGCGCCCCGGTGGTGGCGGTACGGCCGGCCGGCACGGTCAGGGTCCGGCCGTCGGAGAAGGTCACCGTGATCGGGTTGCGGGTGATGTTCGACGCCACGTAGGTGCGGGCCCCGCCCCGGGTGAAGACGGCGTAGAGCGGGGTGTTGGCGGTGACCGTGGTGTCGACCTGGCCGAGCGCCGCGAGGTTGCGCAGCCAGTGGAAGGTGTGGGCCCGGCTCTCGCCCTCCTCGGGCGAGTAGCCCGGGTTGGCCCGGAAGCTGGCCAGTGCGGCGTCCGGGCTGGCCATCGCCTGGAAGGACCAGAGGATGTCCTGCCAGACGGTCGGCGGCCCGCCGTTGTTGGTGACCAGTTCGTTCCAGTTCGTGGTGACGTAGGCCGGCCGGTAGCCGAGGTAGAGCGAGCCGCCGGTGATCGGCAGCATGTTGATGCCCTGGATCATCTCCGGCTCACCGCTGAACCAGGTGGCGTACGCGCCACCGTCGCCCCAGACCATGCCGACGGTGTTGTGCCCGAACGAGGCCGGGAAGTTCTGGTTGGCGGAGTCGAACCAGTACTCCTGGATCGCCTGGGCCTGGGTGGTGTAGATGAACAGGCCGGCGTCCCGGACGGTGGTGTTGCCGGTGGCCAGTCCCCACTGGATCAGCCCGCTGGCGAAGTTCATCCCCTCCGAGGAGGACTCCTGGTTGTTGCCGGCCCCGAACGAGCCGTGCCCGGAGGCCCAGTCGTGTCCCGCGTAGATGTCGAAGTCCCGCAGGAACGGGAACATCGCATCGGACCGGTCAACGCCGTTCGCGTCCCGGATCAGCAGGTTGACCATGCCGCCGTACCGGTCGGCGGCGGCCCAGCCCGGGTCGAACTTGGCGAGCGTGGCGGCGGCCGCGATGTAGTAGCCGTAGTGGAAGTGGTGGTCGTTCAGCTCCTGGTCCGAACCGTACGACGCCGGATAGCCGACCAGCGTGCCCCAGGCCCGGTCGTAGTGGAACAGCCGCCCGGTCTCGCCGGACGAGGCGGTGAACCAGTCGGTCAGCCGGGTGCGGATCGCGTTCAGCAGCAGGTCCCGCTGGGCGGTCCGACCGAGTTGGTCGGCGATCTCGGCGAGCCGGGCGGCCCGGCCCAGCGCCTTGCCGGTCCAGTAGGTGTCGTTGCCGAAACCGGCCAGCGGGTCACCGGTGGCCGCCTGGTCCAGGTAGCCGCCGAGGGTGGCCAGGTCGGCGCCGCCGGAGGTGGCCACTGCGGGCAGCTCGGGCAGCACCCCGTGGTAGCGGATGGCGGTGCCGAACGAACCGACCCCGACCAGGGTGCGCAGCGGGCCGCGCGGCGAGACGTACGTCTGGGGGATCGGGGCGCCACCGGAGAGGTTCTTCCACTGGTGCGGGTAGAGCGCGGTGACGGTGTTGCGTTCGCTGCCCTCCCGGGCGGTGGTGGTCAGCGTGTACGTCGCGTGCACGGTGCTGGTCGCCTGGTCGAACCGCCAGTCGACCCGGGTGCCGGTGACGTGTGCGTGGGCGTACCGGCCGTAGCTGTCGGCCAGGGCGGTCCGGTCGCCGGCCGGGGTGGTCGTGGTGGTGGGGAGCAGGGCGACGGAGAAGTAGCCCCGGCCCGCCAGGGTGGAGGTGACGGTGTTGCCGGCGACGGTCCACGTCGCGCCGCTCGGGGCGTACGCGACGTAGTCGTGGCCGCGCACCGTGAAGCCGATCCGGGCGCCGCTGTTGGTCCAGACCGTGGGCGTCGCCCCGAAGGCGAGCTGGGCGTTGCCGCCGGTGACCTGGGCGTAGACGAACGGCAGGCCGTGCCCGACGGTGGCCCGCAGGGTCCGGGCGCCATCCGACCAGTAGGGCGAGACGGTCCAGTCGGTCCAGCCGTCCACCTTCGCGTCCGGGGAGTTCAGCCCGGTCACCCCCAGGGTGAACTCGGTGCTGTACGGGTAGTGGTACTCGCCGACCGTGGTCGGGGTGCCGGAGACGGTGGCGGTGGTGGTGTAGCCGACGCCGAGCCCGCCGGCCGCCGGCTGGAAGGACATCGGGTGGGCGTGCAGCGGCGGGGAGTAGGCGCAGTCGGTGCGCTTGAACAGCAGTGCCGACCACCAGTCGTTGGTCGGCACGGCCCCGGCCGGGGCGTTGGCGGTGACGTACCGCCGGGGGTTGGTGGCGAGGTCGGCGCAGCCGGACGGGCCGGCGGCGCCGGCCGGGCGGGCGGTGGTGTAGCTGCCGGCGCCGAGCGGGTCGGCGTCGGCGCCATTGGGCGCGACGAGGGTGACGGCGACGGCGGCGACGGCCGCGGCGGCGAGCGCGACCAGGCGGCGGCCTGGCCGGTGGGGACGGTGGGGGTGGTGGGGACGGTTCATGATGCCTCCGGGCGGGGCGGCACGGGTCGGGAAGACTTCCCGGGTATTGCTGGATTGTTGCGGAAAGGTCATCAAAGACACAGAGATCTGTCGATACGGCGGCCCGATTTTCACATCCGGACAAACGCCCCGGATTTCGGTAATCCCGCCGGCCGGGCGCCGTCTGCACGATGCTGGGGAACCGACCCGTTCCACGCGGCCGCCGGTACGGGTCCGCTGCCCGCAGACCCGTACCGGCGGTGCACGCTCCCGCCGATCGGCGGTACGTCGTGCGGGACGCCCTCAGCGGGGCGCCACCGACGGTGTCACCAGTTGGCGCAGTAGCCGACGCTGACCGTGCTGGCACCCGGCTTCAGGCTCTTGTTCCAGCCCACGCCACTGACCCGGTAGCTGCCGTCATCCTGGACCTGCCGCTGGAAGTTCCAGGCGTCGTAGATCTCGCCGCCGAGCTCGACGTAGCCGTACCAGTCGACGGGTTTGTCGGTCCGGTTGGTGGCGACGATGGTCGCGCAGTAGCCGCCACCGCTGTCCGAGCCCCACTGCGTGGAGTTCTTGACCACGAGGTCGACGTTGCCCTCGGCCGGGCCGACCAGCCGGCCCACCCCCCACCGGGCCGTGGTCTGGTATCCGGTGCCCACCGGGTCGGCCCAGTTGCGGATCGCGGTACGTGCCCCGCCCGAGGCGTCGTTGACCTGGAAGTCCAGGCCGTGGAACGTGTCCTGGCCGCCGTACTCCAGGAGACTGATCGCCGCCTCGACGGTGTAACCCGTCCCGGTGCGGACCGCCGCGCTGGTCAGCCGGCCGGCCTGGAACGCCTCGTCACCGGTGCCGAACGAGACGACGTTGTCGGCGTTGATCCGGATCTGGGTGTCGTCGTAGCGGTAGGGGCCGTTCTTGGCGTTCCCCGCGTCGACGTAGATCTCCACCGAGTCCTGGGTCCACGGGTCGGAACCTGAGACGTCCACCACCGGGTCGGCGACCTCGGCGAGCACGTGGAGCGTCTGGTCCCGCCAGAGGGTGCGGACCGTGGCGATCGCGCCGTCCACGCCGGAGACCTGCTTCGCGGTGGTGACCTCCCGGGCGTCGGCCCAGGCGGCGTCCACCGCACCGTCGATGACCGGAGCTGTCCGGGCCTGCCTGACCTCCAGGTACGACAGCTCCTCGACCAGGGTCAACGTGCCCGACGCCCCCTCGGTGTTCCAGCCGGACGTGGTGCCGTCGTCGCTGACCCGGACGTCCAGGGTGAGCGTGTCGCCCTGGGCCGCGTCGGTCAACGGAAGATGGGCGACGATGTCGTAGCCGCCGTCCCGCTCGGTCGCCACCGCCGGCACGTCCCCGGTGCCGTCCCGCGACACCGTGTACGTCCGGTCGGCCAGGACGAAGCTGACCTCGTCGCCGGTGGAGGCCGCGGCGTCGTCGACCGTCACGAAGGCGGTCAGGTGGTCAGGGGCCCAGCGCAACTGGAACTCGGCCACCTCCTCCACCGGGTGCAGCGGCAGCTTGCGCCAGGTCAGGTCGGACGTGGCGGCCCCGGAGAGGGCGACGTCGCCGGCGAAGACGTTCGCCGTACGCAGCCGTGCCGGCAGATCGCCGTCCACCGCCCCGTGGTACGCGGGCTTTGCCCGGAGGCTGTCGTTGAAGACCAGTGGGGCGCCGCTGCCCGACCGCCAGGACCGGCCGTCGGTGAGGCCCCACACGGTGACCACGGACAGGTCGTCGGCGTACTCCCGGAAGATCCGGAACGCGTCCCGGAAGAAGTAGCCCTGCTCGATCAGGTTCGCCTGGGTCACCGGGGTGCCCGTCGTGACGTCGAGCTCGGTGACGGCCTGGGTCACCGGCAGGTCCCCGAACGCGGCCAGCGCGGCTTCGAGGCTGCTGACCGGGGTGGCCAGCGACACGTGGAACTGGTGACCCACCCCGTCGACCGGCACCCCGCGCGCCACCAGCCGTTCCACGAGCGCCTTGTAACGCGCCTGCTTGCCGCTCTGCTCGGTGTTGTAGTCGTTGATGAACAGGGTGACCGGGTCGGTGCCGGCGACCGCGTGGACGTCGTTGAACGCCTGGTCCGCGTACTGGAACGCGAGGTCGATGTAGTCCTCACCCAGGATGCGGTACCACTCGCTCCGACGTAGACCGTCGGCGAACTCGCCGCTGTCGCTGACCACCTCGTTGACGACGTCGAAGGCGTTCAGCGGGTTGGTGTCGGAGCCGAACGGGCCGTACCGGTCGCTCAGCGACTCGGCGACCGCGAAGATGTGCGTGCGCAGCCGGTCACGGAGGACCTGCTGGTCGGCAGAGGACGTACTGAGCGGGGCGCCGGCGGAGTCCTGGAAGAACCACGCCGGGGTCTGGCTGTGCCAGACGAGCACGTGGCCGTAGAGGCCGAGGTTGTTGTCCCGGGCGAAGTCCATCAGCGCGATCGCCTGGTCGTGCGGGCGGAGGGTGCGCTCCGCGTCGTACCACGCCTCCGGCTTCATGTGGTTCTCCGGCGTGATGTTGGTGAAGTGCCGGGTCAGCAGTTGGGCGGCCGCGCCCACCGTCTCGCGGCTGTCGATCGCGACGCCCACCGGGAAGTCGGTGGTCTCGTGGATGGGCGTGAGGTCCTCGATGACCGGCGGCTCCGGCACCCGTACGACGATGTCGTCGACGAGGAAGTCGCTGGTGTTCCCGGCCTCGCCGTCCTGCCACCGGGACTCGAGGTACAGCAGGGCGCTGTCGGCCGCCGGCATCGTGAAGCTCGCGGTGACCTCGGTCCAGCCGCTGTTCATGATCCCGGCGAACTGCGCGAGGGTGCTGAACGACTGGCTGCCGTCGGCGGTACTGGCCAGGCTGAGCCAGATGTCGTCGGTCGGCTGGCCCTCGCCGAACCGCAGCCACGCGCTGAACTCGTAGGTCACACCCGTCTCGAACAGGCTGCTGACGTCCCGGCCGATGCCGGCGCCCTGGTTCACCCGGTCGGTGACGACGGCCGCGGACGTACCGCCGTGCGCGACGTCGGTGAGTTCGACGGTCGGGGCGCCGGGGCCACCGTCGCGTGGGGCCCAGCCGTCGAGCCCGTCCTCGAAGCCGGTGTTGATGACGACCGTGCCCGGCTCGGGGCCGCCGGTGCCGTCCGGTGTGGTGATGCTGACGTCGTCGAGCAGGTACGGCGTGCTGCCCTCGGCCTCGACGTAGAGGGTGGCCGAGTCCAGGCCCGCCGGCACGGTGTAGCTGCCGCCGATCCGTACCCAGGTGTCGGCGGTGGTGGGGACGTTGTCGCCGACCCAGGTGTAGGTGCTGTCACCGCCGCCGGTCGGGGTCGCCTCGACCGTGAAGTGGACGCCGGCCGGGCCGGTGGTACCCGCCGGAAGTTTCGCCCATGCGCTGATAAGGTACGTCGCGCCGGGTTCGAACATGGCGGTCACATCTGTCGCGGCACCCTGCCAGTTCGCGGTGCGGCCGGTGACCGAAAGGCTATTCGCGCTCTCCCGTCCCTCCGGTGCCATCGCGAGCGTGACGGGTCCGCGCGGGCCCCACGGGGCGTACGAGTCGGACTCGAAGTCGTTGGCCAGGACAACCCTGTCCTCCGCCTGGGCGGGAGTCGCCACAGCGACCGATCCGACCAGGCTGAACAGGGAAAATGCCACAAGGGTGGCTAGCCTTCGAGATGGTGGGGTCGAGGTGTCTCGGAGGTGCGTCAAAGGGGCTCCCTACCCGGGCGGAACGGCGCGTGGGCGGTGCCTGGAAAACGTTCCGGCAGATCCAGACGCGCGAATGCTAACCGGGTGACGCGTGCCAGTCGAGACGCGGGCCCGATCCGGCGCTCTCAATTCCGGCGAGCTGGTCGGGGCGCCGGAAGTTTCGGAATTTCGGACCTGTGGTGTTTCGGAACCGGAGCGGGTGTGATGGTCGGGTTCGTGGCCGGCGGAGGCAGCAGACCGGGGCGTGGTGGCCGGTGCCGACGGTGCGGAGGCGCACCGGCCACCGGAGGCGGGGTCGGCCGACAAGCTCAAGTAATGCTCAAGATCCGGTTCACCCGGCCCGGCGATGCGAGAAATGCACATACGCTCACCGCACCCAGCCCACTCGATCCCCCGTACGGCGGCGACCGTCGTCGTGGCAGGGCTCACCGTGGGCGGACCGAGCACCACCGTCCTGAACGGATCGGCCGGGCCCGAGACGGGCCGGCCACGATACCAACCACAGGCCGCAACAAGAAGGAGGGAAGCATGCGACGTACGCGATCGCGTATCGCGCTTCTCACGCTGTCCGCCCTGGTGGGAAGCGTCCTCATGGCGACCCCGCCGGCAGGCGCGGATCCCACCGGAGCCACCGCCACGGCCGGCTCGGGGCGGTCCCCACTCGAGGGCGAAGAGCGGGTACGCCTGGTACGCATCCAGCTGACCGGCGCCGACATGCTGGACAAGGTGGTCGCCGCCGGCTTCGACCTCGAGCACGGCCTCCGGCGGGTGCCCACCGGCATCGAAGGCGAGGCGGTGGTGACCGCCGGGCAGGTCGCCGAACTCGAGGCGATGGGCGTCGAGATCCTCGACGACCACGAGAGCTTCGCCTGGAGCGACGAGGCCGACGGCGGCTTCCAGGTCTCCGGCGCGCGGGCCGCCCAGCCGGCCAGCCACGAGGCGACGGTACGCGTCGTCCGTGCCGACTGGTTCACCACGAAGGGCCAGGGCTTCCTCTACGTCGAGGCGCGGACCACCGAGGGTCAGCAGGCGGACCCGGTCGTCGAGATGCAACTGGAGAACAACTCGGGTCGCGGCACGGCGTTCGGCTTCGCCCGGACGATGAGCCGGTTCGTCGACTCCGGGCAGTACATGTTCCACCGGAACCTGTTCAAGCTCGACCAGCGTCCGAGCCAGATCCGGGTCACCAGCTCGACCGGCGGTGTCGCCGTCGGGGACGTCTCCGACTGGCTCGAGGACGCTCCGCCGCCGCTGACGGAGAACCGGGGCTACCGGTACGACTTCGTCGACGGCTACCGGACCCCGCAGCAGCTCTACGCCCGCGCCCACGAGATCGCCCGGCAGTACCCGGACATCGCCCGGATCATCTACCTGCCGAACCAGACGAACGGCTACCAGCGCAAGGCGCAGGCCACGATCGGCGGCACCGGGGAGGCCGCGGTTGTCGTCAGCTCGGCGGCCTGGGGCCACGAGGGTGGCAACGACATCACCGTCGAGTTCGTGGACCGGCCGGGGGCGGATCTCCCGCTCACCGTCGAGGTGGTCGGCGAGGCGGTCCGGGTACTCCTCGCCAAGGACGCCTCCGGCGGACTCGCGAGTACGGCCGCCGAGGTGGCGGCCGCGCTGGAGGCCGGGTCCCAGGGTCTGATCGACCGGGCGCACCCGTACCGCACCAACACCGGCACCGGCATCGTCGCGGCAACGCCCGCACCGGTGGCGCTGACCGACTTCCTGGACCAGAAGCGGGTGGGCGCCCCCGAGGGCGAGGTGCCGCGTGGCCCGGCCACGATCCCGGTGCTGCGGATCGGCAAGCACCGCGACGGCAAGAAGCCCGGTGTCCTGATCCAGGCGCAGGACCACGCCCGGGAGTGGGTGCCGGCGACGACCACGCTGGAGACCGCCGAGCGGCTGGTGCACAACTACCGGTCGGACCGGGAGACCAGGAAGATCGTCGAGGACACCGACATCTTCCTGATCCTGTCGAACAACCCCGACGGGGCGAACTACAGCTTCTACAACTTCGCCTCGCAGCGCCGGAACATGACGAACCACTGCCCGGACGAGAACGCCGATCCGGCCCGGCGCAACTCCTGGGGCGTCGACCTGAACCGGAACTACCGGGTCGGGTCGGGCCACGACGGCTACGCGGGTGCGTCGACGAGCTGCGTCAGCGACACCTTCCAGGGACCGGAGAAGCTCTCCGAGCCCGAGGCCGCGAACATCATCTGGCTGGTCGAGAAGTACTCGAACATCAAGTTCATGATGTCGGTGCACTCCAACGGCGGCCAGCTGTTCTGGCAGCCCGGTGCGTACATCGCGGACGGGCGGATCACCACGCCGCGCCCGCCGCTGGGTGACGAGGCGTTCTACTGGCAGTCGGCCGCCAGGATCCTGTCGCAGGTCAAGGCACACCGGGAGACCGTCGTGACGCCGGAGAACGTCGGCGGCTCGTCGGACGTCCTCTACTCCTCCGCCGGCAACGTGCGCGAGGACCTGTACCACACGTACGGGATCTACGCCTTCGGCTGGGAGGTCGGCGGGTCGATCTACAACCCGGCCACCGGCAACTGGCAGGGCGGCTCGTTCCAGCCGGTGTGGGAGGGCGATCCCCAGCTCGTCAGCGGCCACGCCGAGACCATGGAGTACGCCAACGGGATCATGGAGATGTTCCGGGTCGCGGCGGAGTGGGGCAGGGACAAGAAGGACCCGACGTCCCGGCTCGTTCCCGGCGACGGACGGTACTCCGGGCCGGTCGACGTGCGTTTCGAGACGAACGAGCCGGCGACGATCTACTACACCACGGACGGCAGCCGGCCGACGCTCCAGTCGCCGCGCTACGAGGCGACCGAGTTCCGGGAGCCGGGCCAGGTGTTCCACGTGACCGAGACGACGACGTTCAACTGGTTCTCGGTCGACGCGGCGGGCAACATCGAGCAGAACTACGACCCGACGAAGAAGGACCGGCGCAACAGGTACCGGACGGCGACGATCACGATCCGCGGGTAACGCCCGTCCGGTGACCACTGCCCCGTCAGTGCGGGTTCGCCCGCACCGACGGGGCAGTGTCGTGTCTGCGGCCGGGCGGACGCGCCTGCCCGACTCCCGAAGGGCGCGGGAACTTCCGCGCCCACCATCGCGACTACATAGGTGATTTTCGATGCCGGGCCGACGGGTGGTCGGGCATGCGCCAGCAGTACGTCCGAAGCCCATCGGGAGGTTTCCGTGTCCACCACAGTCAGTCCGCCGTCGGATCCCCGGTCACCGACGCCGGCCGCGATCCCCGCTCCGCCGCTCCGTCGGACGGACCACGATCGTCGGTCGATCACCCCGCTGGTGCTGCGGATGCACTTCTACGCCGGGATCCTGGTGGCACCGTTCCTCGTCGTGGCCGCGCTCAGCGGGTTGGCGTTCGTCTTCACCCCACAACTGGACCGGCTGGTCTACGCCGACGAACTCCGCGTCGACCAGGTCACGTCGACGGCCCGGCCACTGGCCGAGCAGGTCGCCGCGGCCCGGGCCGCCCATCCGGAGGGCGCGCTCGCCTCGGTCGTCCCGCCGGTGGAGCCGACGGACACCACCAGGGTCGTCTTCTCCCTGCCCGAACTGGGGGAGAAGCAGCACACGGTGTACGTCGACCCGTACACCAACGAGGTCAGGGGCACCCTGACCACCTGGTTCGGGCAGACCCCGCTGATGACCTGGATCGACGACCTGCACCGCAACCTCCACCTCGACACGGTCGGCCGGCACTACTCCGAACTGGCCGCCTCCTGGCTGTGGGTGCTCGTACTCGGTGGGCTCACCCTGTGGCTGCGGCGACAGTGGAACGGCCGTCGGCAGCGACTGCGCCGCATCGCCCTGCCCGACCTGGCCGCCGGCCGGGGCGTACGACGTACCCGGGGCTGGCACGCCGCCACCGGCTTGTGGCTCGCGATCGGCCTGCTTGTCCTCTCCGCCACCGGCCTCACCTGGTCCCGGTACGCCGGAGCCAACTTCGACGTGCTCCAGAACGCGTTCAACGCGCACAGCCCACAACTCGACACCACGCTGGCCGGGGCACCCGCCGGGGGTGAGCCGGGCGGCGGCCACCACCGCGCACCGGCGCACACCGACGGTGTCGCCGACCCGGCCGACGTCGACCGGGTCGTCGCCGCCGCCCGGCGGGCCGGTCTCACCGGCCTGGTGGAGGCCACCCTCCCCGCCGAACCCGGCACCGCGTGGACGGTTGCCCAGAACGACCCGAGGTGGCCGGTCGGCTTCGACCGGGTCGCCGTCGACCCTGCCACCGGCGCCGTCACGGCCCGCAGCGACTTCGCCGACTGGCCCCTGCTGGCGCGACTGTCGAAACTCGGCGTCGCCTTCCACATGGGAAACCTTTTCGGACTGGTCAACCAGCTTCTGCTGGCGGCGCTGGCGGTCGGTTTGCTGTGCGTGACCGGGTGGGCGTACCGGATGTGGTGGCAACGCCGGCCGATCCGGGTCGACCGGGCCGGCGCGCTGGGTGCGCCGCCGGCCCGGGGTGCCTGGCGGCAGGCCCACCCCGGTGCCCTGGTCGTCGCCGCCGTGTCGGCGATCGCGGTCGGCTGGGCCCTGCCCCTGCTCGGCGTCAGCCTGGCGGCGTTCCTCGTGATCGACGCGGCGGTCGGTCTGACGCGCCGCCGACGGGCCCGGGCGACGGTACCGACCTCGCCCACCCCGGTCGGCGGCTGAGGACCGACCACCCGGCCGGCCCACCGGCACCGCATCCGGTGCCGGCGGGCCGGCCGGTCACGTTCCGCCGTCACACCTCCGAGTGGAACCCGGACGTGGCGGGAACCGGACGGCAATTTACGACGACCTGTAGTAAAGCGAGGTACGACTACCGGAGGAAACACATGCACATCTCGGCACCGACCGGCACACGACGACGTCTGACGGTCCTGGCCACGGCCCTGGCGGCGACAACCGCGGTCGCCTTCGGCGCGGCCGGATGCGGCGGGTCGACGTCACCCGCCGCCGAAAGCGGTCCGTCCGCGTCGGCGACCACCCCCGCGAACCCGGTCACCGTCCGGGACCCGTGGGTGAAGGCCGCGGACGAGGGCATGACAGCGGCGTTCGGCACGCTGGTCAACGACGGCGACGCCGACGTCACGATTACCGGGGTCAGCACCGACGTGTCGCCGATGGAAGTGCACGAGATGACCATGAAGGACGGCAGGATGGTGATGCAGCCCAAGGCCGGCGGCATCACGATCAGGGCCGGAGGCAGCCATCAGTTGGAGCCCGGCGGCGACCACCTGATGCTGATGGACCTCAGCAGGCCGGTCCGGGCCGGCGACGAGATCACCTTCACGCTCACCTTCGCCGACGGGAAGATCGCCCGGTTCACCGCGGTCGCCAAGCCGTTCACCGGTGCCGAGGAGAGCTACGACCCCGGCTCCCACATGCCGACCAGCCCTGCGGCATGAACAGCCGTTCCGAGGCGTCACCGCTGAGCCGGCGCGGACTGCTCACCGGTGGCGCCCTGGGCGTCGGCGGTGCCGTCGCCGGCGCCGCCGTCGGTATCGCCGCGACCTCCGCCGACACCCGGTCGGCCGCGCCGGTCACCGCCGGGCCGACGGCCGGCACCGACATCGGTACGGCAATCGAGCCGTTCCACGGCCCCCGGCAGGCCGGTGTCGCCACCGATCCGCAGGCGCACGCGGCGTTCGTCGGGTTCACCCTGCGCCGGGGAGTGGACCGGGCGGCGTTGGGCCGGATGATGCGGCTGCTGACCGACGACGCGGCCCGGCTGACCCAGGGCCGGGCACCGCTCGCCGACACCGAACCCGACCTGGCCGTGCTGCCGGCCCGGCTCACCGTCACGTTCGGCTTCGGCCCCGGTCTGTACGCGGCGGCCGGGCGGGACGAGCGGCGTCCGCCGTCGGTCGCCGAGCTGCCCGCGTTCGGGATCGACCGGTTGGACCCGGCCTGGTCCGGCGGCGACCTGCTGTTGCAGATCTGCGCCGACGATCCGCTGGCGGTCAGCCACGCGCAACGGATGCTGATCAAGGACACCCGCCCGTTCGGCTCCGTACGGTGGGTGCAGCGAGGCTTCCGGCGCAGCCGGGGCGTACAGGCGGCGGCACACACCCAGCGCAACGTGCTGGGCCAACTGGACGGCACCGCCAACCCCCGCTCCGGGACCACCGCCTTCGACCAGGCCGTCTGGGTCAACGACGGTCCGGACTGGCTGCGCGACGGCAGCACCCTGGTGCTGCGGCGCATCCGGGCCGAACTGGAGACCTGGGACAAGCTCGGTCGGGCCGACAAGGAACTCGCGGTCGGTCGGCGGCTGGACACCGGTGCGCCGTTGACCGGGCGGCACGAGCACGACGAGCCGGACTTCGCCGCGCTGAACGAGGCCGGGCTGCCGGTGATCCCGGACTTCTCCCACCTGACCCGGGCCCGGGTCAGCGACGACCGGTTGAAGATCCTCCGGCGGCCGTACAACTACGACGGGGCCCCGGACGCCGCCGGACGGGCGGACAGCGGCCTGATCTTCGCGGCGTACCAGGCCGACATCAACCGGCAGTTCCTGCCGATCCAACGACGGCTCGCCGAACAGGACCTGCTCAACGAGTGGATCACCCCGATCGGCTCGGCCGTCTTCGCCGTCCCGCCCGGCTGCGCGCCCGGTGGTTGGATCGGCGAGCGGTTGCTGGGGTGAGACCCGTACCAGCCCGCCCACACCGGTTCCGTGGTCGGGCGGGCTGGTACCGGCACGGCGGGAACCAGGCGCGCCCGCCGGACGACCATCTCATGGGCGTGTCGATGCGATGAGGAGTTGAGCAGTGTCCGGTCGAACAGTGCGACGGCGAGCGGTCACCCTGGCCATGCTGGGCGTCGGTGCGGTGCTGGCTGTCCTGTCAGCCGCCGTACCGGCCTTGGCGCACGCCCGGTTGACGGCCAGCGACCCGAAGGCGGACTCCACCGTCACCCGGGCGTTGACCCAGGTCACCCTGACCTTCAGTGAACTCGTCCGGGGCAACCTCAGCACCGTGGTGATCACCGGGCCGGGTGGATCCCGGTACAGCACCGGTAAGCCCCAGGTGGTGGACAGGCAGGTACGCCAGCCGGTCGCGTCGCTGCCGTCCGGGGACTACCGGGTCGCGTACCGGATGGTCTCCACGGACGGTCACCCGATCGAGGGCCAGTTCCGGTTCACCCTCGCCCTGCCACCGGGACAGGAACCCCGCACCGCGCCGCCCACACCGCCGCCGACCACCACCGCGCCGACCACCACCGCGACGGACTCCACCGCTGCGGCGGTGCCGGCCGCGAGCAGCGACTCCGGTTCCGGAACCGGACAGTGGTGGGCCGCGGGCGTCGCCGGTGCCGGGGTGATCGCGGTCGGGGTGGTGGTACGACTGCGACGGCGGCGGGCCGGCACTCGGTGAGCACCGGAGTCGCGTCGCCGTACCGGAAAGCGGTCAGCGCGGCTCCGGCGTCACCAGACCGGTCTCGTACGCGGTGATGACCAGTTGTGCCCGGTCCCGGGCGGCGAGCTTGCTGAGCAGGCGTCCGATGTGGGTCTTCACGGTGCCGAGCGTCACGTGCAGGTGTTGCGAGATCTCCGTGTTGGACAACCCACGGGCGATCAGGGACAGCACCTCACGTTCCCGCTCGGTGAGGACCTTCAGCCGGGGCGGCGTACCGGACGCCGGCCAACCCTGACGGCCGAACGCGGCGATCAGCCGCCGGGTGACCCGGGGCGCCAGCAACGCCTCGCCGGAGGCGACCACCCGGATACCGGCCAGCAGTTCGGCCGCGGTGGCGTCCTTGACCAGGAATCCGCTCGCGCCCGCCCGCAGGGCGGCGTAGACGTACTCGTCCAGGTCGAAGGTGGTCAGGATGAGCACCCGTACGGAGGCGGTCTCCGGATCCGTGCAGATCCGCCGGGTCGCCTCGATGCCGTCCATGCCGGGCATCCGGACGTCCATCAGCACCACGTCGGGCAGGAGCCGCCGGGCCAGCCGTACCGCCTCGGTGCCGGTGCCCGCCTCACCCACGGTGACGTAACCGGGCGACACGTCGAGCAACGCCCGGAAACTCTCCCGCATGAGGGCGTGATCGTCGGCGAGCAGCACGCCGATGTCCGAGGAGACCGGCTCGTCCGATGTGGAGGAGAGCTCCGTCATACGGTTTCCTCCGCCGCGACGTAGGGGATGTCGGCGACCACCTGGAAACCGCCCTCCGGCCTTGGTCCGGTGGCCAGGGTGCCGCCGTACATCGTCACACGCTCGCGCATGCCGATGAGACCCTGCCCGGCGGAGCGTCGGCCGGCCGGCCGGGGCCCACGGCCGTCGTCGAGAACCTGGATCCGCACGCCACCGTCCCGGGCCCGCACGGTCACCTGGCAGTGGTCGGCGTTCGCATGCTTCATCACGTTCGTGAGCGACTCCTGGACGATCCGGAAGACGGTGAGGTCGACCGCCTGCGGCAGGTCGTCGGCGCCGTCCAGGCGCAGCTCGACCCGCAACCCGGCGGACCGCAGCCGGTCGGCGAGCTCGGACAGGTCGGCGGTTCCGGGCGACGGGCCGAGGTCGGCGCCCGAATCGTCGCTGTCCGCCCGTAGTACGTCGAGCAGCCGGCGGATCTCGGTCAGTGCGGCCCGACTGGTTCGCTCGATGGTCACCAGCGCGGCCCGCGTCTCAGCCGGTCGCTGCTCGGCGATGTGGTTGGCCACGGTGGCTCTCACCGCGATCAGGCTCATGCTGTGCCCGACGATGTCGTGCAGCTCCCGGGCGATCCGCAGCCGCTCGTTGGCCACCGCGTCCCGGGCGAGTTGGCGGGCGAGGTCGGCCTGGACCGTCCGGCGCCACCGGACCAGCCGGCCGGTGGCCCACGCCGTGGTCACCACCACGGCCGTCACCCCGAGCTCGACCTGCCACCACAGTGGCACCTCGCTCCCGTACGCGTCCGCCGTTCCGATCCCCGCCGTCCGGTAGAGCCACGGGATGGTGGCGGCCGGCGCGGCGAGGCTGCCGGCGAGCGCGACCGTCGCGACGACCGGGCCCGCCACGGTGGCCGCCGTGTAGAGCGCCAGCGCGACGGGCGCGTACGTCACCGGGATGACCCCGATGCCGACGACGCCGAGCGCGGTCGCCGTCGCGGCGGCCACGGCCACCCAGCCGAGCACCGGCAGCGGCCACCGGCGGCGGACCGCCAGCGGGAGCCCGACCGCCGCGCCGGTCAGCCAGGCCACCCACACCGGACCGGTGAAGGCGGGACCCGGCGGATCGAGCATGGCGTCGACCGCCAGGTACGCCAGTACGACGGCCACCGCCCCGTCCACCACGGTGGCGCGTACGTCGGATCCGAGCGGTCGCGGCGGGACTCGGCCCTGCCTGGAAACCATGCTCCTACGCTATAGCCGCAGCCAGGACAGCGCGTATGACCGTGGTAGGACATGGATTTCCGACCATGGTCAGACGCCTGCGACCACCCGCCCCTGACAGCATTTCTTTGTGATCGTGGTAAGAGAACTGTCCAAGCGGTACGGGCCCACCCTGGCGGTGGACCAACTGTCCTTCGAGGTCCGTCCCGGAGTGGTGACCGGCTTCCTCGGTCCGAACGGAGCGGGCAAGTCCACCACCCTACGAATCATTCTCGGCCTCCATCATCCGACCTCCGGTGAGGCGTTGATCGGCAATCGTCGGTACGACCGGATCCACCACCCGCTGCGCGAGGTGGGCGCCGTGCTCGACGCCGGTGCCGCCCATCCCGGCCGTACCGCCTTCCACCACCTCGCCTGCCTGGCCCGCAGCAACGGCATCGGCAAGGCCCGGGTGACCGCGGTGCTGGAGCAGGTCGGCCTGGCGGGCGTGGCGCACAAGCGGGTGGGTGGGTTCTCGCTCGGCATGCGGCAGCGCCTCGGGATCGCCGGCGCACTGCTCGGCGACCCGGCGGTGATCCTGCTCGACGAGCCGCTCAACGGACTGGACGCGGCGGGCATCCGGTGGATCCGCTCCACCCTGCGGGAGCTGGCCGCGGAGGGCCGCACCGTGCTGCTCTCCAGCCACCTGATGAGCGAGATGGCGCTCACCGTCGACCATGTGCTGGTCATCGGCCGGGGCCGGTTGCTAGAAGAGAGCTCGGTGACGCAGATGCGCGACCGGTTCGAACGCGACGTGCTCGTACGGTCGCCACGGGCGGCCGAACTCGCCCCCATCCTGACCGGCCTCGGCGCGTCCGTCACGACCACCGACGACGGCTGGCTCGTCGCGGTCGGCGTGGACGCGCCCACCATCGGCGACGTCGCCGCGGCCGCGTCGATCCCCCTGCACGGGCTCACGCCGCGCAGCGCCACCCTCGAGGACGTCTACCTCGAGCTGACCAGTGAGGTGGTCGAGTATCCGGCCGCCACGCAGCGGAGGACCCGGTCGTGACCACGTTGAGAGACGCTCCGGCCGGGACGGACACCGGTCGGGCGCTGACCCCGACCGTGTCGCTCGCACAGGTGTTCCGGGACGCGACGGCCGCCGAGTGGATGAGGCTGCGGACCCTCCGGTCGACGTACGCGTTCCTCGCCGCCGCCGTGGCGGCGACCCTGCTGGGGATGCTCGTCCTGTTCTTCCTGATCCAGGGCTTCGACCAGGCGACGGCGGCCGAGCAGGCGAACTTCGAGACAGCCGACCCGACAGTGGCGGTGATGCCGTTCGTGGGGTTCTTCATCGGTTCGGTCGGCGCCATGCTGATCACGACGGAGTTCACCACCGGCACCATCGGCCCCGGCCTGCTGGCCGTGCCGCAGCGCCGGATACTGCTGGGCGCCAAGGCGACGGTGTCCGGGGTGGTGGGTCTGCTCGGCGGGCTGCTGTTCGCACTGCTCGCCTTCACCGGCGCGACCCTGTTGCTGGGCGACCGTCCCGCGCCGCTCAACCCCTGGCAGAGCTGGACGGACGCGATGCCGGCGGTGTTCTGCGCGGCGCTTGTCGCGATGGTCACCAGCACCGTGGCGCTGGGCCTGGGAGCGGTGCTCCGCTCGACCGCGTCGACGCTGGTGACCCTGGGCGGCCTCGTCCTGGTGGCACCGGCCTTCGCGCACTTCCTGCCGACGACGTGGCACCTGAGGTTCAGCTCGATCCTGCTGCCGAACCTGACACCACAGCTCACCGGCGCCGACCACCCGTACCTGCTGTCACAGGCCGGCGCGGCCGTCGTACTGGTCGCCTACGTGGTCGTCGCGCTCGGGGCGGGCACGCTCAGTTTCCGCCGTCGCGACGCGTCCTGACCCGACCTCCCCGACCGCCCTTTTGACCCGACCGCCCTTCCGAGTTTTGACAGGGAGACAACCGATGTCCCACCTCGACAGCCTCAGCCACGGGATCGCCGCCGCCGACACCGGTACGACGGTCGCGGGGATCATCCTCTGGGTCGTCCTGATGGCCGCCTACCTGGCCCTGGTCATGTTCACGGTGTGGCAGGTCATCCACTCGCCGAGAAGTGACGACTCACGCACCCTCTGGACCTGGCTGGTGGTCCTCGCCCCGCTGCTCGGTGTTGTCCTGTGGTTCCTGGTCGGCCGTAACGCGGCGGCCAGGGGAGGGGAGCGTTCCGGGTCATAGGGTCTCGCCGGTCACCACGGCCGGCCGTCGGTGGCGGTCCCGGTAACCACCGGCGACTGACCTGCCGCCGGTGACCGGCAGGCATGTCGTACCCGATGTCCGGCTCTGGCCGCCGCACCCCCCGGACCGCGCCGCCGACGGACGAGTCCGGGGTCCGGAGTCGAGGGATCGTCGGCCGGGCCGAGGTTCACGGGATCAGGCTGCACCACACCATCCTGCGGACACGTGCCGAGTCTCCTCGGCCGCCCAACCGGGGGCGGCCGAGGAGACGGAGGGTACGGGGAATGCTCGGGTACGGGTTCCGACCGGCGACATCGGAAGGAGCCCCTACACCTGCCACACACCGCCGCGCATCAGATCCCGGCCGGTGATCTCGTTGGCCTCGCGCCAGGCCTGAATCAGCTCCGGTCGGATGCGGAAGTACGGGTAGTTCCGCAGCTTCCGGGGCTCGAATCCGGTCTTCGCGGCGAACGCGTCGCCGACGTCGTCGCTGACCTCGTCGGCCATCACCGCGGATCCCTCGACGAGCACCACGTCGCGGGTCGTCCCGACGGTGAGGCGGACCCGCCCGCCGGGACGGAGGTTCCGGGCCGTGGGGTTGCTGGCCGCCGTCGAGATCAGGAGTGTCTCGCCGTCCCAGAGGAACGACAGCGGAACCAGATAGGGCGTTCCCGCCGGGTCGGCGGTGGCCACCCAGGCGTCGACATCGTGCGCGAGCCGCCGCAGCGTGTCCTGTTTACGCTGCTTGGGCGTGCGGGGCGGGGGTGTCATGCGTCGAGCCTCCTGTCGGTCCGGATGATGACGGGGGTTGCCGGAAGGGGTGCCGAGCCGGGCCGGCGCCGGGGCGAGCCGGCGTGCGGCCGTGATCCCGGCCGCCGCTGCTCAGCTCACCGCTCGCGCCACCAGCGCGGCGATTGTCGCCTCGTCGGCGGGGGTCAGACCCTTCAGCGCGAAGGCGGTCGGCCACACCGAGCCGTCGTCGAGGTCCGCCTGGTCGCTGAAGCCGAGGGTCGCGTACCTGGTGTTGAACTTCTGCGCGCTCTGGAAGAAGCAGACGACCTTGCCGTTCCTCGCGTACGCGGGCATGCCGTACCAGAGTTTCGGCGAGAGGACCGGCGCGCTGGCGCTGACGATGTCGTGCAGCCGCTCGGCGATGACCCGGTCCGCCTCCGGCATCTCGGCGATCTTCGCGAGCACCTCGCGTTCCGCGTCCGCCCTGGCCGTACGGGGGTCGCGGCGAACGCCCCTCTTCAGTTCACGGGCGCGCTCCTTCATCGCGGCCCGCTCCTCGTCGGTGAATCGTTCGGACGTCTCTCCGGCCGCGGTGGCGCGGTCGGTGGACGTGGTCGTGTTCCTCATCGCAGGTCTTCCTCTCAGGCGGGTTGTCTGACACCACCGTCGGGACCGGCGCGCCGCCCGGGGCGGTGCCAGGGCCGATCCGGCGGTTCGGGGTGGTCGATCGGTCGGGACGTCGGTACCGGCCACCGACCGGAGCGGTGCCCCGCTGTTCCGTGGCACCGCTCCGGTCGCTCACCGGTCCTGCAGCAGTCCGAGGACGTTGCCGTCGGGGTCGGTGACGGTGGCCGCGAGCCGGCCGCCACCCACGTCGCGTACGGGCTCCCGGACCGTGGCGCCCGCGGCGGTCACCTCGGCGAGCTTCGCCTCGAGGTCCGGCACGTGCCAGTACGCGACCGGCGAGGTCATGCCCTGCGGCCCGCCGCCCGGCACCAGCCCGATGTGCTGGCCGTCGACCTCGAATCCGACGTAGTAGGACGCGTCGGTCTGCGGCGGCACACCGAGCAGCGCGGCGTACACCTCCCTGGCCGTCGCCAGGTCGGAAACGGGATGCAGCACGGTCCTGATTCCCTGGGTGGAAGAGCCGGTCATGGTCACTCCTGAACTCGTGGGCCTCTCGGCCCGCAGTGGCGAGGATCGTCTGATCGGATCGGCCCCGGAAACGGCCGGTCATGATCACGGCTCAAGCGTCGCCCGGTCGCGTCGGCCCGACATCCGTGCCGGCCACGGGGACCACCACGTAGATCGGCACGGATACGGCAGGATGGGGCCCGTGGTAGCTCAGGCGGGGATCTCGGCGCGGGAGGCCGAGGTGTTGTCTCTGCTCGGGGAACATCTCAGCAACGCGGAGATCGGCGCACGGCTGTTCATCTCCGTCCGTACCGTCGAGACCCACGTGTCCTCGCTGCTGCGCAAGCTCGGTGCGCTCGACCGGCGGGCGCTCGCGCGGCTCGCCACCGAGTGGAACCGGGCCGCGCGTGGCGGCGCGGTGGCCGCCGGGCTGCCCGCGCCGGTGACCTCGTTCGTCGGCCGGATACCGGAGCGGGCGGCGCTGGCCGAGGCGGTCACCGCGTACCGGCAGGTGAGCGCGGTCGGCCCGGGCGGGGTGGGGAAGACCCGGTTGGCGCTGGCGGTCGCGGCGGAGGCGGCGGGCGACTTCGCCGACGGGGTGTGGTTCGTCGACCTGGTCCCGATCACCGACCCGGCGATGGTCGGGGCGGCGGTGGCCGCGGCCGTCGGCATCGGCCAACAGCAGAGCCGGGGCATGGACGAGTCGGTGATCGCCGCGCTGGCCGACCGGCACGCCCTGCTCGTACTGGACAACTGTGAGCACGTGCGGGACGGGGTGGCGCCGTTCCTGGAGCGGCTGCTCGCCGGCTGTCCACGGCTGACCGTGCTGGCCACCAGCCGGGCCCGTCTGATGGTGCCGTTCGAACGCGTGCATCCCGTTCCGCCGCTGTCCCTGACCGGCGACGGCGACTCGGACGCGGTGGCGCTGTTCCTGGACCGGGCGGCGGCGGTGGGCTGGCCTGTGCCGTCGGAGCAGCGTGACCAGGTCGCCGAGATCTGCCGGGGGCTGGACGGCGTGGCGTTGGCGATCGAACTGGCTGCCGCCCGGTTGCCCACGCTCGGTCTGGACGGTCTCGCCGAGGTGCTCTCCCACCAGCTGCGGCTGTTGACCGGGGGTGCCCGGGCCACCGACCGGCACCGGTCGGTACGGGCCATGCTCGACTGGAGCCACGCCCTCCTGGAGCCGGACGACCGTACGCTGCTGCGCCGGATCGCGGTCTTCGTGGCGCCGTTCACGGTGGACGCCGCCGCGCGGGTGGCCGGGTTCGCACCACTGGACCGGGCCACGGTGGTGGACGGGCTGGCCCGGCTCACCGAGCAGAGCCTGCTGACGGCGGCCCCTGCCGTGGACGGTACCCGTTATCGCACGCTGGAGACGATCCGCCAGTACGGGATGGAGCGACTGACCGGGGCCGGCGAACTCGCCGAGCTCCGGTCCCGACATCTGAGCTGGTGCGTTTCGACCGCGACCGAGCTGGCGGACGACGGCTCCGAGGCGCGGCGCGGCGTCGGACACGCCGAGCCGGAGCGGTCGTCGGGAGCGGCGGCGGGAGACGGGGCCTGGCGGATCCGGTTCGACGCGGTGGCCGACGATCTGCGGGCCGCGCTCGGCTGGGCGGCTGGCGTCCCCGAGCACCGCGCCGACGCGTACCGGTTGGCCGTCGCCCTGGCCGAGCTCGCCTTCACCCGCAACCTGGTCGGTGAGTCGCAGCAACGGTACGAGCAGGCGGCGGCCCTCACCGACGACCTCTCCGCTGCCGCCGTGGCGCTGCGGTGCGCCGCGGCGGTGGCCGGGTGCCGGCTGCTCGGCGACGACATGTACCGCCTGCACCGCGCGGCCGCCGACGCCGCCGGCCGGGCCGGCGACAGGGCCGGCGCCGCTCTCGACCTGGCGACGGCGGCCACCACCGCGTACCGGTTCTCCGGCGCGTTCACCCGGATTCCACCACCGGCTGAGCCGGCGGCCCTGCTGGCCTCGGCCCGTGAGCTGGCCGGCGGCGACCCGGCCATCGACGCCGCGGTGGCGTTGGCCGAGGCCGGTGTGCTCGCCGACGCGTTCGGCTCCGACCAGGGCCCGTCGGAGAACGGGGTCACCGGGACGATCGCCGCCGCCTCGCGGGCGGTCGAGCTGGCCCGTCGGGCGGACGACCCGCTGGCCACCTCCGCCGCTCTCGACGCGCTGGCCGGCGCGCAGAGTTGGGCGGGGGACAGTTTCGCGGCCGCGGCCACCGCACGGGGCAGGGTGGCGCTGCTCTCGTCGGTGCCGGTGAGCCCGGCCAGCACGCACGAGCTGACCGACGCGCTGGTCTCGGGGATCGACAGCAGTCTCGGCGTGGGGGACCTGCCGACGGCCAGACGATGGGGCCGGCAACTGGCTGACCTGCCGCTGCTGGCCGAGGTGGGGCACTACGCCACGTCCTGGCTGCTGACGGTCGACGCACTCGCCGGCGACGTGGACGACGTGCTCGCCGCGAGCGAGCGGTTCCTCGACGCGTGGGAGCGCACCGGCCGGCTGCGCGCGCCCCGGCTCGGTGCCGCCGCGGCGGCGGTCGCGATGGTCCACGGTCTGCGGGGCGATGACCGCGCCCGGGCGGAGTGGCTGGCCATCGCCGACCAGCTCGGTGCGACGCCGGAGCGTAGCGCCGGCTACGGCGCCGTTTTCGACGCCACCGTCCAGCTCCATCACGGCCGGGTGGCAGCGGCGCTGGATCGGGTCGCCGCCGAGCCGGAACACGTGTGGAAATGGGTTACCTGGATCTGGCTGCACTGGTACGTGGCGCTACGCGCCGAGGCGGCCGCGCTCGCCGGGCACCCTGACGCGCGACGCCGTATCGCCTCCGCCCGGACGATCGTGGCCGGGAACCCGATCGCGGGCGCCCAGCTGGCACGGGCGGAGGCGCTGCTCGACGGTGACCGGGACCGGCTGCTCGCCGCCGCGGCGGCTTTCGAGGCCGCCGGCTGCCGTTACCAGTGGGCGCGGACGCTCGTTCTCACCGGCGGTGAGTACGCCGCGACCGGCGCGGCTGCCCTGGCCGACAACGGCCTCGCCCCGACGGCGGCGGGCGGGTAGTCTCCGGGCCGTCCGCGGACTCGAATCCCGTTCCCGTCGCGCATCCCGAGAGGACGTTGCCGATGTCGTCGCCCGAGCTGTCCCCGGTGGAGCGGCACCGCCAGATCGCGGCGGTGTTCACCGCTCGCGTCGAGGGTGTCGGCGACTGGGACGCGCCTGCCCCGGTGGCCGACTGGACCGCCCGCGACGTGGTGCGTCACCTCGTCGAGTGGCTGCCGCCGTTTCTCGCCAGCGGCGCCGGCGTCGAGCTGCCGAAGGGGCCGAGCGTGGACGACGACCCGGTGACGGCGTGGCGGGACCATCACGCCGGGGTGCGGGCGCTGCTGGATGACCCGGAGACCCCGCGACGGGTGCTCACCAACCGGCACGTCGGCGACGTGCCTCTCGATCAGGCCATCGACCGGTTCTACACCTCCGATCTGTACATGCACACCTGGGATCTGGCCCGCGCCACCGGGCAGGACGACCGACTGGATCCGGAGGAGTGCGCGGTACTGCTGGCCGGCATGCAAGCGATCGAAGACGCGATGCGCGGCTCGGGCCAGTACGGCCCACGGGTCCCCGTCCCGGACGGTGCGGACGCGCAAACGCGGTTGCTCGGGTTCATCGGCCGTGATCCGTTCTGGACGCCGACGTCGCGGTGACCGGCCTGTCGTGACATGGCCCGGGTCGCGACGGCCCGGGCCAGGCCGACGTCGGCGGGCGATCCTCGGGGCGGCCCGCGACCGGGGCATGCCATGACCGGCCCGCCGGCTCGTGATCGGCGGACAGACCCTTAGCCGGTCGGCGGGGTCGGAGTGTTCCTCAGGAGAAAGGTGAGCCCTTCGGACGTCGTCGGATGGGCGAAGATCGCGCGGCGCAGCTCGGTGTACGGCAGGCCGCCCACCATCGCCGTCTGTACCACGGCCATCGGCTCGCTGGCCTCGGCGCCGAAGACGGTGAACCCGAGGATGTGGTCGCTGTCCGCCGCGACCAACATCTTCATGAATCCGCGTGGCTCCGACAGCGTTCTCGTCCGCAGAACGGCGGCCATCGGCATGGTGAGCAGGCGGTACCGGATGCCACGGCGTCGGGCCTCGGACTCGTTCATGCCGACGCGCGCCAGTTCCGGATCGGTGAACATGCAGTAGGCGAGCAGGCGGCCCGTGGTGGTGCTGCTGCCTCCCCGCAGATTGTCGTGGACCACCTGGAAGTCGTCGAAGGACGCGTGGGTGAACTGTGGACTGCCCGCACACTCGCCCATGGCCCAGACGTTGGCGGCCGTGGTGGCCAGGTGCTCGTCGACGACGATGTAGCCCGCCTTGTCGAGCTCCACCCCGGCCAGCTCCAGGCCGACGTCGCTCGTATCCGGCGTACGGCCGGTGGCGACCAGCAGGTCGGTCCCTTCGGCGGTGCCTTCACCGTCCTGCCCCCCGGTGACGACCCGTACCCGGTCGCCGGAGGTTCCCTCGACGCGCCGTACGTCGCTTCCGACCTGGACGGTGATGCCGTCGTCGCGGAAGAGGTCCAGGATCGCCGCCCCCACGTCCGGGTCCTCGCTGCCGGCCAACTGCGGTCCGTGCTCGATCACCGTCACCCTCGCGCCGAAGCGGCGCATGGCCTGCGCCAGTTCCAGCCCGACATAGCCGCCACCGACGACAATCAGATGTTCCGGCAGGCGGTCGAGGTCGAGCAGCTCGACGTGGGTCATCGGCCGGGCGGCGACAAGCCCGGGCACGTCCGGCACTCTGGCGTGCGTACCCATGTTGAGGAAGACCCGCTCGCCGCTGATGCGGCGGGTACCGCCGCCAACCAGCCTGACATCGACGGTTCTCGCACTGACGAAGCGCGCCTCGCCCATGATCAGTTCGGCGCCGCTGGCCCAATAGCGGTCCAGGTGAAGCTGGCGCAGGCCGTCGACCATCGCCCGCTTCCTCGCCTGTACGCCCTTCATGTTGGTCACCGCCGACCCGAGGTCGACCCCGAACTCGGCCGCACGGGTCGTGAAGTGACGGACTTTCGCCGAGTGGATGATGTTCTTGCTCGGCAGACACGCGATGTTCGGGCAGGCGCCGCCGATCAACTCACGCTCGACGACGGCCGTGCGACGGCCCTCGCCCGCCATCGTCCAGGCGAGGTACTTGCCGGCCTCACCGCTGCCGATGATGAGGATGTCGAAGTTCTCGGTGGAAGACATCAATCGGCTCCTCTGACGGGTGACGGCATGACGCGCTGCCAAAATATCAGGACATAGCATGCCTTCTCGGCGATATTGGACCGGGCTTCGCGCCCAGAGCCGGTCGTGGGACGGCGGGTCGGTCAGGCGAGTGGCCGCGGACGGGGCAGCGGCCCAGGCGACGGTTTCGGGCCGCACCGTGGTGTGCGGCAGGATGTGGCCGTGATGCTGTTGGTTCCCGCGGACCCGCTCCGCCCACGCCGCCCCGACGAGCATTTCGCGGCGGAGGCGCGAGCCGCTCGCGACGCCGGGCTCGACGTGTCGGTGGTCGACCACGACGCGCTGGCCCGAGCCGATGAACTGGAACGGGCGGTCGCCTCGGTCTCCGGCAGCGGCCCGGCCGTCTACCGAGGCTGGATGTTGCGCAGCGAACGGTACGCCGCGTTCGCCGAGGTGCTCGCCGGGCGCGGGGTGCGGTTGAGAACCGACGGTGAGCAGTACCGGCGGGCCCATGAGCTGCCCGGCTGGTATTCCGCCCTGGCCACGGTGACACCGGTGTCGGTGTGGACCACGGGTGCGGACCAGGTGGACTTCGACCGGGTACGCGCCGAGCTGGGTCCGGGGCCAGCGGTACTGCGGGACTACACGAAGTCGATGAAGCACCACTGGCACGAGGCGGTGTTCATCCCCGAACTCGACGACGGCGCGGCTGCCTGGAAGGTGGCGAGCGAGTTTCTGCGGAGACGTGAGGACGACTTCGTCGGCGGGTTCGTACTGCGCCGCTTCGAGTCGTTCACCACCGCCGAGGTACGTACCTGGTGGGTCGACGGGGTGTGTGTCCTGGTCGGCCCCCATCCGGACACCCCGCACGAATCCCCGCCCACCGGGGTCGACCTCGGCCCGGTCGCACCTCTGGTCGCCGGCCTGGGCCTGCCGTTCGTGACCGTGGACCTCGCACTGCGTACTGACGGTGTCTGGCGGGTTGTCGAACTCGGCGACGGACAGGTCAGCGACCGGCCGGCCACCGTCGAGCCCGAGACGATGATCGCCGCCCTGCGGGCCGGCTGACCGGAACCGACCAGCCGGCCGGCACCTCGTCAACCCGGGTGGCCGCCCTCCGCCCTCGGCGGTCGACGGTGGCCAGGTCCGGGAACTCGATGATCGTTTCGCTCCCGCTCGACGGAGAGCGCCGTCCCACCCACCGCGTGGTCACCGGGGGTCCGAACCGGTCGTCCGGGGTCTGTCGGCGCGGCGCTCACCCGCGGCGGCGAACACTACCCCTTTGACGTCCGCATATGTACGTTCATGAATGAGTTGGCTCGAACTGCGGCGCCCCGGGTCGTGGTCGACCACCAAGGTGTCACCCAGCGAACCGTCGCCCGTCGGCAGCCTGCCACCACCGCACCAGGCCGTTTCCGGTACGACGCCGCGACGGCTTCCGTCCGTACCAGGAAAGGACCTCGCAGTGAGAAGCGACAAACGGCTCCACCGGCTGGTGGCGGCGCTCACCGTGACCGCGATAGCGGTCGTGCTGACCACCGCCGTGGCCGCCGCTCCCGCCGCGGCGGCGCCGGTCACCATCACCAACGGCACCCAGTTCACCGACACCAGCGGCAACGTGCTGCACGCCCACGGCGGCGGTGTGCTCAAGGTCGGCACCTACTACTACTGGTTCGGCGAGAACCGCAACCCGGACAACACGTTCCGGGCGGTGTCCGTCTACCGCTCCACCGACCTGCGCAACTGGGAGTTCCGCAACGACGTGCTCACCCAGTCGTCCGCCGCCGAGCTCCAGGTCTCCAACATCGAGCGGCCCAAGGTCATCTACAACGCGAGCACCGGCCGGTACGTGATGTGGATGCACAAGGAGAACGGGTCGAACTACAGCGAGGCGAGAGCGGCCGTCGCGTCGTCGGCGACCGTGGACGGCACCTACACGTACCACGGCAGCTTCCGACCGCTCGGGCAGCACATGTCGCGGGACATCACGCTCTACAACGACAACGGCACCGCGTACATGATCTCGGCCGCCGACGAGAACTACGACCTGCACATCTACCGGCTGACGTCCGACTACCTCAACGTGGCCAGCCTCGTGGGCAACTTCTGGAACGACGCCCACCGCGAGGCCCCCGCGATGTTCAAACGCGGCAGCACCTACTTCCTGCTGACCTCGGCGGCGACGGGCTGGAACCCGAACCAGGCGAGGTACGCCACCGCGTCGAGTATCTCCGGCCCGTGGAGCGGCTGGACCAACGTCGGCAACTCGACGACGTTCAACTCCCAACCGACGTTCGTACTGCCGATCCAGGGCAGCTCCACGACCAGCTACCTGTACATGGGCGACCGCTGGGCCGGCGCCTGGAGCGGCCCGGTCGGCGACTCGCAGTACGTCTGGCTGCCGATCACCTTCCCGTCGGCCACCAGCATGAGCCTGACCTGGTACCCGTCGATCACCATCGACGCCGCCACCGGCACCGTCACCGGCACCTCGCCCACCTACCACCGCGTCACCGCCCGGCACAGCGGCCGGGTGATGGACGTGGTCAGCAGCTCCACCGCCAACAGCGCCGAGGTCAAGCAGTACGCCTGGAACGGCGGCGGAAACCAGAAGTGGGAGTTCCAGGACGCCGGCGGCGGATACGTCCGCCTGGTCAACCAGAACAGCGGCAAGTGTCTCGACGTCGCCTCCGCCTCGACGGCCGACGGGGCGAACGTCATCCAGTACACCTGCGGCGGTGGCACCAACCAGCAGTGGCAGTGGGCGGCCACGGGCAGCTACTTCCAGCTGCGGGCCCGGCACAGCGGCAAGTGCCTGGACGTGGTCAGCTCGGGCACCGGCGACGGCACGGACATCCAGCAGTACGCCTGCACCAGCGGCACCAACCAGCAGTGGAGCCGTACCCAGTCCTGACCGTACCGCCGAGCGCCCGCCGCCGATCGTGGGTCCGGTAGGACGGGTGCCCGGCAGCCTGCCGCCGACCGACCTGGCCAGTGACCGGACGACGCCGCTGACGTCGTCCGGCACCCGGGCGTCCCGCTCCTGGAAGGCGCGTAGCGGGCCGAGCGCCATCTGGTCGTTGGCGGCGGAGACGGCGGTGCACGTCGGCCCGGTCGGCGTCGGCCACCTGTCCCGGCCGCCGGCGTCGGAGTCGAACGACGACCTGCGCCCCGGGCGGCAGGGCCACGATGCAGGTGTCCAGGAGGTGGACTGCCGTGGTCACGACCCGTGGGCTCAGCTTCGCTTCTGCGGTTCGGTGGCGCTGGTCCCCCGGAAGCTGAGGGTGAGGCAGAGCCCGACGACGGTGGTGGCGATCGCCGCCACCAGGGGCGGCGCCATCAGCAGCACCGGCGTGATGCCGGCGAGGACGAGCAGCGCCACGGGGCCGCGCCACGCTCGGTGGACCCGGTACATCACGATGCCGAACAGGGTGCGCCCGACGATGTACAGGGCCAACCCGCCGACGATGACCAGCGACAGTGCCGCGTCCACCAGCCCCAGCGGCCGGCGGATGTACATCTCGGCGCCGGCCGCCGCGACAACCGTTCCGGCGATCATGATCCCGTGGCAGTACGCGGCGGCGACCGCGTACTTCGGTGCGGTCGTGTTGACCACGGTCCCGAGATCCTGCTCGGACGGCAGGAAGTAGTTCCACAGCATCAGCGTCGCCTGGGTGAAGGCGAGGATGAAGGCGAGCGTGCGGAGGTAGTCGAAGCCGGTGCTGCCGTAGGCCAGGCCGCTGAGCAGGACCAGCGCGCCCAGGGAGATGATGTAGACCTGACGGTACCGCTCCGCGACGTGCTCGCCGATCACCCTCAGATGCGCCTGTGGCGCGCGGCTCAGCTTCGGCACCGGCCAGCCGAACCAGGCACTCGCGCCGTCGATGAGGAGCGCCGCCGCCCATGTCGCGATTCGCGCCGGGGCGGGGAGGAAGGCGCCGGTCAGCCAGAAGACGGCCGAGATGGCGAACCAGATGAGGACCCGTGCCGAGCGGGCCTGCAGCGGCGAACCCCGCAGCGCCGGGACGATCACGAGCCCTCGGACGATGTGGATCGCGACGTACGGGCCGGCGAACAGCAGCCCGTGTTCGCCGAAGGCGGTTGGCACGGCGGACGCCATCAGCAGCCCGGCGAACATGACGCCGATGATGAGGCGTTGCAGTCGGGGCTCGTCCGGGTTGAACCAGTCCGTCGACCACGTCGTCGCGGTCCAGATCCAGTAGATGGCGCCCAGGAGGATCATCGATTCCGCGATGTTGACCAGGCTGAGCTCGCTCACGATCCGCTGCGACACCCGGCTCAGGGCGAAGATCATGGCGAGATCGAAGAAGAGTTCGTAGGAGGAGAGTTGCCGGGGGTTCTTCCGTTTCCGGAGAAGTCGTTCCAGTGGGGTTCCCACCCGGACCGCCTCGGGGCCCAACTGTCGGTAGCTGAGCACGATGGCGAGCAGCACCAGACCGACGACGCTGGCCACGGCGAGCGGCGGTAGTCGCAGCATGACGGGGGAGAGGGCCGCGATGACCAGCATGCCGGCCGGGGCCCGCCAGGCGGCCCGGTGGAACACGATCCAGGCGTACAGGGCGCGTCCACCGAGGAAGAGGAAGGGCCCGGCCAGGATGGCGACGGACCACTGGGCACGGGTCTCACCGAGTGGTCGGGAGATCAGTATCTCGGCACTCATCGCCATGAAGACGATCCCGAGGACCATGATCATGTGGGTGTACGAGGCGTGCACCGCCACCGATGCCGGTCGCCGGTCGAGGAGCGCCCCGAGGGCGAGCCCGCGCGGCAGGAAGAAGGCCCAGGCGGTCAGTCCGGCGATCGCGAACGCGAGGGCGAAGGCGCCGATCTGGACAATGCCGAGTCGGGTCTGGCTGAGGGTGATGCCGCTGGTCAGGACCAGTTCCCCGACCGCGATGACAAAGACCTGCCGGTGACGCTCCGCGATGTGATTACCCACTGTCCGCAGGTGATGCTCGGGTATCGGCCGGAACCCGGGCAGCCGCCAGCCGATCCCGACGCCCAGGTAGTCCAGGACCAGCGCGACCGACCACAGCGCCAGCCGTGGGGTCGCCGGCAGGAACGCCCCCGTGATCCACAGAATCGCGGTGACGCCGAACCAGGTCGCCGCGTGCAGCGAGCGTTTGCCGACCGGGTGGCCCCGCAACACCAGGGCGATCGACAGGTGTCTCACGAGGTGCGCCGCGACGTTCGCCCCGGCGAATACGAGGCCGTGTCTGCCGAACGCCTCGGGTATGGAGGCGGCGGCCACCAGCCCCGCGAACATCATCCCGATGATGATCCGCTGCGGGAAGGGGTGGTCCGGGTCGAGCCAGTCCGTCGTACGGGTCGCCCCTACCCAGAGCCACCAGACCGCCGCCACGAGGACCCCGGTCTGCAGCGAATTCACCCAGTCGAAGTCCCGCAGGAGCCGCTGCGAGAGTTGGGTGAGCGCGAAGATGATGGCGAGGTCGAAGAAGAGTTCGAGGAATGAGATTTCGCGAGGCTGTCGGGGATCCCGTAAGAGCTGTTCCACCCTGGTCCGCGTCACAGCTCGTCCGCCTCGCTGGTCGTGCTACCGGTTATTCGTACCACGGTGGCGGAAGACGTCGGGCGGTTATGCGCCGCAGTCGGAGGCGACGGTCGGGACGAGCGATGTGTGTGTTCCGGCGTCAGGAGGCGGTGGGACGCGCCGGCGTCGTGGTCAGTGGCCGCGCGGTGGGCCGTCCGGTTGGGATCCACCGGACGGCCCACCGGATCAGGCGCTGGGCAGCCGCTCGCGGTGATCGCGGATGAATTCGGCGATGCCCCGTGGCGGCCGGCCGACGATCGTGGCGACATGGTCGTTGACGAAGTCCCCCCAACCGGAGCCGTACGCGCCCCGGTACTCGGTGAGCACCTCTGCCGTCCAATCGTCGAGCCCCAGCTTGAGCAGCCCGGCGTGCGTCTGTTCGGGGCTCTGCGGTACGTACCGGGCCGGTCGCCCGAGCGCACGGGTGACCTCCTCCGCCGCCTGGTGCAGGGAGATGCTCTCCGGACCGGTGAGCGTGTAGATCATGCCCTCGTGTCGGTGCGGTGCGGTGAGAATCTCGGCGGCCGCCGCGGCGATGTCCCGTACGTCGACCGTGCCGACCCTGGCCTCGCCGAAGAGTCCGTGGAGCTGGTCCCCGGCCAGGGCCCCGAGCAGGTTCTGCATGAAGTAGCTCGGCCGCAGGATGGTCCAGGCGATACCCGAGTTCTGCAACTCGGCGTCGGAGAGCGCGTGCAGCCGGCCGTTGCGGGTGGGGGCGTCGTGTGCCGCGCCGATCGCGGAGAGCCGGACGATGTGTCGTACCCCGGCCTGCCGGGCCGCCCACACGGCGTTCATGCTCTGACTCGGCGCGATCGGTCCCATCGGCGTCAGCAGCCACAACGTCGTCACTCCGTCGAACGCCGGTACCAGCGTGGCGGGGTCGTCCAGATCGCCGACGGCGACGTCGACGCCGTCGAGCGCGGGGGAGCGCGACGGGTCCCGAACGAGCGCGCGCAGCGGGGCCTTGCCGGCGAGCTGCCGGAGCAGCTCGCTCGACACCATGCCGGTCGCTCCGGTTATCAGAATGGTCATGGTTCTCCTTGGTCGTACGGGTGGTGAGCCTGGCGGGGGTCCGCGACGGCTGCGGTGTCCGCCGCCCCGCCGGATTCGGCGGGTGGGAGCCGGAGCGGGCGGGTGCCCGCTGTCGGATCGCCGGCCGGCCCTACTGTCATGCGGGTCCGGGCGGTGGTGCCGTCGACGACGATATAGTCCAAAGATGTGACAGTCCAATGATTGGACCAATGTATGAGGCGCAGCACACGTAAGGAGCAGGATCCCGACCTCGGCATCCTGGCCGTCCAACTCTCCGCGCGGGTTCAGCGCGAGATCTTCGCGCGCGCCGCGGAGCAGGGGTTCCAGGACGTCCGACCCCGCCACGGGGCGGTCCTGGCCTACCTGGACGCGGAGGGCACCCGTCCCGGCGAACTGGCCCGGCTGGCTGGCCGCAACAAGCAGACGATGGGCGCGATCCTCGACGAGCTGGAGCGGCTGGGGTACGTGCGGCGTGCCCCCGACCCGGCCGACCGCCGGGCGAAGCTGATCATGCCGACGGAACGGGGACTCCGCTTCATGGAGATCTCCGACAGCCTCGTGGCTGTGATCGAGCAGAACCTGTCGGACACGCTCGGGCCGGACGGCTACCGGGGGTTCATGGCCGCGTTGCGTCGGGGTGTGGCGAGCCTGCCGGCAGCCGGCCGCGACACCGAGGGCTGAGGTCGCCGTACCGCACCCCGTGGCCGACCCGAATCGGGCCGCCGTCGAGGTCGAGCCGGGCGCCGTGCCCCGTCTCGCCCTGTCACCGGGGTCGGCGCGTCGACGTCCAGCCCTGCCGTCGCAGCCGCTCGATGCCGTCCAGCAGCAGGTCCAGCGCGAACTCGAACTCGAACTGGTCGTCGCAGCCCTGACCCAGGACCGACGCGTCCTCATGCGACGCCGCCATGGCGATCTCCGCGACGTGCGGGAAGCGGGCGGCGACCTCCGGTGGTAGTGCCGTCGGCGGGTCCGGGTCGGTCGCGCCGGACCGTCCGGCCCGCCGGGAGGTGTCGAACAGTTCCTGGCTGAAGCCCAGGATCCGACTGCCCATCGCGTGCATCACGTGGTGGGCGAGGTCAGCGGAGAAACCGCCGGCCCGCAACGTGCCGATCATCGAGTCGAGGTAGGCGAGGATGGCCGGCGTCGCCATGTTCCGCGACTCGATCGCGAGCGGCGCCCAGGGGTGACGCAGCAGCACCTGCCGCGCCGAGAGGATGCGTTCGCGGACCGCGTGCTGCCAGTCGGCGTCGGGCACCAGGGGGTCGATCTCGCCGACGACCACGTCGATCATGCCGTCGAGCAGTTCGTCCTTGTTGGTCACGTGTTTGTAGAGGGCCATCGGCACGACGCCCAGATCCTGGGCGAGGTTGCGCATGCTGAGCGACTCGATCCCGGCCCCGTCGGCGAGCGCGACGGCGGCGCGCAGGATCCGGTCCCTGCTCAGCGGCGTCCGGCGCAGCGTCTCAGCCTGCTCAACCATCTCGGTCCCCGTCTCCCGGCGATGCAGGAAACCCTAACCTCCTTGACAGGTGTACGGCGTACACCTACCGTGGTTGACATGAGGTGTACGCCGTACACCTGGAGGGGAGGAACAGTGAAGGCGATCGTCCAGGACCGGTACGGCCCGCCGGAGACGCTCACACTCGTCGACGTCGACGCCCCGGTGCCCGCCGCCGACGAGGTGCTCGTCCGGGTCGAGGCGGCGGCACTCAACGCGTACGACTGGCATGCCATGCGCGGTGACCCCCGGATGGCGCGGTTGGCCATGGGCCGGTCACGGCCCCGAGCGCGGATCCGTGGCCGCGACTTCGCCGGCCGGGTCGAGGCCGTCGGCACCCACGTCCGACAGGTACGCCCGGGAGACGCCGTCTTCGGTGACCTCGGTGACGCCAACGGCGCGTTCGCCGAGTACGTGTGCGTGCCCGAGTCCCAGGTCGCGCCGCAGCCGGCGAACCTGACGCCCCAGCAGGCGGCCGCCCTGCCGCTGGCCGGCGTCACCGCGCTCATGGGACTGTGCGACGTCGGGCAGGTCGAGCCCGGCCACCGCGTCCTCGTCAACGGCGCCTCCGGCGGCGTCGGCACCTTCGCCGTCCAACTGGCCAAGGTGCTCGGCGCGACGGTGACCGGAGTGTGCAGCACCCGCAACGTCGACCTGGTCCGCTCCCTCGGCGCCGACCACGTCGTCGACTACACCCGCGACGACTTCACCCGCGACGCCGGCCGCCACGACGTGCTGCTCGACCTGGTCGGCAACCGCTCACTCACCGCGCTCCGCCGGACGCTGACCCCGACCGGGACGCTGGTGCTCTCCGGCGGTGGCGTCTACCGGGGCGGAAGTCTCCTCGGACCGGTCTGGCTTCTTGCCCGTGGGCGGCTGACGGCACCCTTCGTCCGGCACCGCATCGTCACCCTCGCCACGGCGCCCAGCCGACAACACCTCGACACGCTCCGCGTCCACGCCGAGGCCGGCCGCCTCACCCCGGTCATCGACCGGACCTACCCGCTCCACGAGGTGCCCCGGGCCATCCGGTACCTCGAAGGCGAACACGCACGGGCGAAAGTGGTCATCACCATCTGACCCGGCGGCCCTCGACGCGAGGGCAGGCCCCGGCCCACCACCTTCGACAACGACGACAATGATCCACGCCCTACCGGCCGGCGCGAGCGGCTTCCTGGGAAGAACGTGGCGCCCGGCGACCCGGTCGAGGCCATCCGGCTGGGCGCCGCCGGATCACGCCTCGGTGCCTCGCAGGTACGCCAGCACGGCGAGCACCCGACGGTTGGTGTCCTCGGTCGGCGGGAGGTCGAGTTTGGCGAGGATGTTGCCCACGTGCTTGCCGATCGCGGCTTCGGAGACGACCAGTCTGCGGGCGATCTCGGCGTTCGAGTGGCCCTCCGCGACCAGCCCCAGCACCTGGAGTTCACGGGCGGAGAGCTGGGCCAGCGGGTCGCGTCGGCGGTGCAGCAGTTGGCGCACCACGTGCGGGTCGATCACGGTGCCGCCGGCGGCGACGTGGCGCAGCGCCTCGACGAAGTCCTCGATGTCGGCGATCCGGTCCTTCAGCAGATAGCCGACCCGCCGGCCGCCGTCGGAGTTGAGCAGGTCGGCGGCGTAACTGCGGGCCACGTACTGGCTGAGCGCGACGACGGCGAGCCCGGGGTGGTCGCGACGCAGGCGTACCGCCGCGCGCAGCCCCTCGTCGGTGTATCCCGGTGGCATCCGGATGTCCGTGACCACCAGGTCCGGTCGCTTCTCCGCGACGGCGGCGACGAGCGCGTCGGCGTCGCCGACGGCGGCGACGACCTCGAAGCCGAACCGGTCGAGCAACCCGGCGAGACCCTCTCTCAGCAGCACGCCGTCCTCGGCGAGCACTACCCGCACGGGCACGGCAACTCCACCCGCAGCACCGTCGGGCCACCGTCCGGACTGGACAACAGCAGCCGACCGTCGGCCACCGCGACCCGGTCCGCGAGACCGGTCAGGCCGGTGCCGTGCGACGGGTCCGCGCCGCCGCGGCCGTCGTCGGTCACCTCCACCGCGAGGACGCCGGCCCGCTCGTGTACGTCCACCGCGGCGCGCGTCGCCGCACTGTGCTTGGCGACGTTGGCGAGCGCCTCGGCGACCACGAAGTACACGATGTCCTCCAACTGCACCGGCGGCCGGTCGGGCAGGTCGGCGCGGACGGTGACCGGAACCGGGGCGCGGTCGGCGAGTTCGTCGAGCGCAGCTGGCAGTCCACGGTCGGTCAACAGTTGCGGGCGGATGCCGTGGATCAGCTCGCGCAACTCGGCCATCAGCTGCTTGGCCTGCTCGTGGGCCTGGGCCAGGGCGCTCGCCGCCGGGGTGCCGGCCGGCATGTCCAGCCGGGCGAGCCCGAGCTGGATGGTGAGATTGACCAGCCGCTGCTGCGCCCCGTCGTGCAGGTCACGCTCGATGCGTCGGCGCTCGGCCTCGAACGCGTCGACCAGCCGGGCCCGGGACCGGGCGACCTCCACCAACTCGGCCCGGAGCAGGTCACCGGCGCTGTCGCCGAGCAGGAGCCGGGCCAGCACGCCGTGCACGCCGGCGGAGGCGGCGAGCAGGTACGGCACGGCGGGCAGCAGGACCAGGCCCGTCACCGCGTACGGCACCGCCTCACCGACCGTGGACGCCTGGTCGAGGCCCAACGACACCGGCCCGTCGGCGACCAGCAGCGGGCTGGCGACCATGATGCCGATCAGCGCCACCCCGGTGAGCGCCACCAGGTGGAGTACCGGCACGACGGTCAGCAGCAGCACCGCGTAGCCGAGGTCCCGCCAGGTCGCCGCGTCGGTGTAGCGGGTCCGCAGCCACGGCCACAGTCCGGGAGCGGCCGGCCGGCGGTGCCCGGACCGGAGCGGCCGGGTGTCGACCAGGCGCAGCCGCCACCGTTCGAGGGCGGCCAGCGGCAGGGCCACCGCCGGGCCGAATGCCAGGACGAGCACCGCGCCGAGGACCAGCAGGGCCGCGAGCGCGCCCAACGGCTGGTCGCCGTCGGCCAACGCCGCCAGGAAGACCACCCAGGGCAGGGCCAGCAGGACGAGTGGCAGCCCGGCGGCGAGTACGACCGGCCCGGTGGTCAGGACATATCCGGCAGAGCGCCACGGCCAGCCGGACAGCAGGAAACGACGCTGGGCGAGCGCCGCCAGCGCTGTCCGAGGAGGTGGACCGGGCACGCCCATCACGGTAACCGGGCGCACCGCCGGGGCGGGTATGCCTAGCCATACCTCGAAGTCGGGGACCAGCCGTAGTGCCCGGCGCGGGACCCGCTGGTGTGCTGCGAGGGTGAATTCGACAGACGGCATGATGCTGGAACTGCTCGACATCGAGAAGGTGTACCGGGGCGGCAAGGTCGCCGTGGACGGGCTGACCCTGCGGCTCGGCCCCGGCCTGCTGGGACTGCTAGGACCGAACGGCGCCGGCAAGTCGTCGCTGATGCGGGTCGCGGCGACGGTCACCCGGCCGACCCGGGGACACGTCCGGTACGCGGGCACCGACGTCGTCGCCAGACCCGACGCGCTCCGTGGCGTCCTCGGCTACCTGCCGCAGGACTTCGGGGTCTACCCCAACCTGACCGCACGCGAGTTCCTGTCGTACCTGGCCGCCGCCAAGGGGCTGTCCGCGCGGTCCGCCCGCGCCCGGATCGGCGAGTTGCTGGAACTGGTCAACCTGACCTCGGCGGGCAGACGACCGCTGGGGAAATACTCGGGCGGGATGCTCCGCCGGGTCGGCATCGCCCAGGCGCTGCTGGGTGACCCGGAGGTGGTCATCGTCGACGAGCCGACCGCCGGCCTCGACCCGGAGGAGCGGGTGCGGTTCCGCAACCTGCTCAGCGACCTGGCGGCGGACCGGGTCGTGCTGCTCTCCACGCACATCGTCTCCGACGTGGAGTCGGTGGCCGGCGACATCGCGATCGTCGCGGGCGGCCGCCTGCTGCGCCGGGGCACGCCCGAAGAGCTGCTGCGGGACGTGGACGGGCAGGTGTGGGAGATGACCGTCGACCCGGCGGAGACGGGCCGGATCCAGGAACGGTACACGGTCAGCCGGATCGTGCGCGGTGCGACCGGCGTACGGGTGCGGCTGCTGGCGCCGGTGTCACCCGCGCCGGACGCGCGGCCCGTCCCGCCGGACCTCGAGGACGCGTACCTCGCCGTCATCCGTACGGCCGGCGCGCCCGCCCGGCAGACCACCGGTGGGTTCCGGTGATCGCCGGTCTCGCGCTCGCGGACTTCCGGGACCGGGTACGCCGCCCGGCGTACGCGGCGATCGTGCTCGCCGCCGTCGGCCTGGGCTACCTGGCGGCGCCCGCCGCCGACGCCCACTGGGTGATCCTGGACCTGGCCGGGCACCGGGGCGTCTACGACAGCGCCTACACCGGTGCGGTGACCGCGGTCGCCGGCGCGCTGTGGCTCATGTTCGGCGGCTTCTACGTCGTACGGGGCACGATCAGGCGGGACGAGCGGACCGGTGTCGGCCAGGTGCTGGCCGCCACACCGGTGAGCCGCCTCGCGTACCTGATGGGCAAGTTCGGCAGCAACCTGCTGGTGCTGGCGTCGATGACCGGGGTGCTCGCGGTGACCGCCCTGGTGATGCAGTTGGCGCGGGCGGAGTCCCGCGCGGTGGACCCGGTCGCTCTGCTGGCGCCGTTCGTGCTCGTCACCCTGCCGGTGCTGGCGGTCACCGCGGCGGCCGCCCTGCTGTTCGACACCGTGCGTCCGTTGAACGGCGGGATCGGCAACATCGCCTGGTTCTTCGTGTGGATGGTGCTGGCGATCGTCAGCCAGATGTCGGGTGCCCTGCTGGGCGGCCTCGGGGTGGGGTACGTCGCGGACTCGGTAGGCGCCGACCTGGCGGCCCAGGGTTTCGCACTGAAGGACGCCGAACTCGGTCTCGGGCTGATGTACGTCGAGCAGCCGCTCCGGACGTTCGACTGGTCGGGACTGGACCTGAGCGCCGGCCTGGTCGCGGACCGGGTCGGCATGACGCTCGTCGCCCTCGCGGTGGCGGCGGTGCCGGCGTTGTGGTTCCACCGGTTCGACACCGCCCGCCGCCCGGGTATCGCGGTACCGGCCGGACCCACGCCGCCGCCCGCCCCGGCAGCGGTCTACGCCGGGCTGCCGAGAACCGCGGTCCGGCGAGGCAACCCGGCGGTCCGGCTGTTCGTCGGCGAACTGCGCATCCTCGTCCAGGGGGTGAGCCGTTGGTGGTGGCTCGGCACCGGGATTCTCGTGCTCGTGGGGCTGGCGGCGTCGCCCGCCCTGGGGCTCCTGGTGGCCGGGATCTGGCCGGTACTGATCTGGTCGCGGCTGGGCACGCAGCCGGCGGAGAACAACATGGGGGTGCTGCTCGGCGCGTACCCGGCGGCACGTCGTCGGCTGCTGGCCGAGTGGGCGGCCGGGCTCGCCGTCGCCGCCCTGGTGGGGACGGGTCCAACGGTCCGGATGCTGGTGACCGGCGACGTCGCCGGCCTGGCCGGCTGGGGCGCCGGTGCCGTGTTCGTCGCCTCGCTGGCGCTCGCGCTCGGTGTGGTCGGCCGGACCCAGCGGCTGTTCCAGGCCGCCTACGTGCCGTTGTGGTACCTGGTCCTGAACGACGTGGCGGCCCTGGACTACCTGGGTGCCGTCCGGGGTGGCCCGGCGCCGGTGCTGGTGGCCGGGGCGGGAGCGGTCCTGCTCGCCGTGGCCGTTGTCGTCACCGGGCTCCGGCACGCCAGGCGATGACGGGCGGCTGACGGCCGGCGGCGTCGAGACGGTGTCCCGGTCGCGCGGCCTCCGGTGGTGGTCAGTGGCGGGTCCGCCGGAAAGCGGTGCGGTAGGTCTGGGGGCTGGTCCCGACGATTCGCTTGAAACGGTCGCGGAAGGCGGTGGGTGAGCCGAACCCGACCTGGGTGGCGATCCGGTCGACCGGGTGGTCGGTGGCTTCGAGCAGGTACTGGGCCTGGCGGATGCGGCTGCGGAGCAGCCACTGCAGTGGGGTGGTGCCGGTCTGTTCCCGGAAACGGCGGTTGAGTGTGCGGGCGCTCATGCCGGCGTGGGCGGCGATGTCGTCGAGGGTGAGGTCCTTCCCGGCGTTGTCCTGCATCCAGCGCAGTACGGGTTCGAGGGCGGATCCCCGGGGTGTGGGCGGCTGGTCGTGGACGATGAACTGGGCCTGGCCCCCTTCGCGTTCCAGGGGCATGACGGAGAGGCGGGCGGCGTCGGCGGCCACCGCGGATCCGTGGTCGTGGCGGATCAGGTGCAGGCACAGGTCCAGGCCGGCGGCGGCTCCGGCCGACGTGAGTAGTTGACCGTTGTCCACGTAGAGCACGTCGGGGTCGACGTCGACGGCGGGGTAGCGGTCGGCGAGCAGGCTGGTGGCGACCCAGTGGGTTGTCGCACGCAGTCCGTCGAGCAGGCCGGTGGCGGCGAGGGTGAACGCGCCGGCACAGATCGAGGCGATCCGGGTGCCGTTGGCCGCGGCCTGCCGTAGGGCGTCGAGGACCTCGTCCGGGATCGGCGCGTCGAGGTCGGCGCGGCCGGGCAGGATGATCGTGTCCGCGTCGTGCAGACCGTCCAGGCCCCACGGCGGTTGGAGCGTGAACGCGCCCGCGTCGACGGTCGGGGTGGCACCGCAGATCCGTACCCGGTAGGCGGGGCGCCCGTCGGGCAGTCGGGTGCGGCTGAACACCTCGATCGGGGTGGAGAGGTCGAACGGGATGACCGTGTCCAGGGCCAGCACAGCCACGACGTGCATGGCGACAACGTACGTCATCGCCTGGTTACCGCCAAGGCTGCGGAGCCTGCTGTAGCGCTTCGTCCACTGGTCAGACTGTTGGCGAGAATCCGTTGGAGGGTGGCAATCGAGCCGCTTCCGGTGGCGGGGCAGCGTGGCTAGCGTCGGCGGCACCGCTACCAGGGAGGCTGATCGGCTTGCTCGCGCAGTTCGTGTTGTTCGACGGGTTCGACCCGCTGGACGTGATAGCGCCGTACGAGGTACTCGCCGCGGGTGGTGCGTTCGCCGACCGCGGGGTGGAGGTGGAACTCGTCTCGGCCGAGGGACCGCGTCAGGTGCCCAGCGGGTTGGGCCTGCTGTCGTTGCGGGCGACCGCCCGGCTGGAACCGGACCGCGCGGACCTGGTCGTCGTGCCCGGCGCGGTCGGGGCCCTGCCCGACGGGGCGGGTGACGTGCCGGAGGACAGCATCCCGGCGATCCTTGCCCGTACCCTCGACACGCCGTTGCCCGGCCTGCTCAAGCAGGCCCTCGACCGTCCCGGCCGCACGGTGGCCACGGTGTGCGGGGGCTCGATGGTGTTGGCGATGGCGGGACTCATCGGTGGCCGTACCGCGACCACCAACCAGCTCGGTCTGGCGGCACTCGCCGCGACCGGGGTCGTCGCGGTCGACGCCCGCGTGGTCGACGACGGTAACCTGGTCACGGCGTCGAGCGTGACCTCCGGGCTCGACCTGGGGCTGTACCTGCTGGAGCGGGAGCTGGGCCCGCGCGTCGCCCACGCCGTGGAACGGTTGTTCGCCCACGAACGTCGCGGCACCGTCTGGCGGGACACCGGATCCGTGCCCACGGTCACCGTCTGAGGCGGCGGAATGTCTTTCGACGGAATTCCTGACCTCGCCGGTGCCACCCCGGCCCCCACCCGGAGAGCTGGCTCCAGCGTCACCGGTCGGTGCGGCGCGAGGGCGGGCCGATGACGAAGTTCCTGCTCTCAGTCCATGTGCTTGCCGCCATTGTCGCGATCGGGCCGGTCACCGTCGCGGCGAGCATGTTTCCCGCCGCGGTGCGCCGCGCCGTGGCGGAGTCCGGTACCGACCGGGACGTGGCCGTGCTCCGCTCTCTGCACCGGATCTGCCGGGTCTACGCGGCGGTCGGGATCGTCGTGCCGGTGTTCGGACTCGCCACCGCGAACAGCCTCGGCGTGCTGGGCGACGCGTGGCTGATCACCTCGATCGGGCTGACCTCGGCCGCCGCCGGCGTGCTGACACTGCTGGTCCTGCCACGCCAGGCGCGCATGCTCGCCCAGGTGTCGGACCGGGCGGCGGGCCCGTCACCCGCCGGCCCGGTGGACGGTCGCGGGCCGGCGCGGCTGGCGGCGTACACGGGGTTGTTCAACATGTTGTGGGCCGTGGTCACCGTGCTGATGATCGTCCGCCCCGGTTCCACGACGGGGGTGTGAAGCGGTGGATCCTCTGCGTGCCCTGCGCATCGCGGCGGGGGCGGAACTCGCGACCCTGGTGGTGCTGTTGACCAATCTGGCCACCGTGCACTGGCCGCAGGTCTCCGCAGTGGTCGGACCGACCCACGGGTGTGCCTACCTGTTCGTCATCCTGCTCACCCTCCGGCAGAGTCGGGCCGACCGGGCATGGGCGCTGGCCGTGGTGCCCGGCATCGGTGGACTGCTCGTCCTGCGGCGACTTTGGGCGCAGCGGGCCGTCCCGACGGGTGGGTGGCGATGACCCAGGTGGGCGCGGAGGCGGCGGGAATGCCGGTACGCCATGCCCGGGTGACGGGGGTTGCGAGTAGGTGACGGCGGGGTTATGTTATCGCTCACATTGACGGCAACCGATGGGCTCCGGTTGCTGGGCGCCGCCCGTGTCACCGCACGCGCCAGGCAGTGGTCTGCCCACCCCGTGGCCAGGCCAGCCCTGGACGAGGTGGCGACGACGGCCTCCCGCCCGGTCACGACGGTGGTTCCCACCGTGTCACACCGCTCACCGAACACAGACCCCAGCCCGCCACCGGTGCCCCCGGACACCGGCCACACCGCAGCATCCGGCCCCACGACGTGGAGGAGTCAACGATGAGGAACAAGCCCGGCACACCGCCACGGCGGAGAACGAGGATCGCCACGACCTTGTCGGCCGCACTGGGCAGCATCGCGGTCCTGGCCGCGATCACGCTGGTGACCGGCGGCTCCGCGGCCGCCGCCACCACGCTCGGTGCCTCGGCCGCCGAGCGCGGCCGCTACTTCGGCACCGCCGTCGCCGCGAGCAGGCTCAACGACAGCGCGTACACCACGATCCTGAACCGCGAGTTCAACCAGGTGACGCCCGAGAACGAGATGAAGATCGACGCGACCGAGCCGCAGCAGAACCAGTTCAGCTACGGCAACGCGGACCGGATCGTGCAGCATGCCCGCAGCCGCGGCATGCAGGTACGCGGGCACACCCTCGCCTGGCACTCCCAGCAGCCCGGCTGGATGCAGAACATGTCCGGCAGCACGCTGCGGCAGGCCATGCTCAACCACGTCACCCAGGTCGCCACCCACTTCCGGGGCCAGGTCGCCTGGTGGGACGTGGTGAACGAGGCGTTCGCGGACGGTGGCAGCGGCGCCCGGCGCGACTCGAACCTGCAGCGCACCGGAAACGACTGGATCGAGGCCGCGTTCCGGGCCGCCGACGCCGCCGACCCGAACGCCCAGCTCTGCTACAACGACTACAACATCGACAACTGGAACGACGCGAAGACCCAGGCCGTCTACCGGATGGTCCAGGACTTCAAGTCGCGCGGCGTACCGATCGACTGTGTCGGACTGCAGTCGCACTTCACCGGCGGTTCGAACTACCCGAGCAACTACCGCACCACGCTGTCCAGCTTCGCGGCGCTCGGCGTCGACGTGCACATCACCGAGCTGGACATCCGCAACGCGCCGTCCGACGCGTACCGCAACGTCGTCAACGACTGTCTCGCGGTGGCCCGCTGCAAGGGCATCACGGTGTGGGGTATCCGTGACTCGGACTCGTGGCGGTCCGGCGAGAGCCCGCTGCTGTTCAACGGCAGCGGCCAGAAGAAGCCCGCGTACGACGCGGTACTCACCGCGTTGAACAACGGCACCCCGCCCGGCGGCAACCCCACGACCACGCCACCCGGTGGTAACCCGACCACCCCGCCTCCGGGCGGCGGCTGTACCGCCTCGATCACCCCCGGCACGGTCTGGGGCGACCGGTACAACACCTCGGTGACCGTCAGCGGGGCCACCACCTGGACCGTGGTCGCGGCCGTCACCGCGCCGCAGCAGATCACCACCACCTGGAGCGGCAGCGCCAGTCTGGCCAGCAACGGCACGGTGCTGACCATGCGCTCCAACGGCAGCGGCAACACGTTCGGCTTCACCACCATGATGAACGGCAACTCCGGCGCCCGACCGCAGATCAGATCCTGCACCGCCGGGTGACACCGACGGGCAGGGCGGATCGTCTCCGCCCTGCCCGTCGATCCCGCAACGCCGCTGCCGCACGAGTCACTGAGGTGAGCCGTGAGAAAGTTCCAGATTCCGTTGGTGGCCGCGGCAACCGCGTTGGCCACCGTGTCGGGAGTCCTGACCGCCCCGCCGCTGTTGGCCGCGACGCCGGACATCACGGTGGACACCGTCTCGTCGTACCAGACGATCGACGGGTTCGGGGCCGCGACCCCGATCTTCGGTGGCTCCGGCAGTCCCTGGACGACCAGCGAGACCCAGACCCTTGTCGGTACGGGCCCGGGACAGTTGGGTCTGTCGATCATCCGGACCGTGGTGTCGCCAGTGTCGAGCGAGTGGGGCCTGTACGCGAGCAGCCTGCAGACGGCGAAGTCGTACGGCTCCGACGTCAGGATCCTCGCCTCGCCCTGGACGGCGCCGGCGAACTTCAAGACGAGCAACAGCAGGGTCAACGGCGGCAAGCTCAGGACCGACTACTACGACGACTACGCCAACCATCTGTACGGTTATGTGCAGTACATGAAGACCCAGGGCGTCACGATCGACGTGACCTCGGTCCAGAACGAGCCGGACTGGCACCCTGACTACGACTCGATGGACTGGACCGGCACCGAGTTGCGCGACTGGGTCCGCGACCAGGGGGCCAAGGTCCGGGACACCAGGCTGATGGTCGGCGAGTCACTGCGGTTCAACCGCGCGTACTCCGACCCCACGCTGCAGGACGCCACCGCCCGCGACAACATCGGCTACGTCGGCGGGCACCTGTACGACGCCGAGAACAGCGGAAACCTGTCCGCCTACCCGCTCGCGACCCAGTACGGCAAGAACCAGTGGATGACCGAGTGGAACCTGCACGCCGCCGACGGAAACGGCTCGAACATCTGGGGCAACCCGAGCAACGCGACCGTCTGGAACGAAACCCTCGACGACGTCATGCGCACCGTGCACAGGTCGATGGAGTCCGGTTGGAGCGCGTACATCTGGTGGTACGGCCGCCGCTTCTACTCCTTCATCGGCGACGGCGACGCCCAGTACGGCACCACGAAGGGTGCGGTCCTCCGGCGCGGTCAGGCGTTCTCGCAGTACTCGAAGTACGTCCGGCCCGGCGACCGACGGGTCGCCGTCTCGAAGAGTTCGCGAACCTCCTCGCTGGAGGTCACCGCCTACCGGGGCAGGGGCAAGACCACGCTGGTGATCCTCAACCGCTCGAACAACGCGGTCAACAACGCCGTCATCCAGACACCGCAGAGCATCTCGACCGCCGAACACACCGTCACCTCACAAACCCTGGGCGCCGCCACCCAGCCGGCCACCGTGAGCGACGGACAGGCGACCGTCACCATCCCCGCACGGAGCATCTCCACCCTCACCGTCAACGACGGCCCCGCCCCGACCGTCCCGCCGACCAATCCGCCGACGACTCCACCGACCGTCCCGCCGACCAATCCGCCGACCGGGACCTGCCAGGTGACCAACTCGGTCAGCGCGTGGAACACCGGCCTGGTGGACAACATCACCATCACCAACACCGGCACGAGCGCCATCATCGGCTGGTCGCTGAGTTTCACCCTCGCCTCCGGGCAGACCATCACCTCCGGCTGGAACGCCACGTACTCGCCAACCAGTGCTCAGGTCACCGCGACGAACGTCAGCCACAACGCCTCCATACCACCGGGAGGCTCGACCACCATCGGCTTCCAAGCCAGCCACAGTGGGAACAGTGCCGCCCCGAGAGGGTTCACCCTCAACGGCGCCGCCTGTGGCTGAGTCTTTGCCGGGTGGGGTGCGTGGTCCGGCTCCGGCCGGCGAGAGCGAGGTTGGTCTGGCGTGATCCGATCACGGCAGGGCTGGCGACCCGGTTCTGCCGCGGTCGGATGCGGGTACCGCCCAGGCGTTGCGTCACCGAGATGGACTGCGATGTTAGCGCAAACAAAGCACCGTCCCTGGTGGCCGGTCCGGGTCCGTGCCGGTAGGTGGGTTGATTCTCGCGGGGAGTCGACGACGAGCGGCCGTGCGCCAGGGGCCGCGCTAGGCGGCCGCCCGTGAGTCGAGAATATTACGACTTGACGAATGACATGTTATCGCTCACAGTCGATGGTCAAGGACGACGACGCCTCTGGCTTACCGGGCAAGCCTGCGTCGTCGAGCCAGAGATCAGACGTGGGCACCAGCGCGCGAGGCACATTGTTAGCGCTAACACTAACTTCGACGCACGTGATCGTTCGTGCGTCGCGGTGCGCCCATCTCCGGGCGGACCGTCCGGCTCTTGGTCATCGAAGGAGGATCATGTTTGGCTTCGGTAGGTCTCCATCGGTCGCGCCGCCGTCGCGGCGGCGTGGGTGGTTGCCTCGGGTCGTCGCCGTCGGCGTGACGGCGGTGGTGGTCGGTGGTGCCGCCGCGGCGGTGGTGTCGACACCCGCCGCCGCGGCTACGGTCGACACGAGCGCCTGGTACGTGCTGGTGAACCGGAACAGCGGCAAGGCCCTGGACGTGTACAACCTGGCCACGAACGACGGGGCACGGATCACCCAGTGGGCCCGGAACAACGGCAACCAGCAGCAGTGGCAGTTCGTCGACTCGGGCGGTGGCTACTACCGGTTGAAGTCGCGGCACTCGGGCAAGGTGCTGGACGTCTACAACTGGTCGACCGCCAACGGTGCGGCGATCGTGCAGTGGAGTGACAGCAACGGGGCCAACCAGCAGTTCCGGTTGGCGGACTCGGCCGGTGGCTACGTCCGGTTGATCAACCGGAACAGCAACAGGGTGGTGGAGGTGCAGGGCGCCTCGACCGCCGACGGCGGCAACATCGTGCAGTACGACGACTGGGGTGGCAACAACCAGCAGTGGCAACTCGTCCGCGTCGACGGCGGGGGCAACCCCACCACGCCACCCACCACGCCACCGCCGACCGGCACCTGCAATCTGCCGTCGACGTACCGCTGGTCGTCGACGGGTGCGCTGGCGCAGCCGAGGTCGGGATGGGTCTCGCTCAAGGACTTCACCCACGCGCCCTACAACGGCCGGCAACTCGTCTACGGGACGACGCACGACACGGGTACGACGTGGGGCTCGATGAACTTCGGCCTCTTCACCAACTGGTCCGAGATGGGCTCGGCCAGCCAGAACCAGATGCCCTTCGCGGCTGTCGCGCCCTCACTGTTCTACTTCGCCCCGCGTAACGTCTGGGTGCTCGCCTACCAGTGGGGTGGGCCCGCCTTCTCCTACCGGACCTCGACCGACCCCACCAACGTGAACAGCTGGTCGGCGCACCAGACGCTCTTCTCCGGCAGCATCTCGAACTCCAGCACCGGCCCGATCGACCAGGCGCTGATCGGCGACGACACGAACATGTACCTGTTCTTCGCCGGGGACAACGGCCGGATCTACCGGGCCAGCATGCCGATCGGGAACTTCCCCGGCAGCTTCGGCTCGAACTACACCACGATCATGACCGACTCGACGAACAACCTGTTCGAGGCCGTCCAGGTCTACAAGCTCCAGGGCCAGAGCCGGTACCTCATGATCGTCGAGGCGATCGGCTCGCAGGGTCGCTACTTCCGCTCGTTCACCGCCACCAGCCTGGGCGGTTCGTGGACCCCGCAGGCCGCGACCGAGAGCAACCCCTTCGCCGGCAAGGCCAACAGTGGTGCCACCTGGACCAACGACATCAGCCACGGCGAACTGATCCGCACCAACGCCGATCAGACCATGACCGTTGACCCCTGCAACCTGCAGTTGCTCTACCAGGGACGTTCTCCCAACTCCGGCGGCGAGTACGGTCTCCTGCCGTACCGGCCGGGGCTGCTGACACTGCAGCGCTGACCGCGTGACGCAGGTCCGGCTCGGGTCACCCTGACGTTCGCGGGGCGACGGGCGCCGCATCGGTGAGCGTTGTCATGGTCCGCGATCGATCGGGTGGAGCAGACGTGGCGGGTTCGGCGCAGGCCGAGCCCGCCACGTCACCGCGGGCCCGGATCATCCTGCTGTCCGCGCGGGCTGTCGCCTTCGTCAGGGCGCGAACGGTCGCCCGGCATCCCCACGGCCCACGCCATGTCCAACATCTGCCTCATGGCTGATGAACGGGTCGGACGCGCGGAACGGGACGCGGCGCCAACCGGCACGGCGGCGGTCGCGACGAGCCGCTGGTTGGATCGGCCCGGTGAACGTGGTGCGGCTTTCACCGGCGCTCGGGCCGATCGGCGGCGACGTCACGCTGGCCCGGTCCCAGGGCACCGCCGGTCTTCTTCCGGCCGGGGCGCTGCCAGCGGCATCCGCCGGACGGCGGCGAGCCACTTCCGTGGACCGACGAGATCACGCTCGTACCCGATCGGCCCGGCCCGGCCACGGCCGGCTGGAGGTGAAACCTGTCCGCGCGTCTCCGGTGCCCTGGAACCAGCTCCTCGACGACCCGGCGGGGCAACCGTGCGCGAGATGCCTCCAGCGGTTCCGTGCAGTCCCGACAAACAGGGTCAGGGGTGGAACCCGATCGGGTTCCACCCCTGGTCCACGTCGACGATCAGGCGAGGTCCGAAGGCCGCGCCGTGGAGAACGGAGAGGCGGACGTGACGCGGTCGCTCCCGACGCCGGGCGGGGTCGGCGTCGGGAGCCGTGGACCTGCGCGAAGCGCGGCGGCCCCGGTCCTCGGGCCGGCCGTGGCTACGGGCTGGTGCAGGTGAGTGACGGCGGTGACGGCGTTCCGCTGCCGAGGAAGCCGAACGTGGTGAAGCCGGCGGGCGGGAGCGAGCCGTTGTACGAGGCGTTGCGCACCGACACCGTCGACCCGCTGGTGCTCAGCGTGCCGTTCCAGACCTGGCTGACCGTCTGACCGCTGCTCAGCGTCCATCGGACGGTCCACCCGTTGATCGCGGAGTTCCCCGTCGTCACCGTGATCTCGCCCTGGTAGCCACCCGGCCAGGAGTTGGTCGTACGGTAATTCGCGCTGCACCCGGCGACGGGCGGTGCGGTGCTGCTCGGCGGGGGAGTCGGGGTGTCCGAGGGATCCGGCGACGGGGTGCCGGTCGGCGGGGTGGTCGGTGGCAGGAGCGGGCAGGTGCTGCGGTACGTGACCACGCCGGTCGAGTCCAGCAACGGACAGAGGAACTGGCTGTACCGGGCGTCGTTGTCGACGAACATCTTGAGGAACGGCAGCATCGTCCGGATCATCACGGCGTTCGACCTGCCGACCGGGAAGAGATGGTCGGCACCGGCGATCTCCAGGTACGCGTTCTCCGTGGCTGCCGGCAGGCTGCCGTGCAGGCCGTTCAGGTAGGTCGGGGTGACCACGGTGTCGGCCTGCCCGGCGAGGACCATCGTCGGGACCCGGTCGTTGGCCAGGTTCGACGACGGCAGGTACGGCGCGATCCCGACCGCGGCCTTCAACGACGGACGCCGGATGGCCGCGTTGAGGGCGCCCCCGCCACCCATGGAGTGGCCGGAGACCGCCAGCCGGTTGTGGTCGACCCGGTCGCGTACCGGACTCTGCTGGGTGAGGTAGTCGAGCGCGGCGAGCAACTGGGTTCCCCGGGCGACGTCGAAGTCGTTGCGACTGTTGGTCTCGATGCCGATCACGACGATCCCGTGGGATGCGAGCCAGGGCCCCATCCAGGCGAGTTCGGTGGAGAACAGCGCGGTGTAACCGGGCGAGATGGCGACCGCGCCGAAGGTTCCCTGGCTGGTGTCGGTGGGGTAGTAGATCGCGCCGCCGGCGAAGCCGTACCCGCTCGGAACGCTGACCGACGCGGTCGCGAACGGTCCGGTCACCGCCGCGACACTGGCCCGGGTGGGGTCCGGACCCCGCTGGTAGGGGTTGTCGGCGGCCGACGCCGAGCCGGTGGTCACCGCCACCGCGGACAGCACCCCGAGGGCCACCGCCATCCCGCCCGTGACGAGCGTGAGCAGCCGGCCCGGAACGCCGGGTGCCGCCCGGCCGACCTCCGTGTCACCGGAAGGTGAGGGTTCAGGTGGATGTCCTCGCACGGTCGGTACCTCCTCTGTCGGTGGTGGGTTGGGGCTGGCCCTCGGAGGGTGGGCGGCCCCCGGTCAACAGGTGGAGTTGGTCTGGGTGAGCAGGCCGAGTCGCCAGGGCAGGCTGTTGTAGTCGCCGCCCGCGTTGGGGTCCATCCCCTGGTAGGCGTAGCGCATGTTGCAGGGGCTGATGGTGAGGGTCTGGTCGACCTGGTCGCGGATCATCTCACCGTGACTGATGTCCTGGGTCCAGGCCCCGCCGGGGAAGGTGACGTTGTTGGCGCGGGCGAAGGGGTTGCTCTCCGTGTCGGCGAGGGCCTGCCAGGGGCCGGCGATGGCGGGTGCGGTCCAGGAGCGGAACCAGCGTCGCCCGTCGGTGCCGATCGCTTCGTGGATCATGAGGTACTGGTTCTGGCCCGCCACCCGGTAGACGTTGGCGGCCTCGAAGAGCCGGTAGCGGTCGGCGTCCTGCATGGCGATCACCGGCTGGTCCATGCCGTTGGGGAAGTTCGTCAGCGAGGTCTGCGAGCGGTAGAGGTGGCCGTTGTCGTCGGAGGAGAACAGGTGGCAGTTGGCGTTGTCGCAGATGACCCACATGTCGACCCAGTAACCGTCGCCGATGTTGTCCCGGATGATCTGCGGCATGTCGGTGTAGAAGTGCCGTGGCGCGGTCCAGCCGTTCGGGTTGCTGATGTCCGGGTTGGTGGAGTACGACGCGTTGCCGGTCTGGTAGATCAGGTACCACAGGCCCTGTGGGGCGAAGTAGAACACCTGGGGTGCGGCCCGGTATCCGGTGCCGAGCGGGGCCTGGTCGAGGTAGTGGAAGGTGGCGTTGTTGGCTTGTGACCAGTCGGTGAAGTTGAGGTAGACCAGGTTGTAGCCACTCGACTGGGCGGTGCTCGCGAAGACGTGGTAGCGGCCGTTGTGGTAGACCACCGACGGGTCCTTGATGCCGGCGATGTTGCGGCCGTCGTTCTTCGGCCCGATCAGCGCCCCGCTGGAGTTCCACCGGAAACTGCTCGGCAGCGTGCCGGTGGGCGGAGGGGTACTGGTCGCCGTCGGCGTCGGCGTGGTGGTGGCTCCGCCGACCCGGAGCAGTTGCCACTGCTGGTTTGTTCCGCCGTGGTCGGCGTACTGGACCACACTGCCCCCGTCGGCGGTGGAGGCGTTCCGGATCTCCATCGCCTTGCCGCTGTTGCGGTTGATCAATCGGACGTACCCGTCGGTGGAGGTGACCAGCCGGAACTGCTGGTTCGCCCCGTTGTGGTCGGTCCACTGCGCGATCGCGGCACTGTCCGCGGTCGACCAGTTGTACACGTCCAGGACCTTGCCCGAGTGCCGCGCCCGCAGCCGGTGGTAGCCGCCGCCCGAGTCGACGAACTGCCACTGCTGGTTCGATCCGCCCGACCGGGCGTACTGCTGGACACAGGCTCCGTCGGCGGTGGAGATCCCGCACACGTCCAGCAGTTTGCCGCTGTTGCGGTTCACCAGTTCGTACCAGGCGCTCGGATCGATGGTGCCGGGTTGGCTGGGGGTCGGGTTCGGGGTGGTCGCCGTCGGGGTCGGGTTCGGGGTGGCGCCGTTCAGGGCGTCCAGGGTGGAGGTGTAGGCCGCCTTCTTGGTGCCGTTGCAGTTGAACAGCAGCGGGGTGCCACCGCTACGCCACGAGTCACAGTCCCGTACACCCCAGACGGTGATGCCGGTGCAGCGGGCGACGGCGAGGCAGTCGTTCACCACGTTGCGGTAGGTGTTGGCCTGGGTGGTGCCGGATCCTTCGATGTCCAGTTCGGTGATCTGTACGTCGACGCCGAGGGCGGCGAAGCTGGACAGTGTGGTGCGGTAGTTGCTCGGGTAGGGCGAGCCGCTGTTGAAGTGCGACTGGAAGCCGACGCAGTCGATCGGCACGCCGCGCTGCTTGAAGTCCTGGACCATGCGGTAGACGGCCTGGGTCTTGTCCCAGGTCCAGTTGTCGGTGTTGTAGTCGTTGTAGCAGAGTTTGGCGTTGGGGTCGGCGGCGTCGGCGGCGCGGAACGCGGCCTCGATCCAGTCGTTTCCGGTGCGTTGCAGGTTGGAGTCACGGCGGCCGCCGCCGTTGCCGTCGGCGAACGCCTCGTTCACCACGTCCCAGGAGTCGATTTTGCCCCGGTAGTAGGTGGCGACCCG